>JAIQZU010000010.1 GCA_021776915.1 Candidatus Scalindua sp. | reverse complement strand
GGCAACAAAGCCATTTGTTTACGATTACTATATCTATATGCCATTCATATACCTCCTTTCTTGAGGTATATTATACCAAAGACATTTCATGTTTACTAAGCCTTCTAATTCTTTTGTCCTTGTTATTATGACACAGTCTGCTACAAGTCGGGCAAGCTGCGTGGGAATGAAATGTTTGACGCTCTGCGTCATGATTAAAAGCACATTCAATAGTTTGAAAATACATAACAATCCTGAAAGACAGGATATGCGGTTACCCCAATACATTGGTGTTGTTCAAGTACAAGGTCCTATCTCAGCAAGAATGTTTGTTGTGGGTGTGTATGGAGTGGTGACGCAGCCTGCCCGACTAGCCGTGTGGCGGGAGCGTCTTAACAGCCGTTCCCACGCAAAGCGTGGGAACAAGTAGGGAACAAGTAATAGAGAGATTTGGGGAAGCGCTGATATGGGAATGTTAATGTTGAAAATCTTAAATAGAGGGTTAAAAACCACTTATAAAATTATTTCAATTACCTGCTGAATTCACAAATTCCTTAATCCGCTCAAAGGCTGAACCGGGAATATCGATAAACTCAAAACCATACCGTTGTTTTTCGAAGCCTTCCCCATCCGGCTCCTCATGCCAGACCAGGCGGGCAAAAGTATTGATCGGATCCACCTCATTTAGCAGAAAATTCAAGCGGATTTTATTTTTCCCTGTAGAGAGTTTCTTCAAAAGGCCGTTGCTGATATCCGGCAAAGCGTTTAAATTTGCACCTTTGGCGCTAATATCAATAATAGACGCCTCATAAGAATTCCTGCAATGATCCAGATCGGTTTCGTCCCACTTAACAAACTCGAATCCAACCTTGAAATTAACCTTAGTCCGTGGAAAAAGCCGTTTATTATTAAGCATGAGGTTTCTGGTACTGATCAGTAGTAAATTATATTTTGAGATTTTGAATGTTAAATAGTTTGTGTATATATAAAGTATCGGCAGCTATCTTAAGTTCTTTAACCCTTTGACTGAGAAAAAATAAAATTTCAACATAGAGTTCGTGTCTTTTGCCTCATTCATCTTTTTCTTGATTTACACTGCCTCTAAAGATATTCTTATCTGAACAATGAAACCATTTAAGAAAAATGACTACCCTACATTAGGCATAGAAGAAGAACTCCACTTGATCAACCCGGAAACGGCAGAACTTACGCCTTCTGTCGATGGGGTCATGGCGCTTCTTGACGACGAATTTCGGGAAAGAGTTTGTTACGAACTGCTTCAGTGCGTCTTAGAGACGCGTACCGGTGTTTATAAAACTGTAGACGAACTCATCAATGAGACAGCTAACGGCCGAACCGTCCTGGCAGAGTGCTGTAAGAAACTCAATGTTAACATTGTTGCTGCCGGAAGCCATCCATTCTCTGATTGGAAGAAACAACCTTTCGTCGACAATGAACATTACCAATGGGTGCGTGATAATCACGGATATATTGCCCACCGCATGCTGGCTTTCGGGCTACACATACATGTCGGTGTAAAAAACGAAGAGGCGGCCATCTATGTCATGAACGAAATGCGGCGATGGGCATATCCTCTATTAGCCCTCTCCGCAAACTCACCGTATTATGATGGGGTAGACACCGGATTGGTTTCAACACGCTCACACCTGTTTCATTCCATGCCTCGAACCAAATTTGCTCCACCCTTTAAATCCTTTCCGGAGCTGGTTGCTTTTTACGAAAAACTCGTTGCCGCAGGCGACATAACACGTCCCGGTGACCTATGGTGGATTATTCGCCCCCAACCGCCACTGGGTACTGTTGAGTTTCGGATCTTTGATATCCCCACATCCGTTCGTCGTATAGGGGCACTTGCCGCCCTGATACAGTCTGCCGTAGCTACATACCAGGACCGTTTTTTTGCGGGAGGACCCGTAAGTAACCTTCATGCCGGATACCTCGAAGAGAATTGGTGGAAGGCTATAAGATACGGACTCAATGCTAAAATAGTAGAACCGGAGACGGAAGAAATTATAACTATCAGCGAACAACTCAGGCGCCTGATAGAGTTGACGGCGCCCAAGGCAAAAGAACTTCATGCAGAACAGCACCTTGATTTTGCCGGAACCATGATAGAACAGGGAAGCGAAACAGACCTGCAAAGGACTCTCTGTAAGAACCTGAATGGTGATTTACATGCACTGGAAAAAGAACTTGCAAGAAGGACACTGGATTTCTCTGTATAGAAAAACACCGGTACGGCTACAGTTACTTTATGTCAATTACCTTATAAGATAAATGAAGTTAAGTGCATGTGAAAGCTGTATGAAATAGAACTACACATATTAAAAAACTACAGATTATTAAATTCTTCTATTGTAAGGTCTGCCTGGCGAATCAATTTCCGAAGAAGACCAATTCCAATTTCATTGTGCTGAGGAATAGATAAAGTCCACTGATATTTCGGTTTTGTCATCATTACATGAGAGCCTTTTTGGCGAGCGACAGACCACCCTGCTATTTGAAATTTCCGGACAACTTCTTTACCAGAACAAAGCCTTAGTTTCTTGGACATTAGACTGCAACTTCAATAATGTTGGTACGGTCAAACGACTGTTTGGATTCCATTACCTCGAGCCACCCTTCAATGGCCTCCTTAATGTTGGCAATCGCCTCATCATGAGTTTTTCCCTGAGAAAGACAACCAGGAAGCGCAGGCACCTCGGCTACATAATAACCGGATTCATCTTGTTCAACTACCACATGTAATTTCATAAGATTTCCTCATATAATGTTAAGACTTATTAAAAAAAACCATAACTCTTTATCCTGGATATAGGTTTATTAAGTATTTAGTGTTTATAGCACATCTTGTGTAATGTATCAAAAAGAATTATTGTATCTTTAATGGTAAAGATAATACACCATAGTTGTTCTTATAGAAAACAAAGGACTCTTTTTAAAGATTTAAATGGTGATTTACATGCACTTGAAAAGGAACTCGCAAGAAGGACACTGGATTTCTCAGCATAGAAAAACAAAAGATCATTAAACATCTGAGTTTGGCTTGAGGTAGATAACATCCGTTTAATAACCAGAAAATGAAACTCCTTTTGACCCCGGAAACTTTTTAAATGGGTGGTATTTTTTGATTATTTTTTTGGGGTAATTTATTGAAAGCCGAAACCCCGTGGCCATAAATAGATTTACCTAATACGATCCAAGTACTTTGTTAATATACATTCTATATCTTCGGCGGTCTTGTTTTTATCAAAAGCGGTTTTCAGTTTTTTATACATGCGCTCTAAATTATTGTTTTCCCATGTGTAGCCTTTGTTTTTACAATACAACAATATTCCTTCCACGACAAGAGCAGGCATGGATTGATTATCGTTTATATTACAACAAAGGTAATGGAGGGCAAAAGCAGCTTTTTGTATTGGTTTTGTGCCGTTTGTTTCAAGGGCTAAGTCTTTTACTTTGGAAAATTCCCTTACATAATCATTGATTGATTCACCGGAGGCATGTATGCAGGCATATATTTCTCTGACTACTTCTTTCATGTAAACCTGGGGATACTATCGAGGAATTCGCAAGTTTCCTTTGTTTCTTCATCAGTAAAGATATCGTCTAAATAGTCTATTTGCCCGTACATGCTCGCTTTCTTGTATGACTCAAGCTCATGTGTTTCGTCGATGAGTTGTTGGAAGGTTTTGTCTTTTACTTGCAAAAATGCTTTTTTTATACTGGCAATTACTTCTTTGGGAAAGTCTGTATATTTAGCATCAACATCTTTTAGTTTTATGTATGGTATGTTTTCAACTATTGTTATTACAATTACATCTTCTTCTCTTAGTTCGCCGAATATTTCTTTATAGTTGTCAATTGCAGGACCATAATCCAATTTTGCACATCTATGAATAGAGACTAAAGTGCCGTATTCTTTTAAAGCAAAACGATTTGCATAATAGTATGCTTTACCGATATGAGCATAATCAGCTTTTTTCTCTGGGAATAGCTTAAGCAACTCAACTATAAATTGTTTTACATTATTAATTGACTTCATAGTGTTTTTATTAAAAAAAGGTGCCTATTCTTTCTGATATGTTACTTTAAGTGCTTTTACGTCGAGATGAGTTGCTTTACGTTACTTTATTGTATTTTACATAAATTATATAATACTTTTGGCTAAATTCAAGCAATTTGTGCTATTTATAACCGTTTTTTCAAATTTAAACGATTTATTAAAAGTTGACAGGTTGTCCGAGTAACGTCCTCGGCGCCTTTTGTCCGGGGAAAGTCCTCGGCGCTGTTTGTCCCTGCCTACCGGCAGGCAGGCGGGGAGTGAAAAACCCGTCTTTCGCATTTCGTCTTTTCGCCTCTACCTTCCATCTTAGTCTTTTTTTCTTTTTGACTTCAGTGTTTATCTGTGAAAGTCTGTGGCAGAATTTCTCTTTTTTTCTTTTCTTTACGGCCTCCCGGCGTCCTGGCGAGAGACAATGTTTCGATTCTTCGATATCCAACCACGCTAACACCTATAATATGAACCATTTATACCATTAAATATTTCCCATATATAAGGTGATTCTCTTATTGCATTTATACCAATAATGAATTATAGTTGTTAGCTTACACTTTTCACAAGTTAAGCCTTCGGCGAAATTTTTATGTCTTCATTCTTTCTGATAACAAGTGTCGGGTAAGAAACCCGACCTACGCGTAATAATTTAATATTTTTGTAGGGCGGGTTTCTTACCCGCCGACTTTGAAATTCCTATACACCAAGTTAG
>JAIQZU010000089.1 GCA_021776915.1 Candidatus Scalindua sp. | reverse complement strand
CTTTGTTTCCAGTGGAGTCTTTACGATATTCGGGACTAAGTCACCGGCAGCCGGAGCGCCGGAAGTAGATAAATTCCTGAGTGAGGGGCTGGAAGATATTGTGGGTGGAAAATGGGCGTTTGAACCGGACGTTGATAAGGTTGTGAAACTCGTAATAGATCACATAGAGAAGAAGCGGGATGCGTTGGGCATAAATGAGAAGAAGGAGAGAAAGCTTTATGACATGGCTGACAGGCGTGCGCTTGATGCTGAAAACCTGAAAACAGCACAGGCAGGATCTGAGCCTGGCGCTGCTCACTCTCATTAGAAAAAAGATTAAAGTTCACTTAATTTAAATAGGAGTATTTACAAATGTCTAGAATAATAGCCACTGCTGCAATAAGGGGCGCGCACAGTATAGTAAAACAGGCAGAAGAGAAGTTAAGAGAGGCGATAGAATCAAAGGGAAAAGACGCTAAGGTTGAGTTTCCGGATACGGGATACTATCTACCAATAATTTACTCAGCAACAGCCTTTAAAGTGAAGACGCTGGAGGATTGTGAGGTGGCGCTTGGACACGCAAGAGCTTTGTTGCCGCCAATACCTGAAGAAAAGATATACCTTCCGTATCTTGGCTGGGCGCTAGATGCAGGCATTGCTACCCTTTTTGCAGAAGAGGTAATAGAGGCATGCAAATACCTGATTGGCCCTAACCCTGTTGAAGGTATATGGTTAGGCGCTGCTGCGGATGTCATATTACGAGAAAGAGGTATAGAGTTTGTTGATGGCACAGCGCCTGGATTTGCGGCAGTTGTAGGAGCTGCGCCGACAAACGAGATTGCGGTACAAATAGCACGCGAATTACAGGAAAAAAACTTATACATTTTTATTTCTGGAAACACCGACGGAAAGTCTTTTGCCGAACAACTTGATGAAGAGGGAGTACAGCTTGGATGGGAAACAAGGTTAGTACCATTCGGCAAAAGTATAACCTCTACTATTTACTCTCTTGGTTTCGCAAACAAAGCGGCTCTATCATTTGGAGGTATACCGCCGGCTGATTTTACAAAGAATCTGATTTATAACAAGAACAGGATATTTGCATTTGTAATGGCGCTGGGAGAAGTTGATGATGAGAAGTATGCCAATGCAGCAGGCGCAATAAATTATGGCTTCCCGACAATTGCAGATACAGACATACCAAAAATCCTGCCTACGGGTGTTTGCACATACGAGCATGTCGTTCCGCTTGTTCCTCATGACAAGATTGTTGAGAAATGTATAGAAGTAAGGGGCCTCAAGGTAGCTGCTGCCAAGGTAGACATTCCGGTGCCGTATGGCCCTGCTTTTGAAGGTGAAAGGATCAGAAAGGAAGACATGCAGATAGAGATAGGCGGCCCTGGCACACCATCATTTGAATATGTTGTAATGCGAGATAACAGCGAAATTGAAGATGGCAAGATAGAAGTCGTTGGCCCTGATATGGATGAAATGGAACAGGGTCCCGGCAAACCGTTAGGAGTCTACGTAGAAGTATCGGGGCGCAAGATGCAGAGTGAGTTTGAACCTATCTTTGAGCGAAGAACGCATCATTTTCTGGGAGAAGCACAGGGCTTTTTTCATATGGGACAGAGAGACATTATCAGGCACAGAATCAGCAAAGATGCCTATAATAAAGGATTTAGATTACTACACATAGGCAAGATAATCCATGCCAAATATCATGAAGAATACGGCGCATTATTGGATAAGGTTCAGGTTACATTGTTTACAAAGAAGGAGGATGTCGAGAAGAAACTCGATGAGGTTAAGGCAGCGTTTACCGAACGTGATGAAAGGGCTCTCGGAATGACGGACACATCGGTAAACCAGTTTTATAGCTGTACATTATGCCAGAGTTTTGCACCCAGCCACGTATGTATAATTTCACCTGAGCGTTCTGGGTTATGTGGAGCCGTAAGCTGGTTGGACGGTAAGGCAGGTTACGAAATAACTCCAACAGGACCTAACCAGCCTATTGAAAAAGGCAAATTGATAGATGAAAAGCTTGGGCTTTGGGAAGGGACAAATGACTTCCTGTACCAGGCTTCCAACAAAGAGTTTGAACAGGTAAGCATGTACAGCATGGTTACAAATCCAATGACAAGTTGCGGTTGTTTCGAATGTATTTCTGCAATGCTGCCGATGACCAACGGAATAATGACGGTAGATAGAGACTTCACAGGAATGACTCCATGCGGAATGAAGTTCTCAACGCTTGCGGGAACCGTGGGAGGCGGCATACAAACACCTGGATTCGTAGGGCATAGTAAGTTTTACATGAGCAGCAGTAAATTTATATCAGGAGACGGTGGCCTTGCCAGGCAGGTTTGGATGCCAAAACAGCTTAAAGACGAGATAGGAGATGCAATCACTGAAGCGGCAGAAGAAGCAGGCCTGGAAGATTTCCTTAATAAGATTGCAGACGAAACAATTGCCCAGACAGAAGAGGAAGTTTAAGAGCACATGCAAAAAGTAAATCATCCGGCGCTGGCAATGGAACCTATGTTTTAAAATGAAGGGGAAAAATGAAAGAAACAAATTTTCAAGACGATGACAAAAAAGAGAATCAGCGTGTCGATCCCATAGGCGAAAAGCTTATGAAGAGCCGCACAATAATGATTACAGACGTAATTACCAAGCGATTAGCTCAAAGGACAATTGCACAACTTCTAATACTGGAACAGGAAGACCCGGAAAAAGAAATAAAAGTATACATTAACTCCCCCGGAGGCGATGCGGATGCGGGATTTGCAATATACGACATGATGAAATTTGTAAAACCTGGCATCATAAATATATGTGCGGGTGTTGCTGCAAGCGCGGCAGTAATAATCCTTCTAGGCACCGGCAAAGAAAACAGGGTCAGCCTGCCAAATTCCAGAATACTTATTCATCAACCGTCAACTGGAGTTCATGGCACAGCCTCAGATATACAAATTGAGGCTAGTGAAATACTGAAATGCCGTGAAAAAATCAACAGGATGATATCCGAAGAAACAGGCCAAGCGTTTGAAAAAGTAGAAAATGATACAAGAAGAAATTACTGGATGTCTGCCGAAGAGGCAGTTAAATACGGGTTAATCAGCAAAATAATTAAAACACAAAGCGACTTATTATAGTTAACTTTACAAAATATAGAGGATTGGACATATGGCACTGACAGGTCTTGAAATATTTAAACTTCTCCCAAAAACAAACTGTAAGAAATGTGGAAGAGCAACATGTCTGGCATTCGCAATGCAATTGGCACAAAAGAAGGCTGAACTGAAAGACTGCCCTGACGTAAGCGAAGAGGCAAAAAGCATACTAGGCGAAGCATCGGCGCCACCGATTAAGCTGGTTACAATAGGAAGTGGTGAAAAACAGGTAAGCATAGGTGAAGAGAACGTACTATTCAGGCACGACGAAAAATTCTATAACCCTACTGGAGTCGCAGTAACCTTAAGTGACGACCTCGACGATACAGCATTTAATGAAAGGCTGAAAAAAATAAACAGTCTCAAGTTCACACGAGTTGGGACAGAAATTGAAATAGATCTTATTGTACTGCAAAATAATAGCGGCGATGCGTCAAAGTTTGTGGAAAGAGCAAAGACCGTCAGTGAAAACACGCATTTGTCCATAATACTGGAGAGTAAATCAGCAGATAATATGAAGGCGGCTTTAGAGACTTGTGCGGATAAAAAACCATTAATCTATGGAGCGAATTCAGAAAACTGGGAAGCTATGGCTACTATAGCAAAAGAAAAGAACTGCCCAATGACAATAAGCGCCCCTACTCTGGAGGAACTGGCAGATCTGACAGAGAAGATTAAGGGAGTTGGTGTTACAGAAATAGTCTTGAACCAGGTTTCAGAAAGCGCTAAAGAGATACTGCAGGGTCTTACAAAGATTAGAAGAGCGGCGCTAAAAAAGGCATTTCGACAACTTGGCTTCCCTGCCTTAACATATATGCCAAACGGTAACCCAGAACAGGAGATTGCAAGCGCCAGCGTTTTTATGTCAAAGTATGCGGGAATAGTGGTAGTTGATTCATGTGAACCATGGCAGATCATGCCGCTGCTGACCGTACGCCAGAACATTTTCACTGACCCGCAGAAACCTGTTCAAGTTGAACCAAAGCTCTATGAAGTTGGCCAGGTAAACGACAATTCACCTGTCCTCTTTACGACAAACTTCTCACTAACGTATTACACTGTTGAAGGAGAGGTGGAAGCAAGCCGTACACCGGCATTTATTCTGGCGGTCGGAACTGAAGGGACTTCCGTCCTGACAGCGTATTCCGGTGATAAACTTAACGAAGACGTTATTTCAAAGGCTATGACAGATGCTAAGATAGAAGAAAAGGTTAAACACAAAAAACTAATAATTCCCGGACTTGTAGCAGTGCTTTCGGCCAAGATACAGGAAAAAACAAATTGGGAAGTGCTCGTCGGGCCAAAAGAGGCCTCCGGATTACCAACGTACCTTAAAACTACATGGCATTAGTATACACAAAAAAGTATAATTTGACACACGTAGGGGCGTATTGCAATACGCCCCTACATTATTTGTATCAATATTGAAATCCCTCATATGTTAATTTACCCACTTTAAAAATTTACCATGTCTGAAAACGATAATAATACTTTCAAGATACATTTTCTGCCCAACGATAAGACTGTAGAGGTCAAGAGTGGAAACACGGTTCTTGATGCTGCACACAAGGCTAATATATACATTAACAGTATATGCGGGGGAGACGGCATTTGCGGAAAATGTAAGGTTATTCTTTCAAGCGGGAATGTCGATGCACCACCAACTAAATTACTGAGCGAAGACGAGGCGGAAAAGAATTATATACTTGCATGTGAGGCACGGATTACCAGTGACCTGAAGATTCTAATCCCCAAGGAGACAAGGCTTGAAGGAAAGAAAATACTTTTAGACCAGAATGAACAGCATTTCATGACATGGAAGGCGATCCTGGATCAAGCACAATTCAAGCATGATCCCCTGGTTAAAAAGGTATGTCTTAAATTAGAGCCGCCGTCAATGGACGATAACGTTGCTGACCACGAACGCCTTTGTCAGGCGATAATGATGAAACAGGGAGTGGAACTGAACGTTATGCAAACGGGATACAGTATATTGAAAAAACTCCCGGAAGTACTGAGGCAAAATGACTGGACAGTAACCGTTACATTAGGACACCGCGGCCGTACGCTTGAAATTGTTGACGTCCAGCCGGGTGATACCAGTCACTTGAATTATGGCATTGCAATAGATATTGGAACCACAACTGTAGTAGCAAGCCTGCTTGAGATTGAAACATCAAAGGTAGTTGACTCCGAAGCTATTTATAATACGCAAATGAAATTTGGAGAAGACTACATCCAGAGGATAATATACGCAATGCAGAATGAAGCCCTTGCTGAAATGCAAACGGCAATTGTGTCAGATATAAACAATCTTATTTCGACTTTAGTCAAGAGAAACAGTATAAATCTGGAAGACATAACTTCCATATTATGTGCCGGCAATACAACAATGCACCACTTCCTGTTAGGCCTGGACCCGGAACGTATCAGGAAAGAACCATATATTCCTACTGCCAACTTTATCCCACCCATAAGGGCAATTCAAGTGGGAATAAACATAAACAGCCGCGGGCTTCTTTACACACTTCCAAGTGTAGCGGCTTATGTGGGTGCGGACATAACTTCAGGAGCCGCTGCCATAAGACTCGATAAAGAGGAAATGCCTTCCCTCTTCATAGACATTGGCACTAATGGCGAAGTGGTGCTTGGAAACAAAGAGTGGATGGTCTGCTGTTCCGCCTCTGCAGGGCCGGCCTTTGAAGGAAGCGGCGTCAAACATGGAATGAGGGCGGCTAAAGGCGCCATTGAAATTATGCATATAACAAAGGATTTTGAAGTAAGTTATTCCACCATTGGAAATATCCCGCCGAGGGGGATATGCGGTTCCGGCTTGCTGGACTGTATCGCTGAAATGTTACGAAGCGGAATTATCGACAAATCAGGAAATTTTCAAAAAGGCATGAAAACTGACAAATTAAGGAAAAAAGACGATGAATATGAATTTGTTTTAGTTGACAAAGAAGAGACGGGCATAGATAGCGAGATAGTAATAACACAGGCTGATATCGCAAATCTGGTGCGTTCCAAGGGTGCAATCTATGCAGCAGTTTCAATCCTCGTAGAATCTATGGGCTTAAGCATAAACGAAGTACATTGTGTCTATCTTGCCGGCGGATTTGGAAATTACCTTAATGTCAGAAATGCCATAACAATCGGCATGTTACCGGATATGCCGACGTCACGGATAAAGTTTGTTGGTAATACATCCTTAACCGGTGCAAAGATGGCTTTAATATCCGAAGAAGCATTTGAGGTTGTCCAGAACATAGCCTCACAAATGACATATTTTGATCTTATGGGAAACCAGAAGTATATGGAAGAGTTTATGTCAGCCAATTTTCTTCCGCATACTGACCTTGATGCATTTCCTTCAGTACAAAAAGAATTAGCTTCACAAAATACGCAATTAACAGGAATAAATTAAAATGTCATATACTATAGCAATGGCGGGAAAGGGTGGCACAGGCAAATCAACCACTGCAACCCTGATCATACGTTATATAACACAAGAACTTGGAAAAGCTGTACTGGCGGTAGACGCTGACCCTAACTCATCCCTGGGAATATCATTAGGAGTGGATGTAAAGGGAACAATTGCAGATATACGTGAAGACGTAGTCGAAAAAAGAGTGGAGATTCCAGCATCCATGTCAAAGGCCAGATACATAGAATACTGTATTGAAGATTGTATAGTTGAGGAAAGCAAATTTGATCTGCTTACGATGGGGAGACCTGAGGGGCCAAAATGTTATTGCTATGCCAACAACATACTTCGTAAATATCTTGACAAAGCTGAACAGAGTTACCCTTTTATAGTAATTGACACCGAGGCCGGTATGGAACACCTGTCACGGAGGACTACGAATGATGTTGACCTTCTCATAATTGCATTTGAAGCTACAATCATCGGCGTACATACAGCAAAAAGGATAACGGAATTAATCGTGAGCCTGCCTATAAAGATAAAAGAAGTAATATACGTAATGTGTAAAGTCCCAAAAAAAGGAGTTAACGAAAAGGTCGAAGCAGAAATTTCCAAATCAGGGTTTGAGATATCTGCTAAACTACCATTTGATGACGAAATTTTTGAACACATCACTTCCGGTGAGTCGCTATTAGAAATAAGTAAAGAAAATGCAGTTTATAGCGAAATTAGAAATCTAATGGATAAATTTGTACTGGTTTCAACTGATAAATGATTACATTTTAGTCTGGAGAGAAAACATATGGAAATAGCAAATGTAGTAGAGAAGTGGACTGGAGTCGTACAGGAAGTTACTATCGGAGCAACTAAAGAAGAGGGTGGAACCAGGGGGAAAACTGTAACCATTGGTGGTGCAAACAGCCTTCCGTTTATGGATTTTGATGGTAATCCCGGGCACAAGCCGGCAATTGCAATGGATGTTTATGACGCGCCACCTGAAGATTGGCCTGAACCACTTTTGAAGCATTATGCGGATGTTGTCGACAACCCTGCAAACTGGGCCAGGAAGTGTGCTGAATTTGGCGCTGACTTAATTTGTCTGAAACTTGACGGGATACACCCGGATAAGGGAAATATAGGCGCCGATGAAACAGTAAATACGGTTAAATCTATCCTGCAAGCCGTTGATATACCTCTTATAATCTGGGGTTGTGAAAATGATGAAAGGGACAACGAGATATTGCCAAAGGTTAGTGAGGCTACAAAGGGAGAAAGATGTCTCATTGGAGGCGCTACACAGGAAAATTACAAAACAATCACTGCTGTATGTCTTGCAGACGGACACAACCTGATAACACAAGCGCCTGTAGACATAAACATTGGGAAACAAATTAACATCCTGGTTACCGACCTGGGGTTTCCTACCGACAGGATTGTAATGTTTCAGACTACCGGCGCTCTTGGTTATGGTATTGAGTACTGCTATTCAATACATGAAAGAGTGAGGATTGCAGCATTGTCCGGAGACCGCCAGATGGCAACCCCGGTTATCTGTGATGTTGGCCATGAAGCATGGCGTGCAAAAGAAGCAAAGGCCAGTGACAGCGAAGCTCCTAATTGGGGATCTTTTGCTGACAGAGGGAGCATGTGGGAAGCAATTACCGCCACAACCTTGATTCAATCCGGTGTTGATATAATCAGGATGAACCATCCTGAAGCAGTTTCAATTGTAAAAAAACATATAGAAAATCTTACATAGAAGGAGAAGAAGATGATAACCCTGGCTGAAAGAATTAATGGAATGTTTCTGGATGTAAAGAAGGCTATTAAAGAAAGGGATCCCTCTGTAATCCATGAATTAGCAAAAAAACAGACTGAAGCAGGCGCTACATATCTGGACATAAACGTTGGCACTGCTGCTGCGGATCAAGAGGATGCCATGAGATGGCTGGTAGAGTCGACACAGGAAGCGGTAAAGACGCCTATTTCAATAGATAGCCAGAAATTGAGTGTTATTAAGGCTGGCCTGGAGGTAATCAAAAATGACGTTATGATTAATTCTGCTCAAGGTGATCCTGAAGTACTTGACACATACATGCAGCTTGCAAAACAGCATAATGCTGCTTTAATTTGTCTTACCATGAATAAGGACGGTATTCCCCAAAACATAGACACTCGCGTTGAGATAGCAGCTGAGATTGCCGGAAAGGCTATGGAACATGATGTTGATATGGACAAAATCTTTATTGATCCTATTTTGTTCACGATAACTGTTGACCAGAAACAACCCGCTTATATGCTGGAGGTATTTAATCAGATAAAACTTATCTCCGATCCCCCTCCACACATAACTGTTGGTTTAAGCAATTTGTCTCAGGGAACGAAGGAGAAATCTTTAATAAGCAGAACGTTCTTAACAATGGCAATTGCTGCGGGTATGGACACGGCTCTCATGGATGTACTTGATACCGAACTCATGGATGCTGCAATCTGCTCTGAAATGCTTCTTAATAAGCAAATCTACAGTGATTCATTCCTAAAGGCTGCCAAGTCATAAACCAACCTGGTCAAGCAGGCCTCTCTTTCGAGAGGTTTCCAGAACTGGAATCCTCTCGAAAGAGAGGCCTGTCACCGTTATATAACTAATGATAGCTAAATTATAATACTGCTTGATGTGTACCCCGTTTTCAAGTAGCTAAGCTCAGCTTTTTGAAGACAATCAACTATGAAATGCAATGAAATTAACGTTAGAGTAAGGTACCAGGAAACAGACCAGATGGGCATTGTGTATTACTCTAACTACTTTGTTTATTTCGAAATGGGCAGGATAGAATTCTTACGCAATCACGGAATCTCATACGCAGAGATTGAGAAGGAAAATATTTTTCTGGCTGTAGCGGAAGCGCATTGTAAATACAGGGCGCCGGCAATGTTCGATGATCTACTCGTCATAAAAACATGTTTATCAAAGATGAAACATGCAAGAATTGAATTTTGTTATGAGATCAGGCGTAATAATGAAGAAAAACTGATTGCAGAAGGCACAACCCTCCTTGCATGCCTGGATATAAACAGAAAACCTATGGCGATACCGGAAAAGGTCAAGAATGCCCTCATGTGATGAAATAAGAATCGAAAATATTATAGTTTTTATCAGTAGTGTCCGGTTAGGTTTTTGCATGTAACACGTAGGGCAATCCTTTAGGTTTGCTTTCGTACATTAAGCGCAAGGCTACCCGCCTGTACCTATTCGGGCAGGAACTGGCGTCTTTAATCAACAGAGAAGACAAAGCCCAACATGTCGATTCAATCTTGCAAAGCTGAGCTTAGCTCTGTAAATAGAACCATTCATTATTAAACATAAAACCATTACGGCCAGATCCGTTAAAGCGAAAGTCCTGTTAATTTCCAGTAAGAGTTACCTATGATCAGAATAAGAATTTTAAGAGATACCGGCTCGCTTATATCCAGGGACCGTGTGAAACAGATTCAGGAAATTTTTGTACAAAGTTTTCCAAAGTTGGCAGGATACGCGGAAAAGATTCCGTTGCTGATTCGTGATCCAATACGGCACAGATATTGTACAATTCTGGTTGTCGCGGAAGGCGCTCTGGGACGGGTGGATGGGTTTGCCCTTGTCATGCATTTTCCGGAGATAAACTTCTGTTTCCTGGATTTCATTGCCACTCGATCAGGGTTGCGCGGCAGGGGCGTAGGCAGCGCGCTATATGAGGCGGTGGTCAGTGAATACTGCAGAAACCTTTCCGTTAAAGGGCTCTATTTTGAAGTGCAGCCGGATTTGCCGGAATTAACCACCAACCCTGTAGAGTTAAAACAGGCTCAGATGACCGTTCGCTTTTACGAATTGCATGGTGTAAGGGAGATAGAGAATCACGCATATTCTGTTCCTGTAGGTGATCCGCCGACAACTGCCATTTTATTATTCGACGGCCTGGGTGTTACCCATACTCTTGCCAGGAAGGAGGCTCAGGAGGCTGTTAAGATGATTCTTACAACCCGTTTTGCCAGGGTTGCCGATTCAGAGTACGTTGATCAGGTTATTGAATCCTTCAGTGACGATCCTGTTAATTTCCGTCCTCTTCGTTATATTAAGGCTGGAAAGGAGCATCGGATAATACGGAACTTTAATTCACCTCTCGCGTATACTTCCGTGTTCAGTCCTAAACACGAAATTCATCATGTTAAGGAACGCGGATATTTCGAACGTCCTATACGGGTGGAAGTCATCAGGGATATTATCAGAGATGTCGGCGGTTTTGTGTCTACGCCTCCGCGTGAATACGGCGAGAAATGGATACTTGCCGTTCACGATAAAATATTTGTTCATTACCTGCGTACGGTCTGCGCTTCACTGCGGCAGGGGCGCCCTGTTTACCCGGATACGTTTCCTATCAGGAGGCCGGATAATCGTCCAAAGGAGTTGCCGGTACAGGCAGGTTATTATTGCATTGATACCGGAACTCCATTAAACGCCAATGCTTACAAAGCGGCGCGTGCAGCCGTAAATACCGCCTTGACAGGCGCGGATGAAATCCTGTCAGGGAAACGGCTGGCATACTCTATATGCAGGCCTCCCGGACATCACGCCGGAAAACGTTTCTTCGGCGGATTCTGCTATTTTAATAATGCGGCTATCGCGGCAAACTATCTCAGTCAGGAGGGAAAGGTGGCTGTTCTTGATATTGATTTTCATCATGGCAACGGTACTCAGGATATTTTTTATCATAGAAAGGATGTCCTGACAGTATCTATACATGGCCATCCCGATTACTCATATCCGTACTTTTCCGGTTATGAGTCTGAGAGAGGTGAAGGTGAAGGCGTTGATTTTAACAGGAATTTTCCTCTGGCGCCGCGAACAGAGAATGATAAATATCTTCGTGTGTTTGGCAAAGCGTTAAAACTGATTTTGAACTTCAATCCGGATATTCTGGTTGTTTCCCTCGGATTTGATATTCTTAAAGGAGACCCGACAGGCACGTTTCTTTTGAGTCCTAAAATATTTGAGAGTATCGGAAACCGTCTGATATCGACAAAGAAGCCTTTACTTGTTATCCAGGAAGGAGGTTACAACATCAGAGGCATACGCAGTGGGTCAAGAGCTTTTTTAAAAGGCTGTAACGAAAACAGGAGATAAATTGGGAGATTCCGCCATTATTTCATTTCTTTGTGTGGTGCAGATATCAACCGGTTCGAAATTAGAAAAAACAATATTAAGAAAATATGGGATGAGATTTGAAAATAATACTACGATTTTCTATACGTAATATTTGAGAGAGAATAGCCTTTATCCTCAAGAAACCTGAGAACCCGCTTATTTGCTTTCTGTGTATTGGAATAGTCCGGCAACCAGAATTTAGTAGCATCAATACCGCTTATCGTCTTATTATTTGAATTTATAAATATGGTATTTTCATTGCTATTTATGTCCTGAAATTTAACAATAGTCATGCCATCGTTTGGATCAAAATCGATATTAACCCTTAAATTTTCCTCGTCATATATTTCACCTAAGTTTTTTACTATTTCGATTGATTCAGCCAATGTTTCGTTCTTTTGCATAATACCAGAAGTTCCAAGTTAAAAGCGCCTAACATTAAATGAAAGTTAACTTAGTGTAAATACGTGCCTTTTACTCGCCCTCGGCGCTTTTTGTCCGTGGGGAATCAGTGTCTATTCAGACTTCAAGGCTTCCCGTATTCTTATTACCTTTTTAATTAGAGGCAGTAATTGCCTTAACGGCAACATTGTGGCAGAATCCGACAATGCCTTTCCGGGTTTTTCATGTGTTTCAACAAATAACCCATCACAACCTACAGCAACAGCAGCACTTGCCAAAGGCTCAATCATTTCCCTCTGCCCGCCGGAGGCCGAGCCCTTTCCGCCGGGTAATTGAATACTGTGTGTAGCATCATAAACTACAGGGAATCCCATCTTCCTTATAATAACTATAGAACGCATGTCAGCTACAAGGTTGTTATAGCCAAACATTGTGCCTCTTTCAGTAAATATTATGTTCTTATTGCCAGTTGAAAGCACCTTTTCCGCTATGTTCTTTACATCCCACGGTGCTAGAAATTGCCCCTTTTTAATGTTTATGGGCCTTCCTGTTTTAGCTGCATGTATAATTAAATCTGTTTGTCTGCAAAGAAATGCAGGTATTTGGATGACATCTAAAACATCCTTTACCTCATCAATTTCGCTGCGACAATGAACATCTGAAAGGACAGGCACTCCGATTTGCCTCTTAATCTTCGCTAGAATCTTAATACCTTTTTTAACACCCGGACCTCTATAAGACTTTATGGAGGTACGGTTTGCCTTATCATATGAAGCCTTGAAAATGAATGGAATTTCTGCCTTGGCGGCTATATCTTTCAATTTTTCAGCAATACGGCAACATTCTATTTCCGTTTCAATTACACATGGCCCTGCAATCAAGACTAATGGATGTTTTTCTCCGAAGACAAGGTTATTGACCTTTACTTCAAACTTGTTTTTCATGGTAAATCAATATATTTTAGTGATGCAAATTGAGGATATCTTAAAAGTTTATCAGGAAAGGTATGAATCTGGTATAATTTCGATTAACTGAAGGCTTGAATTTATCTATATCATAGTCATAAGTATTAGTCAAACCTTTAATTTCCGACAAATTTTCATTTGCATTTTGGAATATATCTGATATATATTAACTTCATCAATATAGTTGGTTTGTCTAAACTTATGACACCTTCCAATTGCCAATATTTATAATCTGTAATAGCACAAATCTTTTAATTCTGATAATCTTACGAAGTGCATAATTATTTAAAATAAGGGAGCAAAGTTAATGGTGAGCAGTGAACTGGATTTCAAAGAAGCTTTTTCTCAAGATGAACTATCAATTGAGAACATAAACACATTAAAAAGACAAGTTTACACAACTAAAGAGAATTATGAAAAACTGGAGAAAAAGCTTAAGGCGCTCAGATCATCTATCGAAAGTGCTAATGATGAAGAGACAAAGGAGAACACATTGATTCTAGGTATATGCCTCTGGATTGCGGGAAAACAGGAGGAAGCCATAGAAATACTTACCGAACTAAAGTCCCGCAAGGTTGCATGTTACTTTCTTGGTAAATGCTATCAGGAACTTAAAGATTATGAAAAGGCAATAGATTACTTTGAACGGTCGAAACGATCAGACGCTAAAGAGTTTGAGATACTAATAGATATCGCTGAAACACAGAGAATGTCCGGCGACCTTGAAAGCGCTCTAAAATCAATCGAAAAATTATCAAAAACATATGATAACGAAGCCAGCCTTCATTATCAATGGGCACATTGCCTTGATGATCTTGGCGAAGCTGAAGATGCTTTAACACATTATAATCGCGCACTGGAAATTGATCCCTCCCACCCTGACACATTATTTCGCCTTGCTTACGATTTTGACCTTAGCGGAGAAGACGAAAAAGCACTCGAATACTATGAAAAATGTGTCAAGGAAGTTCCTGTACACACCAATGCAATGATTAACCTGGGGCTGCTATATGAAGACAACGATGATTATGAAAAAGCTATTTCTTGTTATGAAGCAGTTTTACAATCATATCCGAATCACGAAACTGCGAAGCTTTATCTCAAAGATGCAAGAGCCGGCATAAACATGCTTTACGATGAGGATAAGGTAAAGAAAGAAGACATAGAGACCGAAGTCTTAAATATTCCAATTTCAGATTTCGAACTGTCTGTTAGAAGTAAAAATTGCCTGGAACGCATGAATATAAAAACTCTTGCAGATTTGACACGAGTATCCGAACTTGAACTATTATCATACAAAAATTTCGGAGAAACTTCATTAACAGAAATAACAAATATACTTAACCAAAAAGGCCTGCGTCTCGGGCAGTCCGTAGATGAAAAGAAACATGCGGATATTTTTATTGATACTGATACCGATGAAAACAAGGATAACCTGTCAAAAGCAATTTCAGAAATGGAACTTTCCAAGCATTGCAGTAAAGCGCTTGAAAAGTTGGGAATAGAAACCATAGGCGAATTAGCATCTAAAACAGAAACTGAACTCTTAGAACAAAATGGTTTTAAGCAGACAGATATTGATGAAATAAAGGGCCAGCTTGATGGGCTTGGTTTAGAGCTTTATAGCGAAAACGACAAAGGATAGATTTTGATATAAGCTTAAGATCAAACCGCGCATATAACAAATCTCATGAAACAAATGTCGGGCTTCTTTAGCTATCTCACCCACGAATTTTACTAAAGTACCTAATTATTCCACTATTATAAAGCTTATAGCTGTTTCTGGTTATTCCACAGACACGTCATAGTTTAAATCCCTTTATAATGTAATAATGCAGGTTCATTTGACATTGATTTAATGTTTGATTATATTCATGGTAATATAGTACATAAAACGCCTACCACTGCCACAATCGAAACCAACGGTATTGGGTACGGAATGCACATACCACTATCAACATTTGAGAGGATTTCAAATAAAAAAATTGCTAAGTTATATACAAAACTCTCGATAAGAGATGATGAATTAAAAATCTACGGGTTTTTTTCACTGGAAGAGCGAGACTTGTTTAATTTGCTTCTTTCAGTTAATGGTGTAGGCCCAAACATGGCGCTTACAATACTATCAAGCAGCTCTATAAGCCAATTTGAAAAATATGTTGTTGGAAATGACCCAAAATCTCTACAGCATATCAAGGGAATAGGAAAGAAGACTGCTGAAAGAATAATATTAGAGTTGAAAGAAACTATAAAAAATATTTTGCCTGAAACAGTATCTTCTGCTGAAACAGAGAAGATGGCAATTGTTTCAGATGCTATAATGGCGATGACTTCACTCGGTTATACAAGGTTAGAATCAGAAAAGGCCGTAAACTCAGCGTCCGGAAATATTGACGTCTCAGATGGCGTTGAAGTACTCATCAAAGAGGCTCTAAGCCGCGTATAATTTACTGACCGTTACTTTTTATAAACAAAATATCATGGTGCCTTGAAAATGTCTGACAATAACGTCCTTTCCTGCGATGTTGATCCTGAAGATAAGACTCTTGATATCGCACTGCGGCCAAAAAGATTTACTGATTTTATTGGACAGGAGCCGATAAAAGAAAACCTGCATATTTATATAGAAGCCTCAAAAAAAAGAGGTGATGTGCTTGACCATATTTTATTTTCAGGTTCGCAAGGATTAGGAAAGACAACTCTTTCGCAAATCATTGCCAACGAAATTAAAGTAGACATCAAAGCGACCTCTGGACCGGTGCTTGACAAGCCTGGCGATTTGGCCGGTATACTGACTAATTTAAAACAGGGAGACATCCTTTTTATAGATGAAATTCACAGATTGAACAAAACCACGGAGGAATATCTCTATTCGGCAATGGAAGATTATTCAATTGATATCTTGATTGACCAGGGGCCTAGCGCCAGATCTGTCAAGATTAATCTCCCGCATTTCACACTTGTAGGATCAACTACACGCGAAGGGATGTTAACGCCATCTTTTCGCGCCAGGTTCGGAGTTCTGGAAAGATTGGACTTCTATCCATGGGCGGAATTGAGAGAAATTGCCATTAAATCTGCAAAAACACTGAAAGTAGAAATTGATGAGAAGAGCGCCGAGATGATTGCAAAAAGCTCCAGGGGCACACCAAGGATTGTAAATAGGTTTATTAGAAGAATCAGGGATGTTGCACAGGTAAAAGGCAGTAACAAAATTACAGAAAACATTACAAAGTTAGGCTTCAATATGTTGGGTGTTGACCATGACGGCTTTGGAAACTTGGACAGAAAAATACTACAGGCAATAATACAACATGGAGGAGGACCGATTGGCTTGAAAACAATTGCCGTTTCCGTAAATGAACAGGAAGATACGATAGAAGAAGTTTATGAACCTTACCTGATTCAGAAGGGCTATTTAAGCAAAACACCTAGAGGCAGAATCGCAACACAACTGGCATATGAATATATGGGCCATAAGGCCGTTGCTGGAAAACAAACTATACTTTCGTTTGATTAAATGACAAATCTTTTACTACATATTTGTTGTGCAGGCTGTCTTTGTGCGCCACTTGAAGAGTTAAGAAAGGACAAAATCCATGTTCATGGTTATTTTTATAATCCCAATATTCATCCCTTATTGGAATTCAGAAAAAGACTCAAGGCAATGCGCATATTCCAGGAAAGTGATCCGATAGAAATAGATTATTGCGAAGAATATGGACTAATGGAATACCTGAAGGAAGTTGACTATGAAGGAAATAACAGATGTGAAGATTGTTATAGATTAAGGCTTAGAAATACAGCCAATTATGCAAAAGAAAAAGGGTTCGATGCATTTTGTTCAACGTTACTCTTCAGCAAACAACAGGACCATGAGAAGATCAAAGAGATCGGCGAACAAATATCAGAGCAAGTTGGCATCACTTTCGAATATAAGGACTACAGGCATCTATGTGAATGCAGCCGTGAGATCGCAAAAAAGAAGATGCTATATAGACAATCGTATTGTGGTTGTATTTTCAGTGAATATGAAAGATACAAAGATACAACGCGTAATTTATACGAAGGTTGGAAGTTAAAAGAAAATATGACTAAGAATAACTCCCTGAAAGAGGAACAAATAAATTGTTCATAATTACTTCAAAGATTAAATACGTCTTATTTGGCCTGGCTTTTATCTTTCTATTAATTGCACTGCTTGTTTCCTGTCTCAGTACCGGCACGAAAATAGAAACCGTATACAAATACGACAAATACCTGAAAACCCAGCCGGACATTCGTGTGTTGTTACAAAAAGATATAAAAGAAACAGAAATAGAAATTAGTCAGCCATATAGTATTTCAGACCTTGACAGTAATAAAATTCTGGCCAGTAGAACTAATTTACCAAAGTCAGTCATATTCTTAAAATCAGGAGAGTTTCGAATAAGGCCACAAGCCTCTCATTCAGCATCTAAGAACTCTACTACTTTTGTGAAAACAAACACTAACGTCGGCATTGTTTCTGATAATGGTTTCATCAAAATTGATAAATCAAAGTATCGTGGTAAGCTCATATTAGTACCACAAAAGCAGGACAGATTCTCTGTATTGGAAGAAATAGGTATTGAAGAATACCTACCCGGTGTTATAGAGGAAGAGATGCCGACATTGTGGCAGGACGACGCAATACAGGCACAGGTAATTGCCGCGCGTACTTATGCAATTTATCAGAAAAAAACCAATAACAATGCCCTGTATCATATAGGCAAACTGGACCTTGCATATAATGGCTCGTACAATTACCAAACAAAGACAAAAGATATAGTAGATAAATCCAGAGGAACTGTAATGGTGTATAATTGGGAACTTTTTCCAGGATATTTTCACAGTACATGTGGAGGGCACACGGAAGACGTCAATACAGTGTTTAATCTCAAGAACATCCCGCCTTTAAGTGGCGTAGACTGCGGGTACTGCAATAAATCAAAATACTATATTTGGAAACAGGATATTAAAAAGAACGAGATTAGAAAAGAACTGGGAAAGGCCAACTTAAATGTAAAAAAAATAACCAATATAGTTGCTGAAGAAATCGGACCCGGCGGTCACTGCTCTACAATCAAAATTGAGCATTCAGGAGGAACAAAAAGAGTGAATGCAAACGAGTTTCGACTTATAGTAGGACCAAAAAACTTGCGTAGCACAGCTTTTAAGGTTAAGAATAATGGTAGCTCGCTAATCTTTGATGGAAGAGGTTGGGGACATGGAGTTGGATTGTGCCAGTATGGAACACAAGGCATGGCAAATTCCGGATTTAAATGGTACGATATCTTAAAACACTACTATCCGGAAATGGACTTGGTAAAAATATATTGAGGAACATAACCCGAACGAGTCGGCAGCTAAATTCGCCCCTGTGAGCAACCAAAGGTCTCAGGTGGGAATTATAATATTGAGGAATTGAGGGATTAAGTCAGGCAAGATGCCTGACCTATAGATCATTTATATTAATATAGGTCAGGCGTCCCGCCTGACTGTCCCCTTAAACACGCACATTATTGTTTTGTTGGGTGCGCTTCGCTTCACCCAGCCTACATAAACTGCACAATACGTAGGGACTGGTTAGAATATTTTTATAAAATACTATTGGAGGATTTATTGCATTTCAGGCTTCTGGCCACAGACAAGAACACTAAAGCAAGATGTGGGGAAATATCCACGAGTCATGGCTTAATATCCACACCTGCTTTTATGCCGGTTGGTACACAAGCAACAGTAAAGACATTGACACCTTATCAGTTGAAAGAAGCTAATGTTCCTGGTTTGCTTTGTAATGCGTATCACTTATTCCTCAGGCCGGGATACAATATTATAAAGAAACTTGGCGGTTTGCATAAGTTTATGCAATGGGACAGACCTATAATTACTGATAGCGGAGGCTACCAGGTATTTTCCCTGGCGGATTTAACTAATGTAACAGACGATGGTGTCGAGTTTCAGTCTCCAATTGATGGTTCCCGTAAATTTTTAGGCCCAGAAAACGTGATGGAAATTCAAAATGCTTTGGGGGCCGATATTATAATGGCTTTTGATGAGTGCCTTCCTTATCCTTGTGAAAACGATAGGGCAAGGCAATCCATGTATAGAACAGTAAATTGGGCAGAACGCTGCCGTAGCGCTCATCAAAATGAAAACCAGACTTTATATGCAATAGTACAGGGAAGTGTTTTTAAAGACATTCGTGAAGAGTGTGCTGACAGACTGGTAGAAATGGGATTTAATGGATACGCTATAGGCGGCCTGAGTGTTGGTGAAGGAAATATGCTGATGAACGAAGTACTTGAATATACTGTACCACACTTGCCGGAAGAAAAACCACGTTATCTGATGGGAGTTGGATTCCCTGCTGACATTTTGGATGGTATTGAGCATGGAATTGATTTGTTTGACTGTGTAATACCCACTCGAAACGGCAGAAATGGCTGTGCATTTACGTCTGAAGGCAAATTAAAGATTAACAATAGCTGTTATAGAGAAGATGAGAAACCGCTTGATGGAGATTGCCCCTGTTACACTTGCCAAAACTTCTCAAGGGCTTATATCAGGCATTTACTCACAGCAAATGAGATACTGGGCCTGAGTCTTATGTCATTGCATAATATAAGCTATTTTGAGAACATGATGCAAAAAGCGAGGCAATCGATAATAGATGGTAATTACAGACAATTTAAATCTCAATTTCTTTCACGACAATAGAAAAATAATTTTATTCCAATTAAACACATTTTTTAAAAGGAGCTTTAAATGAATTTCTTAATGGCAGCACAACAGGGAAATCCAATGATGCAATTTTTACCGCTTTTGATTATAATGTTTGCAATTATGTATTTCCTTATCATCAGGCCCCAGAAACAAAAAGAGAAAAAAAGACTGGAAATGATTTCAAACGTAAGAAAACAGGATAAAATAGTAACATCTGGAGGCGTGCATGGTGTCGTCGTATCAGTAAAAGAAAATGAAGTCGTAGTCCGGGTAGACGATGCCAAGGATGTAAAATTGAGAATTGATAAAAGTGCTATAACATCCGTAGCCGCACCGAGAGATGAAAAAGAAGATAACTGAACAGAGTAAACATACTATAAGAGCTAAGGAGACAATTTAGATGCCAAAGAATTTGAAATGGAAGATACCACTGATCGTAATAATTATTGCTATTGCAATAACGGCGTTATACCCGCCGGCAGATGCACCAATAAAAACAGAAACGATTACAGAAATAGACGGTAAAGTAGTCGACCGTACAATTGTAAAAGAGGCACTCTTTAGCTTCCTGTTTAAAAGTCCAGTAATAAATGAAACAATTTTAAAGAAAGAAACTAACGAAAAAGGCGAAACTGTAATCCAGAAAAATGTTGAATACATCGCCAGAGGTCAAATTAAACTTGGTCTCGATTTAAGAGGAGGTTCTGAACTTCTGTACAAAATAAAGGCAGAAGAAGGAGAACTGCACCCTGGCCTCACAGATGAAATAATAGCATTATTAGAAAAAAGGATTGATCCACAGGGTGTATTAGAGTACAGGCTGCAACAGCAGGGTATGCGAAGAATCCTTATACAGGTTCCCGGAGCAACTAAAAGCGAAACCGAGAGTCTGAAGCAGCGAATAACCCGGCTCGGAAAACTTGAATTCAGACTGGCAGCACCCCCGGACAGCACCGAATACAGTGATGCTAAAGCAGGAAGAACTGTGCCAGGCTATTACAAGCACTGGCTCAGAAAGAAGAAGGGAGAAGAGGCAGAAAACCAGGATTGGCATCTTGTACAAAACAAGATCGAAATAACGGGAGAGCACCTTACAAGGGTTTTCCCGGACCGCAAAGATATTAAGCCGGTCATCGGATTTGAATTTGACCAGGCAGGCAGGGCTAAATTTGGACGTTTAACTGAACGTAATATTGGAAAGCCATTAGCAATAATCCTGGACGGAACTCTTTATTCTGCTCCGATTATACGTGACAGAATTCCCGGCAAAGGAATCATAGAGGGTAATTTTACCCAGGAGGAAGTTAACGACCTGATCGCCGTGATGCGTGCAGGTAGCCTTCCTGCAGACCTTGAACTGGAAATGGAGACTACCGTTGGCCCAAGCTTGGGTAAAGACTCAATTAGAAAAGGGCTTCTCGCCGGTATCATTGGGGGAATATTTATTATACTGTTTATGTGCATCTATTACCTGGGAGCGGGGGTAGTAGCAAATGTTACATTCATCTTAAACATATTCCTTGTCGTAGGAACTCTAGCCATCCTGAATGCAACACTCACACTGCCCGGTATCGCCGGCCTCGTTTTAATGATAGGTATGGCAGTTGATGCTAATGTCTTGATCTTTGAAAGAATAAGAGAAGAGAAGGCCAAAGGCAAGGTAATGAGACTTGCTGTTAAGAATGGTTACGAAAGAGCCTTTACAACTATCGTAGATTCAAATTTAACAACCTTGATCACTGCACTTATCTTATATGCAGTGGGAACCGGACCTGTAAAAGGATTCGCAATAGTATTGATTGCCGGTCTTTTGATCAACATGTTTACTGCCGTATTCGTATCAAGGGTAATCTTTGAGATATTACTGGGTATAAACATTATGCGCAGTTTCTCAATGTTGCAGATGTTTAGAAATCCGAAAACATCCTTTGCGTCTTATAGGCGCATTGCCATGACAGCTTCACTTGTCTTGATCATAATTGGTATTTCAGTATTTGTATTTCGAGGCAAAGACAATTATGACATAGACTTTACTGGAGGAACACTTATTCAATTAAAGCTGAATAAACCTATGCCTGTTGTGGAGGTACGAAACAAACTGAAAGTAACAGGTTATCCCAATGCGGAAGTGCAGAATATATGGGCAAGTGGAGACGCCACTGGTACAACAAACGATTCAACTGAATTTGGAATCAGGATTAAGAGCCTGAACAATGAGAAAACCGTTCAAAAAATAGAGAATGACATACAAAACGTAATTGATGAGAAGTTGTTCAGCAAAATCAACCATAGTGACTCTTCAAACTATCAGCTAACCTTGAATGAACCCTTAGATGAATTTACCATTCAGGATTACCTCAACAAGGCTGGATATAGGAGCGACAGTATTATTTCTTTATATCCTATTGAGAAATCAGGCAAAAAATATTCAATAAATATTTCCGGACTAGCACAGGATAAATCAAGAACAGAAACAATAAGCAACGTAACCACTCTCCTTGCAGGTCATCTTGATATTTCAGCAGTAAAACCGCAATATGGTGATATTAAAGATGACCTTCCTTCTATTACAGACGATCCGAGGAATACACAATACAGAGCGATATCAACCATGAGCATGGATACAAAAAAACCGGTTGACCCAAACATTCTTGAAATAGTAATGAAGAAAGAAGGATACAAAGATATTATGGTGTCGACAAGAGAAACAACAAGCAGAAAGGCTGCCTCTAAAAAGTTAGAAGTTGCGGGAGCAAGAGATGTACTGGAAACAATCAAACTAATGGGAGCATCCCTGAATATACCTCCGATCAGAATAGTCGACAATTCATCAATCCAGATTGAGCTAAAGGATAACATTGATGAGGCTTCTTTAAGGGAGATGTTTTCCGGCTTTAAACAACTGAGAAACTCAGTTGGTGAAATTACTGGTTTGGATATAACTGCCAGAGACTACATGATTGGCATCAAGGCGTTGAATGCATCAAAGATACAGGAAAAGATACGTGAAGATATTTTTGTGACATTTGAGGACAAGATTTACGCTGAAGGCACAAGCTCAGAAATGTCGAAGCCAGACCCGTTCAAGAGAGTGGTAAGCATAGGTTCAACTGTAGCCGGTGAAATGAAAAGTAGAGCCGCCCTTGCCCTGTTTTTTGCTTGCCTGGCAATAATTATTTATATATGGTTTAGATTCGGTGAACTGAAATTTGGAGTTTCTGCGGTATTAACTCTTGTTCATGATGTATTAATCACTGTTGGGGCAGTTGCAATCGCTGATCATTATGGAAACATATTTGGTGATGTAAAACTAAACCTGCCAATGGTCGCGGCCTTCCTGACACTGATTGGGTATTCATTAAATGATACAATTGTATTATTTGATCGCATCAGAGAAAACCTTGCCGGCAAGAATATAACAATAACAAAGGACTTAATAAATAAAAGTATTAACCAGAACCTGAACAGAACTATCCTCACATCTCTAACTACATTTGGTGTAGTATTTGCCCTTTATTCTGTTGGAGGAACGGCGATACATGGATTTGCGTTTGTCATGATGATCGGAGTTGTGGTCGGTACATATTCTTCTATTTTCATTGCCAGCCCTATCCTGCTTGACTGGGAATTTGTTAAAAAGGTCTTCAAAATAATTACAATTTGTATATTCTTTCCAATCTGGATTGCATATAAACTATTACATAAAGCACCGCCAGTAACAAAAGATAAAAAATTAAAACCTTCTAGAGCATAATCAACCTTTTTATACGAAGAAAGGAACAAAAAATATGCGAAGAGACACACAAATCGGAATAATACTCGGTGTAGTAATACTAGTAGTAATTGGTATTTTTCTTAGTACAAGGACAAATGTATATGAAACAAAAACGCAAGATTTAAATTTAGCTGAAGAAGGTGCAGTAGAATCAGAAATTGAAGAAATTGATATAAATGAACTTATCGAAAAGACAAAGACTACAATAGCACAGAAAAGCACTCCTACGGAAGAAGTTCAGCCAGACGAAGAGTTAGTGGAAGAAACATATGTTGATCCTTCCAATGACAATGTCACATTAGAAGGTAAATGGGAAGGAATGAAAACTGCCTCTATCGAACCTGAAAAGACATTGTCAGAAATCACTATTGCAGAAGTGATAACAGAAGAACCTGAAATAGCAGAACAAATCATACCCGAGGATGAAAAGACAATAGCCGTATTGGAGACAAAACAGGAAGATGCAGCTGCCAAAGTTATTCATAAAGTTAAACCGAATGATAGTCTCTTTAAAATATCCAGGAAATATTATGGTGACGAAGCTAAATGGTATAAGATATATGAAGCAAACAAAGGCAAAATGTCAGACCCAGATGCCCTGTACGTTGGACAAGAAATATTGATACCAGAAATTACGCTTGCAAAAAAAGTAACTCTGTCTATGGAAACGCCACTTAAGATAAAGCAGGACAACAAAATGTCCATAAAAACTACCAAACACACAGTAGTGTCAGGAGACACACTTTACCGTCTTTCAAGGAAATATTACGATGATCCTACAATGTGGTATAAAATATACGAAGCTAATGAAGACACAATAGAGGATAAAAGCTTACTGGTAAAAGGCCAAATCCTGATTATTCCGGAATAGTCAGGGACAGGATGCGTTGAGTTAGAGCGAATTCCGTTTTTTTGTCTGTTAATATTATATTCTTAATTAAACCTGAATAGAGCGATTTTGTAGCCGCAACCTTGAGGTTGCGTAACTTACGTGAGCACACCAAATGCTGAGAAACTCAGCCTGCCCGCCCGGCAATGCCGTTCGGACGGGTACCTATTCGGGCAGGAAGCCTTCGGCTACAATGGCATATAATATAAAATCGCTCAGTTCAGGTTTAATTCTTTATTCATTGTCGGCGGATTCGGCACTCAGCCTGAATCCGCCATACTTTTAAGCTTGCAGTTTAAATTAATCATAATTTTGCGGATACATACAGATATTTCCGTAATGAAAGGACTCAATATGAGATTGTGCATTTTAAACAGTAATATAGCCTTCGCAACTAAACAGTTGGCCATTCTGGCAACTTTTTTAATACCTTTAAACATCAGCATTAATTCAAGTTCAGCTCAAATTTATGATAATTTTTCTCCCATGTTTATGCACGATCTTAAACATACAGGTCGTAGCTCTTATCAGGGGACAGACTCAAATGAAATCAAATGGACCTTTTTATCAGGTGCTGAAATCTGGTCTTCACCTGTAATAGGCACTGACAATACTATTTATGTTGCCAGCACAGACGGCAAGCTCTATGCGCTGGATTCAGGTGGAACAGAAAAATGGCATTATAAAACAGGAGATGAGCTATTCAGTACTCCTGCCATAGGTGCTGACGGAACCATATATGTTGGCGGAAAAAACAAAAAACTTATAGCGCTAAAATCTGACGGCAAGATTAAGTGGGTATACTTTCTCGGGTCTGATGTATATTCATCCCCTGCAATTGGTAAGGACGGAACGATATACATAGGAGCATGGGATGGACAACTTTACGCTATTAATCCCAATGGCACAAAGAAGTGGTCTTACAGAACTTCCAGTAACATACTTTCATCATCACCAGCTATTGATGATAACGGAATAGTGTATTTCGGATCACAGGATGGACGACTGTATGCTGTAAGCCAGGAAGGAAGAATCAAATGGAGTTTCCAGACAGAAGCTAAAATTGATTCTTCTCCATCAATCAATGAAAATGGTATTGTCTTCATTGGATCTCATAATGGAATATTGTATGCTCTTGATTCAAATAATAAGGGTGAACTAATTTGGAAATACAATATTGGATCCAGAATAGATTCTACACCAGCCATAAGCCCTGATGGTACTATATATACAGGAGCAAAGGATGGTAAACTTTATGCTGTCAATTCCAACGGAACACTGAAATGGTCTTACGACACTGGTGACACCATTACGTCGTCTGCCGCCATAAGCGCTGATGGGACAATATTTACAGGCTCATGGAATGGAAATTTGTATGCTATAACGCCTGATGGAGCTTTGAAATGGAAACAGGCTTTATCACGCTTTCCAATTCTTTCATCACCGGCAATCGGCTCACAAGGTTCTGTATATGCAGGAAGTACAGACTGGAAGGTTTATGCAGTTGGGAAGTAATTAGAAAACATCCCCAATTTGTTATAGACGACATACCATGTTGTCAGTGATCACGTAGTATCTGCAATCTTCTTCAACCCTGAGATCGTTTCTTCAATATCATTCACAGTATTGAAATACCCGGGGCTTATTCTCAGCGTCCCTTCCGGAAATGTACCTATTTCACGGTGAATGTGCGGGGCGCAATGCATGCCAGGCCTTACGGCTACATTGAATCTATTATCCAGAATAGCAGCAACCTCGTTAGGATTAAGTCCTTTAATATTTAGTGAGACAATTCCAACCTTCTCGTTTTCATCTCTACTACCATATATCACAAACCTGTCATCAGTCTCAAATGCCATTACCAGTCTCAGCGCAAGGTTACGTTCGTGTGCTCTTATTGTATCTATACCCTCTTTAAGACAAAACTCTATACCGGTTCTCAAGCCAACTATCCCAACTGAATTAGGAGTCCCGCTTTCTAACTTGAACGGGAGCGTATCCGGCTGTGAAAGTGACTCAGGTTCAAACCCTGTACCGCCTTCTCTCCACGCCTGAAGTTTCACATTTTCCCCTACATACAACCCCCCGCTACCCGGTGGGCCAAAAGGCCCCTTGTGCCCAGTAAATGCAAGCATATCTATATACTGCTCCTCAACATCAATATCACACACACCTGTGGTCTGTGCAGCATCTACCATAAACAAAATCCCTTTCTCACGAGCTAACCCCCCTATCTCCCTGATCGGCTGAATTGTTCCCAAAACGTTAGAAGCATGAGTACAGATTATTAATTTTGTGTTTGATTTAATGGCATTCCTTATGTCTTCAGCATTGATAAATCCATCATCTGAATTTGCCACTCTCGTTACGGTGATTACTCTCTGCTTCTCCAAACCGGCTAATGGCCTTGAAACGGAGTTATGTTCAAGCTTACTCGTTATTACGTGATCACCATCACACAATAATCCCTTTATGCCCATATTAAGTGCATCCGTTGCGTTGAAGGTAAATATCATTCTCTCAGGATGCTTTACACCAAGAAACTTTCCTACTGTCACCCGTGCCTTCTCTATCTCCTGCTCTGCTTCAACTGACATGCGATGCCCGGCACGTCCCGGATTTGCACACTTTTCTCTCAGGAACTTATCCATTGTGGAATAAACACACTCAGGTTTTGGAAACGTTGTTGCTGCGTTATCTAAATATATCATAGAATTACATACCGAGATATTTTGAATACAAACTTTTTGCAGTACCCAAATCATTAGTACCCGTAATAATGGCCCTTCCATCAGGAAAGACTGTAAACTCATTATCTTTAACCTTAAATTTTAACATAAACTCATTACTGCTTATATCAGCTATAGACGCCAGCCTCTTTGCCAGTTGATCTAAATCAATATTACTGATATTTCGACACATCACCTGTACCGCATTCTTACCGCAAAGGAGCGTTGCCATAACTCCATCCTCTGCCTCCAGAAACTTATAAGTGTGTAATTTACATGCTGGGCAATCATTTAAGCTCCTCAAATCTGAAATATCTATCTGCTTATACCTTGTATCCCACACATCAATATCAAGAAGTGTCCTATTTGCAGATTCGTAATCTTTAGTCAGAATTTTGATTGCCTCAGTTACCTGAATAGATGCTATAATTCCTGCAATTGGCCCGATAACACCGGCAGTATCACAGGTTGGAAATGTACCCATTTGAGGCATAGTTTCAAAGACACACCTCAGACAGGGAGTCTTCGAAGGTATAATATTCATTGTCAACCCCCTACTCCCTATGCATGCTCCATATATCCATGGAATATTATTCTTTACACAGAAATCATTAATCAAGAATCTTGTTTCAAAGTTGTCAGTGCCATCCACAATTATATCAGCATCTTTAGTTAATTCTTCTATATTTGCATAGTTAACATCAGCAACAATTCCTTCTATTGTCGTGTCAGTATTAATCTGCCGAAGTTTTCTTTGAGCTGCTATTGCCTTGGGCAGACCTTCCGCAATATCATTCTCATCAAAAAGTATCTGCCTTTGCAAATTACTCTCTTCAATGAAGTCTCTGTCTATAATCCTTATGTGTCCAATACCGGCCCTTGTAAGATAACTTGAAGAAACAGTTCCTAGCGCCCCACAGCCTACTACAACTGTATAGCTGTCCATTAATATCTTTTGGGATTTCTCACCTATATGTTGAAAAAGAATCTGGCGTGAAAATCTTTCAAGTGGTTGATCCATTATTTCTTTATGGAGAATCCATTTTTTACAAAATGTAATTTAAAAGGAATGCAAAGTCAATGAATGGCAAATATATACAAAAAAAAGCTTGCAGTTGTTTAAGCTGCAAGCTTTTTGTAAGACATGTATTAAAAGAAATAGATTCTTAGTTTTGCAGAGCTAAGTACAGCTTTGCCGGCGATTATGATAATTCAAAGGCGTTTAAACAACCTGAATCTCCAACAGCGATAGCCTTTTCCCTCGTATGCTTTATCTTTGGATTCGCTCCTTCTCCGAATCCTGAAATCCATGAATTTACCATATCGCACATTGTCTCAAATGATGCGCCTGCATCTTTCCAGTACTGTTCATGTACACATTCGGTATGGTCCCACGTAGTGCGGTCAGCGGCCTCACTTTGTACCTGAGCGCCCCTGTCGCAGGGCATCCCATCGCACAGATAACTCTGAATAAGCTCAAATGCCTTTTCGGCATCACAGTCACCAGTAACTCCTTTTTCTTCGAGTGCTTTTTTGCCAAATGCCACACCATTATCATGAGCAGTCTTTATTATCAGATCTTTAGCTTCATCACCATACTTGTCGCAAAAAGCAGCAACTGTAGCAGCTTCTCGTGTTTCCGCCTTTATAATCAACTCTTGTATCCCCGCATGGATTGGCATATCTCCGAGCAATTCCTCAAGTGGCGTATCCGGCTTTGAGATTGGATGTTTCCCGTAAACTGAATTCAAAATTTCTTCAGCCTCCTGTCCATATTTTGCCTTCAATGCACCGGCTATACTTGCCTCTCTTGATTCTGTAGTCTTTATCTTATTGTACATCCAGTGATGTACGGGGCCTAGTACCAGACTCATTATTAACAACTCCTAATCTTTAAATGTGAAAAAAATGAGTTAAACAGCTTCTACTTCCTGAATTTCAGGACAATCTTCCTTCACTCTAACCTCTATTCCCTGTTTGAGCGTCATGAGGGCGCTGGGACAGGTGCCACAGGCACCTTGCAATCTAACCTTAACTATGCCGTCTTCTACGGCAACAAGCTCAACGTTTCCGCCATCTGCCATTAAGGCGGGTCTAATAGTATCCAAAGATTTCTCTACTCTTTCCATCAAATCTTCTGACATTGTCTGTACTCCTTCTTTTTAATATTAAACAAGTAATTTAGTTTCTAATTAAGGAATAGTAATTCCTGATTAATCGGAGAAACCTCTTGTAATGTGTTTACTTGCCTTCGTTAACCTTATTTTGAATTGCTTCATTCAATTCATCGATAATCTTGTCTGGAGTAGTATTGTGCATCATAGCGCCAAAAGCTATGTCTTCCGTCTTCGAACCTGGACAAGTAAAACAACCAGAGCCAAAATATTTTTTGAAAACCGGTTCTGTTTCAGGATGCTTCGTAAAAACCTCTCCAATAGTTGACTTCTTTGTAATCGTAAGCGGTTCATCACTCATAAATTTTTACCTCAATTTCCAGGTTAATCTTCCTTTGGTTTTCTTATGCTAAAAAGAATATTAGTAGTAAACATAATAACTCCTATTGCGTTCAGGATTGCAAATACCCCTATCATCACATCCAAACCAAGCAGCCACGAAACTACAAGGCCGATTAAAGCCACATTTGCTAACCAGAAGTGAACAATAGCCAATTTGGGGAAGGCTACGGGGTTTCCGTTAAACCTCGGTAATATATGATACCCTACCCCATAAATCATCATAGAGATCCAACCTAACAACATTAAATGGGAGTGTACATATGTCAACTGATTGTGTCTATGAAACAAAAAATAAGTTCCAATGACCGCCGCAATGGCAAAATATATGACACTCATACGTATAAAATTCTTCGCTACTGGATCCAAATTATACCTCCCCCTAATAAATATAAAATACTACTGAAATATATCTAAACATTCAAAATATCTCACAAAATATCTCAAATTCTGACTTTTGTCAATAGAAAAATGACTCCTGAACGATCCCATTTTTTTGTTTGATTAATTCCTATATTTCTTATAAACTTAAATGTTAAATCTTTTTTACCTGTATTGAGATTTTTTATGCAAATGTTTACCTGGCATAAGCATAACGTTAAATGATATCAGAAAGATAAAGGCAAAAACAGTGTAGGACAAACTGGCAAGAACACACGTCATTCACAATAACGAATGCGTATTAAAGACTGTCTTAATAACCTGGCATTTGGACATATATAACAGGCTAAAAACAACCTTGGCAGGAATGTTGGAAATTAATGTAAGCCTCTAAACACAGAGACAAACCTGCTTGATAAATCTCTCGATTGCAGGTTTCGTTTAATACCTGATAATTATGATAAATATACTCAGTCCGATTCAATACATTTTTGTAGTCACAATCGTATTATACCTCCTGGATTCAATTTGGGAGATAGGTTCTTTATTCCGCCCGGGAAGATTCAGTAAAAGACTGGCCGATTACTTTATTCTTACAGGTCTATCATTTCACTGCGCATTCTTGATAGTTGTAAGTATAAGATCAGGCACACTGCCGATATCAACTCTTTTTGAGTCGTCCACCTTCTACCTCTCTCTGATTGTCTTACTCTCAGTGATACTCAAATTTTTATACAGGCTGCAATCACTCACCCCATTTGTAATGCCTATAGTCACCGGATTCTCGATTGCATCAGTCGCGCTCGTAAGAAACGACCTGACTCTAACTTATAATTTAAAGACATTCTGGCTATATGCCCACATAATTCCAATATTCCTTGGTTACGCCTCTTTTTCGGTCTCTTTTATACTCAGTATAATGTACCTGACGCAAGAGAGACAGTTAAAGAAAAAGGCATTTGGCCCCCTTTTCGATAGTTTGCCTTCACTTGAGACTCTTGATGCACTAATGTGGAAAACCATCACGCTTGGGTTTCCTCTCCTGACAATTGGCCTTGTTTCTGGTACCGTATGGGCAAAGACATCTAACATTTTAGGTTTACTCTGGTATCTGGACCCTAAAGTACTACTAGGCTCACTTACGTGGCTCGTTTATGCTGCAATCTTACACTTGAGGCTGGGAGCCTCCTTTCATGGAACAAGGGTCGCTTTGGTTACTATAGCAGGTTTTATTATCGTATTACTTACATTTATCGGCCCATTCTTAATGGGGCATAATCATGGCTATGAAAAGCGTTCGTTGACGCTCGAGCAGGAGATAGCGCCGGAAACAACCGGCATAACAAAGGTTAAATCGTAGAAATAAATAATCCCAACAAAGAATTATCAGGACACGTCCGCCTGCCATTTGTCGGGCAGGGATTTTACAGATATGCACAGATAAAAACTTTTTTTGTCTCAGGTTTGCTTAAATACTTTTAATCTGCGTCCAAAATGGAAATTACTATAAAATGAACTTACATACTGTTGGTCTTAATCATGACTCTGCCCCTGTCGAAATCAGGGAAAAGATTGCTTTCAGCGCTTCCTCCGTACCTATCGCACTCTCTTCCTTTGTACACTCTTTCCCTTTGTCAGAAGCAGTTATACTGTCTACCTGTAATAGAGTTGAAATATATGCCACTTCATCTGATAACAGCCTGAATAAGGAATCCCTGCTGGATTTCATTTCAGCATTTCATGGCCTGCCAAAGGAGAAATTTGCTGACCATATGTATCATTATCAGGATATGGATGCCGTCAGGCATCTGTTCTTTGTTGCCTCCAGCCTCAACTCAGGCGTTCTTGGCGAGACACAGATCATCTCCCAGGTAAAGGAGGCGTACATAACAGCAACTACCGCAGAGACAACCGGCAGCATCCTTAACCAGCTCTTCCAGCGTTCCTTGAACGTTGCCAAGGACGTACATACAAGAACAAGCATCGGCAAAGGCAATATATCTGTGAGCACGGTAGCCGTTGACCTTGCCATCAAGATATTCAAGAACTTCTCAGAGAAGACGATATTCATAATAGGCGCTGGAGAGATGTGCGAACTTGTATTAAAACACCTGGTGGAACGCGGCGCAAAGACGGCAATAGTAGCAAACAGAAACTACGACAAAGCAAAGTCCCTTGCTGAAGAATATGACGGGAAGGCCATAAATTACGAAAACCTTGATGATTATCTCCCACAGGCAGACGTAATCATCAGTTCTACCGCATCCCCTCGCCATGTAATCCACACAGAACACATAAGGAATGCTATAAAGGCACGCAGAGGTAATCCAATGCTGCTTATAGACATTGCCTTCCCAAGGGATATTGACCCTGAAATAGCAAAGATAGACAACGTCTACCTATACGACATAAACGACCTGAATAAAGTCGCTAACAGTAACGCAGAGGACAGAAAGAAGGATATCGGCAATTGCGTGGTAATCATCGACAAAGAGGTAGAGAAATTCATGGCATGGTTTGAAGAACTGAAGATCGGGCCTGCTATCGCTCAACTGAGAAACCACTTCCATGAAATAGGTGAGCAAGAACTTGAAAGACTGCGTCCAAAACTGGGAGAAATTGCACACGAAGAGTGGGAACATATAGTCTATTCAATGCAGCGAACACTCAACAAAATCCTCCACAAACCCGCCAAGGTAGGAAAAGAAAAAGCAAAAAACGGAGGTGGCTATCAATACGTAGAAACCATAAAACACCTCTTCGGCATCCACCACAAAGACGATTCTAAAAAATAATTTATAGATTGAATAGCCGCAGCCTTCAGGTTGTATAATATAAACCATGACTATTTAACTGTTGGGCCGCATAGGAGATACATTTGAATAACTTCATTAACTTACTTTCTTCTGCCATTCCATTTATAGCACCATATCCAATTTGGATTAAATCAATTGTGGCAGCATGGATTATTCTTACTGCAATCATGGTGATTTGTTTATTATTTGGTCGCACTTCTAAATTGCAGAACAATAATAATTCACCAGATATAACACAGAAGGTCTCTATAGATAAAACAAATGGTGGCAATGTATATCAAGCTGGTGGTGACATAAATATCAATAACAAATCTACTGACATAACAATTGATACTATTCAATCAATTAGCATTGAAGTCAGGCTAACTTGTGATCTAAAAGAGGGCGCTGAAATCCCTCCTGCAGAAGTAATTTTCATGCCAGTAGGCGATTCACATTCTTATTTCAAGGGCCCAGCAGGAACAACGCGATTGGAATTTAAATCCCCAGTTCGTTTTCGTAGACAAGACCCAAACAAAATTGTGGTTATTAATCGCTTTTCTATGGATTCGGGTTCTGAATTACTGCACAAACCATTAAAAGTTTTAAAAATTATGAAAACTTATCAGTTCCTGTCGTAACGGTTGTATACGGAAAATCTTTACAGAAATTTACACTTCTTGAGACAGTTTTAACCGTTAATGGTCAAGATATATGGTATGGACGTTACATATATGATGTACCATTTCAGGTCGGACCAAGATTTGAAGTACCGTTAATTGAACTTCATAAGAGAATAGAACAGTAGAATAGCAGTAGAATAGTGTCAGGTCTTGACTTGATACATAGGCGTCCGCCTGAATGGCACCCGCCCGGCCAAGCCGTTCGGAAAAAAATAGTGTCAGGTCTTGACTTGGTACATGGCCACAGAATATCGTATAGAATTTTACTTTTTTATAGGAATCACAATGCCGGATTATTATATTGCTTTCTGGAATCTTGAGAATCTGTTCGATATTAACAACTCACCGCGCAGGTCGGATAAGCTTCAGAGAACGCTTAAAAGCGAATTGAGTAAATGGACAACCCCTGTCCTCAACCGGAAGATTCGACAGTTAGCTTCGATTATCCGGCAAATGAACCAGGGACGAGGACCGGACATCCTCGGAGTCTGTGAAGTTGAAAATGATTATGTCCTGCGACTTTTACTTGATACCCTGAATATTCCAGACAGAAATTATGCAATTGAGCATCATGACATGTCAGACAAGCGCGGGATTGATGTTGCATTTATTTATGACCGGAACTACTTTACAGCGGAAGCTCAGTTTTCTCATTATATCGTAAAGAGGTCTGCAACTCGTGACCTGTTTCAGGTGAACTTCCGTTCCGCAGGCAATAACCTTCTTGTACTGATAGGCAATCACTGGCCCTCGCGCAGCGCAGGACAGTATAGTTCCGAGCCTTATCGTATTATCGCAGGAGAAACCCTGGCATATTTCCACCAGCGCATTAGGGAGACGCAAGGAAGCAATGATGTGGCCGTCCTGGCAATGGGTGATTTCAACGACGAACCTTTCAGCCGTTCGCTTGTCGAGTATGCTTTAAGTGAAAGAATCAGGGCTAAAGTGACCAGGGCAAGATCTCCCAAATTTCTAAACCTGATGTGGCCAATGTTGGGAAAAGGGATAGGGACTCATTATTTTAATAACCGCCCCAACATGCTCGATCAGTTTCTTGCCTCCAAGGGGCTTTTAACAGGCAATTCCAATTTCAAAGTATTATTCGACAGTGTTGAAGTCGTCCGTTTCCCTGAGATGGTCAGTAAAGGCGCCTACCCGGCTCCTATCAGATATGGGCGGGGGAAATCGATTGAAGAAAATGGATACAGCGACCATTTTCCGATTGCTGTTCAAATAGAAGAAATATCGTAAATTGGCTATGAGAAGAAAAGACCGAATATTCAGGAGGATGTGATATGAATGATGATGAAGATTCCGGGTATTATGATGACAATGGAGAAAAGCTGAATCCAAATCTTATTTCCAAACCGGACCTTTGTGCGACATGCAGAAATGACGAGGATGAAGATGAAGAGATATTATGTAATCTAAACAGGCTTGACCAAGCCGGTGAGAAAGAGTTTATCTGTTATGCATATGAGTCAAAATTTGAAGAGAGAAAAAAGGATGATGAAGAAAAAGATGATGTAATAAAATTTTGAAATAATATTTGACACTTCAAGGAACAATCCCACGATTTGACATTTCCAGGTTCAACTCATAAAGTCTGGATTCAAACTTATCTATATCGCGTTTTAAACTGACACTTTCCAGCCCTTCAGGACTGCCATATGTTCGTTCACCAAAATAAAGCGTATGTCTTTTTCCTAATTTATGCTCAATGTCCGAATATTCACTCTTCAATTTAGAATCACTCATTGTTGCTACATTCTCAAAACTGTATACTCCAAAACAACCAATACAAACCATAAGGAGTAAAGCTGTTAATGGAGATTTTATTGAACTCAAAAGTTTATACATAATACTTTCCTCTTTTAAATCTTAACTTTTCCTGAAATTACCAGATATTCCAATACAAGTGACCATTTTATCCTCAAGATCCTTCGCTTCCATTTCAATTCTACCTAATTATATGGATATGCATAGAAACTTTATGAAATAATATTTGACAACCCATGAAATAGTAAATAGTATTGACAAGTTATGTACTCATTAAATTCAAAACAGAGATTTAAAAAACTGTCTATACTCGTCTTGGTACCGTATGTCATCCTGTGCATAACGGCAGGCGGATTCCATGCATTCGACGAGTCAGCATATCACAACCATGCCGACAGCAATCATTCAGAAAATACTGTTTCGGATATCAATGACATCTGTAACAGTACTCCTGTCCTCTGTGACAATGTCCACAACGAAGACAATTGTATTATCTGTAAATGGCTTAAGAGTTCGCCCAAGAAAACACAATTATCCCTGGATTCATCTCACTTCATACCGGACACATCCGGTTTATATCTAAACGACATACAATCCTATTATTTCCTGAATAACTGGAAATTCCACTCACGCAGTCCTCCATCAACCATTTCATAGTTCAATTTATTTAGAAACTCATAATTACCAGATCTGAACATCAGTTTAAGTGATGAAGGTGGGCTTGGCCTATGCCATTAATCCCCGGGCAAAAAACGCCGAGGACATTCCACCCTACACATTATCTTACATTCATGCTGGTTGCTGTATACGAAGCGATCCAGATACACACTGTTTTAAGAAATGTAACTGATTAATGCTGAAAATGAAAATGGAGGTTTAATATGCGAAAAATATTTATCTATCTGTACTGTGTTATGTCATTTTTTATCTTTATGCCGGACATTGTTCTGGCAAATCAGGATGCCTTGAGCCGGGAAGTTCAGGAGTTAAGAGCCTTGATTATGGAAATGAAAGATGGCTACGAGACAAAGATTAATGACATGCAGATGAAGATTGCAAAGCTGGAGAAGATAAATTACAGTAATGAAGAAGAGGGTGCACTGAAGAACGAACTGGAGTCATTATTTAATGACAGCGAGGAACACTTTACTGTTAATGATCAACAGGCAATAACTTCTGTACCGGCTGCACCAGGAGGTTTTACAGGAGGAAGTATGTTCCGGAACCTCATGATGGACGTTAGCGTCATTGGAGATTCTGTTGCCAATGTTACATGGCCGGAAAAGAGTATTGATACCGGCCGCGCAGGCAGCCCATTTGCCGAGAATGAATTTGCGGACAGAATCAGCTTGAGAGAAATGGAGCTTGGCCTTCAGGGAGTGTTGGATCCTTACGCACGGGCAGATTTCTTCATCTCGTCTGAAGATGGAGGCTCTCCAACTATAGAAGAAGGATATATAACGTGGCTTTATCTACCTTTTGGTTTACAGGCAAAGACAGGTATCTTCAGAACTAATTTTGGAAAGATGAACAGGGTTCACAGGCCTGAGATTGACCAGATAGATTACCCCAGGCCGTTAAAGAATTTTCTGGGCGAAGAAGGCCAGAGTGAACCTGGAATCTCTATAAGCAAGATGCTGCCTAATCCGTGGGATATTTACTCTGAACTAGTCGGGGAGATACTTACACCATCAGAGGATGGCGCAAAGGGCAGGGATCAGATATATCTGGCACATTTAAAGAATTTCTTTGCAGTCACAGATAGCTCATCCATTGAACTTGGTTTGAGTTTTCAGACGCGTGATATCAGCGATACGGATGATACAACACTGACAAGTAGGAATTTCAGACAAACAATGGAAGGAGTGGATCTCACCTTCAGATGGAGACCACCGGGACAGAGATTATATAAATCATTTACCTGGCAGACTGAATTCTTTGCCAGCCAGAGGGAAGCCGGTAGTTTTGATGAATCAGGAGCTACTGTAGATGTTAAAGACATTAACAGTCTTGGCTTTTATACATTTGGTGAGTATCAACTTACCCGCAGGCTATTTGCGGGATTGAGATTTGACTACTCACAGTTTCCAACAAACGACAAGGACAGTGAATGGTCTATCTCTCCTTACCTGACTTTCTGGCAGAGTGAGTTTTCACGCCTGAGGCTGGAATACAGCCATTCAGAAAGAAATTCTGTAACCGTGCCTGTAGAAGAGGGTGACAACTCACTCACATTACAGGCAACATTTTCACTCGGCTCTCACAGGCCGCATCAGTTTTAAATATTTTTATGGAGAAATGGAATGTTAAAAGAAAAGGTTTTACGGTTTACATACATGCTCTTTCCTTCGATGCTCCTTTTTTTTCTTATTTTCAGCCCTGAACATGCTTTTGCAAAGAAAATAAGAGTTATAACGACATCGACAGATTTGAGATCGATTGCTGAATTTATAGGCGGGGACAAAGTCAAGGCGGAAAGCATTACAAAAGGTTATTCAAATCCTCATGAAATTGATCCGAAACCAAGCTTCATGGTAAAGCTCAGCAAGGCAGACCTCTTTATAAGAATAGGCCTGGACCTTGAACAATGGGCAGAACTGCTGATAGACGGCGCAAGAAATCCACGGATACGTTTTGGTTCACCGGGTCATGTCGTTGCCTCGGTAGGCGTTGATATTCAAGGTATTCTGACTGGGGCTATGGTTGACAGGTCTCTGGGAGACGTCCATATTTTCGGCAACCCTCACTACTGGCTGGATCCTCTCAACGGCAAGATAATCGCAAAGAATATTCTGGAGGGATTAAAAAGAGTTTCTCCGGAAAATGCTGGATATTTTGACGAGAACAAAAGGCTCTTCGACAAGGAAATTGACAAACGTCTGGCCAGGTGGGATGAAAGAATAAAACCTTATTCCGGCACTAAAATAGTCGCCTATCACAGATCATGGCCAAACTTCTCAAAGAGGTTCGGGATCAATGTAGCGGATTATGTAGAACTAAAGCCCGGAATCGCACCCTCACCTGCTCATATTGCGGCTCTTATAAAAAAGATGAATGCAGAAGGTATTAAAGTAATAATCAGGGAACCATGCTACGAGAGCAAGATTCCAAGCTTCATTTCTTCAAAAACAGGCGCAAGTGTTTTAGTACTGCCTGTTTCAGTCGAAGGAGTAAAGGAAGCCAAAGACTATTTTGATCTCTTTGATTATATTATTGACAATCTAATAAGCGCTTTTACAGAGCAAGGAATAAATCCAAATGATTAAGTTCTGCAATGTACAACTTGGCTATAGCGGAAGGCCGGTACTTAATTCACTTAACTTTGAAATTCGAAAAGGCGATTTCTTTGGAATAGTTGGACCAAATGGCGCAGGAAAGACTACCCTCCTGAAGGCAATACTGGGGTTGCTTAAACCGGTAAAAGGGGAAATCAACTTTCTTAATATTAAAAACGGACATAGAAAAAATGTTGGTTATGTACCTCAGCATGCATCTGTCGACGAAATATTTCCTATTACTGTACTTGATATGGTTCTAATGGGAAGGTATACAAAGATGGGCATCTTTAAACGGCCAAAAAAAGGAGATTACACAATAGCAGAGAAAATGTTGAAAAATGTCGGTATGGAAGATCTGGCAGAACAAAACTACAGAGAACTCTCCGGTGGGCAGAAACAGCGCACATTGATTGCAAGGGCAATGGTAGGCGAGCCGGACACTCTAATACTTGATGAGCCGGTAGAAGGAATGGATATTCAGGGCGAGATAGCTATAATGGAGCTTATCAAGGTCCTGCACACTGAATACGCACTCACTGTAGTACTCGTCAGCCACGACCTCAATATCATAGCCAATTACGTAAAAACACTCTCTATTATCCACAATAACACTCTGAAACTGGGACCGGTTGATTCTATACTTAATGAAGAGACCATGGCCAGGGTGTACGGGACAAAGGTTAAGATTGTCAACATTTCCGGTCAAAAGGCAATTATTCCTGAATTAAATGACTGACTTTCTTATAAATCTGGAATTCTTTAAATACTCTATAGCATGCCTGGTGCTCATGGCGCTGGTATGTTCATTCCTGAGCGTTTATATCGTGCTCAAAAGGATTGTTTTTGTCAGCGTAGCGGTTACACAGATCTCGTCAGCAGGTATAGCAATAGCCTTTATAGCCGGCCTGAACCCTACACTTATCTCACTATTATTTACCTTTCTTGGAGTTGCCATCTTTTCTATCAGATTCACAGAAAGGAGACTGTCAAATGAATGCATGATAGGTATTGCTTTTGTAGTCTCAAGCGCAGCCTCAATTCTTTTAGTTTCAAAGAGTGCCAAAGGAATACATGAAATTGATGATCTTCTTTATGGGAATATTCTGGCTGCAACTCCATTCCAGATATATATTATGATCGGAATTATAGCGTGTGTATTTATTGCACATTTCCTCTTTTACAAAGAGTTTGCTGCAGTCACTCTTGACTTTGAGATGGCAAGGACATCCGGTATCAACGCAAGATTCTGGGAGCTTATGCTTTATCTAACGATTGGCGCTGCCATATCCATAGGCATGAGAACATCCGGCAATCTGCTTATTACGACCTTTTTAATTATCCCCGCAGCAAATGGATTACTCATCGCAAACAGGATGAAGAATGTCTTTATTATAGCTGTAACGGTCGGCATAATATCTGCATTAACAGGATTTTATCTTTCGTATTACTTCGATCTGCCAATATCACCCTGCATAGTAGCAACGCTCTTTGCAATCTTATGCCTGACGTTACCTTTCAGATTCTTTAAGTTGCATTGACACTGTTATACATCTGGTGGGGATTATAAAGGAAAAAGGATCGTAACATTTGAGAGAATTAATGCCGAAGGAGGATAATGTCTGCGGCATAATGGAGATGAAGAGATATTTCAAGATACAACCAAAACCGTTTGAAGATACCAGCGGGACTCATTTAAAATAATGAGCTACTGCATGCGCCTTTTCCAGCGCACACAATAGCTCATATTAATTAACCCCCAGCTGCCTTCATCCAGTCCGGCCAGTCCGGCCATGGATTTCTAGAAACCGCATGGCAGGCAAAACATGCCTTTTGCAACATTTCGTCTAAGCTTTTATAGGTTTCCACAATATCCTTCTTTCCGGCAGTTTCAGCAATATTCCTTGAGGAATCAATAGTAATTTTCAGGTACTTTTCAAATTCAGCCTTCATTTCCGCGGTAGCTTTTGAATCGCCGCCAGCTTCTTTATTCCACTCCCCTGACTTTCCGTCTGCTGAGAAGAACATCTCCATAACGATTTCACTGTTTTCAGCAACCGCATTGGCCTCTCTCGCAACTGCCTTGAAATCACCAACCATTATTGCATCCAGTATCTTAGATGTATGTGTACTTATTAATCGCATCAGAGAGCGGGTAGGTGTAGATTTACTTATATGCTGAGTTCCAGTCTCTTTTGCAAGCGCCTTACTACCGTTCCAACCGTACGTGATTACTCCGGTGGTTACAACGAACGCACAAAGCGCAACTATACATGCTTGACTAATTTTCTTCATTTAAAATGCCTCCTTTAGAAAAAAATGTTTGAAAATTATTTATTACGTTAACACGTAAACCCTGCCAAACAATTCGTGCCTTCCATGCACTTGAAATATTATAATTAGCCCTATAGTATACTAACTTCTAACGCTAATCAATATACATTTTATTTCTCTGAAATGCTAATTACGGCAAATAAGAAAATCTTTTATTACTGCAAACTTGTCACAAACAACAAAATCACAATTTCTAACCAAAAACACTGTCAAGAAAAATTTAAACTTTTTTATATTTTTTTTGCTGAATAGTTACGAAAAAGACTATGTTTCTCTAAATGGCATTTATGAGTTCATCCTTTAAAATGACTTTTAGTTTTGGTTTTTTAACTTCAAGGATAAGCTCTAAAACCTCTTTAATGTTATGAATTGCCTCTTCTATAGTTTTACCTTGAGTAAAACAATTTGAATGTTCTTTACATTTTGCTACGTAAAAATTCTCATCCTTCTCTATTTCGATTGTAAATATTTGCATGACGAGCCTCCTTTAATTGATTTTTGACATAAATTCTGCCCATGGAACGCGGATTTCTTTTGCTATTTTTTGAGCGGTTCCGGGAGAAATTTCTTTATGTCTTCCTATCGGAATTTTAATATTACCATTTGTCAAAATTGTATGATTTTGTCCTTCTCTAAGAAATTCAAACCCATATTCTTTCAACACTTTGATAATTTTCAGCCTTTTATAACTCACTTTTTATGCTTACATATAGTTGTTTATGTTAGTTGAGTTTTTACTATACACGTGAATTAGACTGTTTTTTACGTACATGACAATACTATTTATTACCTTATCACGTTGAAATTGAAATGATTTATTACTGCAAACTTGTCACAAACTCCTTTAATATTTCTTTTAGTTCGGGATCGTACTGCTCTGACAGGCCCAATCTTTTTGCCTGTGACTCTAATGCAATCTTAAGTATCATCTTTTCCTTCGTCTTAACGGCCAGTTCTCTCAGTAACTCATCATTTCGGCTTTGCAGCGCTCTCAATTGCGATTTATTTCCACTGCTATCTTCATCACCTATTACCTGTTCAGTTTCATTCACTCCAACCATCTTAAATGCTTTCTGTAAATTGTTGATATCCCTTTCCAATGTCTTTATCGTCTTTCCAAGGGAAGCATATTTATCTTTAATGGTTGAATAATCTTTGGTTATTCCCCTTTTCTCCAGACTCAGATCATATCGCATGACTTCCAGCTCTTTAATCTTGATATCCAGCCTTTTAATATCCTGTTCAAAATCAACCAGTTTCTGCTTTAATGATGCAGTCTCAGCAGCCTTGTCCCTGTATTTATCCACAAACCTTATGGAGATAAATATGCACACTACGCATATAACGATTAATACAACACAAGCAACAAGAATCCTTTTGATTTTATCATCCTGCCCTGATTCCATAACTTTCATAATTATTCTCTTTGATATTTCTGATCAAGTTTAATATATTAATACTACATAAACATTACAAGCAAATTTTTATGAAAGAGGATATTCAGTTGTCCGATAATGACAAGAAGACACCATTATATGACGTACATGTAGATCTCCGGGCAAAGATTACAGATTACCATGGTTTTCTTATGCCTCTGCAATACAGCAGCATTATAAGTGAACACAAATGCGTAAGAAACAATGCCGGCATCTTCGATATTTCACACATGGGAGAAATTGTTATAGAGGGCAAAGGAGCGACTGAGTTAGTCCAAAAGATTATAACAAACGACGTCAGTCTCCTGCCGGACTACAAAGCTGCATACTCTCCTGTCTGCGACGAAGAAGGAGGAATTATTGACGATATCGTTGTTTTCAAATACAATCCTGACAAATTTATGCTCGTAGTAAATTGTGGCAATACTAAAAAAGTCAATAAATGGATAAACAATCATAAGACAGATAATGTGAACATAAACGATGTAAGTGATCAAATATCCCTTCTTTCTCTTCAGGGGCCAAAGTCTGAAGAGATCATACGGCTGGTATCAGGAGATAATTGTACAGGGCTTTCTCGTTTTCAATTTATGGAATTAACTGTGGGCGAAATGCAATTAACAGTATCCAGAACAGGTTACACGGGCGAGGATGGATTTGAGATCTTTGTCAACAATTCACATTGCGTAAACTTATGGAACATGTTACTTGAAAAAGGTAAAGACATGGACCTGAAACCCGCAGGTCTTGGTGCAAGGGACACCTTGAGATTAGAGGCCGGTTACCTGCTCTACGGAAACGATATCGATGAATTTATAACGCCGCTGGAAGCCGGCATAGGCTGGACTGTGAAGTTTAATAAGACAGACTTTATTGGCAAAGAATCTTTAGTAAGACTGAAGAAGTATGGATTAAAACGAATGATTGTTGCATTTAAGATGCGTGATAAGGGAATACCAAGGACAGACAATGGAATAACACATAATAACAATGTGATAGGAAAGGTTACGAGTGGGACGTTCAGTCCCTCTCTTGAAATAGGCATAGGTCTTGGTTATGTTCTCAAGCGCTTTGCAGAACACAAAAGTCTGATTAATATAAAAATCAGGGAGATAGATTACCCTGCTCAAATTGTAGATACACCCTTTATTACCCCTTATAAGCACAAAGATTAGGAGGAAGTCCTCTCTTTCGAGAGGATTCCAATTCTGGAATCCTCTCGAAAGAGAGGCTACTCATGTTTATGTAACGAAAGGCGGCTAAATGAAATTTCCAAAAGATTTATTCTATACAAAAACCCATGAGTGGGCAAAGAAAGAGGCAGATAATAAGGCCAGAATTGGCATCACGTCACACGCTCAAAGCGAGCTTGGTGATGTTGTATTTGTAGAATTACCTGCTTTAGATAGAGTTGTTAAAGCCGGTGAAGCATGTACTGTTGTCGAATCAGTTAAGGCTGCATACGACATCTATTCACCTGTATCCGGTAAGGTTATTGAAACAAACAGCGACCTTGAGACCAATTCACAATTAGTAAACGAAGCCCCTTATGGCAAGGGGTGGTTTTTTATTATTGAAATGGAAGACCCTCAAGAATTAACCAAACTTCTGTCAAACAAGGATTATGAAAAACTGTGCCAGGTAAAATAAACTATACTCCCAACACTGAGTCTGACATTAAATTAATGCTTAAGGAAATCGGCGTTAATTCAATTGAAGACCTTTTAGCAGATATACCGGATGAATTAATATGTAAACAGATAAACATTCCAACCGGTATGTCCGAAATGGAGTTGAAACATTCCCTTAAAGCATTAAGTGACAAAAACGCAAACCTGAACAAATACACTTCTTATCTTGGCGCCGGTGCATACGAGCACTTTATCCCAAGTGTGGTTGACCATCTAAGCAGTAGAGGAGAATTCTACTCCTGCTACACCCCCTACCAGCCTGAGGTTAGCCAGGGAACCCTGCAGGGAATTTATGAGTTTCAGAGTATGATGTGTGAGTTGCTGGCAATGGACGTAGCCAATGCCTCAATGTATGACGGAGCCTCGGCCCTGGCGGAAGCTGCTGTACTGGCCATAAGACACAAACAGAGAAAGAACGTCCTGGTCTCAAAAACCGTTCATCCTGAATACAGAGAGGTGTTGTCAACTTACCTGCAGGAACTGGATGTCAAACTTATTGAGATTGAAATGGAGGACGGCATTACATCTTTCTCTGATCTTGAGTCCAGAATTGACAATAATACAGCATGTGTCCTGATACAGACACCAAACTTTTTTGGATGTCTTGAAGAGACTGAAGAACTTGTCGGATTAACCCACAAGAATGAGGCCATTTTTATTGCAAACGTTAATCCCATGTCGTCAGGCATAATCAAACCACCGGGAGAATACGGCGCTGACATAGCAGTTGGAGATATTCAGGCATTGGGTAATTATATTAATTACGGTGGCCCGCATGCAGGTTTTTTTGCGGTCAGCAATGAGCTTATGAGGAAGATGCCGGGAAGACTTGCTGGCGCTACTACAGACACTAAAGGCAGGCGTGCTTTTACGCTGACACTCCAGACAAGAGAGCAACACATCCGGCGGGGCAAAGCAACATCGAATATCTGCACAAATCAACAACTCATGGCGCTCAGAACATGCATCTATCTTTCGACACTAGGCAAAGAGGGCATGATAGACATAGGCAATCTGAACATAAGCAAAAGTCATTACGCAATAGACAAAATATGCGAACTTGACGGAATAGAACCTTTATTCGACAAACCATTCTTTAACGAGTTTGCCATAAAGATTTCTGATAGCTGCAAAATAGAAGAGATAAACAGACGCCTTTTTGAATCAGGTATTATAGGCGGCCTTGATTTATCACGCTTCTATCCGGACATTAATAACGCCATGCTTCTGTGTGTAACAGAAACAAAAACAAAAAAGGATATAGACGATTTTATTGATGCTATCGCTAAGATTATTTAGTGTAATGTTGTAGGGGGCGTAAAGTCCTCGGCGCAGTTTGTCCGGGACTTGCAATTCGCCCTCACAAAGAAATAATATCCAATATGGTTAAGCATGAAATACAATGCTAAAGTACACAAGAGAAAACCATACGGCTAAAAGATTATGATTATTCACAGCAGGGTATGTATTTTGTAACAGTATGTACGAATAATCACCATTTTTTGTTTGGACATATTGCAGAAGATAGAATGATATTGAATAATGCTGGGAGATTTGTAAATAAATGTTGGTTAGAAATACCAGAGCATTTCCCGCATGTAGCATTAGATGAATTCATTATTATGCCTAATCATATTCATGGCATTATAATCATTAACGATATAAATGTAGGGGCGAATAATTATTCGCCCTTACAAATAAACCAATTTCGATCGCCATCCAAAACCATTGGTTCAATGATTCGTGGATTTAAAATTGGTGTCACTAAATGGTTTAGGAAAAACACCAATGTCTACAATATATGGCAACGTAATTATTATGAACATATCATTCGTAACGAAAGAAAATTAAACAAAATAAGAGAATATATAATAAGCAATCCAGTAAAATGGTTATTGGACAGGGAAAACCCTGATCGAAAAGGCAGTGATAAACTGGAAGAAGAAATCTTTAAGTAAGGGCGAAAAGTCCTCGGCGTAATTTGTCCGGGGATGGCCATTCGCCCCTACAATTTATAATGGTTAGACACACATGCTTGAAAAACTGATATTTGAAAAATCATCACCGGGACGCACGGCATATTCACTGCCTGTAGGGGCGTATTGCAATACGCCCCTGCCAATACCTGAACGTCATCTGCGGTCTAAACCTGCTGAACTACCTGAAGTAGCCGAGATTGACGTTGTAAGACATTTCACGAGGTTAAGTCAATTAAACTTCAGCGTCGATACAAATTTTTATCCGCTCGGCTCGTGTACAATGAAATATAACCCGAAGGTTAATGAAGACGTCAGCAGGTATGAGGGATTCGTAAATCTTCATCCATATCAAAGTCAGGAACAGTGTCAGGGCATTCTCCAAATCCTGTACGAATTAGAGAAAACTCTTACTGAAATATGCGGCATGGAAGAGTTTACACTGCAACCAGCAGCCGGCGCACACGGTGAGTTTGTCGGAATGCTGATATCTCACGCTTACCATGTTAAAAACGGCAAAAGAAGGAACAAAATAATTATACCTGACTCCGCACACGGTACAAATCCCGCTTCGGCTGCAATGTGCGGTTTCGATATTGTAGAGATAAAATCAAATAGTCATGGTCTTATTGACATAGAAACTTTAAAGAGGAACATGGATAGTGACATTGCCGCCTTAATGCTTACCAACCCTAACACCCTCGGGTTGTTTGAAAAGGACATATTAAAGATCGCTGAAATTGTACACGATGCAGGCGCCCTGTTATATCTTGATGGCGCAAATATGAATGCATTGCTGGGAATTGCAAAACCCGGTGATATGGGTGTCGACATTTTGCATCTGAACCTTCACAAGACCTTTTCCACCCCGCACGGCGGCGGAGGTCCGGGCGCCGGCCCGTTGGGTGTAGTAAAGAAACTTATACCGTTTCTACCTGCTCCCAGAATCATAAAAAAGGATAATTCGTATAACTGGCAAGATGACCGCCCTGACTCCATCGGGCGTGTAAAGCCATTTCATGGAAACACCGGAGTGCTTATAAGAGCATACGCTTACTTAGTATCAGTTGGCAGTGAAGGACTCGGAAAGATTTCAGAAAGCGCCCTTGTAAACGCTAATTATCTCTGGAAGAAACTTTCCGGTCATATTGAAATACCTTACGGTGAAAGATGTATGCATGAATTTGTAGCGTCAACAAGAAAGCTTAAAGCAAACGGCATAACAACACTGGATATAGCAAAGAGGCTTCTGGATTACGGATTTCACTCACCAACAATATATTTCCCATTGATTGTTGCGGACGCTCTTATGATTGAGCCAACGGATACTGAAACAAGAGAAACACTCGACGAGTTTGCTGACGCTATAATTAAAATACTGGAAGAAGCCAAAACCAATCCGGAGATATTAAAAAAAGCACCTCATAACACTCCAGCTTCAAGACTTGATGAAGTGCAAGCCGCCAGAAAACCAGATCTGAGGTGGAGGAAAGATTCTTCTTAAATGTTTACCACGGAATCTCACAGAATTACACTGAATTAAGAAAAGCTTCTTCTACAGATTAGAAAATAATAGATCATTATTAACTCTTGTAACTTATGGATTAATTAATTTCTGTTTATATTTATAATTTCTCGTGTATTTCAGTGTCTTTCAGTGGTGAAATAATTTCTTTATAATGAAAACAAAAAGAAATAACTGGAGATTGTTATTTACCCCTGACGTCGATCCATACATGAATATGGCAATTGATGAGGCGCTGACCAGAAAATGCATCGATTCCGAAGACAGGCCGGCAGTAATACGTTTTTACACATGGAAAGAATCTTCCTGCTCTATTGGTTATTTTCAAAAGATGAAAGACGTCTTAAAGGCTCCAAGTGACAAAAGAGTCCCGATTGTACGCAGACCCACGGGTGGCGGTATAGTTTGTCACGGTAATGATATCACATTTTCAATAGTTAAGAAAAGGATACCATCCAACAGGCAGGAAAATATCACATCTTTTTATAAACTTATTGGCGAATCATTACTAAGAGGTTTGGAAAGACTTGGTTTTACAGGCACATTCTATCTTCCGGAAAATGAATCACACCGTTCAGCACAAGAAAGAAAACCTTTGAATAATTTCCACTCTCAACAGTCATTTTGCTCTGTAACACCTGCTAAATATGACATTATGATTGCCGGCAGCAAGGTGGCAGGTTATGCGGCAAGAAAGTCTCAGGGGACAGTTCTCTGTCAGGGATATTTAGACGTGCATAAGAGATGGAAGGAACAATATGAGGGTTCGCATGAGAAGGCAATTCACCTGTTATTTGACAATCTTGCAGGTAGTTTCAAGGATGTTTTTGGAATCACACTCACTTCCTCACAACTGACAGAAGATGAAAAGAGTTTAGCAAATGCAATAAGAGACAAGAAATATGCCAGTAATGAATGGAATTACAGGAAATAAGTCTATTGTAAAAAAATTGTAGTAGGATCGAATGCCGACTGGTATAATCCCAACTGTCAATCTAATGCATTGGAAATTCAATGTTGGTAGCACTTCGACGGAGTTTATACTGAGTGTGCGAACGTGTGACGTCATCCTGAGCGGAGTCGAAGGATAGTCTTTTGTTTTGATAGCGACCTAACTTAAATACAGAATTGCACACAGATTTGTATAGACTTGCACGGATAATATCCTTATCTTTTAGTTCTTTCAAATCCTCTTAATCTGCGTCCAAACTAATGACAACGATGAGTAATAAAGAATATAATTTCGGCAAAATAGAGAAGAAATGGCAGGATTTCTGGGAAGATAACGGCCTGTTCAAGATCGATAATGAGTGTGACAAAGACAAGTTTTACTGCCTCGTTATGTTTCCATATCCCTCAGGCACACTCCACGTTGGACACGGGCGTAACTATATAATCGGAGACGTTGTCTCCCGCTACAAGATCATGAAGGGTTTCAAGGTCCTTTCTCCAATCGGATGGGATGCCTTTGGCCTTCCGGCAGAAAATGCAGCAATTGCCAATGGCATTCACCCATCCATTCACACAAAGAGCAATATCAAGAAGATGAAAGTGCAGCTCGAAAGATGGGGAGTAGGTTACGATTGGGAGAGGGAAGTTACATCCTGTGAACCGGGTTATTATAAATGGACGCAATGGATATTCCTGAAACTATACGAGAGTAAGCTGGCATACAAGAAGAAAGCAGCCGTAAACTGGTGCCCTTCCTGTGCAACTGTACTGGCAAACGAACAGGTTGTTGATGACCTTTGTGAAAGATGTGATACCAGGGTAGAGCAGAGAGATCTTGAACAGTGGTTTTTCAGGATTAGTGATTATGCTCAGAGATTGCTTGATGACCTGGAAACACTTGATGGTTGGCCGGAGAAAGTTAAAACAATGCAGGCTAACTGGATTGGCCGAAGCGAAGGTGCAAAGATAAATTTTAAATTAGAAGGAACCGGCGAGATAATCCCATGCTTCACAACAAGGCCTGACACTATTTTCGGTGTTACGTTTATGTCATTGGCCCCAGAACACCCTATAATAAACGAATTGATAAATGGTACTGATCATGAAAAACCTGTATCTGAATTTGTAGACAGAGTGAGAGGCCAGAGCACTATAGAAAGAACGTCTGAGGGTACTGTGAAGGAGGGAATATTTACCGGCAGATATGTCATTAATCCTGTTAACGGTGAGAAAGTGCCTTTATGGGTTTCGAATTATGCACTGATGGGATATGGAACCGGAGCCGTTATGGCTGTACCCGCTCATGACCAGAGAGATTTTGAATTTGCAAAAAAGTACAATCTGCCTATAAAGATAGTCATCCAGCCTCCAGGCAACGATACCACGCTGAACCCTGAAGACATGAGTGAAGCCTACGTTGAGGATGGGGTACAGGTTCATTCCGGTCAGTTTGACGGAATACCTAACAGGGAAGCTATCCCAAAGATTATAACCTTTTTTGAAGAAAAAGGTATGGGAGAAAGAAACATTAATTTCAGGCTGAGAGACTGGTTAATTTCAAGACAGAGATACTGGGGAGCGCCGATACCAATCATATACTGCGGGAGCTGCGGCGCTGTGCCGGTACCTGAAGGTGACCTTCCGGTGCTCCTTCCGGAGAAAGTTGAATTCAAGCCTCATGGCCGGAGCCCTCTTGACGATGTGGACGAATTCGTCAACACGACGTGCCCGACGTGTGGCGGCAGCGCAAAGAGGGAAACTGATACGATGGATACCTTCGTTGATTCCAGTTGGTATTACCTGAGGTATCTTTCTCCGAAAGATAATACTCAGGCATTTGATACGGGAGACGTAAATAAATGGCTGCCTGTTGACCAATATATAGGCGGTATCGAACATGCAATCCTGCATCTCCTCTATTCAAGGTTCATAACAAAGGTATTCTTTGATCTTAAACTCATTAATTTCAATGAGCCTTTCAAAAATCTTTTTACTCAGGGCATGATCATCAAGAATGGCGCCAAGATGTCCAAGTCAAAGGGCAATGTTGTTAATCCTGACCTGATCACAGAAAAATATGGCGCTGATACACAGAGGCTCTATACGTTGTTTATCGCCCCGCCACAGAGGGATGCTGAATGGAACGATCGGGGTGTCATTGGTTCATACCGCTTCCTGAACAGGTTATGGAATAATATTACAGAATTTGAAGGACATTTCAAAAATGTTCCTGATTCGGAGATACAACACGCATTATTTTCAAAAGATACAAAGGAACTTTACAGGCACATAAATATAACT
>JAIQZU010000088.1 GCA_021776915.1 Candidatus Scalindua sp. | reverse complement strand
GATCGGGTTTCGATAATCTCCTGAAGTTCCTCTTCTGTGAATCCGTAATTTAGAAGTTGTTGGCGGCTTGTATTCGTGGTGTTTGTAGCCACATGGTGCTCTGTCATCGCTTGTTGATACTCACGTTGTGAAGATACCTTTTTTGCAAAAAGACCTTTTTCCCGTTTATAAACCAACTCCTTTAGTGTTTGGTTTGCAATGGCCGTTAGATAATCAACCTTTGCGCTTGCAATTTCAGTTGAAACAATCTCGACCAGGACATCACCTTTAGACACATATGCACCCACATTTACAAGAGCCATTCGAATGACTCCTGATGTTAAAGGCGTTATACGGGCAAGATTATTCATGTTGTAAGTGACCTGACACAAAACGCAATGAGTGGCAGTAGGTTCATCTTCCTCCGGAGCAGTAGTAATCACACCTGCTTTTACTGCGGACTCCAGTGATTTTAGTCTCACCTTTAAGCCTTCACCGGGTATAAGTGAGGCTGCTAATTCCGGGTGACATATCCCACATTCTTGCTCAGGCACCTTATGTTCTTTGCAATAAAGTTCTACTGATGGTACTTCGCTATTATTGGGTTTTAATACAGGATGGCAAATAAAACATTCGTCCTCATAAACACTATGTTCATTACACCACAAGCGGTTTGGGTCTCGAACAACACTTTCCGTTTGTTTATTGTGGACTTCATTTGCGTAACAGCTCATATGTTTAACCTGTATAAAAAACAATGCTACAAAAATAATCCCTGACAAACAAAATACCCGGTTTATTATACGTTGTTTATTTTTCATTTTATTAATACCTGTATGAATAAATTTTAAATATGCAGATTGATTAGACTTTGAAGGTGTACAGTTAAATGAATGCAGAGCTATCTTTATAGAAAATTATGACAACGCCTTAGGTGATGCGCTTTGAAGCTGTATTTTTCTTACAGTAAGATTAAACTCTATAACCAACAAAGTGCGAATAAGAATGAAAGGATTAATGAATTGATTGTGGAGGGTGAAAGATGGTTTTGGCAAGCAGTTCCTTGTAAAGAATGTTTTCTCTCAAGGTGGAATTTTGTAATGTAACAATACCTAAAATAACTCCTATTGATAAGTTATCAACATAATAATAAGGAAAAGAACAACAAACAGGGCAATGTTTGCAAGGCTCATTTGGAAGATTTGGACATTGTGTCTCGTCACATGTGTTCGTTCCTTCCAAAGAATCAGAACATATATCTACTTTGTTGTAAGCATATTCAAATGAAAAAATTGCTTCTGGATTTATAGAAAAGCAAATGATTAATATTAAACAAAATTTAAAAACACGTATTCGTTTAGTTTTCATAACATATACTTAGTTTTATAAAAGCTGAATTCAACTAACAAGTGCAAATCTCAAGAGTTGACAAGAAGGGTTAGCTGTAGTAAAAGGCGACCTCACAAACTTGTCAATAGAAAGGGAGTTGCACATGGGATATTACACACAATTAACCCAGGAAGAATGATATCATATTTCAGTATTATGTAAAGAAGGATTTTCAAAGGCAGAAACAGCTAAAAAAGTCAATAGACATATAAGTACTATTAGCAGAGAACTGAATCGCAATACAGGCAAAAAAGGCTATCGACCCAAACAAGCACACGAAAGAGCATTAAAAAGACGTCATACATCGAGGAAAGCAATAATAATTACAGATAAAGTGTGTCACATTGTAGATGAAAAGATCAGTCAGCAGTTTAGCCCAGATCAGATCTCAGGCAAATTAAGGATGTTTGGCATTCATATCAGCCATGAACGGATATACCAATATCTTCTTAAGGACAAGTGTAATGGAGGGTTGCTGTATAAAAACCTACGCCACTCCCATCGCAAACGTAAGAAGCGGTATGGAAGCCTTGAGAAACGAGGCCAAATACCGAATAGAGTGTCTATCGATAAACGTCCGAAGTCGTAGATGCCAGAAAGCGTATTGGTGACTGGGAGGCAGATACGATTATAGGACGTAATCACAAGGGAGCAATAGTAACGCTTGTTGAGAGAAAATCGAAATACACACTCATTCGTAAGATTAACAGGAAAACATCACTGTTGCTCAACAGTGATATTTCAGAGCTCACAGAAGGTATCAAAGAACGATTTATTACGATGACCGTGGATAACGGTCGTGAATTTGCTGGACATGAGGAGCTTACTTCTAAATTAGGAGTTAACGTTTATTTTTGCCTTGTTGGGGTATTTGTAATAATGTATTAGCTAAGGAATGCTTGACAGAATTAAAAAAAGGACCATTCTTTACCAAATACGATGAACAAAAACATGATTCCTAAAATTAATTTTGGTATTAACCAATACACACGCGATTCATCATGTGTTAATCTGAATTCGCGAATCGCAAAATATATGCCGATAAGCATTATGGCTATTCCTATTATCGAAACAACAATTTTATCAATTATAGGTGCTGGAATTTGTAAAATACCGGAAGTAAATTGATGAACAGTTTTAAATCCAAAAGGATCACGTATGGCATAAGGCAAAAAACCAACCCATGAAACGAATTTAGCTATACTCTTAACCATGTGACCCGCTGAAATAACGATCACCAACGGTAATGCAAGACTCCTCCAAATTGTAGTAAGGTTAGTGTTGAACTCAAATAATTTTACTATAGCGCCAAAGAATGACCAGAGTAAGAACGGGAATATAAACAAAGTCCAAAAACCTTTGATCCAACCGTTATTTGTATTCAAACCAATGTTCAAAGATAACTGCTGTGGAACCCACAAAAAAACATGTTCTGCCTGAACCCATTCTGTGCACAATTCATACGTAACAAATCCGGAAACCAGAATAATGAACATTGTAAGAGGCCACGAAGCCAGAGGTTCCCGGTAATCAGCAGAATGAAAAGGACGTCTGAGCAATAGCGTCATATTCGATGGAGCGCATGATTTAACACACTGTCCACAAACCAGGCAATCGCTGGTACTGTTTAGTTTTGCAGGATTGAGCAAACTGGGGCAACTCCGTCCAACTAATTTTTTACGGTTACCTGGTAATACGCAGTCTCTGCTTGTGCAGGAAGCACAAGCCCGGTCAGAGGCATGGCGAACCGCCAGCATACTACCACGTCCATAGGCATTCAAGAGCATTCCAACCGGACAAAACCCACGGCAAAAGGCCCTGTCTTTAAGAAGCAAACCGGTAAACAATGCAACAGCCAGGAGCGTAAATAAAAAAACTGATGTATATGCTGGTATTCTATGAAGATGCGCTCCTGCGACTAACAACTGAATAACCGTGTAAAGAGCAACAATTAATACTCCGGAACGCAGCCATTTGCTCAAAGGTTTTTGCCTGATACCAATTACCCTCCCTAACCGTTCACTGAAATTGGAAATAAGTTCCATTGGACAGATAGCGCACCATATGCGCCCGAAAAGCACAGCGCCCCATATCATCAATGGCCACCAGAGCCCCCAGATAGTTAAATTTGTGAGATTGGTTTTGGCGAATAGTTTATCATCCACACCATTGGGAGGAAACAAACCCCACCCAATGACTGCCAATGCCAAAAAAACAAGCAATGTGAGAATTTGAAAAATATAAGGAAAACCTGCCCATAAGACCAATTTTCTAATCAGATTAATTCTCAGTAAGTCAAATCCATTGTGTTTCTGAGTATCTCTACTCATATTCATCAGTTAATTCCTCAATCTTCGAATAATTCGTCAACCAGTTCTTTCGCCTTTATCCTCGCTTCGTTTAAAACATCATTACCTTTTTTCGTGCAATAGGTAAGATAAAAGGCCATTCCAATCATCATTTAACTACACTTCCTCTTTCATTAAATCTCATCCTTCTTCACCCAAACCGTTTTCATCGGGTGTTTCTGCTACTTGTTCTACTGTTTTGGGTAAGAGATGCCTTGGCAGAAAGAAAATCCCTGCGATAAGTGTCGGAACAACAGCGCTCGCAATGACTACTGCTACCAGGAAGGAGTATTGTTCCGGGCTCACGATGTCGTGAGAGAATCCATATAATGCCGAAATCGTACCAAAGGTCAGCCCTGTGGATATCTTTAACGATCTCTCCTGGTTCTTTGGAATCAATCCACGAGCCGAATAATCCAAGTAAGACTGCGCTGGAGTTTTAGCTTTCCTTATAGATTTTTGTTTTGTTGAATATTCTTTCATAATATTTATTATATTGCTAATCTATAATTGACAAGAATAGACATGATAAGTTTACCTTAAATCTTGTTTGTCTTGATTCTAAAATAATACAAAAATTTTGCGCCGTCTAAAATAGTGTTGTCAAGAAAGTATTGTCAAATTTTTATTTAACGGAAATATAAAGTGTTTTATGAAAAGGATCAGTTACAAAGAATTATACAGAAGATATCAGACGCTACTTGAAGAAAACACGAAACTTAGAGATAAAATAAATATGTTGGAGTTGAATAGCGGTATTTTACAGTCGGAATCAACTTCGGCAGCAGATCTATCTGTTGAGGAAACAAGCATAGGCATCTGTGAAAATGTACCCAGAATTGAATCAATAGAAACAGAGACTGAGGATAAACCTTTTAATAATTTTTCTGACACAAAAAATAAAATCATCCTTTTTATGTCTCTCTTTAAGGGTCGAGAAGATGTATATGCAAAGAGATGGCAAAATAAAAAAGGAGTGTCGGGATATTCGCCTGTGTGTTTGAATGAGTGGAAACCGGGAGTCTGTGCAAAGCCAAAAATCAAGTGCTCCAAATGCACACATAAATTATATGCTCAATTAAACGTGAATACAGTGGAAGAACATCTTAGAGGTAAATCTGTTATTGGCATTTATCCTATGTGCCCTGATGAAACCTGTTTCTTTTTAGCGATGGATTTTGACGATGATGGATGGGAGGAAGATGTTTCTGCTATACATGATATCTGCAAAGAATTTGGAATCCCTATTGCAGTCGAGCGATCAAGATCAGGTAATGGATCACATGTCTGGTTTTTCTTTGAGGATAGAGTATCGGCGGTCCTTGCCAGAAAATTCGGGACAGCTTTACTGACATATTCAATGAGCAAAAGGTATGAAATTTCATTTAAGTCCTATGATCGATTTTTTCCTAATCAAGATACTATGCCAAAAGGCGGCTTTGGAAATTTAATAGCGCTGCCACTTCAAATGTCAGCAAGGCAAAATGGGAATAGTCTCTTTGTAGATGAAAAATTTGACCCATATCTAGATCAGTGGAAATTTCTGGCTGGTATTCAAAGGCTTTCCGAGACGAACCTGACATGTTTAATTACCAGACTTTGTGTGGGTAATGAATTGGGTACATTAAAAAAAAATGATGTCGAGGTTGATAAGCCATGGGTAACAACTCCTGTCAAACTGCTAAAAAAAGATGTTCCCGATAAAGTCAAAATAGTTAAATCCGGTATGCACTATATCTGTAAGACCGGATTTTCTCCCAAAGCGTTAAATGCTTTAAAACGATTAGCTGCTTTTAGAAATCCTGAATTTTATAAATTTCAAGCGATGAGAATGCCTACTTATAATAAGCCCAGAGTAATATTTTGTTCTGCTGATTTAGAGAAGTACTTGTGTTTGCCGCGAGGGTGTGAAGATGATGTCCGTAAACTTTTAAGTGAATATAATGTAGATATTAATTGGATTGATGAAACAAACCATGGCAAAGACATAGATGTTGAATTTAATGGAGTACTCAGAGACGAACAGCGCAGCGCAGTAGATGAATTAATACGATATGAAGATGGAGTGTTATCCGCTACAACAGCTTTCGGAAAAACAGTTGTTGGAGCAAGTTTGATCGCTGAACGCAAAGTAAACACATTAATACTGGTGCATAGGAAACAATTATTATCACAATGGATAAATAAGTTATCAGAATTTTTGATTATTAATGAACAGCTTCCGGAACTGCCTAAGAAGCGAGGGAGAAAAAGGAAACAAAACCTGATTGGACAATTAGGAGCGGGAAAGGATCAGTTGAGTGGCATCATTGATGTAGCAATTATGCAATCATTAAATACGGCAGGTGAAGTAAAGGAATGTGTTAAGAAATATGGCATGATTATTGTTGATGAGTGCCACCATATTCCAGCTTTTAGTTTTGAACAAATATTGAAAAAATCAAATGCAAAATATGTATGCGGCTTAACAGCAACACCGGCAAGGCAGGATGGACACCATCCGATTATTTTCTTACATTGTGGTCAGATAAGGTTCAAAGTCGATGCAAAAAAGCAGGCGGAAAGGATGCCTTTTGACCACTATGTTATACCGAGGTTTTCATATTTTAGAATTCCAGCCGGCAAAAATGAAAAAGAATTAACTATTCAAGAAATCTACTCGGAATTAATAGAAGACGAAATACGCAATCAGTTAATAGTGGATGATGTTGTGAGTTGTTATGAAAACGCCAGGAACTCGCTCATCTTAACAGAAAGAACTGCACATGTTAAATCCCTTACAAATAAACTCAGGGAAAGAATACCAGATGTAATAGCATTAGTGGGAAGTATGGGCGCTAAAGAGACGAGAGAGATATTTGAAAGAATATCTGCAATACCTGCAAACAAGCCATTGGCTTTAGTTGCGACCGGCAAATTTATTGGCGAGGGATTTGATGAGCCTCGCCTTGATACTTTATTTTTAGCCATGCCTGTTTCCTGGAAAGGTACATTGCAGCAGTACGCCGGAAGGCTGCATAGATTATATGAAAATAAAAATGAAATACGGATATACGACTATGTAGATATCCAGGTAAGAATGCTTGAGAAAATGTATGGAAAAAGGTTAAGTGGCTATGCGTCCATTGGTTATAGGGCAAAAGGAGAAATTGTTACAGAGGCGCCTACTGATATTATTTTTGATAAACACAGCTTTTTCCCTGTTTATACCAACGATATCGTTAACGCAGCCAGAGAGGTATTGATTGTCAGCCCATTTGTAACAAACCGGCGTGTTCCCCAAATGATGCAATACTTCCATACAATCTTAAAAAACAGTGTGAAAGTAACAGTAATGACAAGACCTGTTGAAGATTTTAAAGATATAAGGAGATCAGCCCTGGTACGGATATTTAATTCCTTGAAGGAAATAGGAATTAATGTTCTCTTCAGGTCAAATATTCATCAGAAATTCGCGATTATTGATCAGAAAATAGTCTGGTATGGAAGCATAAACTTATTAAGTTTTGGAACAGCAGAAGAGAGCATCATGCGTCTTGTAAGCGGAAACATTGCCTATGAATTGACCAAAAGCATTGAGAAAACCCTGTGAGAATTTAATTGACAATTATTATTACATAGTGTTCTAATAACGCATAACCTGCCTGCCGGGAGGCTATGGGAAAAAGTCAATATTCAAAGAGATGTCCATTATAAACAAAGGACTTAAGAGCCTGCTTTTCTTTAGAGATACAAAGAACAGAACTTTTTCGATACGCCTCCTGTAGATGAGGAAAACGGAAATGCCAATAACCAGAGAACTTGAAAATTTAGAAAAATTTGAATCAGCCGGTTTCAATCACGAACAGGCCAAGACCCTGGCAGATGTTATTGAGAAATCACATGTAGACAGCCAGGAAAGCCTGAAGGAATTTATACACAGTGAAAATACCAACCTCGAAAACAAAATTGACAGCAATATAAGTGGATTAGAAACCCGCCTCATGGCGTCACAAAAAGACCTGCTTATTAAAATCTTCGGCATAATAGTCGGAACCGTTGGCATTGCCGTTACTATTCTAAAGCTGTTTCCATAAAATTGGGGGTGTATTGCCATACGCCCGTACAAGACAAGACATATCCCGTCTACATTGGGTTAATGTCCGTGCCCATCTTCTTCTCCGGAAACTTTCATCTTTGATAGTAATGAATAAGCGCCTTTCAGGACGATTTGGTTTGAATTTATATCGAAGGTATCCGGCAGGGCTATCTCAACATAAAGACCTTCTGTAATTCCTTTCTGAACTTCTATCATTTCAAAATCGCTCATTTCCTGATTATTTTCGACCCTTTTCTCTTTAAGAACATAAATATAGTGCTTACCTCCTGATTGGACTATGGCTTGTTCGGGTAAAGCATTCACCAGTTTATCAGCTATTTCTACAAAGGCTTTTACAAACATACCGGGTAGAAATTGCTCGTCTTCTTTGTCTAAATGCCCATGGACTTTGACTGTGCGGTCGCCACCAATTGACTTGCCAATAAGATAAACAAATGCCAATCTTTCTTTGTCGTCCTCATTAGGAAGCATAAATCTTATTCGTTGTCCTTCTTTTATTTTATTTATATCCTTCTCAAATACCGTTAATTCAACGTGCAGGTGTTCTGTATTTACTATCTCGAACATGACGTCGGCCGGATTTACATATTTGCCAATGTTTATATTTACTTTGGAAACGTAACCATCAATCGGAGAACGGATAGTAACACTCCGGCTGATTTCTTCACTTTTCTCCAGTTGTTCAGCATTAATTCCTATTAAAGCGAGTTTTCCCTCTAAAGCATTTACTCTGGCCTTTATGCTTTTATAATCAGCCGTAGTCTGTTGGAATGTTTTGGCAGAACTCACATTTTTCTCCTGCAACCCTTTCTGTCGTGCAAATTCCAGTTCTAAATAAACCAGTTTGCTTTTGCTAACTAAGTAATCCTGTTGTAATTGAATATAATCAGGATGTTCCATTACAACAACTGTGTCCCCTTTCGTTACACGACTGCCATGCAGCAAATCAGTACTTTTAACAAAACCACCCAGTATGGCGCTTATGCTGATTAAACTCTGGGGCGGTGCCTCCAGCGCACCGTTTACTTTAATTATGCTGCTTAGATTCTTTTGCTCTACCTTTCCCAGTTCAATACCGGCAACTTTATATTGTGTTGCGCTCAATTCAACCCTGTTTTCATTCTCCTCATGATGACGTTCTTCGATCTCTATTGTTGCTGTCTGTTTATTACAACCGAAAAACAATAAGTTGCTTAAAACCGTTATTATTAAATAGGTTTTTATTTTAACTTTCATTTGTTTTTTAATCCTCTTTCAAAGAAAATGTATAATATTGGAAGTACTATAAGCGTAAGTAGGGTTGCCGTAATCAAGCCGCCGATTACTACGGTAGCCAGTGGCTTCTGTACCTCTGCACCCGGAGATGTGGAAAGAGCCATTGGCAGGAACCCGAAAGAAGCAACTGCGGCGGTTAATATCACCGGCCTTAAACGTACGCTTGTTCCTTTCAGCACACGTTCATGCAAATCGTTAATTCCATCCTTTTTCAATAAGTTGAATTCATTTATTAATACAATCCCGTTTAGAACGGATACCCCAAACAGGGCAATAAAACCTACACCTGCAGAAATACTGAAAGGCATTCCTCTTAAATATAGAGCGAATATACCTCCGATAGCTGATAAAGGAATTGCAGTAAAGATCAAGAGTCCCTGTTTTGTAGACTTAAAGGCAAAGAAAAGCATCACAAAGATCATCGCTAAGGAGACAGGGACTGCAGTAGAAAGCCGTTTCTTTGCTTCAATAAGATTTTCAAACTGACCTCCATACGTTATGAAATAACCGGCTGGAAGGTTGACTAACTTATCAATCTTTTGTTTTATCTCATCCACAATACTTTCCACATCTCTGTCCCTCACATTGAAACCTATGGTAATTCTTCGCTTTGTGTCATCCCTCTGAATCTGATTAGGACCTTCCTTAAACGAGATCTCTGCTACCTGATCTAAAAGGATTTGGTTACCTGAAGGTGTATTAATGAAAAGAGTTTCAACATCACTCAGGCCCTTACGGCTGCTTTTATCCAGTCGGACAACCAGGTCAAACCTTCTCTCTCCTTCAAATACCAACCCTGCCGACTCTCCGGCAAAGGCAGTCCTGATAGCCCTGTTAATTTCAGCAATGTTCAACCCGAACCTGGCTATTTTATCCCTGTCAAATTTGACCATAATCTGCGGTAATCCTGTTACCTTTTCCACATAAAGGTCACTGGTCCCCTTTACGGTTTTTATGATACTTCCAACTTTTGCAGCCTGTTCACTCAGGGCATCCAGATCTTCTCCATAAATTTTAAGCACCACATCCTGCCTGGCCCCGGTCATCAATTCGTTAAAACGCATCTGTATCGGTTGCTGAAAACCAAAGGAAACCCCCGGTATTACGGACAATGCCTCGCTCATCTTGTTGGCAAGTTCTTCTCTTGTTTTCCCGCTGGTCCACTCTTTCTTGTCTTTGAGGATGACCATTAAATCGCAGGCTTCAATAGGCATGGGATCAGTAGGTATCTCTCCTGAACCTATTTTCCCCACTACTTCTTTTACTTCAGGAAAATTTTCCAGCAAAATAGCAGAGGCTTTGTTAGAAGCTTCTATAGTCTCAAAGAGCGAACTCCCCGTCATAACACGAGTTTCGACGGCAAAGTCGCCTTCCTCCAAAATAGGAATAAATTCACCTCCCATATTCGAGAAAACCACAAGGCTTGAAGCAAAAAGGAAGAGCGCCGATAACAACACAGTATATTTTTTTCTTAGAGCAAAATGAATAAGCGGATTATATAGTTTGCGAATAAAGTTAATTATCCTGTCTGAGATGTTCGCTTTGTGTTCTGTCTTTCTACTCAGAAACAAAAATGACATCACAGGGACATACGTTAGAGACAGGATAAGCGCACCTAATATAGCAAAACTAACCGTTTGTGCCATAGGGCCAAACATCTTACCCTCTATACCTACCAACGCAAGAATCGGTAAATACACAATGAGTATAATAATTTGTCCGAAAACAGCCGAGTTCATCATTCTCCTGGAAGCATCATGTACCTGGGCGTTCATTTGTACTTTTGATAGTCTTTCTGCTCCTCCATAAATATTTTTACTCATCGCAATCCTCTGAACGATACCTTCAACAATAATAACGGCGCCATCCACAATTAATCCAAAATCGATCGCTCCCAGGCTCATCAGGTTAGCCGATACACCGAAGAGGTTCATCATCGCAAATGCGAAAAGCATCGACAGTGGTATTACAGAAGCCACTATAAAGCCCGCCCTGAAATTACCCAGTAGCAACACCAGTACTAAAACCACAATTAATGCGCCTTCGGTCAGATTTTTAGTAACAGTACCGATGGCCTTATTCACTAATTTTGTACGATCCAGGAAAGGCTCAATTACCACACCTTCCGGCAGTGTTTTCTCAATCTGCTTAATACGTTCTTTCACGTTTTTTATAACCTTAGCAGAATTCTCGCCCTTAAGCATCATTACTATGGCGCTTACTACCTCTTCTCCACCGCGTGTCGAAGCCCCGTAACGCACGGCATGGCCAAATTGCACTTTCGCCACATCTCTAATTAACACGGGCGTACCATCATCAACGGTTTTAACTACAATATTGCCGATATCATTAAGATTGCCCACCATGCCCTCACTTCGAATGAAATAAGCGTTGGGCCTTTTGTCAATATAAGCGCCTCCCGTATTTTGATTGTTTTGCTCTAACGCAGTAAAAATATCGCTGATAGTTAAATTCATACTCCGCAGTAATTCCGGCTTAATAGCAACTTCGTATTGCTTCAGGTACCCCCCAAAACTACTTACGTCCGCCACACCTGGTGTACCAATTAATTGCCTGCGTATAATCCAATCCTGTATGGTACGTAGATCCATTGCAGAATACTGATCTTCGTAACCCTCTTTTGCATGTATAACATATTGATAGATTTCTCCTAATCCGGTGGTAATAGGGCCCATTTCAGGTGTGCCGATTCCTTTGGGAATCTCTTTTTCTGCTTTGACCAGGCGTTCACTTATCTGCTGCCTCGCCCAGTAAATATCGGTTTTTTCTTTAAACACTACCGTTACTACAGATAAACCAAAACGTGAAAAGGATCTGATTTCCTCTATATCAGGAATGGATGCCATGGTAATTTCTATTGGAAAGGTAATCAAACGTTCCACTTCCTGGGCGGCAAGAGCAGGGGTGATTGTAATGACCTGAACCTGATTGTCTGTAATATCCGGAACGGCATCGACAGAGATGCGTGTAACAGAATAGCTACCCCATGCAATCAGCCCCAATACCATTAAAACTACTATGAGTTTGTTGTTTATCGAAAAAGATATTATTTTATCAATCATTTGAAATCAGCTTTTCCCCTGATACTGTTTCAAGGTTTATAATGGCCTTGTTATAATCAAGCAATGTATTTAAATATACAGCCCTGGTTTCAAGAAAATTTTTCTGCATCGTAAGAAATTCGATAAAGTTGGTGTTACCTTCCTGGTATGAAATTTCATTCAAACTCAGGCTTTCATCAACCTGTGGCATAATTTCATCCATATAGATGGCAATACCGTCTTTTGCTGCCATTAAAGTTCGATACGCTGTCTCCACTTCTTTTTGAATCTCAAGTTGCTTATATTTTATATTAATGCCTGCCTTGTCTCTGGCTGTTTTAGCCATTTTAAGTTCAGACTGTTTTCTGTCCCATATCGGTATTGCAATGGACACCCTCCCGCCAACAATATCATTATCCCCTTCCTCTTTATTGAAGAATCCTGATACACTAGGATTCGGAATAATCTCAACCTTACGGAGTGATATTTCCTGAGAAGCTCTCTCCTTCTCAAGCTCTATTGCCTTCAGGTCAGGCCTGTTTCTGTAAGCTGAAGCCAGAATATCTTCCATACTTATCAGTAACTTTCTGGAGTACAACGTTCCCTCAATATTTAATACCTCGTCACCCGGTTTCCCAAGCAGGAGTTTCAGATTCAGGAGGCTTTTTTGGTAATTATTCTTTGCGACAAGAAGCTGTTGCCTTGCCTGTCCGTAACCTATTTTTATAGAATTGAGCTCCAGTGCGGATATTGCGCCGGCATTGTACTTTGCCATGGTTGCATCCCACAGCCGTTTAAAAATACTATCAACATTTTCACGAAGTTTCAGAATTTCTCTGGCGGTTAAAACGTCATAAAAAGCGGTCTTTATCTTTGCAACAACAGTTCTTTCCACGTCAGCAATCTCAAACCCTACCCTCTCTATTTTTTTGTTGGATACGTTTATCCGCTTTTGCCTCTGGCCATAGACCTGCAATTCCTGGGACAGTGAAACCGAATAGTCAGTATTTCTGCCAGCAGGTGCATTTCTTGACCCAATACTGCTCTGTAATTCAGGGTTTGAAGGTAAAAGCAGTGATGCCTTAATACGCTCGGCTTCCGCAGTACCTAAACCCTTTCTTGCCGCTGCAATCTGCAGGTTATTCTCAATGGCTATTTTGATACATTCTTCGAGATTGACCGTTTCAGTATTTTCCTCTCCCCGCCTGGCCGGATCAGAGACCTGAGCCGTTGATTTATTAGAAGCCAAAAAGAAGAGTACGGACGCTATTAATGTGACAACAGCCACATATTTGATGTGATATACCGGATAGATCATTTATTACCTTTGATTAAAGTTGCATACAATAGATATATATAATTAGCTTAAAATTACGTAATTAGATAAAAAGATTTGGATTAAGGCCAGAGGACGAATCCACCTTTAATCTATTCCGTGAGTCTGGTAAAAGTTTATATAGGATATCAATTGTAAAGAATGGGATGGCTAAAGAATTGATTGTGGAGGACGAAAGAGAGTGTTTGCGAAGAGTTCCTTGTAAAGAACGTCTTCAGTTATTGAAGACAGTTGAGATGTATTGTTGATATGAAGAATAACTCCGGTTAATTGATTTGTAAAAAAATGTGAAATGACGCAACAGACAGCACAATGATGGAAAGGTTTATCTGGAAGAACAGGACAGTTATGTTCATCACAAGAGTTTGTTCCCTCTGAAGAGGCAAAATTTATTTCTACTTTATCGTAAATATTCTCCTGTGAAAAAACAACCTCTGGAAAGATTGAAAAGAATAAAACTAATACCAGACAAACCTTTAATATACGAATTTGCCTTAATTTCATTTTTATAGACATATGATAAAGGTATACTTCAAATTACCGAATGTCAAGGCCATTTATTATCTGTTCTGGATTATGACAGACAAGCGCCCTGGCCTCTTCTTCCCCCACAATCCTGGCAGCACATTCTACTGCCTTAGACAGGATCGGAGGACGGCCTGAAAGTGAATGGACATCAGAAGCGATAAAATGTACCAATCTATTCTTTAAAAGCCACTCGGCACATTTTCTCTCTCTGGGCCCAGCCTGACCTGTTAAACCCGGCGCATTCACCTGTACAAGGGCGCCAATCTTAACCAATTGACGCACAAGTTCAGTGTTTTTTTGAAATGCAGATATTCTTTCTGCGTGTGCAATGATGGGGACAATACCGTTGATCTTGAGATTGAATATGAATTTATCAGTCCCGGGAGGTATGAAGACAAAGGGAAGTTCAAAAAGGATGAACTTCCCACTATTATTGATCGTAAGCACCTCCCCACTTTCTATACTCTCCACCAACCCTTCATGAATGTGTATCTCTGATCCGGGTAGCACCTCGATATCAATTTGATTCTCTTTCAGCTTTAGATTAAGCACATTAACTGTTTCCAGTATCTTATCACTTTTTGCCTCGTACACTCCATCCTTTGAGTGAGGTGTTGCCACAATTCTCTTGATCCCATCATTCGCAGCAACTTTGCAAAGTTCAACCGATTCCTCAATAGTTTCCGGACCGTCATCCAGAGAAGGAAGTATGTGTGCGTGTATGTCTATCATAAAATAGTTTTCTTAATCCTCTAAACTTTTAAAATGTTTCTATATTATAGTTCAAAAATTTAACACTACCAGTAATAAGAAGAAAACCTCACGTTGCGGGGACGCATGGTATAGAGGAGCAGGCAGTAACTACTCTCCCATCATCTGTACCACCACATTACGCTTTCGAGGACGATTATCAAAATCTATCACAACTATCTGCTGCCATGTTCCCAACAGGAGTTTGCCATTATCAAAAGGTACTGTGAATGAAGACCCCAGCATGGCCGCACGAACATGAGCATAACCATTGCCGTCTCCCCAGGCCTCATCATGATGATACGTAACCCCGGTAGGGGCAAGTTTCTCAAATGCCTCGGGCAAATCCTTCAGCAAACCCGGTTCGTACTCAATAGATGTGATTCCTGCCGTAGAACCCGAAACAAAAACAGTAAGGCTACCGTTCTTGAGTTTTGCTTCCTCCAGGACTTGCTCCACCTGTTGCGTAATATCGATTATATCTGTGTGTCCGCGCGTAGAAATTTCTATACAATCAGTTATAACCTTCATAATATTTTATTGGTTTTTGTAAATATATATTTTATAGTAAAGGCAAATATGCAGGGACTTCTTCAAGAACGAAAATCAAGCGTCCTATCACCATCGACACTAAAATGTCTCAATAATACTCCCACACTTAATCCTACCTCTGGCTGTGTGCATCTCGGTTCGTATTGCTATGCAAGAGGATATTCAAATTATCCCGGTGACGAGACAGTAGTATTACACACCAACCTGGCTGAAAAACTAGAGCACGAATTAAACCGTAAAAGAAAAGCACCTGGATTTGTATACTTTAGCCCATCTTGTGATGCCTTTCAACCCGTAAATCAGGGTTAAAATAAAACTATTGACTGCTGATTAAACCTGTTAGATAATGTACGGAAGTACTTTATCATATCAGCTTATTTCCATTCATAAATTAAAAGGAGGGGAAAATGGCTCTTGTACCTATGAAACTCATACTCGACGAAGCTAATAAAGGGGGTTACGGTGTTGGCGCTTTTAATGTTAATAATATGGAACAGTTACAGGCAATTTGTGACGCTGCTGCCGAAACAAGTTCTCCAGTAATTATTCAGGTAAGCAGGAATGCGCTTCAGTATGCCGATAAAGGTTTATTGGCTGCCATGGTAAGTTATATGGCAGAGAAGAAATATCCGCATATACCAATGGCCCTTCACCTTGATCACGGACCTGATATTGAGACAATAAAAGAGTGTATTGACCTTGGATTTACGTCTGTAATGATTGACGGTTCTCTTGATTACAGTACAAAAGACGAAAAAGGGTCACATCCGGCTCGTTCTTTCGACGATAATGTAGCGATTACAAAAGAAGCTGTAGAAATCGCCCATAAAGCGGGAGTGACGGTCGAAGGTGAGATCGGTACGCTGGGAGGAATTGAAGATGATACTGTAGCGGGAAGCGTTCATCTTACCGAGCCTGAGGAGGCTGAAGAGTTTGTTAAACAGACAGGTGTGGATGCACTGGCAATAGCAATAGGCACTTCTCACGGAGCATACAAGTTCCCTGCCGGTACTGAAATCAAACTGGCGCTTGATATTGTTGACGACGTGCATTCCCGGTGTCCGGAAATCAGCCTCGTAATGCATGGAAGTTCTTCTGTACCCGCACATATGGTAGAGGAAGTCAATAAATACGGCGGAAAAGTACCCAATGCCGTCGGGATTCCAACTAAAATGATTCAGGACGCCATAGGCAGGGGTATGCGGAAAGTTAACATTGATACAGATGGCCGTCTGGCAATTACGGCCGCTATCCGAAAGGTCTTTGTAGAAAAACCGGAAGCTTTTGATCCAAGGCAGTACCTCGGCCCTGCAAGAGACGCCGTTCGTACATGGATCATAGAAGAGATGAAGGCGTTTGGTACAGCCGGTCATGCAGAAGACTATAAACCTGTTACGCTTGATGATATGAAAAAACTATACACTGCAGGTTAATGTGATTATGCAGATGTAGAGCTAACAGTTTGATTTATAAAAATTACGAGCCCCGTTCAGGATTAAACCATATAAGAGAGTTGTACTATGGTTTTTTCTTCAAAGGCAACTTTGGCTGTATCATCTGTTACTTTTCTCTGTTCTGTCTTTAGCTCCGTACGGGCTTCGCGTTCTATTTTTGATATTTCGGCAGAGACGGTTCTGTTTTGTGGTGAAGTAGTGGTTGGGGCTAGTTCGACACTTCGAATAGCTCTGGCTTTACGGATAGTGGCTTCAGGGTTATTGTGTATTGGGCGAGAGTCTATATTGATATGACCTTCTTTGGCATATTTCTTTCCATCAGGCCCTGTCACGTAATCAAAGGAGACACTTCCCCTGGCGTAGCTTCCGGCAACAGCTCTGTGAGTTAACTCGCGACTCCTGACCTGCCTATCAGTTTTTCCTAACTCTTTAACTTCTTTTTGTTCCTCTTTGGATAGTTCTTTACCATTAATGGATTTTTTAGTTTCATTGCCTGAATTTCTTAACTTGCGGGTTTTATCTTCTTTGTCCTGCGCTAGTTTTTCTTTGGCAGTAGGGGAAAGTTCAATTATGTCAGATTTCTGATTAAATATTAAATGAGATCTGGGCAAATTATACATAGAACCCCTGTTAGCATCTTTTCCCGTTGGAAAAAAAGCCGTTCCATGGCGAGACAGTTCAATTGTAGAAATTGCCGTAAACATTTTATTCTCCTTCAAAACATACCAATAATATCGGCAGAATTCATGGTTACTTTAGCTTTTTTTGTAAAATTATCCATTAAAAACCATCAAAAACCAGTTTATTATTGACAACAAAAACCATTATTGATAAATTTGATACTTTTCATTAATTTTTTGAAACAGACATAAGATCGGAACTTTTTAATATGCTGGTTGTCGATAAGTCAAAAGAGGCGTTCAGGGAAGCCTTAAAAAGTATTCCCGGCAGTGTAAACAGCCCTGTAAGGGCGTTTGGAGCAGTAGGAGGCAATCCTCTATTTATAGAATCAGGTCATGGTTGTTATATTAATGACATTGATGGGAATAGATATGTAGATTATGTACTTTCCTGGGGTCCATTAATTTTAGGGCACCTTGATAAGTCAGTTGTAAAGAGCCTGAAAGAAATCTTAAAAAAAGGCACAAGTTTCGGAGCGCCGACAGAGCTGGAAACACATCTGGCTCAACTCGTAAAGGAGGCGATGCCTTCGATTGAGAAGATTCGGATGGTTAATTCCGGTACTGAAGCCACAATGAGCGCTATACGGCTGGCAAGAGGTTATACCAAGAGAGACATCGTGATAAAGTTTGACGGCTGTTATCATGGGCACGTAGACGGCCTTCTTGTCCAGGCTGGTTCAGGAGCTACTACGTTAGGCGTTCCCACAAGCCCTGGAGTCCCGCAGGACTACGTACGAAATACTGTAACCATACCATTTAACAATCTTGATGCCGTTAAAGAAGTTTGTAATAATCGTGGCGAAGAGATTGCCTGCATTATTTTAGAGCCTGTTGCGGGAAACATGGGAGTAATACCCCCAAAAAAAGGATATTTAAAGGGTTTAAGGGAAATCGCCGACAAACATGGTATTGTTTTGATCTTCGACGAGGTAATGACCGGATTCAGGGTTTCTCATGGCGGTGTGCAGGAATTATCTAAGGTAACTCCAGATTTGACTACACTTGGCAAGATAATCGGTGGGGGTTTGCCCGTAGGAGCCTATGGTGGCAAGTCTGAAATAATGGACTGTATATCACCGGTCGGCCCGGTATATCAGGCAGGAACTTTATCCGGAAATCCGATGGCAATGGCGTCCGGCATCGCTACACTGGAAAAGCTGAAAAAGAGGGGTATTTATAAGAAACTGGAAAGAAACTCCAAAAGGCTGGCCGAGGGCTTGAAGAGATCTGCCGATGAAGCAGGAATCCCGACATATCATACACGAGTCGGCTCAATGCTTTGCACGTTCTTCAGCGAGGAGGAGGTAACTGATTATGAATCAGCTAAAAGATGTGATACGAAGCGATATGCATCTTACTTCCATGGGATGCTGGAAAGAGGATTTTATTTTGCACCTTCTCAGTTTGAAGCGGCTTTTGTGTCAACCGTTCACAGTGAAGAGAACATAGACGCTACTATTGAAGCCAGTTGTGAAGTTATGAAGTCTTTAAGGAATTAGGCGGAGAAATTGCATTTTGAATCTGAAAGATTCAAGCAGTACTTTGCGTGCCCTGGGACTTACAAGCGGAACAGGATTTATAATGGCCGCCTGTATACTAGGCGGATACTATCTGGGGCGTTATCTTGATTCAAAATTTGGCACAGCACCGTGGTTGCTGATTTTAACCCTTCTATTGTGCATGACAGCCGGATTCTTGGAAATATATAATATGTTGAAGAAGGCTACGAAAGAAACATCAAAAGACGATAAAGAGAATTGACAATGTTAGACCTGTATAATAAATCACAAAAACTGTTAACAATTAAAAAGAATTTTGTAAAACAGACTTTTTACACTACGCTGTTTGTATCGGTGTTGATGATCTTGATCTCATTTCGATACCAGTCGTTCGAAATGACTTTAAGTTTATCAATTGGAATTATAATCAGCTTTTGTTCATCGCTCATATTGTGGCGCTGGATAAATTATATATTCAAAGACCTGAAGCCGGGCACTGTTCCTGATAATAAACCAAGTCCTGCAATAAAGTCTGTTGCTTTTGCACTTATGGGTACAGGAAAGATATTTGTACTGAGTCTGATCTTTTTTCTCATTTTTAAATTTCTATCGATAAATATAATTGCCCTTTTTATAGGAATTTCGGTAGTTCAATTTGTTGTACTTTCAATGATAGCGAGTATAGTTTTAGTTAATATGTTAAACAACGTTCGAAGTACTGATTACATGGCAAGAGAGAACCGTCCATCTGAACGAGCAGAAGGCCAGGTTTAAAAGCCTGAAATATCAGGAAAATCTACTAAAATAATAAGAAGGAGTATAAGTTGACAGAAGAGACACATGGCAGTTCAAGTGGCGGGACACCTGAGCTTCCCACGTTTTTTGATTTGCTGCCCATAGACAAGCACGCCAAAATATTTGGATTGTCTATGCAGCATGAAGTGGTACCGATAATGATGTCCATGCTGATTATTGCATTTCTTGGGGTGTTTTCGATAATGGCAACACGTAATCTGACGAAGATTCCCGGCGGGTTACAGGCAATTCTGGAAATCATCGTAGAGGCTCTTGATAATTTTGTAAAATCAGTTCTGGGAAAATTGTCTGACAAGTTTTTGCCATTAATTGGTTCACTTTTCATATACATAATTATAATGAATCTTATAGGTCAGATTCCAGGGTTTCATTCTCCAACGACAAGTTACAATACAACTCTGGCGCTCACTTTAATAGTTTTTGTTGTTACTCAATATTATGGACTCAAATATAATGGGCCGGTAAATTTCTTTAAGCATATGATGGGTGAGCCGAAATGGATGGCGCCAATGCAATTTCCTTTGCATCTGCTTCAGGAGTTTTTTACACGTCCGTTATCTCTCTCTATGCGTCTTTTTGGAAATTTAATGGGACAACATACCGTACTGGCAATATTCATAGGGTTTTCTCCGCTACTATTGGGTTTTATTCCTATTCCAATACAGTTCCCGTTTGTTTTATTGGACTTGCTGTTAGCATCTCTCCAGGCCTTTATCTTTGCATTTTTGGCCAGTTTTTACATAGCGGGGTCAATAGGAGAGAAGAAATTATAATTTTTTTAGAAAGGGGATTTCAAAAATGATTTATTTTGCATGTTTGGCGTTAGGTGTTGGTTTACTGGCTTTTGCCTCATTAGGTTGTGGTATTGGTCAGGGTATTGCGGTTGCCGGAGCCGCCGGCGCAGTAGCAAGGCAGCCCGAACTGTTCGGAAAAATTCAGATGCTTATGTTTATAGGTCTGGGATTTATTGAAGCGCTGGCTATATATTCACTGGTGTTGTCCTTTATATTATTAGGAAAACTGCCGGAAACAGCAGATGTAATGAAATTACTTGGCGCTCATTGATTCGGGTTTGGTTGATGTGCCTGCCGAAATCACACTTTTCTACACAGAATTGTGAAGAAATAAGTTTGTAAAATAAAAGAGGTAACATGGGAGATAAAATGTGGGAAATTTATTAGAAGCGTTAGGCGTCAATTTCAAAATGGTCATCATACAGGCAACAGGCTTTTTGCTTCTGTTGTTTTTGTTGAAGAAATTTCTTTTCGGCAAGATCAAGGATGTAATAAAGGCCAGGGCGGACGAGGTAAAAGAGACATACAAGAAAAGTGAAGATGACAGGTCCGAGGCTGAAAGATTGAAAGGAGAGTACCAGAGAAAAGTCATACAGGCTGAAGAAGAAGCCGAAGGAAAGATTCAGGTTGCAGTAGTTAAGGCAAAGGAAATAGGTGATGAAATAGTAAAAGAGGCTCATCAAACCGCAGCAAATGACAGGGCCAAAGCTCAGCAAGGTATCGAAGTGGAAAGAAAGAAGGCTCTGGCAGAGGTAAGAAATCAGGTTATTGATCTCACAATTCTATCAACATCCAAATTGATTGAACAATCTATGAACCGTGAAACGGCAGAGAAATTAGTAGACAATGTTATTAAGGAAGTGGGGAGTCTGTCTTGATAGAAGAGAGCCTGGCAAAAGGCTATGCAAAGGCGTTGTTTGAAGTGGCAGAAGAAAGGGGCGGCGCTGATGATATAGAAAAAGACCTGGACGGCATTAAGAATCTATTAGGAACAAACAGGAAATTCCGCGATATTCTGTATCATCCATCAATTACAAGAACAGAAAAAAAAGACATAATTGACAAAATCATTGCTCCTCTGTGTTCCAGCAAGTGGGTTAAAAATCTTCTATATATTCTGGTAGACAAGAGAAGAGAGAGGATGCTTGACTATTTGCCGGATGTATTTAAAGGGGTAGCAAAGCAAATAAAAGGTGTGGTATCCATAAAAGTTCAAACGGCGATTCCATTGGCCGAAGACAGGCTTGCTAATTTGCAAAAAAGCCTTAAAAAGCTGACGAAGAAAAAAGTGGTAATAGAAACGGAAGTTAATAAAGATATAATCGGTGGAATGATTATCAGAATAGAGAATAAAATAATTGATGGAAGTGTTATTAATCACTTAAAAAATCTAAAAAAGAACTTGTTGAAAACTGCCCTGACTTAAGGGAGTTTTTTATTTTTGTGGGGGTATATCAGCTATGACTGTAAGACCGGATGAAGTTGCATCAATAATAAAGAGAGAAATTGAGAAGTATGAAGACAAATTAAAGATGGAGAGTGTCGGCACGGTTCTCCAGGTAGGAGACGGTGTTGCCAGAATCTACGGTTTGGACGACTGCATGTCAAACGAATTGATAGAATTTCCTGGTGGAGTGTTCGGGATAGCCCTCAACCTGGAGGAAGACAACGTCGGCTGTGTATTGCTGGGATCGGATTCGAACATAAAAGAGGGTGATACGGTAAAAACAACAGGTCGAATCGTAGAGGTTCCAGTAGGCGAAGCATTGCTTGGAAGAGTTGTGAATGCACTCGGCCAGCCGGTGGATGGTAAAGGTCCGATTGCTACAGAAAAGACTATGCCGATAGAAGGAACTGCGCCAAATGTTGTTGAAAGGCAACCCGTAAAGGAACCACTACAGACCGGGATAAAGGCCATTGATGCTATGATACCAATAGGCCGGGGACAAAGAGAATTGATAATAGGTGACAGGCAGACCGGTAAAACGGCAATATTGGTGGATACAATCCTGAACCAGAAGGATACGGGAGTTATCAGCATTTATGTGGCAATTGGGCAGAAAATGTCAACAGTAGCTGGTGTGATTAAGACACTGGAAGACAATGGGGCAATGGAGAATTCTATAGTAGTTGTAGCCGCTGCCAGCGACCCGGCACCCATGCAATATATTGCTCCCTATGCAGGCTGTGCGATGGGAGAATATTTCAGGGATAAGGGACAACATGCCGTGATAATGTATGACGATCTTTATAAGCATGCCGTTGCATACAGACAGGTATCATTGCTGCTCAGGCGGCCTCCGGGCAGAGAGGCGTTCCCTGGAGACATCTTTAATATTCACTCCCGCTTGCTGGAGAGGGCGGCTAAACTAAATGATGAACTTGGAGGCGGGTCATTAACAGCGCTTCCGGTAGTGGAGACTCAGGCTGGAGACTATGCGGCTTACATTCCTACTAATGTTATCTCTATTACCGATGGGCAGATTTATCTTGAGAGTGATTTGTTTAATTCAGGGATTCGTCCTGCGATAAGTGTTGGTCTGTCAGTGTCAAGAGTTGGAGGCAATGCGCAGATTCCTGCAATGAAGAAGGTTGCCGGGGCATTGCGACTCAATCTGGCACAGCACAGAGAGATGGCGGCATTTGCACAGTTTGGTTCAGAGCTGGATAAGTCAACACAGGAACAGTTGACCAGAGGTGAAAAATTAATAGAAATCTTAAAACAACCGCAATACGAACCTGCACCTGTAGAAGAACAGGTTATTATAATATTCACCGCCATTCATGGTCACCTTGACGATATACCAACCGGCAAAGTAAAAGACTTTCAAGGTAAATTCCTGCAGTTTATCAGAGATAAACATTCAGGAATAGCAGCGGAGATAAAAGAGAAGAAGAAGATCGAGGAAGATACGGCCAGGAACATGGAAAGGGCTATTACAGAATTTAAGCAAGAATATAAATAAGCTCCTTACCTGTTTGCATGACGGCAGACAGGTAGTGCTTATTTATGAACTGTAAGATCGGAACACTAAGAAAACAGCTAAAATATTATGGACAGTATAAGAGATATAAAAAGAAGAATTAAGAGTATTAAAAACATACAGCAGATTACGCGTGCAATGGAGATGGTTGCTGCCAACAGACTTAAAAAAGCTGAAGCCAGAGCCCTGGCTGCACGGCCTTATACCCAGAATATCACTAACGTTTTGAGCCATATAACGGAGTCGACTCCGGAAAAAGCACATTTCTTTGCTCCAAAAGAAGAAGTAAAAAAAATTATGGTTATACTGATTACTTCAGATAAGGGATTATGCGGGGCTTATAATACAAATGTTATACAACACACACTTAAATTTATAAGGGAAAATGCCGGAAAAGAATTAAAACTCCATTTACTTGGTAAAAAGGGAAATATTTTCTTTCAAAACAGGCCATATACAATTGAGCAATTTTATACCGATACTGTAGAACAATTGGGCATCTCATCGCTGCAAGCTGACAATAACAAAATAACAGAAATAGCTGAAAAAATCATAAGCGATTTTGAAGATGGTGTTTTTGATGAAATCCACCTGTTTTTCACTAAATCCAAGACCGTTATGAAATCTGAACCTGGCAGATTCAGACTGTTACCAATAAAAAATGCTGATGCCGATTCTGAAGAAACTGAGAAACAAAAGAATGTGATGGGAGATTACATCTTGGAACCGTCATCAGAGGCTATTTTTTCAAATCTTCTACCCAGGTATATAGAATCACAATTGCGCCAGGCAATATTTGAATCATTAACGGCTGAATTCGCGGCTCGAAGAGTAGCGATGATTGCCGCTTCAGAAAATGCCGAAGAAATAATAGGCGAGCTTACTCAAACATATAACAGGGCCAGGCAGGGTGCTATTACCAAGGAGTTGCTGGAAGTCGTTTCCGGTTCTGAAGCTTTAGCAAAATAAATTAATAATTTTATATAGTCGTATGGTAAGGAAAGAGAGGTAATTACGTTGAAGAAAGGGGAAGTGGTACAAATAATAGGTCCCGTGGTAGATGTGAGGTTCCCGCCGGGAAATCTGTCTCCCATTCGAAATGCCATTAAAATCGAAGATAAAAGAAGAAATATAAGCCTCGTTGCAGAGGTAGCACAACATATAGGTAATGATACCGCCAGATGTGTTGCACTTGCGCCCACAGATGGATTGGTAAGGGGAATGGAAGTCGTTGATACAGGTGAGCCAATATCAGTGCCTGTAGGCCCGGAAGTTCTGGGCAGGATATTTAATCTGTTAGGTGAACCGTTAGACACTATTGGTGAAGTTAAAGCAAAGGAGCGTTGGCCCATTCATCGTCCGGCTCCTTCGTTTGAGGATAGAGAGGCGACAACCGAAGTCTTTGAGACCGGCCTGAAGGTCGTTGACCTCCTTGCCCCATTTTCAAAAGGTGGAAAGGTAGGGCTGTTTGGCGGCGCCGGTGTTGGAAAAACTGTTCTTATTATGGAGTTAATCAAGAGTATTGCCAGTGAGCATGGCGGGTATTCAGTATTTACCGGTGTGGGCGAAAGGACAAGGGAAGGGAATGACCTCTGGCTTGAAATGAAGGAATCCGGCGTGCTGGATAAAACCGTTCTTGTCTTTGGACAAATGAATGAACCACCGGGTGCAAGATTAAGGGTCGCATTATCAGGACTTACCATGGCAGAGTATTTCAGGGATTCGCAGGGACAGGATGTATTGCTGTTCATAGATAATATATTTCGTTTTGTGCAGGCAGGTTCAGAAGTATCTGCTTTGTTGGGACGAATGCCTTCTGCAGTTGGTTATCAGCCTACATTAGCCAATGAGATGGGAGACCTGCAGGAGAGGATTACATCTACCAAGAAAGGTTCTATAACTTCGATGCAGGCTATTTATGTGCCTGCGGATGACTTTACCGACCCTGCGCCTGTTGCCACCTTCCCGCATCTGGACTCTACCATCTGGCTCTCAAGGCAAATTGCCGAGATGGGAATATATCCTGCAGTTGACCCTTTACAGTCAACCTCTCGTATCCTTGACCCACACATAGTAGGACAGGAACACTACGAAGCTGCCAGGGAAGTGCAGAGGATTCTGCAGCGTTATAATGATCTGCAGGACTTTATTGCCATATTAGGCATGGAAGAGTTGTCAGAAGAAGATAAACTTACCGTAGGAAGGGCCAGAAGGATACAGAGATTCCTGTCACAGCCATTCTTTGTTGCAGAACAGTTTACCGGTATAAAAGGAAAATATGTCAAGATCGAGGATACCGTAAAAGGGATCAAGGAAGTTATAGACGGAAAGCACGACCAACTTCCTGAACAGGCTTTCTATATGGTAGGCGGTATAGAAGAGGTTGTAGAAAAGGCAAAAGGAATGGAACGTGCATAGTATCAGCGCACTGAAAAAGAGCAATAACAAAAAAGACAAAAAAATCGAAAACCTTCTATTTGGAATTTAACATAGATCTATGGATGAAAGAACTTTTAGCTTAAATGTAATCACCTCGGAAAAAGTAGTCTATAGTAATGAAGTCGCTGCTGTGACTGCCCATGGATCCGATGGGTATATGGGTGTCTTACCTCACCATGCCCCCCTTATCACCACTCTTAAGCCCGGCCCGTTGAGTATTACCGAACCTGATGAGAAAACAGTTACATTTTCTGTGAACAGTGGCATTATAGAGGTCAGAGAAAATAAAGTAGTCGTTCTGGCGGATGCAGTTGAAGAGTCGTAAACGTTTGAACTAAGCCATAGCGAAAGGCTTAAGCCTGCATAAAATCAATGAATAATACTACCTAAAGGTGTCGGCTGCTTTTTCCTCATCACAGGATACGCTTAACTCCTGCGATTTACCAGTCTATCCAATAGGATATCTTCAATGTTGCGTCTCGAATCAATAACAGACAACACAAATACATTCTTTCCTGTTGCTTTGTAAATCACTCTCCATGGATCAATTATAATCTCACGATACTGCAAAATGTTGAATTCCCGTAACTCCGGAACAATACGTCCCCGTTCAGGAAGTCTATATAAAGCATCTGATTTCTTTTTAATCTTATTCAATACTTTTAGAGCATTTGACGGACTATCTATTGCTATGTATTTAATTATACGCTCTAGGTCATGTTCTGCAATTTCAGACCAAATCACTTTGTAACGATTCGTCATTTCTCTCTTTTCTTCAACAGAGTTTCCAATTTCTCAAAAACTTTTTCCTGTGTCCTGGTCTTCCTTTTTTTTACGTCCTCTTCACCTTGAGAAATCAGTTTCAGCATCCCAATGGCATTACGCATGTTTTCGTAGCTTTTTGGGTCCTGTAATACAGCTTTAGGTTCACCATTCTGAGTAATAATAACCGGACGATGAGTCTCATTAATCTGTTTTAGTAAATCTGCCGATTTCAATTTAAGATAACTAACCGGCTTTATGTCTGTTGCAATGTTCACGGTTTTTACCTCTCAATAAGAATTCTAAGTTAAAGCAGGCTTTTTATAGTACCATATTATGGCCACAAGTCAAGCCTTGTAATTCATTATTAGAATCTAAAATTCCTTCTCCTGAAACCAATAATTAATTTTCTCCGGCCTTTATGCTTGACCCTGTCATACATTTTACCCGACGGTTGTTTGGCGGATAGATTTCCTTTGCATTCCAGATTTATCAATTATTTCATATCTTATTTACTTATCAGCTTAATACCATTAATCTCAATAGTAATAAGCTTTTTTCTGTAAATGGCGCCTATCGCTTTTTTGTACGTCTTCTTACTTACGCCGAACAGTTTATAAATAGTTTCAGGGGGGCTTTTATCTGTTACCGGTAAGAAACCGCCCTTCTTTTTTAAGACATTAAGAACTGTCTCTGTTATGTCACAGACTTTTTCATAGCCGGGTTTCTGTAGGCAAAGATCTATTTTATTATCGTCCCTTACTTTTTTGATGTATCCTTTTGTTTTCTGTCCTCTCTTTAGTGACTGAAACACTTCGTTAGAATAGAGCACCCCCCAATGCGTACCATTTATAATTGCTTTGTAGCCTATATCGGTCTGATTGCATATCAGCAATTTTACTTCCTGGCCTGCATGAAAGTTGCCCGGGGTGTTGTCAAGGTACCTGTCCAGCCTCGTAGTGGCTGTAATGCGATTACTTTGTTTGTCAACATAAATTCTGACTATATACGATTTACCTTTTTCCATAAGAGGACGTTGTTCACTGAAAGGTACCAGCAGATCTTTGGGTAAACCCCAGTCGAGGAATGCTCCGACAGAATTAACCGCAACAACCTTCAG
>JAIQZU010000087.1 GCA_021776915.1 Candidatus Scalindua sp. | reverse complement strand
TTTTCATGGTTATTAATAACAATTACCATGTTTCTGAAATAAGAAAACAGCTCGATGTAAGTCTCATAGGTTTTTTGCTTTTTCTTTTTATCAGAAAATCAATGATATCACATTTTGATACTTTATTATGACACAGCCTCTCGGCAGGCGGGGAAGGCACTGAGAAAAACAAAAGAGAATGTTGCAAAGCAAATAGATTAATGCTCTATTATGTTCCTTAGCTTTCATTCAATGAATAAAGAGAGCATTCCCACACTGTAAAGAGTTTTTTTTGGAGTGCAGTGACCGCCTGTCCGCCAGTTTGTTGGGCGGGTGTCACTACTTTAATATGCATCATCACGGATGATGCACTCCACATTTAAAATGAAAAAAGAGTCCAGAGTACTTTCATCAGATGCCTATCAGGAAATTCCCGGTGATAAGTATGAACCGTATATTGGCAAGAGGGAATTTCTACCGGAATTCACCTTCAAGGCTATATTCACGGGAATGATCCTGGGAATTCTTTTTGCAGCAGCCAATGCATACATAGGCCTTAAAGTGGGCCTGACAATAAGCGCTTCCATACCCGTTGCCGTAATGGCCGTTGCCATATTTCGCATTTTAGGCAGGGGCAGTATTCTTGAAAATAACATGGTACAGACTGTAGGATCTGCCGGTGAATCGCTGGCGGCAGGAATAATTTTCACATTCCCCGCTCTTATCATCTGGGGAGTGAGACCTGAACTGACCAAAATATTTGTCTTCTCTCTTTTAGGAGGATTGCTGGGTGTACTCTTTATGATACCGTTACGTAGTCTGCTTATATCCAGGCAACACGGCCGCCTGCCATACCCAGAGGGTACCGCCTGTGCAGAAGTACTGGTAGCAGGTGACAAGGGGGGTACAGAAGCAAAGACTGTGTTTACAGGATTGGGTGTAGGCTGTATTTATGAATTCTTGATGAATGGCCTCAAGCTCTGGAATTCCAAACCGTCATGGGACATTCCTTTCTACAAAGGCGGTAAAATAATTGGTGAGATTACACCCGCCCTCCTCGGTGTGGGGTACATTATCGGGCCAAGGATATCGGCCATTATGTTGAGTGGTGGTGCAATTGCATGGCTCGTGATAATACCGCTCATTATGGCCGTTGGCGAAAACTCTACCGAGCCTATATATCCGGCAAATACCCTAATCTCTCAGATGAGTATTAAAGAGATCTGGCATTATTATATAAGATATATCGGGGCAGGCGCCGTCGCCTTTGGAGGTTTAATTACGTTGGTTCGGGCAATACCAACCATTCTGGAAACATTCAAGACAGGCTTGAGTATCTGTAACAAGAATAAAACAAAACAGTTAAGAACCGATAGAGACTTATCAATGCTGGTTGTCATTGCCGGTGTTGTAGTAATTGCCATCTGCCTGTGGCTGGTCCTTTCTTTCTGGACTGCTAAGGAGATACCGGTTGTTTCCAATTTGTTGGTAGCATTGCTCATGATTGTCTTTTCATTCTTTTTCGTAACAGTATCATCAAGGATTGTGGGACTCATAGGATCATCCTCAAACCCTGTTTCCGGTATGACTATTACGACACTCCTGTTGACGAGTCTGATCTTCTCTTTCATGGGATGGACGTCAGATGCACACATGGTGATAGCGCTGAGTGTAGGCGCCGTTGTCTGCATATCTATTGCGATTGCGGGTGACACGTCACAGGATTTAAAGACAGGTTTCCTTGTGGGAGCTACGCCGTGGAAACAGCAGCTTGGTGAGTTCATTGGAGTACTGACATCTGCGATTTTTGTAGGTTGGATAATCTTAAGGCTCCACAAAGGAGTGGGGATTGGTTCAGAGGCATTGCCTGCTCCACAGGCAACACTTATGTCACTGGTAGTCAAGGGTGTTATTTCCGGGGAGCTTCCATGGAATTTTGTAATTATAGGAATATTCCTGGCAGCTATTGTAGAACTCATAGGAATCCGTTCTCTCCCATTTGCTGTTGGCGTCTATTTGCCTCTATATCTTACTACACCCATTATGGCGGGTGGATTGCTGCGATACATAACGGAAAAAACAAAAGACGATGATATTTTAAAGACAAGGCGTGAGAATGGGATTTTATTCAGCTCAGGCTTGATAGCGGGAAGTGCGCTTGTTGGTGTAGGGCTGGCGCTATTGGCTTCATACAGCAGGATGTTTGTTACAATGCTTGAGATAGGATATATGTGGATCGAGCCATTTAGTAATATAGCTTCATTAATAATCTTCGCAGGGTTATGTATGCTCTTATTTGGTTTTATCAACAAAAAACGTTGATTTAGAATTCTTATAACCTATATTGAGCGATTTTACATTACATGCCGTTGTAGCCGTCCGCCTAGGCGGACGTTTTTCATCACTTGATGGGTTTAAGTAAGTTACGCAACCTCAAGGTTGCGGCTACGAAATCGCTCAATTTAGGTATAAGAAAGGTATGATTGCTCATCATAAATCCTGAACATCACTTAAAACCTCAAGCAATTTTCCTAAGTCATTCCTGGTGTGTATTGACATGACCGTCATCCTGAGACGGCTGGATTTGGCGGGAACGGTAGGAGGGCGAATGGCTGGAATCAAGATACCTTTTTTATAAAGAAACTTCGACACATCAACTGCCTTTTTTGCATCTCCTATCAGAATTGGAATAATCGGACTTTCCGACGGGATTACGTTAAAGTTGAGTAAATCCAGTTTCTGCTTTAAATAACGTACATTGTTCCAGAGTGATACCCTGAGTGAAGGATTTTCCCGTATTAAATTGATCCCTGCAATGGAGGCAGCACATACGGCAGGCGGGAGCGCTGTAGTATATATGAAAGACCTTGCTTTATTTCTGAGGTAATTGATTAAATCTTCATCACCTGAGACATAACCGCCCAGACTTCCAACCGCCTTACTTAAAGTCCCCATAATAATGTTTACATTTTCACTCAAATTAAAATGTTCAACAACCCCCCGACCCCTTTTCCCGAAAACTCCTGTACCGTGGGCCTCATCAACCATAACCATTGCTTTGTATTTACCGGCAATTCTGACAATATCCGGAAGAGGCGCCAGATCTCCATCCATACTGAAGACTGTATCTGTAACAATCAGTTTACGGGAATATTTTATGGATTTCATGAGTACGTTTTCGAGTTTTTCCATATCACAATGAGGATAAACCCTGAAGTCAGCCCCTGATAACCGGCACCCATCTATAATACTTGCATGGTTTAGTTTGTCACAAATAACTAAATCTCCTTTTGATACCAAAGAAGATATAGTGCCTATATTGGCCATGTATCCGGTTGGGAATACTATGGAAGCCTCCTTTCCTTTGAATCTTGATATTTCGCCCTCGAGCGCCTCATGTAATCTCATGTTCCCGGAGACTAATCTTGATGCCCCAGCCCCCCATCCATACTTTTCCACTGCATCCTTAACGGCCTTCATAACTAATGGATTGTTTGCAAGTCCAAGGTAATTGTTAGAGCAGAAAGATAAATATGCTTTGCCATTTATTTTTAAATGTGTACCTTGAGCGCCTTCTACAATATTAAGTTCTCTATAAAGGCCGAATTTCTTAATCCTTTCGAGTTCGTCTGATATGTATTTCATATTTATTAAATAAGCCTTTGGCACGATAAGTTTTAATAAAATAATACGCGCTGAAAGCGCCTCCAAAACTTTAGGCACTTCAAACTTTAGTTCACTTTAGGCACTTTCACATAAACATTGAATTTCCTCATATGATACTAAATACTAAAATCGTATTGCCTATCTTAATTCATTTGTTATACTTCAGTTGTTAATAATCAGGTTACTGTTATGGATATGCTATCATTTGTTGCGCAAGCATGATCAGTTTGCCACAGCGAATCTGCCTTGGGCATGGCCTCTATTTTGAGAGGATTCCATTCTTTAGAATAATCCAATTTATATTAACCAGAAATGTCAAACCATATTGTAATTTATATTACCACAAGTTCAGCAAGTGAAGCAAAGAAGATCGGACGTGTACTGGTTGAAGAAAAACTAGCGGCATGCTCTAATATAATATCTCCCATTCGTTCAATCTATAGCTGGCAGGGAAAGATATGTGATGACAAAGAAGCATTGATGATACTGAAAACAAAGAAAAACCTTTTTAAACAAATTGTAGCAAGAGTTGAAAAACTGCATAGCTATGATGTTCCGGAAATTATAGCCATACCCATAATAGAAGGCTCCGACAAATATCTATCCTGGCTTAATGAAGAAACTAAATAAATTATCCTCCTTCATGCACTAATTCGTACACCTTTCCTTTGGCAAACATATCAAACAAGTCAGAATCTATAAGATTACCTTTAACCTCGTAACCAATTATGTCTAACGCTTTTTCATGAGAAGCTGCCTTTTTATAAGGTCTGTCTCGTGCGGTTAACGCATCATATATATCTGCAATTGTCATCATTTTCGACTGTACCGGAATCTTTCCTCCATCTATTTTCATAGGATAGCCGCTCCCATCAAGCTTCTCATGATGTGCGTGTGCAATATCAGGAACTTTCTCTAATTCCTTTGTCCATGGAATTTTTTTTAAGAAATCGTATGAATGAATTACATGAGATTCAATTTCATGTCTTTCTTTCTCATCCAGAGTACCTTTTCTTATGCTCAACAAATTCAATTCATATGGGGTAAGATAATTACGTTCCACTCCACTATAATCCTGATACACATTGTCAGCAATATTTGTAAGTTCATTAAACATTTCGTCTTCCAGAATAGCAGGTATATTGGCTTCTTCTATCTCTTTTAAATAAGCGTCCAGATTTATTAATTTTTCTTCCAGCTCATTGTCAATTTCTTTAAAATATTTCTGGTAATCATCAGCCTTTTTATCGTGTATTATACTCAGTTTTTTCTCAAGATATTTACATTCCATTGATTTTTTTATAAAATCAAAACGACTCCTTATATATTTTATATCGTCAGGATACAGTTTCATTGCCTTTACTAACACATTCTCTCGCACACCTACTTTACCAAAATCATGAAGAAGACAAGCATATCTTATTTCCTTCAGTTGTTCTCTGGTAAAATGTGTATCCCGGTACTTTCCACTTGTAGTCCGATCAGCAATCTCTGCCAGACGCACTGTCAAAGAAGATACTCTTTCAGAGTGACCGCAGGTCGTGGGATCTCGCTGCTCAATAGCAAGCACTGATGCCTTTACGAATCCCTCAAATAAATTCTGGATGTTTTGGTATAATAAATTGTTTTCGATAGATACGGCAGCCTGGCTGGCAAGAGAATTTACCAGTCCGAAGGTTTTCTCGTCAAAAGGTATTACCTCCTCTTCAACAACTGCATCAGATTTCAGCATGGTGTCTTTTGATTTCTTCCTGTTTATTAACTGTAGTACACCAATAGTCTTATTCTTGTGATCTTTCATTGGTACCACCAGCATTGACTTTGTACGATAGTTAAATTTCAGATCAAAAGCCTTATTAAAAGTATAATCTACATCTTTAGGTATTTTGTAGGCATCATCCAGGTTAAGAAATTCTCCTGTGAGAGTGACATATCCTGCCAGACTTGTTCTCGTAATTGGCAAAGAATACTCTTCAAATTCCAGATTGGCAAGGGTATCATTTTGTACTAATTTGAATATTAATCGGGATCCCAGATCTTTAGTATCCTCCTGCAGATACAGGCTTCCAGCATCACAATTAGTTACTTCCCTGCTTTTTGAAAGAATTAAGTCTAACAATTTGTCATTATCCTGTTCTGTAGAAAGAGCAATGCCAATATTGTTTAGTTCCTGCAATTCATACATATTTTGCATGGTTTGAGAAATCACTATGGCTGCCTGGCTTGCAAGTGAATTTACAAGCCCCCAGGTCTTCTCATCAAAGGGGATTACCTCCGCATCAACAACTGCCTTAGACGTTAACTTGACATTTTTTGTCTTCTTTCTGTTTATCAACTCCAATACTCCAATAATCCTGTTATTATGATCCCTCATTGGTATTAGCAGCATTGACTTTGTACGATAGTTAAATTCCCTGTCGATCGCATCATAGAAGACATACTCTTCCCCTTCAGGAATATTGTATGCATCATTCAGGTTGACATACTTCTCTGTGATCACAACGTAACCTGCCATGTTCTTCTTAGTAATGGGTAATGTTTGCTCATTCAATGTCAAGTCAGCCAACGTATCATTTTGTACCAGCTTAAAACTTAACATCCTTTCTCCACCTTCATTCTCTTCCACCAGGTACAGGCTCCCCGCATCACAATTGGTAATTTCTCTGCTTCTTAAGAGGATTAAGGATAACAATTTATCATAGTCATGTTCTGCATAAAGGGCCTTGCCTATCTCGTTTAGTGTACTCAGATCTCTGGTTTGGATATCCAGATCAACACGCATCCTTTTACACTCTAACCTTGAGAGAAGATAATTAAACCCACTCTTAATTGCCTTTAATAATTCATTTTCTTCAATTGGTTCCTTCAGGTAAAGAAACACGCTTTCATCATCAACTATTTTCCTACTCTTTTGTTTCTGGTCTCCGTTAATAAAAATAATCGCATTGGAGTAGTTCTGACAAACTATCAACTCAGACATTTCTTTATTCATAGAATCAGCAAATTCATTATTAATAAGAAAAATATTTAAATCTTCACCTGACTTAATATTTTCCAGATTAGATGGAGTGATTTCCCTTAAAGATATACTTTTCTCCCTTAACAATGATTCAAAGGGTTTAAGTTCTATATCCGGAGCATAATATACAATCAAATTCTCTGACATTTTGGTCTCTGATTAAAGAATTATTTCCATTCCTTCGTAAGCAGCGTATGATTCCTTAAATTCTTTTTGTACCTGTTTTTCCAGATTGTCTATAAATTTGTCGTCATGTGAAGGGTCATGGTGGAATATAATAAACTTTTTCACTTTAGCCGCTTTTGCAACTTTGATCCCATGCGTCCATGTAGAATGTCCCCAACCTGTTCTCGGAGGACCTGTTTTGCCAGAATATTCGTCATCAGTATAATTACAGTCATATACTAGAACATCTGCATTTAATGATAGTTTAAGCAGGGATTTGTCTATACAACTGTAGTGTTCAGTGTCTGTTGCATAAACAAAAGATTTGCCTCCATATTCAATTCTGTACCCTATACACCCACCGGGATGATTGAGACGTGCAAGTATAATCTTAACGTTATTTTTTACAATACTATCATTTCTTGATACCTCACGAAAACTTATCTTTGCATCCAAATCTGCCAATGATAGGGGAAAATAGGGAAACATCAATTGTGCAGTAAATAATTGCTCCAAAGTAAAATTCATTTTTCTTTCACCAACCAGGGTTATTGAATAGTTCTTATTAAACACCGGAGCAAAGAACGGAAATCCTTGTATATGATCCCAATGAAAATGAGAAAACAAAATATTTATGTGTTTAGTCTTTTCCTTTAATATTTTGCTGCCTAATTTCCTTATACCACTACCGGCATCCAGGATGAATATTTCTTTACCACACCTGACTTCAATACATGATGTATCGCCGCCATACTTGGCTGTCTCCTTTCCAGGTGATGCTATGCTTCCCCTTACACCCCAGAAGCGAATATACATTTTACTAGCCCTTGACATCTTAAATTCCTTTTATAAAAATAGTTTATTTATATCCTGACGTTATTTTCCAAATAACTCTTTTTCTATTATTGAGCACAGAATATGACCGACAGTTATATGGCATTCCTGTATGCGAGCTGTATCTGAGGATGGAATCTTCAGGCATACATCCACTAATTCCTTAAGCCTGCCTCCATCTTTCCCTGTAAAGGCAATGGTCTTTGCTCCCTTTTCCCCAGCCGATGCAATTGCATTAATAATACTTGTGGAATTACCGCTTGTACTTAATCCAAAAACAACGTCTCCATCTTTAACAAATGCCTCTACCTGCTTCTCAAAACAATGATCATATCCATAGTCATTGGCAATTGCCGTCAACACAGATGTGTCAGTAGTTAATGCAAGCGCTGGCAGCGGTTTTCTGTCTTTTTTAAACCTGCCTACAAGTTCTCCAGCTAGATGTTGTGCATCTGCAGCGCTCCCGCCATTACCCATAAGGTATATAGAATGGCCGGATTTAAACGCATCTACAGATATGTTTGCAATCTGAATAATAGTCTCTACACTATCAGAAAGTAGTTCTGTTTTTAGCTTTATACTTTCCGTCAAAGATTCTTCTATCTCGTTTTTCATTTATCTAACCGGGCTTATCCACTTCTTTCCAATATCCTTGAAACAATATCAGTTGTTGAAACATCTTTCACAAATGGTGCTAAAATCACTTTACCACCATAAGATTCTACAAATTCACGTCCGACCACTCCCTTTTCCTTCCAGTCTTCCCCTTTTACAAGAACGTCAGGTCTTATCCTTCTAATAAGTTTTTCAGGTGTTAATTCATCAAAAAGGATTACATAACCCACATCTTCCAGTGCCGATATCAACCTCGCCCTTTCATCTTCTGAAACAAATGGCCTTTTGTCCCCCTTTTGCTCTCTTACTGATCTGTCAGTATTCAGCCCGATTACCAGCACATCACCCTGTCTCCTGGAGAATTTAAGGTATTCTATGTGGCCGATATGAAGTATGTCAAAACACCCATTTGTAAACACAATTTTCTTGTTTTCTTTCCTGTGGCTATTTAGTATTTCTTCAAGCTCATCCAGAACCTTAATCTTTGTGTAAAGAGGATTTGTCCCTCCCATAAGTTCACTCAGTATCTCACTCTTACTGATAGGAACGGCGCCAATCTTTCCAACCTCAATCCCGGCCGCAACGTTTGCGATCACGGCTGCATCCTCAAAACTGTTTTTACTTCCCACAACAAACCCGAAAACACTCAAAACCATGTCACCCGCGCCACTAACATCATAGACATCTTTAGGTACGGTCGGGATTAATTTGAAACCTCCATCACTATTGTATAAAAACATCCCATCCTTATCGGCTGTTATAATAATATGTTCAAACAAAAAATCTTCCAATAATTTCTTACCGGCAGATTTCATACTGTTAACGTCAGTTATCTTAATCCCCGTTGACAGTTTCGTTTCGTATCGATTAGGCGTTATCGCAGTTGCACCCTTATAAATACTATAATCATTAGTAAGCCTCGGATCGACTATAACGGGCACATTATGATCCTTACCCAATTTAATAACGGCTTGCAGGATTAGCCTGGTTAACACTCCTTTGTTCATATCAGAAAGCAGTATTATATCAACGTGTTGAATCTTGCTTTTAATTTTAGTGATAATTTCTTCCTGTTTTTGTTCTTCTATATCATCAGTCTTTTCATAATCAATCCTTAAAAGTTGTTGTATCCCCTTTCCTGCCGATTGGAGATGCCCCATCATTCTAACCTTTACGGTCGTAGGCCTGTCTGAATCTTGAATAATTCCATCAGTCTCAACTCCTAAATCATTTAAATGGTCTAATAGTCGTCTACCCTCATTATCATCGCCAATAACCCCATAACAACAAACATTGGCCCCAAGGTGTGCAAGGTTGTTCGCAACGCTTCCGGCCCCACCCGGCCTTATTTCTTCAGATGTTACATTAAGCACAGGTATTGGGGCTTCTTGTGATATACGCTTGACTTCTCCCCAGACATATTTATCCAGCATAAAATCTCCTACTAACAAGATATTTGGCTTACCGATATTTGATAAAATATGAACAAGATTTTCAGACATATTATTTTCTTCCTGTCAAAACATAGATGGCTCTAGGAAACGTTAAGTCCATTCTGGTTAAGTCGTAAAATCCGGCTTCCTTAAGCCATCCTACAATCTCCTGAAATGAATATGTACGTCCGTTTTCCGTAAATAATAGCATATCGAGAGAAAAGCAACGTCGTATTGTCCTTTTATTTCTTTATTAAAACACCTTCTATTTCTTAATAAGTGCAGTGAGGATATCAGTTTAAGGGCATAGTGTCAAACATAAATTGATCTTACTTAAATACCTTTTGAACAGGATTAATTATTGAATATTAAAAAAAAAATCTCATGTTGTATAGGATTTACCCGCTAAATTGATTAAGTGCATATTATGCCTGGAATACCGCCACAAAACTGAAAGAAATAAGAGGCAAGCAATCATTAAGATGTTTTTCATACGTGAAAAATAAGCGTGTTAAATGCTGTAGAAAACCCACAAATAACGGTTAATTAATCCCTAATGTTTTTTGTTGCAGTAGTTTATGTTCTCTGATAATATACATTGTTACTTAAACTCACGTTAATTAATTGCATAGTAGGGAATTTAAAACAATATTTAGATTATTAATTTTTTAGAATATATTTTATTGAATGGAGACGATTATCAATGAAAGAAGGAATTCATCCAGAATATGTAGAGACAACTGTTACCTGTGGCTGCGGAGAGACTTTTATAACACGATCAACAAAAAGTAAAATATCAGTAGAGGTTTGCTCCAAGTGCCATCCCTTTTATACCGGAAAACAGAAATTTGTTGACAGCGCCGGAAGGGTTGAACGCTTCAAGCAAAAATTCAAATGGACTCAAGATTCTGCTCAAGGCGATTCGGTAAACGCTGCCGATGATAGTGGCACGAACAACCAAAGTGCAGTTGCTGTAGAAGATAAACCGGAGAATAATAGTAGTGCAGATTAATGACAAACTCTTAAAGAAACTGAAGGAGATGTTTGAACGACATAATGAGCTGGAAAAACATTTATCTGATCCGGATGTTATTTCTGACAATACCAGATATACTTCCTATGTTAAAGAGCACGGCAGGCTTTCAAAATTCGTAACCAAATATCTCAAACTGGACGAAACACTCAAACAAAAAGAAGAGGCCAAGGCTATTATTGCCGAAAATAATGGTGATAAAGATTTAAACAACATGGCCAGGGACGAACTCGACAGTCTTGAAGAAAAAGAGCTAGAGTTGTTTGAAGAGGTTAAAGGATGTTTCTTTACAGAAGGTGGTGATTCTGACAAGAATGCAATAATGGAGATTAGGGCTGGAACCGGTGGAGACGAAGCAGCGCTATTTGCAGCCGACCTCTTCAAGATGTACACAAAATATGCCGAAAAGCAGAAATGGAAGATTGAAATATTAGACTCCAGTTATACAGAAATTGGAGGCTTCAAAGAGATAACCTTCTCCATTTCTGGAGGATCAGTCTATAGCAAACTCTGTTTTGAAAGCGGAACTCACCGTGTACAGAGGGTTCCTACCACAGAAACAAGCGGAAGGATACACACCTCGGCGGCAACAGTCGCTGTCTTGCCGGAAGTTGAAGATGTTGAAATCAAGATTGACCCAAAAGATATCACTGTCGATACATTTCGTTCTTCCGGACCCGGAGGACAAAAGGTCAACAAAACCAGTTCTGCCATCAGAATAACCCATTTACCCACCGGACTGGTTGTTAAGTGCATGGATGAGAAGTCGCAACACAGAAACCGCGCAAAGGCAATGCGCATCCTGCGAAGCCGACTCTACACTTTTTTGCAGGATAAAAGTAAGGATGAACGTGACAAAACACGGCGTACGCAGATAGGCTCCGGCGATAGAAGCGAAAAAATACGTACGTACAACTTTCCCCAGAACAGGGTAACCGACCACCGAATAAATCTCAATCTATATAGCCTGGACAAGATCATGCTTGGCGAAATAGACGACTTGATTGATGCAATGGCAAATTACGGAAAAGAAGAAAAGATGAAGGAATTAGCAGCCACCCTGTAAAACCCTAAACTGAACAAGTTACATATTAGTAGCACTTTAGGTTTCCACCTCCATGGATTTGTCGGCAATTTTAAATCACAAATTACAAATCCCAAACAAATCTAAAATTACAATATCCAATAAACTAAACACTTTTTAGGATTTTTTTATTTTGCTTACTTTGTTAGTTAAGAATAAGAACATGATAAATACTCAAGAGACACAAACAATTCGGAATATACTGAAATGGGCAATAGCCACATTAAAAGAGGCTGAAACAGATTCCCCCGGTATAAATGCCGATACTCTACTATCCTTTGTACTATCATGCGACAGGGCAAGGCTCTACACAAATCCAGATGAAATTATTACTGATGCCGGTATCAACAGATACAAAGACCTGATCAAAGAAAGGACAAGGCATGTTCCCCTGCAATATCTTACGGGTCACGTAGAGTTTATGTCACTGGACTTTTTTGTAGATAAACGTGTATTGATCCCCAGACCGGAAACAGAAATACTCGTGGAAACAGTTCTGATAAAAGCACAGGAAAAACAATATTCAAATAGAAAAACAACCATTATGGACATAGGAACCGGTTCAGGCTGCATTGCCATATCCCTTGCCAAAAACCTCAGTAATGTAGAAATATACGCAAGCGACAACTCACAGGAAGCACTCCTCGTAGCAGAGACAAATGTTCAAAGACATGATGTTGCTGACAAGGTTCACCTCTTGCACGGAGATATCTTTAGTGCATTCAACAGTCATATTGAAAAAGGAAAGGTCGATTTTATTGTTTCAAATCCTCCTTACGTAAGCGAATCGGAATGGAAGAATCTGGAACCGGAACTAAGAGATCATGAACCCCGTGAGGCTTTAGTTGGAGGAAAAGATGGATTATGTTTCTACATACAAATAATCAATGACGCCTCTGCCTGGTTAATTCCTGGCGGTTATCTGGTTATTGAAATTGGAGAGACTCAGGCAGATACTATTATAAGCCTTATGGAAAGCAAAGGGCATTACGATGATATTGAAATATCCAAAGACCTACAGGGAAAAGAACGTGTAATTTCTGCGAGGAGAAAATGATAAAGAGTATAACGTCCCGCATAATCAACCACCACCTGTGCGTTTACTGGCAAGAGAGGCTTGGAGCGGCAGCCTCTATAAATATTAAACCGCATATAATCTGGTGGTTGGCTTCATGCGATTGTTATGTGAGTTCGTGAACTCTTTTGTAAATACTTACTTCTTTTTCAAGTCGCTTTGAAAGTTTATCTTCTTCAATGTCAAGGTCGTAATCCATTTGCAAGCCAAGCCAAAACTGTGGGGACATTTTGAAATAATGTGCTAATCGAAGCGCTGTATCAGCTGTAATTCTGCGTTTTCCATGTACTATTTCATTGATTCTGCGTGGAGGAACGCCAATATCATTGGCAAGTTGATTTTGGCTTAACCCCATTGGTTTCAGAAATTCTTCCAAAAGTATTTCTCCAGGATGGATTGGTTTAATTTTTTCTGTGCTCATTATACAACCTCCTGATGATAATCGGTTATTTCAACATTTCTTGCTTCACTATTAGACCACTTAAAACAAATTCTCCATTGATCATTTATTCGAATGCTATGTTGTCCTTTTCTATTACCGTGCAATGCCTCAAGGTGATTTGATGGTGGAACCTTCAAGTCATTTAATTTTATAGCTCTATTCAACATTCTTAGTTTTCGTAATGCAGTTCGTTGAATGTCGTGAGGAAGCTTGCGTGAAAAAGAGCGATTAAAGATTTTATTCGTTTCTTTGCATTTAAACGACTTTATCATGTAAGAAGTATAAACTACTATAACGTGTAACGTCAAGCGTTAAATGTTGCTGTAAGTTAAAGAACAAATAATGCCGGAGTTGAGGATCAACATTGAAGATGTTGTCTGTTCAAACGTGCATGTGATTGTTATGCCTGCTATCTCACAAGTAATCAGGTAGTTTAGTATGCTCATCAGTTTTTGCACTTTCAATCTGAGGTCTTGTTAACCCTTGACATGAGCTCAAATCAATACTACAGAAATTTGCTTCCGATATATCCGCATCCGTGAAATCAGGTCTATTGCCCGCTTCTAGTCGAAGTTTGGAGCCTGAAAAATCAACACAATGCAAATTAGCACTGTTAAATCTTACGCCTCCCCTGATATCACAGTTTTTAAAATCACCGAATTTCATATTTGAACTTTCTAAATCTGTATCAGAAATAGTTGAATTTGAGAATTAGGAATGTTCGAAGTCTGAATTTCTGAAATTGCTACTTGAAAAAAAACAGTCGTGTAGGTTTGCGTAATTAAACTTTGAATTTTGAAGAACGGAGTTTTGAAAGATCAACCTGTTCTGACAAATAAATTGCTGTCATTCTTGAGGTTGGATGATTAAATTCAATTAGTCTTTTTATGATTCCAACTTTTCTCAATATTCCCTCTTCAGACTTCCAATCCCAGAAATCATCTAACTGATCATGGAGTGTATTAATCCGTTCTCTTCTTCTACTCCAAGTATCATAAATGGTTAAAAGAATGCCGAATATCAGTAGATCAAAGAATAGACCATTAAATTCAACAAGGACATCAACTCCATCAGGTTTAAAGATGATGTCCAGTGCCACGATTAGGCAAAGTACTACTACCGCAATCAAGGCAAAAAAAATCAAAGGTGTTAGTTTGCCACTATCCCGATAGTTATTATAAATATGAAATCTTGCTCTCACTTCTTTTCCTTGCATTGGACTTAGAGGCATAACGTCTGAGCTAAGCTAACCCGCTTGGCGGAAAGAGCTATGAATAACAAAAAAATAAACAAGGAATCGAAAAACTCAAGAACCGCACGTAATCAAGGGGTTAGCTTGAGCGATTTGTTATGTGATGCGTTTCTGCTTTTACGCCTTTCTCATACAATATTTCTGGATCAATATCCAAATGGTTTGCCCATTCAATAGAATCAAACTTGACTGTAACAGTGTTAAACAGGGAAATATCTTTTAATTCTGCAAATTTACCTATATTAAAATAGGGCGATACATCAAATATTCTTTCTTCCTCATTTTCGAATTTGATCAAAAGCTTATACCCATCTAATGGTTTTACGCTTATTACTGACAAATACATTGATTTCCTCCTTACTTTAAAGGTTCGATTGAAAAAGGAAGTTCACCTTTTGAGGTTAAATCCCAATCAGCTAAAAGTTCTTCTTTATGAATTTCCGCCCATGCCAAAACAAGTTTCGTTTGTTTTGGAGGTAACTTTCCTTCTGATAACTCACATGCACGAATATCTATTATAGCCTTGTGATCCTGGTAATATGCATGGATGTGTGGAGGATTATGTTCCCTTGGAGAACAATACATCCTGATGATGATTCCATAAAACATTGAGATAGTAGGCATCACTTCTCCATTAATTCAATTCTATTCTTTAACAATAACGTAAGGTCGCTTATCCAAACCAAATCTTAAGACTTCGGACATTTTTTTCATCCTCCTTTCATTAAGCGCATAACGATTGAAGTGAGCAACCCCGTATAGCAAACAAAATAATAGATAAAAACAAGATAAACAAAGAGCCTGAAAATAATTGAATCGCAAATGACGAAGGGGTTGGCTCTACTGATTTGTTAGCCCTTTTTTCTAATCATGCGCTCATACTCGTCGTGAGTACCTATCCAAACTCAAATATAATCTTCACCATCTTCGACTGAAAGTGCCCTATGATTCATTCCGGCTCGGACTGATCAAAGTTTTCCAACTTTTTTAAAATGAAGAGGTGGATGCGAATGGTTCATTTTGAGAAGCTCAAAATTCTTCTTAGCTCTCTTTTGAACAAGTTGCGAAAGGTTCTCGAAATATTTCCAGAATCGATTTGTTGTCCGATGCATTTAGAGCTCTTTAAGTTTTCCCTTAGATTTTTCTTCAATGGCTTCCTTAATCATGAAATCCAACTTACCTGCTTCTGAATCTGCAACAATCTGTCTATCCCATTTTCCCCAGTCTTTTTCCGAAAACCACTGCCTCAATTGAATATAATCCTTCTCTGGTAGGGTTTCTATCGCTTCTTTGATTTCACTTACTGTTGACATTTAGTTCTCCCCTCTGTTTCAAAGTATTAGTTTTTAATAGTATAGCACGTCATATGAATATTGGAAGTATTGTTTTTTGGCTAACAGTTAATTAGGCATTTGATCATTACTATTTCTTTTAGAAGTTGAAAGCACAGTCAACTATAAAGAATTGATCTTGTTCTTCTCCGTTAAGCCATAAGCAGATTTGTTTTCCGTTTCCTGTGCATGGATACTAAGCCATCCAACCGCAGATTCCATCCCAAAAGATTTGTAAGGTTCTTACATCACCACCTAATGTTTGCACCCTATACGCTACCTTCTTCATGCGGTTTGTCCCTCCGTTGGCACACAGATATTCACCAAGTTTCCGAATATCTACTTTTGCCTCAGGTAATGTGCGACCCTGTTCGTCCTGCTGGCAAGAAAGATAAGAAAGCTTCTTGGCAAGTTTTTCTTCCTCCGCAGTGAGTGCGCTCTGTGCATCCCGCTCGATTTGTTTTTCTTCTTCAGAGCGGGTATCGAGAAACTCGAGCTTGTTTGTAATGTCGGTGTCACATTGGGGGCACTTTGCTGTTGGAACACTTGAATGAACTATCGTGCTGACTGTGCTTAGATCTAATCCACATTTCGGGCATTTGTTTTTCTTGAACAATTTGCTGAAGACTCCCATTTTATCTTCTCCTTAATTCAATAGCGGCTTACGAACCACAAGGGCTTATCCAGTTAGCTCGATACTATGGTTATGTGTTAACTATAGCTACTTTAAAAGCAAGTATACCAAAAATGACATTACTCCTATTTTAATAATTTGCATTGTCAGAACACGTTTAAAAAAAACATTTTTATTCATAAGGGTTTCTTGTCCCTGGCCATCTAAATCTTTAGCAATGAGTGCTTCATTGTTTCTTGATTGGAGATAGTTTCTTAAATGAAATTGAGTTGAATATATCGTACTTCCAAATAACCAAGCTACGATTATCCAGCCAATGTAATATGTCATAGGGTGTCTCCTTATATATTTTCAACTTTTAATATTAGATATATCATGTGTAGTTTTTGTGCTATTTTCTTTTTGTTTGGGTTCGCCGTTGGCCTTGCTGTCAAAATGAATAAACAAAGCAACAATCGTCGCAACGATAATCGGAAGTAAAATTGGCCACCGGTTAAGCCAGAATTGACAAATAGTGGAAAGAATTCTTCTTACGAATGGGCGTTTCAGGTAATTGGATTCATCGGAGAATATATCTTCGACTGACCCAGTTTCATATATTTTGGGATCAGGATTTAATTCGCCTATCCACCATGATCGTATTTTGTGAAGAGTCTTATACATATTTTATAGCCACATAACAGTCTTAGATAAGCTACCGATTGACGATATTGAAAACTGCATATATTTACTCGGTTAGCTTGATTTTTTTGTTAGGCATGGAGGTAGTAAGGAAAATGGATAGTGCAATGGAATACATTCAAAAAATTTACGGTGTGCCAGCGATGAAAGGTGGCCGCATTGAATATCAGCCAGAACATAAACAAGCTTGGCAAGGAACTATTGTATCCGCTCAAAACGGATACCTACGGATTCATAGAGACGGTGATGTGAAAACTTATCCTGCGCCGTTTCACCCGAAATGGAACTTGACATATTTAAGTGCCTAACAAGCAATATGCGGCTATTTTAATATTCCATAATGATACGGCTTCCTTTAAAACCTCGATGAAGGCAATGTAATCTTCTTTTTTTGGGAAAATGTCTTCCCTGCGCCTTCCTCTGTTCATAACATGATACCACGCACCCGGGTATTGTATTCTAAGCGGTCTTGACATGAAAACAATATAACATTATTCAACAGTTAAGCCAACAGCAGACTTGATAATCATATAGTAGGCATCTGCAAGTTAACAATATATCATAATGTTGATATTAATTATATTGTTAACAATTTTTTAAGGAGGTGCTGTAATGAGTTATTATGTAGGGATAGATTTACATTCGGATAACA
>JAIQZU010000086.1 GCA_021776915.1 Candidatus Scalindua sp. | reverse complement strand
CTGCATAATGCTCTCAAAACTCCCAGTACAAAACCTATATTGTAAACTATTGAATACGGAACCAGGCGCGGTTCTTTTTTATCCATTGCTACAAAATACCCTCTAATTATTTCCCTCAACGGATTCCGGTGAATGAGTATTATGGAAATACATCGTCGGAACCTATTCTCTTTAGCAACTGTTAAATGACGGCCTCGCCAGACCGCTTCAGTGAAAACATCCTCAAGATTTTCAGTATTTCCATGATAACAGATAGCGCTTGTTACCCTTTTTGCCTTAACCCCGGTACGAAACCCGACTGAATCATCATCTCCACGACCCTCATCTTCTGCAAACCCTCCACTGTCAAGAAAAAAGTCCGTCCTTACCGCCCGATAAACATAGCTGGGGGGATTAACAACATATGGCGTGCGCCTTTTATCTGGAAGCCCAAAATACCACGTCTGACAACGAGCCCAGGGATTGTGCCAGTTGGAGACCATTTCATTCCAATGACATGTAGCGATGGTTTCACCGCTTATAATAGGCTTTGTCAATTCCGACACGTAGTCAGAATCAAATGTCATATCAGCATCTACGAAAACCAGTATATTCCCTTTTGCATTCCTGGCGCCCAAATTCCTGGCTGCACCCGGTCCTTTATGGCTTTGACGAAACGTTTTTACTCCAATGGATTCACTAACAGCAACAGTCTGATCCTTTGAACCATCATCGACAACGATAATTTCCGACTTTACAGTCTGCTTCTTTAATGAACTAACACACTCTTTAATTGCTTCTTCTTCGTTATAAGCAGGAATCACAACCGTTACCAGAGGATCAATCCTTGATTTATACTTTTGTAAGTCCATCACCTTTGTATGAGTTTTTTTGTTTGCCATTCCTATTCACTGTATCCGGCGAGAAAACTGTAATTTCCGGAATATCAAGAAGTATACGATCCGGCCATTCTCGTGTCCAAAACCCCAACCAGCTGCTATCCTCCTTTTCCCACCAGAAATCTGGCTTGTCATCAGGGGGAAAAATGATAACATGGCCCATGGGGCATGATGCTTGTTATCCCGGATTTATTTGTATTATTCATTTAATGTCTGGAAATTTCGAAGTTGCCACAAGGTAGGGGCGTAAAGTCCTCGGCGCAGTTTGTCCGGGGATGGCAATACGCCCTTACATTTTCGGTACGGATATACAATTTTTTATTACCTGTAGATCTCATATAAAGAAATGAAACTTCCTATGAAATCAGGAAAGTAGTTGTTTGTAACATGCCTCTAATTTTTTACCAATATTCTCCAGGAGAAAATTATCAGTCGCAAATTTCAGCCCTTTTCTTCCTAATTTCATACGTTTTTCCTTGTTATTATATAATAAATCAATATATTTAGCATATTGCTTGTAGTTGTCCCTTCTTGCAAAGAAACCACATTTTTTCACAAAGGGTTTGTGTCCGTTTGCCCTGAGGCTTCGATGTGAGATAACGGGTTTTCCGTGAATCATTGCTTCCTGAATATTTGTAGGGCATATCTCACCATCTCTACGGGCATGGGCAAGGATGTCAATTGTGTTGCAAAAAGACGTAATCTCATCATCCGTTACAATAGGAACAGTTAAAAATTGAATTTTTTTAATCCCCATATCCCGGGCTGTTTTAATCATAATGGGTGGAGGTGACTGGACAAGATACAGGATGTCGTAATCGGTCCTTTCTTCAATTACTTTGAGAGCATGCAAAGAGATTGGATCGAAAATATAATCATCAGGCCTTCCAAGACGGCCCATAACAAATGTAGACCTGGAAATTCCAAGTTTCTGCCTTAAATCGTTTTGATGGGTTGGAAATTTTACTGGATTATATAGGTAGCCTATTGCCCGGTTAAGGGTTCTTCCTGCCTTGAGCATGTATTTATTTACGTACAGGGTCAGGTCAATCACACTAGTATGATCAACCCCCCCGAAGATATTGGTTTCAACACACTTCTTAACATAATCTTTTATTCTAGGAACGACAGGAAACTCATCAGGCTTTCCGCTTCTATGAATATGAAAGATTTCGGGTTGTATATTTTTCAATATATTAAAGAACTCTTCTTCAGACGAATGGGCTATCACCTTTTCCCTACCTAAAATATCCTGGATAAGTTTTTCTCTAAATCCGCCAGCTTCATCAGTCTTCTGCCGATTATGCATGCAGTAACAATCATATCCTGCATTATGAAGGTACTCCAGGAAATACTGCATGCATTTTTCCGTACCCCCCATCCCCAGTTGGTGAGAATAATGTACAATCTTCAATATAAAATAATCAAAAATTTATCCAGTTTAATTTATTTTAACCTAAATTGAGCGATTTTGTAGCCGCAACCTTGAGGTTGCGTAACTTACGTGAGCCCATCAAATGGTGAAAAACGCAGGCTAAAGCCTGCGGCTACAATGGCATGTAATATAAAATCGCTCAATTTAGGTTAAAATAGTAACCGCTACATAGTGCTCGCAAAATCTCCAGAATCAAGCCAATATTGTAGACTATGGAATACAGAACCAGGCGCGGTTCTTTTTTTCGTTGCCATTAAATACCCTCTAATTACTTCCAACACCGGATTTTTGTGAATGAGGATTATGGAAATACACTTTCTTAACTGTTTCATACCATCTCCCAAAAAGTATATACGTGCCGCAGGTCTCCATTCAAGCCGTAGATACGTGAGTTGCCACTTTCAGGCGCTTGTAAATCAGTGCGAAGCCTGTAGTAAGGCCTGGCTTGCTTCGTCCACCATTTCAAGGGTTTCAGTGTCATGTGGTCAGGTTTTATGTCTGTGTGGTTGATAAGATGTGCCATCCACTTGCAATTCAAACGTTTCATTTCTCTAAACGCACGATTAATATATTTTAGCTGCACATGTTCCAAAACATCTGTAGTAACAAGGCAATCAAAGTTATCATCCGCATCAAATGGGATGTTTATCATAGAGCCACTCCGGGCATATGCCTTTACTTCCGGGGGTACAATCCTGTCCAGGTCAGGAGAAATTTCGAAGCCCCAGGCTTGTACATCGAGCTGCCTGAACGCAAAAACTCCCATTCCTGACGAACAGCCCCCAACCAATACTTTCTTAATTTGAGGTAAAATATGTTTGATTGCCTTTGCATGTTCCAGCTTGATTACGGCATCCGGTTCCCAGCCGGTATCCTCACCGTCTTCAAATTTGCCGTAGTGTATACAAATGGAGGTCAATCTTTTCTTGAATTTTCCTGACATAAGGCAACAGCCTCAGACGTTCAAGAGTGATACGTATGATAGCCTTCAATAAAACTATTGGTGAATGATTAGTTTGCATCCGTACATTCCTGTTCACTTTTAACTGATTGGGTGAATCCACTATTAAGAAGGAACATGTGACCACTTACCATCTACTAATATCTTACTCTCATTTTCAAATACCTGATACCCTGAATTGTAGAAATCTCCATCAACTACATCTAAAGAAGTTAATGGAATAATATAGTCTGAAGGATTCATTTCTGATTCAAGATATAGATTAAGTTTGTACTTACCGGGAACCAATGGAAACCTCTTAATAGTACAAACGATATACCCTTTATGTGGAAGGTGTTTAAACCGTTGACCTGTAAATCTTGTTCCAAGTTGGAAGACACTTTCTCCTGTCTCTCTGTCAACAACAATATTCAAGTCAACATTCTTAGCTCCCTGCTCTCTTCTTGTACGATAACTGAATATGAGTTTAACGGTATTCCCATTATGAATTTTTTCAATTTTTTCTCCATTCTCATTCTCTATGTGAAAGTCCACCAACTTTACATCCCCGGTTCCGCTGCGATCTTTACGCTCTGCAATTGGTTTGTTGACAAATCTTTTCTGAAGGACCTTCCTTTCGTAAAACTGGATGGATTCCTGTATCGGTCCCTGGAAAATAATACTTCCTTGATCTAATACGAGACCTCGCTGGCAAATACTGCCCATCGCCCCCATATTATGACTCACAAACAAAACTGTTCGTCCCTGCTTGGTAATACTTGACATCTTAGCCAGGCATTTTGTTTGAAATATTGAGTCTCCAACCGCCAGAACTTCATCTACCAACAGTATCTCCGGATCCAGGTGAACAGCGACAGCAAATGCCAACCTCATATACATACCGCTGGAATATCTCTTTACAGGGGTATTAAGAAATTTTCCTATTTCGGCAAACGCCACCATATCATCAAATTTCTTTTCAATCTCAGCCTTCTTCATACCCAGAATTGCCCCGCTCAAGTAAATATTCTCTCTGCCCGTAAGTTCTGAATGAAAGCCGGCCCCCACTTCCAGTAAAGAACCTACCCGACCGGTAATTCTGGCCTCTCCTTCTGTCGGTTCAGTGATCCGTGATAGTATTTTCAGAAGAGTAGTTTTTCCTGCACCGTTTCTGCCTATGACTCCCAGAATCTCCCCTTTTTTAACCTGAAAAGAAATGTCCTTCAGTGCCCAAATTAGCCCAGACTCAGTATCTAAACCTGAAGTATCATGTGTAAAAGTGTTCCTTAATCGTCGAAGTGGCATCAATATCTTGTCAACTAAAGCTTCTCTGAAAGTTCTGCCTCTATCCGTACCGACGCTAATATTATACTGCTTACTTAAATTCTCTACACTAATAGCAATATCATTCATATTATATCTGCAAAGAACTTCTCCACCCTCTTAAAATAAAAAACCCCGCTTATCAACAGTGCCAGAGAGGCCAGTGCAGAAACAAATATCATGGGGCCCGGGGCAGTGTCAGTTCTTAAAATGGCCCAACGGAAACCTTCCACCACACCCACCATAGGGTTAATGCCATAAATAGTCCTCCATGGTTCAGAAAGTAAACTACTGGGATAAGCTATTGGTGTTGCAAACAGCCAGAATTGAGTTAAAAAGGGAATCACATATCTAATATCTCGAAACCTGACATTCAAGGCAGACAACCAGAGTCCTACACCCAGTGCAGTTGTCAATCCAAGAAGTAAAAAGAGTGGCAGCAGTAAAACGGCAATAGTTGGAAATGCCCCATAATAAATAACCATACCCAGAAACACTATAAAGGCTATGGAAAAATCTATGAATCCGGAAAAAACACTGGAAACAGGGATGATTAAGCGTGGAAAATACACCTTTGTAATAAGATTAGCGCTGCCTACCAGACTGTTTGATGACTGACTCAGACCATTAGAGAAAAAAGTCCATGGAACAAGGGCAGCAAAAGTAAAAAGCGGATAAGGAATCCCATCAGAAGGAATCTTTGCCAGCTTGCCAAAAAATATGCTGAATACTACCATAGTCATGAACGGCTGTATGATAGCCCACAATGCTCCCAATGCGGTCTGTTTGTAACGCACCTTGATATCTCTCCAGGTCAAGAAGTAGAGCAGTTCACGATACTCCCAAATATCTTTCAGTCCAAGTGCAACCCAACCTCTAGACGGTTTAACAACGATAGTTGGTGGTGGTGCCATTTGTTCCATTCTATTCTTCTAAACCTTTTAAATATAACGCGTCAAAATGCTTTTTGTGTGCCTGGTTTTCTGGATATGCACGCTTCATAGTTGATTAAGGTGATTTCTTAGTCTAATATTAGATCAATGTCAGATATTGTATTACATACAGAATCAACAGTATAGACTAAACGAGCAAAACTTCAACAATAATCAATGGGCGTTTTATTCATAATGTTTTGGATATTTCCTCCAATTTCTTGACAATTTGCTGTTAATTTAGTATAGAATCTACGAATGAAACCTCAGCCACTAAAGCTTTTCGCAATTCTATCGGTATCAATTTTATCTATCTTAATGTCATTTATTTTAACCGAAATAGTTTCGTATTCACGCAATACTCTTCTTGCACATCCGGAATGGATTTCAGGAAAGCGTTTACTTTCGGGATCAATTATGGGAAGCGAAGAAGGATTTCTCAGGAGAAATTTTGTAGATGAGAATTGCCTGACCCTTTCAGCCTGGCACGGATATAATGAAATACTCTTTAACCGCATATTACACGTGGGGTCTATGCGTTTCAGGTTTCTTCTTGAGAAGAACGGTTATCTTAATATTCTGTTTAATAAAAATAAAGATTCCTTCTCTGGTATCCGCATAAGCAGAAACACGAGATTCCCGAGTATGTTCTTTCATGCGACAGATGATGGTAAATTTCTCTTGAAAGAACCGGTTGCGAACCTTTCGCTGACAAATTCATGGCATATAGCGGAAATTATATTTAAATCAAATACTTTAAGCTTTTTTGTAGATAACCGGGTTATACAACGCATTCAGGAAACCTCTCTTGAGGAGCAGGTGATTGGTTTCAGGTCCGGGTCGGCTAAAGATACCTGGGTTGATGATGTCGAAGTCAGAGACATGGATGGTAATCTAATTATTCTGGAAAATTTTAGGAATGATAAACACTACTGGCTTTTATTGCTTATTAATTTTTGTCTGATTATTGGAATTATAGGGATCTTCTTCGTAGTAAGCAACAAAATGCAGTATGACCGTAAACGAACAGTATTCCGGATTTTCCTGTTTCAATTGTGTACAGTTACTGTCTTTGCCATTTACTATTCCTTTGACTATAAATACTGGACCGGGTTATATCATTACAAGCCTTTAAACAGATGGAGGCTAGTTCAAGTTGGAAAGCAAATCAACAATATCGAAAAGGCGCGAGAATTTTTCTTTACGCGATTTCCATTTTATGACTTTAATTATTCTGAAAATATTTCTTACACTCCACAGACTTTGATTAGTTTTCTAGGTGTTGACCATACGACAAAGTACAGGGATGATACTAAAATCAGAATTATACGAAGTAATTCTGAATCTGAACAATTTGAAATGGTCGATGATAATCCTGGCGCGATTCTGAACTACCAGAAACGCAAGCCATTCTCAAAAGGCATTAAAATACTGTTTCTCGGTTCTTCTCAAATGTGGGGTGAAGGCGCCACTTTTCGTTCTGACAGAATTGCAGCACAAATTCAAAAAAACCTTTCGAATCATTTTGGAGGAGAAAAGGATTTTTATGTAATAAATGCAAGTAAGAGAGGAACTGGTTCGGAAGAACTTCTGGAACGGCATAAAAACCACCTTTTTCTCTTTCAACCGGATCTTGTTGTTATTAATCTTTCCAGCAATGATAAGATTGATAATTTTCGTGAAAATCTGAATTCATTGATCGAATTTAATAAAAATATTAAGAGTAGAACGCTCTTTGTTTTAGAAGCCAACAGTACAGAAGAGGATATTGTGCATCTGAAAAGGAAGCATGAAGTAATGTCGAACCTTGCAAAAGAGAAAAATATTCCCTGGATTGATCTCCATGGCTATCTGGCAAAGACCGATGTTTACGACTCGGGAATCTTGTGGTGGGATATGGTACATTTAACCTCTTATGGCCAGAAAATAGCGGCAGGGTTTATTACTAAAGGCATTATTGAAAATTTCAAATCTATAATCAAAGACTAAGTTTAACCTGAATTGAGCGATTTTATATTACATGCCGTTGTAGCCGCTGGCTTTAGCCTGCGTTTTTCATCACTTGATGGGTTTACGTAAGTTACGCAACCTCAAGGTTGCGGCTACGAAATCGCTCAATTTAGATTTAAATAGAAAACTCTGTTGTTTTCCCGAATTTATAAATGAGCCCTAAAGAGATTCTCCAGTTTTTCAACACTTTCCTCCCACGTATCAATATCATTGGTAATAAACCTATGGCCCTCCTCCGCAATTCTTCGCCTCAATTCCCCATTATCAACAGCTAATAAGAGCTTATGGTATAAATCTTCCTCATCTCTATTTCCGGCAACGAATGCGGTCTTGTTATCTATAGCATAATCACGGGAACCACCCGTGTCATAAGTAACCACAGCACATCCGCAGGCCATCGCCTCCATAGCCGGCATTCCTAATCCTTCAAACCAGGATGGACAAAGAAAAATATCACTGCTTGAATACATGAAGGCCAGCCTGTTTTGAGAAATATTGTATAAATAAGTATCGCAAGGGATATCAATCTGGCGCTCATGCACTCCAAACAAAACAAGTTTTATCTCTGGTCTTTTTTCTTTTATTTTTAAGACGGCCTTTACCCCCTCATCGACTCCTTTCCATTTATATGTATGGTGGAGCAGTAATACTTTTATCTTTTTGTCCTTCTTCTCTGTTTTAACCGGATGGAAAAGGTTGTGATCAACCGGAGTAATGAGCAGGTTTGAATGTATATTGAAATCCCCCTCAAGCATCTCTTTGATCCAGGATGAAATTACAATTTTTTTATTTGGATATCTATAAGTAATTTCTACTTTCTCTTTCGGGCCATGATAAAGCCTTTCGTCATGCATGACAAATTGAAATTTCAATCCTTTTCCATCAGGATATCCGTTCATAATGCCTGCTGTCTCCCAGCCGCAGGCAACAATGACATCAGCATCGGGTATGCTGTTTTTATCCAGGTTTTTAAGTCGTAAAATTCCTGCTGAAAAATCTTCTATCCATGAGATGCCCACATTCAAGGTATTACACAAGATCCTTCTCCAGGGATTACCACTCACTACTATTACTTTTACCTGATGCCCTCTTTTTGACAATAAATGGGCATAATTCAATCCAATACGAGCTCCACCTGAAACGCTGAGATGTGGTAATAAAAATGTAATCTTCATATTAATATCTGATGTGGAACAGAGTTTTCATAAGGTAGCTTTATTTAAATAGCAGGTTTTACATATATTGTCCGGTGCAGTGATGCTGCTACCGCTGTTAACTCTCCTGGCATCCTGATATCTTCTATTATTCCATATCTTCCAGAAAGATTCATTGTTTACATTTCCAAAATCAAACTTTTCATGCCATACGGCACAGCATGGAGACACGGAGCCATTCCAGTTAATTGTTGACTGCGTCCATAGCCATCCGCAGGCGTCCTCTCTAGGGGTTTTTTTCGCTTTATTTGAATAATCATACATAGACAAGGTTTCATTCCCCGGAAGCCAGTCCTGCACATTTTCAAATTGCTCCCTGCTATTGAAAAGCAACTCATTCCCCATATCACACCTGAATATAGTTATCTCAAGTTTATCAACGCCAATCTCCCTGGCCAGATCCTTTGCTTCCTCAATTTCCTCTTCATTGTATCTGTTTACCAGAAATCTCCACTGAACAAAAGGTTTAATACTATTTAATTCACTTTTTTTTCGCACCAGTTTTTTCATATTAGAAATGACTTCTGAAAAGACATTCCCTGCCTGATACTTATTTACTGATTCCTGACTCGTTCCATCCAGTGAAATTATTAAATGATCAACCCCTGATTTTACGAGTTCAGAACAGATTTTCTCATCAAAATGTTTTAGATTGCTGCTGATGCTTACTTTTATCTTAAACTTTTTCGCATACCTGACCATCTCAAAAATATCCTTGTTTAGAAATGGCTCTCCCCAATTGTAAAGATCTAATTCATACAGATAAGGGCCGCATTCATCAATTATCTTTTTGAACGTGTGGAATTCCATAAGACCTTTTTCTCTGCCTTTGTCGTTTTGCCCTACCGGGCATAAGGCACATTTCAGGTTGCATACGTTGCCAGGACAAACAGTTAGCTTTATAGGGTATGCAAAAATCCTTTCGGGCTTAATTCTTTGTGCAAGCGAAATAAGAAAATAGTTAATACGTTTTCTATTTGTGGCAAACTCTGAAAAATAATACATTTCTCGCCTCACTCTTACTATGATAAGGAATTGTATGTTTTTACTCTATAAGCAATAGTACATAATAGCCATGAAAATGCCAAATCTCTTTTATACTCCAGCAAGAAAGATTCCTCTTTGTTACTGTTTGTATTGGAATAATTTATTATAAATTGTAGTAGAGGACAGGCAAAAGAAACATTAAAAACAACACAGAATATTTGCACTTGTTAGCTGAATATTAGGAAATAATGCAATTGACTAATATTTAAAAAAGAATAAAATCCACTACTAGACATATTAGCAAGGAAGCGTTTTTTACGTTAACATGAAAAACCTGATCAAAAACTCCATTTCTATAATTCTTCAGAATGAATTCTGCTGGTCATTACTAAATTCAACAATCCTGAGAATTTCACAATATGCAGAAGCAGAGCGAAAAATGTTGAAAGAAAGTAGTTTAAAACAGAGGATAGTGTTCAATAATGAGGCTATTAAATCTGTAAGTCCTGATTTCGTAGTTAAACATGGTACTTTTAAAGGTATGCAATGTCTGCAAAATATAATAGACGGGTGTACGTTTCCAAAACTACTTGGATCATATGAGAGAGAGCTACATCCGATACTTGAGAAAATCTGCAAAGCAAACTATAAAGAAATTGTTAATATCGGGTGTGCTGAAGGTTATTACGCAGTAGGCCTCGCAATGCGCAATCCTGCTGCGAAAGTGTATGCTTATGATACGGACAGAAAAGCAATTCGGCAATGTCGCGAAATGGCACGCTTAAATGGAGTTGATAAACGTATAATTTCAGGTTCGTTTTGTGGCCCTGAAACCTTAAAAACAATCCCGTTTACAGAGAAAGGTTTGATATTCTGCGATTGTGAGGGATTTGAAAAGGAACTGTTTACCAAAGAAACCATTCCGTTTCTTTCAAACTGTGATTTGATCATTGAAGTACATGATTTCGTGGATATCACTATCTCTTCCCATATTCGCCAACTATTTGAACAAAGTCATGATATTGAAGTAATTGAAAGCGTAGATGACATTAAAAAGGCACACACGTATCATTATAAGGAATTAGAACAGTATGACCTTGCAACAAGGAGATTTCTGTTGGCAGAGTATCGTCCATGTATTATGGAGTGGTTCTATATTACAGCGAAAATGTAAAGGACCTGTTAGTTTAATGCTCAGGAATTTCAAAGTTTTGGCAGGAGCCAACTCCCGTTGGCGATCGTCCGCCATGGCGGGCTTCTACCGTGTCAAAAGTCGCCGAAGGCCTAACTTGGTTCTAATGTACATATCAGTTCAAAAAACATATTTTTATTAATCAAATGAACCTGAATATTAAAGGAAGATTTAGGAAAGCTGCATTCGAAGTGGTATGGCGCCTCAGGTTTTTAGAAAACCGCTTGCGATTATTTATGGGTCTTCAAAGGATAGAATCTATATTTCATAGACCGACGGACATGTGCGAATCCGATCGTTTAATGATCTATGCCCTTGTGCGAGGCCTTCGTCCAAAACGTGTTCTGGAAATCGGGGTACGCTGGGGAGGTTCAGCACGAATCATCTGTGCTGCATTACAGGATAACGGCGAAGGATTTTGTGTTGGCCTTGATCCACATGTACACGATTTCCGTGTTCCGGCCAGAAAACTTTACGGCCGCTATGAACTGGTATGTGGTTATTCACCTGCCGACGTTCCTGACGCAATAGCACGACTTGGGACACCTGTGGACCTTGTTTTTATTGATGCGACACACATATACGCTTGCGCCCTTGCGGACGTCAATGCAGTATGTTCTTACCTTGCAGAAGGTGGACACATCCTTATGCACGATGCCTTCCATGTCGGGATAGATGCAGCAGTGCGCGAGTTCATGAAACACAACCCTGACATAGAAGACTTGGGAATTCTCACACGACACGCTCATCAAGACATGCCGGTAATGTATCAGGGCCTCAGGCTCTTGCGTGTTGGAAAGGCATGCACACAGCAGATTATCACCTCTGCCTATGGAGATAAATTACCTGAAGATACTAAACGACTTTGGAACTATAATCAATACTCTCTCAAAATTGGTCAGGTTCGTGAAATAGACGGACGTTACGAATACGTTGATGAAAATTGACCGCTTATTTCTTCCTGACGGAATTAGCAGCGAATTATTAGAGCTTTTTTTGAATCCATATTATTTCAAAATAGTGAATTCCAATCTACTCAACTTTTCACCAGAATAAAATCGTATGCTATTCAATTCCTTTTCTTTTATATTTCTTTTCCTACCTTTAGTGTTATGGGTTTTCTTGCGCCTTGAAACTCATCACCGGAAACTCGCTCTTACCTGGCTTGTAGTCGCTTCGTTCTTCTTCTATGCATGGTGGAATCCCGGGTATCTGTTCCTGCTTTTGATATCCATAACCTTTAATTTTTCCATTGGAAGGATTTTACAAAGACGATCAGGTCAACGTTGTTGGCTGATTACCGGTATAGCAGGCAATATTTTACTTTTAAGCTATTTCAAATACGCCGGTTTCCTGGTTAGTAGTTCAAATTCTGTTTTTAACACCTCGTGGGAAATATCAACTATTGTACTCCCGTTAGCCATTTCATTCTTTACTTTTCAACAGATTGCCTGGTTAGTAGATGTATACCGCGGTATAGGCCGGGAATATAACCCTGTACACTATTGCCTGTTCGTAAGCTTTTTCCCGCAACTCATTGCCGGGCCTATTGTCCATCACACCGAAATGATGCCACAGTTTTCAAAGGAGCGGGAGATTACACAGAAAAAACTGGACCTGGAAGTAGGGTTGACACTCTTTTGCCTGGGATTATTGAAAAAAGTCGTTTTGGCCGATACCGCCGCCGGCTTTGCCAATCCTGTGTTCGAAGCCGCAGGACGCGGAGAATACCTGACATTTTTTGAAGCCTGGATAGGAACGTTAGCCTATACTTTCCAGATTTATTTTGATTTCTCAGGTTATTCTGACATGGCCATTGGCCTTGCCCGCATGTTCGGAATACACCTTCCTATAAACTTTTTTTCTCCTTACAAAGCCTGCAATATCCGTGAGTTCTGGCAACGCTGGCATATTACACTTTCACGTTTTTTACGCGATTATGTATATTTTGCACTCGGGGGCAATCGCAAAGGAATATCACGCACTTTTATCAATATCATGTTTACTATGCTTATTGGCGGATTATGGCATGGCGCCGCCTGGACGTTTGTATGCTGGGGAGGCCTGCATGGCCTACTCCTTTTATTACACAGGGTATGGATAAAACTCACAATTCCTATCCGGCCGACACTCGAAGCCTCATCACTGATGCGCCTGATTTCAATTGCGATAACTTTCTTTTCAGTCTGCGGGTGCTGGGTACTGTTCCGTGCTGATAGTTTTCCGGCAGCATCGGTCGTTTATAAAGGTATGTTAGGATTTAATGGATATGTATTGCCGCCTGAGGCACACGCTCTATTAGGTAAAAAGGCTGAATGGTTTCAAAGTTTTGGTATGGAATTTCATGCTCTCCGTTACTTTTACAGTTCACACCAACTCGAATGGCTGCCATTACTTGCGCTCATTGTCTTCTTCCTGCCTAATTCACAGCAGTGGTTGGCTGCTTATCAACCGGCTTTAATACCAAAAGGAATTGAGCTTTCCGGAAAAACCCGCTGCTTATGGCATCCGCATCCCATTTGGGCTCTGGTGATTGCCGTTTTAGTATCCTGGGCTTTGTTGGCCATGAATAGAGTGGATGAATTCTTATATTTTCAGTTTTAGAGCACGTAATAAAACAACTATGATTTCTATTACTTCCCGTTACGTCCGATTGCTGCTTTTAACAACACTGCTTGCAGTTACCGGCGCTGCATCCTTCAACTACTTTATTGATCCGTTACACTACTATCATTCTCCAAGAGAACACTACGGCTACAGTACCAACCAGCGGCTTCAATATCCCGGACTGGTAAAAAATCTCGATTACAATACTCTTCTTCTGGGCACATCCCGTACGGAGATTATCCACAACTCACGGCTAAGCCGGTTACTGGGGAATCGGGCGTTAAACCTGTCCATGGAGGGTTCTACCATAACCGAACAATCTTTACTGGTTGCACTGGCCATCTCTACCGGAAAAGTTAAACGTGTACTCTGGGAAATGAACTATCCATTATCATTCTTTATGGGAGATAGTTTTAAAGATGATTACGAGTATTTTCCTGACTATTTATATGAACCGGGAATAGAAACTCCTTTCCGTTACCTGATTTCATGGACTACTTTTACTGATGCACTGAAGGCCCTCAACGGGAACCGCCCACAGGATCTGGATAGTATGCATGACTGGGAAAAACAGTCCGAATTCAGCGAATCTCGCGTCATGGAAGCTTTTTCTGTTTACATAGAACATTGGAACCTGGAGTTTCAAAAATCGTGTGTCAAACGTATGCTGACTCCTGCACAAATAAAGGATCTGTTTGAAAAAAGAGTTCTCGCATTAGTTCAGGCAAATCCCCAGGTACAATTTGACCTGTTCCTACCACCAAATACCTATTTAATGTACGCGCTGGATTTGCATATCTCCCTCAACCGCTTCAAGAATCGTCTGGCGTTAAGAGAAATTATCGCCGATGCTTCGTCCCGTTTTTCTAATCTATGCGTTTTTGACTTTCAGACAGATGAACAACTTATTAATGAACTGAATCGATATAAGGACCTTGACCATTTTGATTCACATATACTTACACAGATTCTCTCAGGCATATCCCACGGTAAGAGGGTTGTAACTGCAGAAGAGATTAGAAAATCTAATTCGGAATTTCGTTCTATAGTGCTTTCCTATATAACAGAATTTTGTAATAACCAGCCACAACTCTGTACTAAGAACTTGACTGAAAATCTCAATCTCCTTCTTGACCGCCAATAGAATTAAAGAATACCCAATGGAATTATCCATGTAGCAATGGCTAGCGATTAGTTTTGTACTTTATAAATGTGTTATATATCTTTTTCCAGTACAAATTGATTTATTATTCGGAACATACGAGTACAGACTTGAAAAAGAAGATTAAAGTCTTTGTCTATTGCTTTTGTTGCTTCATCCAATACGCATTAATATTCTATTCAACCTTGATTTCTATAAGTTACCAGGTTATACTCCAATTTGTCATTATTGGACTCTTCCTGGAGTGCTTTTCCTCCTTACTTTTTTCAGGGTTAGAGACTTTTTTCGCTTATTTGTAAAAATAATTTTGTGTTTTTTGAAAGAAAACCGGGAAGAAATTACTAAATTTTTTATATTTTCTGGAATCGAATGAAAGATTTAAAATCAGAAAATTTGTATTATTATATTTATTTCGGAATATGTTCGTTCATCCCTCTAATCGCAGCAATAGTTTCCAATTCTAAAATATTGACCAGACTTCTAAGTGTTAGAGGATTTTTTAGCGCTGAAACCGCTGACAATATTCACAAATACCAAGCCTTTCTCATCGTTTTAGGGTTAGCTTTGTTATTCACCACCGTTATAGCGTACAAACTAAAACTATTGGAGAAAATCGGAAATTATCCTAAGAATATAATATTTGCGATTTACATACCGCTGATACTGTTGATTATGTTTGAGGTAGGAGGAAGGCTGGTTATCGGCCTTACAGTAAATAATCACAATCTGTATGAAGACCACCCATATCTGATAACCACTCTGAAGCCTAATGCTAAATTTGAAAAGATATCCATTAACAGCATGGGTTATAGAGGAAATGAATTTAAATTAGCCAAGGGTGGAAATGTTTTCCGAATTGTGTGCTTAGGTGGCTCGGCAACATTCTGTGGCAATGTTTTTGATGATGAAACCTGGTGCCAACAGTTGGAGGATATACTAAACAAAAAAACTAAGAAAAATCCCAGAGTTGAAGTTGTGAACGCTGGAGTTCCAGGATACACGACATCTGAGAGTTTAATAAATCTCAACCTAAGAATATTGGATATTAACCCTGACATAATAATAATTTATCTATCATACAACGACTTCAAGCCAAACCGAATGCCTGATTTCAAGTCGGATTATTCCCATTGGAGACATAATTTTGGTAAAGTAGAAGAACATCCTAATAAAGAATGGTTTGTAACACCTAAAGCTATCAGAGTAATCAAGACAAAATTGTTTCCTAAGTACGATTTGGGATTTAAACGATACGACACAGTTGGTAAACCTGGCTTGGCCGCTTACAAGCGAAATATTGAAAATATTGTTACTGTTGCAAAATCAAGAGATATTGGTGTGGTTTTATCAAGTGAGGCGAGCATGCTAAGTGAAGAGACTATACATTCTAATAGTCAAGCCTTTCAACGTGCAATGAGGTACGTGCTCACATTATCAAAAGCAGGGTTGTTGGATGCACAGAAAAAGTATGACTTGATAATGAAGGATATTTCTGAGAAATTTAATATTACGTATGTAGATAACCTTGAAACTGTTCCCATGGATTTTGACCATTTTATTGACAATATCCATCTTAACAAGAAAGGGTGCAGAGTAGTTGCAGAAAACTTTGCCAACGCTATTCAAAAGTCTTTTCTCAGTTCAGAAGAAGATAGCGAATCATCACCAAAAATAAATTCCTTATATTTAGATAGTTATACTGCACCATTTTAAGCAAGCATGTGTAATCAAATACAACTGGAAACATACATCCACAACTTTACCCGGGCTTCTGTCAGTCAAATAGCATCTACCACAACAATCTGAAAATTTGTATACACGGTTTTAAACAAAGAATCAAAACATCTTTTACTGTTCAAAACCGAAACCCTTGCATAAACCTGTAGTTTTTACAAAACCTAACCTCCAGATAACAAATGGATTATACTTTGATTATTACTTTTTTGCTACTTCTTTAGATATCAGTGGGCATTTTTATGCCTCACATGGTTTAGGGTGTTAGAGACAAAGTGGATAACCTTATCAAATCTGCATTGACGACCAAAGTTCCAGTATCTGGAATCCTTAAAAAAGATATAGGCTTTAGATGTCTTAATGAGCAGGATGTTAAGGTCATTATCATCTATCTGGATCCGCCCAACAGCATAAGAGTGGGTTTTCTGTTTGGTTGGAGCCTGACAAAAAACAGCATTAAAACCTCCTCTTTTAAATAACGCCACCATTGGCTTCGCAGGAACACCCTCTCTGACACTGTAATATACCACCTTTCTTTCGAGTTTCTTTTCGAATGCTGATTTGGACTCTACGATCTCCCTTTCTATCTCTTCCAGAGGGGTATTGGTTAGCATTCTTCCTTTACAGCCGTACATGCCTATAGTCATTCCTCCTTTCTCAAGTTCACAAATCTGGTCCCAGTTCATGTACTGTACCCTCCTGCCATTAATATTCCTTGTCTCTCCTACAGTATCCGGACGGATAAAGAATGTGGCAGGATATCCATATTTTTTCAACAATGGATAACACAGGGTATAGAGTTCAATGTGTCCTGTATCGAAGGTGATAGAAAAGGACTGTTTATTTAAGTTTGAGTACCCGTTGATATACGCAATTGTATCTTCCAACGGAATGATGGGTATATTATTTTTGGAAAAGTAGTCCAATTGTTCTTCAAAACATTCGTGATATACCCATGTGTCCAGAAAGTTTTGCTTATCTTCAGAAATATTCTGGTATTGCAGAACAACCGCTCTGTTCCTTAGATATCCCATAGCATGCAGATCCTTTATACTATTACTTTGTAAAACCTTTCTGAAAGACCTTCCTTTATCCGCAACGCTTATACTGTACGCTTAGATTGTTGTTGCCATCAGAGGGTGTTGCCGGAACATTAATCTTGTGCTTAAACTATGGGAAATTAAGCATTGAAGCTGGTACATTATGTAGTTATTACTTCCATGCTTACTTCGGTGAGCCTTGAAATCTGTGGAGCTATTGAGCCAATATGAACATAAACAACTTGTTGCCCTTTCTCTCGTTGTTGTTCTGCTATATCTAGATTTATCCTACACAGTTCCGGGCTATCCTTAGGTAAAAAAACAACTTGTGCAACTGATGGAATCTTTTCAGCAAATTCCGGGTGCTCTAGAATATATCTATCAAACTCTGTGCTTAAAATTAAGTTTTTTGTAAATATCTCCTGTTCAGTCATTTTCTTCTACTCCCTTTAAATATCGTTCTTTATATTTTTGCCAGTTATCTTTTAAATCCTTCTCCGCAAACGTCAATGCGAGACTGAAATCATCAAAAGGCAATATCTCCTTTTCAACATCACCTTTGTCGGATAGTATGTCTTTATGGGCAAATCCATGAACCGTATCATACCTGACAACTGGATACCATTTGTTTTTAATATTTATATGTCCATCAAAATAATAAGTAAAGCATCTTTTTTTACTGTCTGATAGACTCCAGAAACAGAGAAAGTGTAAACACATATTTAGAAAAATTGCCTCTCCAGTCAGTAACCATCTCCTCATTTATTCCTATCCTGTTAAGGCTATAAATATCTGAGTCCTTTGATACAAAACCGCTGTTGGTTGTGCATGCCGATTTATATGATTTAGAAACAATCTTCTTCATGCCATCATTGTAATTTCCATTTGGATAGCAGAAATGAAGAGCCTTTCTCCCTGTCTCTTTCTCTATAATTTCTTTTGACTTACAAATCTCATCCTCAACTACATTTGTTTGTTCATTAGTTAAAATCATATGGTTTACTGTGTGGGAGCCATATGATATATTTGAGTCATTTATATTATTAAGTTCGTTCCAGTTTATAAATGATCTATGCTTGTCTCTGCTGGTTTTTATGGAATGTTCTTCAAGAAACTCTTCCAGGTCAGAAATAGTTTTCATAATCTTATCATGGGTAAACTTTTTAAGACAATCAATAAATTTAAATAATATCTGCATATCCTCACTTTTCGATATCAAACCCCTCAGTTTAAAGTCTATTTCCGGTATAGAAATAATAGTATCTGTCTTTAAGAATATATTCCTATTTGCTAATACAGGTATAAGCAGGTTGTTTAATCTTTCCTGCCAGTAACTGCATTCTGAGGACACAAAACCGGTGGTTAAATAAATCGTGGCTGGAATCTTTGATTTGCTTAAGACTGGAAAAGCAGCATCATGGAAATCTATCCATCCATCGTCAAAAGTAATCACAAAGCTGTCATCAGGTATGTTTTCCCACGTATCAAAATTCTGTGACAAGAAGTCCATTGAGATTACTGGGTAACTTTGGGAAATATATTTCATACATTCCTCAAAAGTCTTCTGCTTTACCAGCAGGCTGATGTCAAAGAATGTATCAGTTACGCGGTGGAACATCAATATAGTAACCTTTCCATTCATAATGAATCTTTTATAGAAGATAAAGATCCCTGAATAGTAGAAGATTATAGCAGCTATAAATTTGATACATCTTCTGAGATTTAACAAAATCCCTCCTTGTTGTACATATTCATATCCCAACGAACACTAAGTAGGGGCGTATTGCAATACGCCCCTACAATGTCGTTGGGACGGGTACCTACTCGGGCAGGTGGTCACGCAGCCCTACAATGATAAGTCTTTAACATTTACAATTGGATATTTCAATAAAAAAGGATATTAAATCGAGGTTACAATATGTGATGTTTTTTGGAGGCCGGAAGAGAATATTTACAGTTTTAGAATTGAGGAATGATTATTATACCGGGATCAGTCAATGTCTCAGTTAGAGGGCGGAGAAATGTATTAAGCCGAATGGCAAGCCTGTCGAACCAAGTGTTACTTTGCATGGATTCACGGTTGTTTCTACAGGTATGTCTTGTAAAACACCTATGATTCTTCTCTAATCCTCCAGATTATCAGGGTAAAGAGTGTTACAACACAAAGCCATATCTGAGTTGCGAGAATATAGCCGGTTGTACAGATCAGAATCTTGTTTATCCAGGATTCATACCATTTATTCTGAACGAAGATCTTAATACCACCATATAGGCTTTTGGAGATGCCGTATGTTTCTTTATATTTCTTGCTAAAGACGCGTCTATCTTCTTTTTGCGTTTTTTCCGTATAACCCTTAAAAATTGAATGAGAGTCATCCTCCTCTGTACTTCTTCTTGTAGCCGGAGTTCTTTGAGTCTCACGAGAAGTTTTTTCTTCAGGTGTTGCTTCTTCTTTTCTGCTTGTTTGAACTTCTACCGGTGTCTTTTCAGTTAATGTCTTTTTCGGAGGTCTTTCAACCTGTACGGTTTTTCTACTCTGCTCACCGGTACGGGAAGGTCTCACGCTTGTTTTAGTTTTTCCTCCCTGAGACAACTGCCTGAAAATTGTTTTTTCTTTTTCAGCTTCGCCTGTCATTCCAAGTTTACTGTAGGCTAGAGACAGCGAATAATGCACCTTGGCATAATCGGGATTTATCTTGATAGCCCTTGAATAAATTTTAACAGCATCATCATACTTTGCCTTACAATAGTATGTATTCCCCAGTCCATAGAGGGCATAAACATCATTGGGTTTTATTTCTATTGCTTCTTCAAATGCCTTTCCCGCCTGGTCATATTTGCCCTGTTTATAAAACTCAATACCCTTATTATAATGTTTGGAAAAATCGCCAGCTCCATATGATAGAGTCTCGCATGATATTGAGAGCGAGAGTACAAAGAATAATTGTAGAAATAGAAATCTCTTCATTCTGTCTTTACCTGAAAAAAATTTACTGACTAGTAACGACTTTAATTTACCAAACAAATAATTGGCTGTCAAGATACAAACAGGATCATCCGGTTCATAAGGCAGGAAGCGTCATTTCCACAAATCTCGATCCAGGTTTCTGTATTGAACGGCTTCTGAGATATGTTCCTGGTGGACGTCCTTGCTAAGGTCAAGATCTGCAATTGTTCTGCCGACCTTAAGTATCTTATTATAGCCCCTTGCAGAGATGTTGAGTTCAGTCATGGCCTGATGAAGTAGTTCTTCCGCCTGACTATCTAATAGACAATGCTTTTTCATCGCCCTCGTAGACATCCGGGAATTAGTGGAGTATTTGAGTCCTCGAAATCGCTTTAACTGTATATCACGTGTTTTTGTAACTCTTTCCCTGATTTCCTCCGACGATTCACAGGCTGAGTTAGAGGTCAGGTCTTTATACTGAACATTTGGAACCTCAACATGAATATCAATCCTGTCAAGCAAAGGGCCGGAAATTCTGGAAATGTAATTCTGAATCTGGCGCGGTGTGCAGTGACACTCTTTCCGGGGGTCAGTGTGATAACCACACGGGCAGGGATTCATCGCCCCGACCAGCATTATCTCCGCCGGAAACATCACTGAACTCATCGCCCTTGAAATCGTTATCTCATCCGTCTCTAATGGCTGACGCAATACCTCCAGAGTCTTCCTGTTAAATTCTGGGAGTTCATCAAGAAAGAGGACGCCATGATGTGTGAGGCTCACCTCTCCCGGACGTGGAAAGCTGCCGCCGCCAACTAATCCTGCAGTGCTGATAGTATGATGCGGACTGCGAAATGGCCTGGTGGCTATCAGGGATTGTTCCTGGCCTAAAAGACCTGCCGAACTGTATACCACAGTAGTCTCTATAGCTTCTTCAAGCGTTAACATGGGCATTATGGTGGGGAGCCTCTGTGTCAACATCGTTTTGCCGGAACCCGGAGGGCCAATCATAAGTACATTATGGTTTCCGGCAGCAGCTACGGTGAGAGCACGTTTTACATGCTCCTGTCCCTTAACATCCACAAAATCTATCTCATAATGGGAGGAGTCACTGAAAACGTCTGCAAGGTTTAATGTGTAAGGAGAGATAGGTAACTCATTTGTCAGGAAGCCTACAGTATCAGAGAGTGTCTTCACAGGAATAACATCGATTCCCTCCACAATAGCCGCTTCCGGTGCATTAACAGCGGGAAGTATTAATCCTTTCAATCCTGCCGCTTTACATTTTATCGCCATCGCCAGACAGCCGTTAACCCTTCTTACCCGGCCATCCAATGCAAGTTCGCCTACTATACCGTATTCGTGTATCTTTTCCGAATTTATCTGGTTTGTAGCAATGAGGAAACCCATTGCTATCGGTAATTCAAAGGAAGGACCCTCTTTCTTTCTATCGGCAGGAGCTAAATTAATGGTGATATTCTTTAAAGGAAATCGATACCCGCAGTTCTTGAGCGCCGCCTTCACCCTGTCCCGGCACTCCTTAACAGCAGCATCCGGCAGTCCAATAACTACCGTTGAAGGCAACTGTCCCTTTGCAACATACACCTCTATCTCCAGCACATAAGCTTCAATCCCGTATACTGCAACACTCTTTACCTTTCCAAGTCCTGCCATTATCACCTTCCCTGGTTTTTTGTTAAACGGCTGCTTGTGTTTATTACAATCTAAATTGAGTGATTTCGTAGCCGCAACCTTGAGGTTGCGTAACTTACGTAAACCCATCAAGTGATGAAAAACGCAGGCTACCGGCCTGCCCGCCCGGCAATCCGTTCGGACGGGTACCTATTCGGGCAGGAAGCCAGCGGCTACAACGGCATGTAATATAAAATCGCTCAATTCAGGTACAACTCTATTTTTTCCACGTCAGTGGCAAAAAGATAAGTATAACAGTGTATATTTCAAGCCTGCCTAATAGCATGCAGAAAATCAGTATCCATTTGCAGGGATAAGCAAATTCACCATAATTCCTGGTAGCGCCTGCATCTGCCAGGGCAGGGCCGATATTGTTCATCATTGATGCTACTGAGCTGAATGATGTAATAACCTCTGTGCCGAAAATAGTCAGGATAAGGGAAAAGATACCAAACAGTCCAAGATGTATTACAATAAAACCCAGTGTATTTGTAATTATGTCTTCACTAACCGGTTTTCCGCTGAGTTTAACATGCATTATGGCCCTTGGTCTGAGCAAGTGAACCATCTCCCTTACACTGGATTTAAAAAGCAGCATTATTCTTGCCACCTTCATACCTCCGGCAGTCGAACCCGCACAGCCACCGATAAACATGAGAAGGACGAGGAAAAATCTGCAGAAATTCGGCCAGATATCAAAATCTGCGTTACAATAGCCAGTACTGGTTGTTATGGAAACAGCCTGGAATGCGGCATATCTCAGAGACCCGCCTATGCTTTCATATTTGCTATCTTTCACACCTCCATTATATGCGGATGATTCAAAGAAAAACAGCGCAAGCGTTACTAAACAAATAACACATAATATCAGACACACAAAAAAGCGCAGTTCTGAATTAACAAATACTTTCCTGATTCTTCCGGTAACTACCTGATAATGAAGTATAAAATTGCAGGCTGATATAAACATAAAGACCGTAACAACAATCTCTATAAACAGGCTGTCAAAGGCGGCAATACTCTGGTTCTTTGTAGAAAAGCCTCCTGTTGATACGGTTGCAAAAGCGTGACAAATAGCATCAAATAGTTCCATTCCTCCAAACCAGAACAGGGGAATTATAATGGCAGTAAGAGAGAGATATATAATCCACAATATTTTTGCCGTCTGAGCTATGCGAGGCTTTATCTTGTCCGTCGTAAGATCTGGCGCTTCAGCGCTGAAGAGTTTGTGTCCTCCAACACCAATATTCGGAAGAACTGCAACAAAGAAAACTACGATACCCATACCCCCGAGCCACTGTGTCATGCTTCTCCAGAAAAGAATACCCTGCGGCAATGCCTCTATATCGCTGAAAATGCTGGCGCCTGTAGTAGTGAGCCCGCTCATTGCTTCGAAGTATGAATCACAAAAGTTATCACATACCCCTGAAAGCCAATAAGGCAAGGCGCCAAAGATGGCACAGGAAACCCACCAGAATGTAACAATCGCCATGCCCTCTCTAATAGTAATATCCTCATTCCTGGGTTTTAGAGAGAATTTTAATGCGAAACCAATGATCCCTGACGCAAGGATTGATATGACAAACGCCCATATCTCTTCCTTTGTTCCATGAAAAAGAGATACTCCACATGGTATGAGTAGAATACCGGAAAGAAGAATTAAGAGATTTCCCAGGGTGTTTAACACCAAAGGTATGTTCATGTTTGAATTTACGCCACGAAGGCACTAAGTCACAAATAATATTTGTAATAGGAATTCTATTTTTTACTACTGAAAAGAGCTTGAACTCTTTCAACATCATCCGGCAGGGTAAACACAATAACGCTCTCTCCGGGATTGATAGCTTCAATACCTTTAGGGAGAAGCATAATATTATTTCTTACAACAGCGCCCAGGATGGATTTTTTGGGAAAACGAATCTTCCTGAGAGGTTTTTTTACGATTTCAGAACCCTCTTCAGCGACCAGTTCGATCGCTTCCGCCTCGCTATCACCCAGCTTGGCTATTGACTGTATCTGCCCCCTCCTTATGTGCTTAAGTATATAACTGGCAGTAACCAGCCTTGGATTTACAACTACGTCCACATCAACTTGATTTATTATATGTACGAGTGCAGGGTCATTTGTGAGTACAATAGTCTTTTTTGCGCCGTGTTTTTTTGCCAGCAATGAAGCGAGCAGATTAGTCTGTTCATTTTCAGAAAGGGCAATAAATATGTCTGTGATTTCAACAGCAGCGTCTTTAAGTACATCTATTTCTGTGGCATCGCCGTGTAAAACTACGGCGCTCTTTAAATCGGCTGCAGCCATTTCCGCTTTATCCTTTTCCGGTTCAATTATAGTTACATCTATAGAACTGTTTTCGAGGGCTTTTGCAAGCTGTAAACCGGTACGGCTTGTTTTATATATAATTACCTTTTCTACCTCATCCGCCCTTCTGTTAACCATTGGCAGGAAGTATGGTAATCCTGCTTTGGATATAAGCACGAAAATCTTATCATTGTGTAATATTTCAGTACTGTGCGTGGGGATAATCATCTCATCACCGCGCTGTACATATACTATTAAGAATGAATCTGTATATTCAATGTCTTCCAGCTCTGAGAATCTCTTACCCACGAGCGGAGCATCCTCAGGGACATGAAAACCTCTCAAAATAACATTACCTATCGGAAAGTCAACGGCAAACGTCGCTCCCGGCGCTTCTATTATCTTTAAAATCGAATCAACAATAATCTGCTCCGGGTTTATCATATGATCAATACAAAATACATTATGTTTAGACAATGAATCATTACTGGTATATTCGCTGTTTCTAATCCTTGCGATCCTGATTATTTTGCCATTACCATATTGACTGGCAAGGATACAAACTATAATATTTACCTCGTCACTTGTGGTTACGGCCAGCACCATATCTGCATTTTTAACACCGGCAGACTCCAGCACACTGGGGGAAGTGCCATTACCGGCAACTACAAAAACATCTAATTTTTCGCTAATCTGCCTGACTAATTCGGGATTTTCATCAATTAACGATATGTCGTGGCCTTCTTTTGAAAGCTGTTTGGCGATGTTAAATCCTACAGCGCCTGCTCCAATTATGAGGATTTTCATTTATAAATTTCCTTTTAAATATTAACACTTCGACTCCGCTCAATGTGACGTCATCCTGAGCGGAGTCGAAGGATATTCTTTTGTAGCGATAGCGACCTAACTTGTCAAGGTTTTGCGCTTTGTTGCAACATAGCTTTCGTACTTTTTCTTTTCAAATCGTAAAACCGGTATTTTAATTCAGGGCCTCCCATATATGGAGCTGTCTTCTCAAAACCATCTATAAGCTCTCTTACTTTATCAAAGGCACCATCTGTAAAATATTTTTCGACAATTTTATATATCTCTTCCCACCACAAGTGATTATCTGTTGACAGATTTTCTACCCATAATGAAAAATGACTCAACAATTTGTCATATTGTTTCAGCTCTTTCAGGCAATGCACAAGTTCATGTTTTATTTCAATATTATCATCAAAATGCAAGACAAGTTTTTCATATAATAAAATTGCTTTTTGACAATTATTAAGTGAGTAATATAGCTTTGCCAGCCTTATCTTGCTTTGCCACAGTGCATGACCATATTCCTGTACATTTTCGTAATTATTAATTTGTTTTTCTAATATTTCCTTAGCTCTCTTGTAGTCTTTGCCTGCATAAAAGGCATTGACAATACTATCAAGTAATTCAAAAGATTTACATTCTATAGATAAGAGTACGTCAGCCGCCTTTTCTGCAACTCTATCATCTCCATCTTTAAGCAGTTTGATTAAGGGTTCAACAGCGCTCTCATCTCCAATCTGCCCCAGGGCAGTTGCCGTGGATTCACGAACACGGGCGCTTTCATCAGAAAGCAAGGTTATCAAATGCGAAACAGCCTTTTTTGCTCCTATTTTGCCCAGACTATCGGCAGCATACCATCTGACTCTTTCTTCAACATCATTTAAAGAATTGATCAATGGATCAGTCGCTCTCTTATCCTGAATCTTACCAAGGGCAACAATTGCAGATTCTTTTACCTTTGGATCACTATTCGAGAACAAGTTGATTAATAGTTCTACCGCTTCACTCGCCCTTATGTCTCCAAGCGCTTCTGCTGCCGCACACACAACACTGTTGGCAGGGTCACTTAAAGCAGATAATAAATCATATACCACTTCCTTTTTGCCCAGTTTGCCCAGCGCCCTTGCGGCGCTTTCCTTAACTCTTATTTCTTTGTCCTGTAATGCAGATATTAAATATTTCAGCTCAGGGACATTGCCAATTTTCCCAAGAACATTTACTGCCAGGATGCGTATCTCTGTATCATTATCCGAAATAAGATCAACGAAAACCTTTACAACCTTGGGATCTTTATGGTTTGCCAGTTCCCCTGCAGCATAAATCCTTACCTCCTGATATTCGCTTTTTAAGGCGTCAATTAATTGGCTGATATCATCTTTTTCCTTCTTTGTTTTCAAGATTCTTATAGTCTTATCGACTATTTCATCCCTCAGCACGCTGTTCTCTGCTTTAAGCTTCTTAAACCCTTCTTCCAGTTTAACAATAATATCTTCCAGCCACTGTTCCCTTGTCTTAACCTTGTTTCTGTCCCACCACTCCTGCCAGAAGGACTTTGCTTTGCCATTAGATTGTTTGGTAATCTCTACTAATGCTTCATGGACTGCCATTTGTAAGTCACTGTTATCAGATTCTAGTAAACTAATTAGCGGCTCTACTGCCTCGCGTGAGTGCGTCTTTGCCAGAGCGTGCGTGATAAGGATGCGGGACTCCATCGATTTCCTGGTATTTAAAAGTACCTCTACCATCTCTTTTATCGCATTCTCTGTCCTTATATTACCCAATGCATCAGCAGAAGCAATTCTTACCGCCTCACTTTCACTGGCAAGCAAGTCAATCATACAATCTAAAGCCCTGTTGTCATCACCGGCAAAACCAAACGCCTTGATCAGGGAAATACGGACGTCATCATTTTCAGAATTTTTGAGAATATCAATAAGCGAATCATAAACAGTGGGGATGTTAAGTCCCAATAATGAAATGATTGCAGAGGTGCGTATTGCGGGATCTTCTGAATGCAAAAGTTTCATCCACTCATCAATCTTTATATTTAACTCAGATGAAACATCCTGCGATGTATTCTTTGCAAGCTTGTCTTCTCTTGCAGTAACTTCTCTGTTTTCAATTGCTGATAGACAACTGTAAATTGATATATTTATTATAATGAAAGATAACCAGTATTTTTTCATCCACTTATCTGCCGGGAGACCAACACTAACGCGCTGATCCCTTCTATAGAAAAGGTTGATTTCAACCTGAATTTAGTTTGTTACTTCCAGCCTGTTCACGGATTTTATACTATCAGAACTCCTTTTTAGCGTCAACACAAAACAGGCCGGAAAAGATTAACTTGAACATTTTTTTCATGATTGTTAATATGTTGAATCCATGTAACTTATCAAGGATTCAATAAAAAATGAAAATAATAGCATTTGGTGATATACATGAAGATTCAGGCAACTTGAGGCTGTTGAAAAACGAGTTAGAGGGTGCGGATATTGTAATAGTCACCGGCGATTTGACTAATTATAATGGAAAAAAAGAGGCTGAAAACGTAATCGAAGAAATAATGAAGTATAACGAGAATATATTAGCTCAACTGGGGAATCTGGATCAGCCGGAAGTTAATGATTATTTTGATGAAAAAGGTATTAACCTTCACAGGAATGGATTCATAAGAGATGATATAGGAATCTTTGGTGTAGGCGGGTCAAATCCGACGCCTTTTAATACTCCTACTGAATTTAGTGAAGACGAGATTGAGGCTTTTTTACTGGAAGGCCTTGAAAAGGTAAGAGAAGCTAAATTTAAGATTATGGTGCCGCATATGCCGCCAAAAGACACGAAGATTGATGTGATTACTACCGGTGCCCATGTAGGGAGCCAGAGTGTTCGTGATTTTATTTTAAGACATAAGCCGGATATTGCTCTTAGCGGTCATATCCACGAGGCAAGGGGAACAGATAAGCTGGAAGACACATTAATCTTTAACGCCGGTATGTTTCGTGATGGCGGATATGTAGAAATTACTAAAAAGTCAGAGCGTTTATCTGCCGAGTTAAAGGTATTCCCCCTTAAAAAAGGGGGATTAAGGGGGTTGTAAGAAACCTAATCTGGCAAGCAACCAGGTTTGCCCGCCCGGCAAGCCGTTCGGACGGGAAGCGCCTTCCTGTCCGTCAGTTTGCCAGGCGGGAAGTGGACTCCTGCCTGCCGGTAGGCAAGGAAAGTGACTAAAGTCAGGAAACGGATACGGTTTGAACCGATTAAACAGTTTAGGCCGTTTAAACCATTATTTCCAGGCGCTTTTAACTCTTTATGAGGAAGTTAGCGAGTGAAAGGAGCTAAGTTCATGCATAGGAATTTCAATGTTGCCAAGCTAATAAGTTTTGGAGTACATCGTCCGTGACGATGTCTACCTCAATAAATCTGCCTGTGGCATGTGACAGCATTGACACGGTCAATGCACTCCATAGTGGCGAAAAAAGTCGTTGGGTTTTTGTCT
>JAIQZU010000085.1 GCA_021776915.1 Candidatus Scalindua sp. | reverse complement strand
TTCAGTATTTGTTTCTTCGTAACGTACCTCTTCGGCCTTAATCTGTCGATACTTTTTCTGCAGTTTTGCGTTAAACTCCTCGAGTTCTCCTTTTACTGAATAAAAAGACTTAACTATGTTCCTTTTTCTCCCGTCAGCACCCGTCACCGCCCAATCTTTCTTTGATAAAACGGGTTTATGTTTTTTATTAAATACAACAGGTTCCATCATCTGGCCTAATTGGGCATCACCCAGAATCATTACAGGATTTCTATAACAATCGGCCAAATCAAATGCATCGAAGACAAGATCAGCCATTTCCTGTACTGAACTTGGGGCAAGCACAATTGTGTGATAATCTCCATGTCCACCACCCTTAACAGCTTGAAAATAGTCAGCCTGGGAAGGTGAAATGTCTCCCAAGCCAGGGCCCCCTCGTTGTATATTTACTATAACACAGGGAAGTTCACTTCCCGCCAAGTAAGAAATACCTTCCTGTTTTAGACTAATACCGGGGCTCGATGATGATGTCATTGCCCTGGCGCCCGCAGCGGCGCTACCGTATACCATGTTTATAGCGGCAAGTTCACTTTCTACCTGGATGGATGTTCCACCAACTTGAGGCATTCTGGTAGTCATATGTGTCAATATCTCGTTTTGGGGTGTAATTGGATATCCGTAATAAAATCTACAGCCTGCTTGTATTGCAGCTTCAGCACAAGCTTCATTGCCAGTTAAGAAGTACTTCTTGTCCTTTTCAGTTAACGTCATAAGTGGGTTGCCCTCTCCAGTTTAATTTTTCTCGCAGGACATCGTAAAAAGTTCTTGTTTGTATGTCAATTAACTGTAACTTGTTTTCGGCCTTTTCAATAACGATTCTATCTCCAACCTTAACATCAAAGTATATCTGGCCATCCACGGTTAAGCCTACTCCTTTAGATTCAGAAATTTGTTCCATTTCAATCTTTGAATCTCCAGATACCACAAGCGGGCGGTTTGACAAAGTGTGTGGGCAAATCGGAGTTATGATAAAAGCTTCCATATCAGGTGTGACGATAGGGCCGCCGGCAGATAGAGAATGTGCTGTAGAACCTGCCGGGGTAGAAACGATCAGCCCGTCACTGCTGTACGTGGTAACTGTTTTTTCATTTACATATAATTTAATTGAAATCAGCCTTGATAAAGAAGTCCTGGAAATTACGGCATCATTTAAACCAAGAGTTTCATTAATAACCTGTTTAGAACGAATTACCTTGCAAGTTAACAACATTCTTTGCGAGATAACGTATTCGCCAGCAAAAATCTTTTCCAGGGCACTGCTGATTTCTCGTAAAGTGAGGTCAGCTAGGAATCCAAATCTACCTAAGTGTACGCCAATTAAGGGAATTTGCCTGCCATTTAATTTTCTACTTGCTGACAGGATTGTACCGTCTCCACCAAATACGAAGGCAAGATCGGCTGATACTTTTTCTAGTTCCTCTTCATCAGTAATATCAATTATTGAGAGATGCGATTTCTTACGAAACAGGGGTTCAAGCTCTTTTATCGTTTCTCTTATTTTTTTTTTACTTTTATCACCCAGGATTATGATTTTTTTCATATCAAATTAGAGGTTTGTTTCTGCGCTTCCTTTTTTTTGATACTAACAGATTTTGTCAAATCCCAGGTGGACATAAAATTTTTGTAGATACCTTCTGCATCCAGGTTGAGGCTTTTTAAGATAATATCACGAGATCCCTGTTCTATGAATCTGTCAGGTATACCCATTATGTGTACATTTTGAGTATTGATACCTTTTTCAACCAGTAATTCCAGAATTGCCGAACCAAATCCTCCTACCTCGGTATGGTCTTCCACAGTAAGGACTATTTGGTGTTTTCCGGTAACTTTCATTATGAGATCCTCATCCAGTGGTTTAGCAAAACGAGCATTTACGACTGTGACATTAATCCCTTTCCCGGCAAGCATATCTGCACATTCCATGGATGGATATACCATTGCACCATATGCAATGATTACCCCATCCCTGCCTTCTCTTAAGATTTCACCTTTGCCTATTTCAATGGGATTACAATCATTATTCAGGCTGCCTTCAGGTATGTTTGCCCTTGGATAGCGTATTGCTGCCGGTGTATTAAGCTGTACTGCCTTATGTAACATTGCCTTTAATTCAGCTCCGTCTTTTGGAGCCATTAAGGTTATTCCAGGTAAATGTCTAAGATAGGCTATGTCAAAGACGCCATTATGAGTGGGGCCATCATTTCCAACAATTCCGGCTCTGTCCAGCGCAAGCAGGATACCATTCTTTTGTAAGCAAACATCATGAAATACCTGATCATATGCACGCTGTAAAAAAGTTGAGTATATTGCCGCAACAGGCTTAAGCCCTGCGGATACAAATCCATTTGCCAATCCAATGGCATGCTGCTCACAAATTCCTACATCAAAATATCTATCCGGAAACTTTTTGATAAATGCATCAAGTCCAGTTCCATCCGGCATTGCGGCTGTGATTGCTACTATATCTTTATTGGCCTCAGCGATCTCAATAATAGTATCGCCGAATGCTTTTGTATAACTGACCTGTTTTGGATCCTTTGGTGCTTCTTTTACCTTCCCGTTATGCATCTCAAAATTGCCAGCACTGTGATAACGCGTAGGATTTGCTGATGCAGGTTCAAAACCCTTTCCTTTTTCAGTAATCACGTGCAGCAATACAGGCCCTTCCACATTCTTAATATTTTGAAAAGTTTCAGCTAGCGTCTGAATGTTATGGCCGTCAATAGGCCCAAAGTAGTCGAAACCCAGGTCAACAAAAATCTGCCCCGGAGTAATTTCCCGCTTTAATGCTTCTCCGATATGCTCCAGGGCATATTCCATTCGTTTTCCAACAATAGGTAATGATTGTAATACATGGTGTACCTCTTTTTTGAAATCTGTATAAAGTGGCGAGGTTCGGATTTTGTTTAAATGCCTTGCAATTGCGCCAACTGTGTTAGAGATCGCCATTTTATTATCATTGAGTATTACTATTAGATTTCTTTTTAAATGTCCTGCATGGTTGAGCGCTTCAAGTGACATACCGGCACTAATTGCAGCATCACCAACGACAGCAATAATTGTTCTATCAATGTTATTTATTTTATCGGCACAAGCAATACCAAGGGCAGCAGAAATTGCGTGTCCGCTATGACCACAGATAAAAGGGTCATATTTGCTTTCTGCTATATCAGGAAAACCGCTTAGTCCCTTATACTGTCTTAAAGTAGGAAATGCTTTTCTCCTCCCTGTAAGCAATTTATGTACATAAGTTTGATGTCCAACATCCCAGACCAGTTTATCATTAAGAAAGTCAAATGTACGATGCAAGGCAATCGTAAGCTCAACAACTCCCAGATTTGAAGATAAATGACCAGGATTTTTGGAAACAACATCAATTATTTCTTCTCTTATTTCCTGTGCTAAAACCGCAAGGTCTTCAGTGTCCAGTTGTTGCAAGTCCTTTGGTGAGTCAATCTTGTCTAACATCCTTTGTGACAATTTTATTTCTCCTTAATTAATGTCTTGAAGGCCTAGTTTATATTTCTTACTGTTATTCTTCATTGGAGGAAGGTTTCATATCAGTAGATTTTTTCAGCTTAAATTCTTCTGTGCGGATATCTCCGGTTGAATTTTTTAATAAGACATTAATCTTCTTTTCTGCTTTTTCCAGGATTTGATAGCATTGCTTGTATATTTTAATACCCTTTTCGTATTTTGCAAGTGTTTCATCTAATGCCAGATCACTTGTTTCAAGCTGTTCAACTATTTCTTCAAGCTCTTTCAGGGATGTTTCAAAGTCTGGTTTCTTCATTTATGCCTCAATTGAGAGGATTGTAGAGATAATACTGCCCTTAGAAAAATTTGTTTTAATCTTGCCCCCTTTATTTAATCCTTTCACATCTCGAAGAGATTTATTGTTTTCCAGACTGGTGGTAATGGTATAGCCTCTTTTCAAAACGTTCAAGGGGCTTAAGCTTTCCAGTTTACCCGCAATGCCTGATAATTTTTCACGTTCGGTATTTAACGCATGTGTGATATTTATTTTAAGCCTCTGGGCAAATTCATCCAGCCTTTGTTGCCACCTGCGAAGCCTGTCAAATGGTTGCCTCATGGCGTAGCTATTCGCAACTCTAACAAGTCTTTCCTTTGACAGCCTTAACTTGCCGGTCAGGGATTGCAAGAGCCTGGTATTAAGTTTTTCCAACATGTCGAGGAGTAAATCTTTTCGAGGAACAACCAGTTCCCCTGCCTCGGAAGGGGTAAGGGCTCTTTTATCAGCCACCAGGTCAGCTATTGTTAAATCAATCTCGTGTCCGACAGCAGATATAACGGGTATCCTGGAATTATATATGCTCCTTGCAACAACTTCTTCATTAAACGCCCATAAGTCTTCCAGGCTGCCCCCACCTCTACCTGCTATAATTACGTCTATATCGGTTAAAGCATTTAGTTCTGTTATTGCCTCGGCAATTTCTTGCGCGGCGCCTTCTCCCTGAACCCTTACTGGGTAAAGCAGTATCTCTACGTTAGCAAAACGACGATCTATAATATTGAGAATGTCCTTGATGGCTGCACCGGTTGGCGACGTTACTATTCCAATCTTATGAGGAATGAACGGGATGGGCTTTTTATGAGTTTGATCAAACAGACCCTCCTTTTCCAGCTTTTCCTTCAATTGCTGGAAGGCAAGTTGCAGAGCGCCTATCCCCTTTGGTTCTATTTTGTTAATTATCAGCTGATATTGCCCTCGTGGTTCATAAACTGTAACTGAACCAGAAGATATTACTTCCATTCCATCTTTTAATTCAAATTTAATTTTGTCAGCAACATTTCTGAAAACAACTGCCTGCAATTGAGAGCCTTTGTCTTTGAGTGTTAAATAAATATGTCCGGAACCTGGCTTCCTTACATTAGATATTTCACCTAAGATACTTACATTAGAAAAATTGTATTCCAGGGAGGCTCTTATTTTTCTTGTGATTTGAGAAACAGTAAAGAACTTCTCGATCTTTTCTTTACTAAAAACTTCCTGTTCCTCTTGATCTTTCTTAATATCCGGGAAACTGTCAAACATTTTATATAGTGGTTGCCTGTATTAAATGAATTTAAAAGATAGACAATTTAGTAATTGTCGTTTTCAGTAATTCTGACCCTTTTTATTCCTTCTGCTTTACCTGTTTCCTTGTTAACGGTTATTATTACTCCTTCAATATGGAGATCTTTTTCGGCTATATCATAGCGAGTTGGCACTTGAGTTACAATTGATTTTAATACACGTTCAACGTCCCTTCCCAGGATTGACTCGTGTGGACCTGTCATTCCTAAATCTGTGATGTATCCCGTTCCTTTAGGCAGGATTTTCTCATCAGACGTCTGTACATGTGTATGGGTACCAACAACAGCGCTTACCCTGCTGTCTAAATACCATCCCATTGCTATTTTCTCAGATGTCGCTTCGGCATGCATGTCTACGATTATTATGTTTGTCAATTTCGAAAGTTCTTCTATTGCAGCATCTGCTGCTCTGAACGGGCAGTCTACCGGTTTCATGAAAATTCGGCCAAGGAGATTAATTATACCAATAAAATAGCCCTCTTTTGTTTTGATTGCAACATAACCTCTGCCATGAGCTAATGGAGAGTAATTTGCGGGTCTGAGTAATCTTTGGTCGGATTGCAATGTATCGTAGATTTCTTTTCTCTTCCAAACATGATCACCCATTGTTATTACATCTACGTCATAAGAGAAAAGTTTTTTCGCAATATTTACGGTTATTCCAGAGCCGCCTGCAGCGTTTTCTGCGTTTGCTACGCAGAAATCTATATTTTGTTCCTTAATGAAGTTCTTAAGTTTTTTTTCTAAAATCTTTCTTCCCGGCTGGCCTACAATGTCGCCTATTGCGAGGATGTTTAATTGCATTTAGAAATTTCTGAATAGGATTGCATAGGTTCATTTTGTGAGCAAACAACTTTTATAAGGCATTTCAAGTATACTTGCTTTTCTGGTTTGCAAATTTTTGTTGGAGTAGTTTTTCTACATCAGAAGGCACAAACATGGAAATATCACCCCCTAAGCTGACGGCTTCTTTAATCAGGCTGGAATTTAAGAATGAGTATTCCTGGCTCGTCATTATGAAAACTGTTTCTATATCAGCTTTTAATACACGGTTTGTGAGAGCTCTCTGAAATTCATATTCGAAATCAGATACCGTCCTGATACCTCTAAGTATTACATTAGTTTGTTTTTCCTTCAGGTAATCTGTCAACATCCCCTCGAAGCAATCTACCCTGGTATTCTTAATTTCTCTGGTATTTGTTGAGATCATATCCATTCGTTCTTTAATTGTGAATATGGGGGTTTTTAATGGGTTGTGACCAACGGCTACTATAAGCTCATCAAAAATCTTGCTACCACGTTTAATTACATCAAGATGACCATAAGTAACGGGGTCAAATGTACCTGGATAAATAGCTTTTCTCATGATGTATTTTATTTCATTAAAACCAGAACCGTTTTGTTGCAGGTTTTGCGCCACGAGGAATAATATCAAAACGTGTAATATTGTTAGACCGGGTTTCATTTATATCCACGGTTATATTGCCTATCCATTCATGAAAATATCGTGAAAGGACAAGCCGGGTGGACAGATTTTGACTTTCTTGTTTAGTGCCATTTCCTGTATCATCTTTTATAGATTTAAACTCATATTGTTCAAAAAATCCTACACGCCATTTCTCACTCAATGAATATTCTGATGAGAGAGCAACAGAGGAGCTGATATCGTCAATAAATCGGCTTCTGATAAAGAAATTCCATTTAGGCATATAATCATAGCCAAGACCAAAATTAACAACACCAAAATTCCCCTTATCTAGATTAAATTCGTTATTTTCTGAAAGAAAACGGAGTTTGTCACTCAGCCTTAACATTAAGTCTAATTCGATATAGTCGCTCAATTTTCTGTTCAGGCCGGCATTACCCGGAAAAAGGTTGAAAACCATATCAAAACTGGCAAAATCAATGGGAGTTTCGCCTCCTGTTTCTCCATATTTCGTCTGAAATCTATTGCGTACGCCAAACCTGACCGATTGATAAGTATCAAGTGCATCTGTACCGTCAAATTGATTTAAATCTTCCGGATCCTGCGATACTATAGGAATAAAGGCAAAGCGTACTTCAGGTATTAAGATATGCCTGAGCCTGTTTATATTTAAAAACTTATTATAAATACTATAGGTACGTGATAATGTTGTACTTGTATCCAGCCCAAATGGTATTGCTACTCGCCCACGCGCTGTACCGCTGCCTTCATTGCGTCCGGTAACAGGATCGGCGCTTACACTCTCACTATAGCCGGTAAATCTAGCCCCTATGTATGGATTGAACCGTTGACTCCATAAGTGGAAAGGAGCGTTGATCGTGTTGTTTGTATCGAACCTGACAGTTTCCTTTGGTTCGAGCCTGACGGGCACTCTGTCAAAGACTCTTTCAGCCGTTAAAAGGGCGCCGCGACCTAAAAAACGCTCTTCAGCTTTTTTGGGTGTAATCCCGTCAATTACTCTATCCTGATATGTCAGTTCGTTTTCAGAAGTTAAATTCAGCCGGTCTTTCCATACAGGTTCTCCAATTATTCTATACTTTAATTGTGGAAGGGATTCATTTGTTCTGTTGAGCCTTTTAGAATCTACCAGGGTATCATAACTCTTTAATTGCTTTCTGGCCAAGAGTGTAATCCCCTTATTGTCGTATATTTTCCTCAGGTAAAATATAGTTTCTCTATCTTTTTCCTGCTTAAATTGTGGTTCGTGAAATTCTCTGTAGTAGCTTCTATCGGCAACATGTGATATTTCAATGTCAGATCTCCAATCGTTAGCAAGAAATTGACGATGTCTCCAAAAAAAATGTCCTCTGTTATTGTTATCGACAGGGACACTATTAATATCAAAGTCTTCATCATCATTTATATAGTATGTGTTCATGTATCCGAAGTAATCAGGTTTTGTGTATTCAAAATCCAGCCCCGCTGCCGGTCCTCTTTTCTCAAGGTAATCCAGGCTCAATGTTAAATCGCTCCATTCACCTAATTTTTCATCAAATGCAAAGTTGTACAGATCCCAGTCTGTTTTGATGAATGGTCCAAATCTGGATGATCGTCCTGTTTCCCAATCTTTCATAAGGCTTTTTCTTCTGTTTGCGTCAAAAGAGAGATTAAACGGTATATACATTAATGGAATATTCTCGGCATAAAATACGTTGTTCTTGGTGGAAACAATTGAATTTTGCGCAGTTTTAAAAAGCCTTACGTTTGAGGACTGGAAACGAAAGTGAGGATGCCCGAAACTGCAAATGGTAAAAAACCCGTTTTTCATATCATACTGCCCTTTACCCATATGCTTAATTTCATCGCCGCCTATATACACTGGTATTTTTGCTGTATCTTCATTCTCTTTTTTGAACATTCCTTCCTTACTGATAGAAGTCCTAATAACACTGTTAATTGTAATGCCTTTATCTTCTATGATGTTTTCGAACATCTTTTCTGCTATCATTACATCACTTTCCCGTCTCAGGGTTACATTGCCTTCTGCATACACTTCTTTATATATCTGCTTTGGAGATTTGCCTTCTTCTTCCTTTTCCTGATCAAAATACAAGATCACGTTATCAGCGTTTAGTGTCTCATCGCCTCTTTTAATTTTGACGTTTCCTATTGCAACAATTACGCGAACATCATTCTCTATCCAGGTATCAATATCATCTGCCATTATATCTATAGGTTCTCCCTCGACAGAAACACTTTCGGACGGAACATCGGCTTGAGGTACTTCTGTGGAAGCAAATTCCTCCCTTCCTTCAGCCCTTATTCTTTCTCCTTGAAGGTATAGTTCTGTTTTCTTTTCTTCTTCAAAGCTTTGTATCGAAGAGTCTTTGGAGTCGACCACTACTCCTGCAGCAGTGGTTAACTTTAGATACATTTGCTTATAATTCTGGATGTCTCCATCTTGAAATATTGATACGTTTCCCTCACAGTAAATCTCCATATACCCTTCAGTAAGTTGTGCGACCTTAATCTCTGAAAACCAGGTTATTGTGGAGTCAGAAGTGATCTGAATGTCTCCTTGTTCAATCTTGACGTTGCCTTCCGCTGAGAATATTCTAACACTATCTTTCTGCCAGGTAGTAATATTCCCGGCGCTTATGTGTATGGGATGCTGGGAGACATCTTTTGTTATAAGTGCACCTTGTGTAATGTTTCTATCCCAAAGTATTATTAAGGCTATAAAACATGTTGTAGTTACAAATAATCTCATAATTGTTTTATTTAGAAATTTTAGCTTTTTAATTTGCAAGATTTATTTATCGATGTGTCTCAAAGAGGTTTAATGAAAAATATAAATGTAAAAAATTTAATTATTAGATGTGCTTAGGAAATCATTGATTGTGTCTATAACGTAGTCCTGTTCTTCTTTTGTTATTTCCGGAAAGATTGGAAGTGACAGTACTTCCTTGGCTGCATTTTCTGCTTCTGGCAAATCTCCCTCTTTGTATCCGAGATATGCCAGGCATTTTTGTAAATGTTGGGGAACCGGATAATGTACTGCACAACCAATATTGTTTGCCGTTAAGTGTTCCATAAGCCTGTCCCTCTCTTTTGTTCTGATTGCGTATTGGTGAAAAACATGCTTGTTGAAGCTCATGATTTCCGGCGTTACTACATCCAGTCCTTTCATTTTTTCAGTATAATACGAAGCTTTTTCCCTTCGCTTTTCACACCAAAGCTCTATATGCCCAAGTTTTTTGATAAGGACAGATGCCTGTATGGTATCCAGTCTGCCATTGATGCCTATGATAGAATAATAATTTTTTGGTTTGCCGCCATGAATCCTCAACATATAAATCAGTTCTTCCAGATCATCACTGTTGCAGGTAATCATTCCGCCATCCCCCAGGCCTCCAAGATTCTTACTTGGGAAAAAAGAAAAACAACCCAAATCACCAATTGACCCCGATTTCCTATCTTTGTATTCAGCTCCGATTGATTGTGCTGAATCTTCTATTACCCTGATATCATGTTTCTTCGCTATTTCCAGAATCGGGTCCATATCGGCACATTGTCCGTATAGATGAACAGGAATAATGGCTTTTGTTTTTTTGCTTATGCATTTTTCTATCAGATCCGGCCTTATGTTGAATGACTCCGGTTCAATGTCCACGAAAACAGGTTTTGCGCCAGTGTTACAAATAGACCCTGCTGTAGCAAAAAATGTAAATGGTGATGTAATAACTTCATCACCGTCTCCAATTCCCAATGATTTGAGCGCCAGAAGCAATGCATCGGTTCCGGAAGAGACGCCAATCGCATGTTTCGTGTTACAGTATGAGGCAAAAAGGCCTTCAAACTCTTTAACCTGTGGGCCTAAAATAAACGCCTGACTTTCAAGGACATCCTGTATTGCGGAGTTCACCTCTTCCTTAATGCTATGATATTGACGCCTTAAATCCATTAAGGGAACGCTTGTTATTGTTTTTTCACTAACAGCAGAACTCATCCTATCTTTCTAAATAAGCACCAGTTAAGTTGTAAAATTAAACCTACCGCAGCTTTGTACCACTAAGAAAGTAAGGGCACGTTGCCGGCGCTCTTAATCTTTGTAGTTTTATTTTTTCCTTCTTCTTGCCCGTCTTTTTAAGATGTATTTTTTCCTGTTAAGACGGTGCTTCTTCTTCCCTTCAAATCCGTTTGCCATGAAAACCTTTCCTGAAAATTTAATAGATAAAATATAACAATTACTTGTTTGAATGTATCGTTATGTTATGGTAATATTTCTAATATCATACCCTTTAAGTCGTTAGCATTATACTGTTTGTAATTTATATTACAAGTGATTCTTTTCTAAAGTAGCGCTAATTCCCTTTCAATAAGAAATTACATAATTTTTGTCTATTTTAGCATAAAATGACACATCGTCCTCTCGTTGGTATCACAACTCTTTTCGCAATCGGCATATTTACAAATTATTTAGTCGGAATTCCTTCTTTTATTGTTTTACCAGCCATCTTTTTAACAATAATCGTATATACATTTTTATTAATATTTTACTCACGCCAAAATGCCGCAGGGCCGGTTAGAAGCGGAGTTCTAACATTTCTTATTTTAATATTCCTGACAGGTATTTTATATCATCATTTTAGATTTAACCCTAATCCTGACAATAACATAGCAAATATTATAAGTACTGAAAAAATTCTTATCCACCTGCGAGGTGTAGTTGTCTCTCAACCCATTGACAAGTTTGTACCGGGTCTTCCACTGGCTTCAGTTGTAAAGCATCGCAAGAAAATGTCGAACTTTTTACTGCGGGTAGAGGCCGTAGAATGTACCTCACGGTCCGAAACAGCCCGACACACAACTACCAGGACAACGTATTTAGAAGATTTTGTGCGTGAGTCAAAGTTGCGGGAATGGAGAAATGTTTCAGGGGTAATCAAAGTAAGCGTTTATCCAACAAAGCAGGAAGAAATAACGTTGGCAGGTAAGTGGCATTATCTTTCAGATGAGTTGAGTTACGGGGACAAGGTTGAGCTCAAAGGCAAAATTTCCATGCCTTCGACATCACGCAACCCGGGACAGTTTGATTATAAAAATTACCTTAAAAAGCAGAAGCCGCGTATTGATGCCGTAGCAAGTGTTTTAAGTGCAAATAATATAAAGGTTTTAACCGAAGGCAACGGAAATTATTTTTTTACATTTGTCTATAGCCTGAAGAAACAATTGAATGCAGTTATTGAAAGACATGTAAAGGAACGGAGCATTCCTCTCGTCAGTAGCATCTTGCTCGGCGACCGCGAGAAAGTACCGGTAAATTTGATGGATGGTTTTTTGCAGACGGGAACCATCCATTTCCTGGCGATCAGTGGTTTGCATGTTGGTATCCTAGTTATCTCTTTACATTATTTATTAAGGCTGTTCAGACTTAACACAAGACTCCTGGCAATAATTATCATACTGGTTGTGTTTTTATATGCTGTCGTTACGGGAATGAAGCCTCCAATTATTCGGGCAGGCATAATGGTAGCTGTCTATTATGGTACCTTTATAATTAACAGACGTTGGGACCTCCCAAACAGCATCGCAGCAGCAGTATTTATTATCCTCTTGATAAACCCTTCCGATCTGTTCAACGTTGGCTTTCAGCTTTCGGTCCTTGCAGTGCTTGGGATTATATACTGTTCAGATAGACTTGAAAATTTCTTCTGGAAATCAACCCTTCTGGTAGAGAATCTGCAGGCGAAAGAAGAGAGGAACGAGCCATGGTTTCTATTTAAAATATACTGCAGAAAGGCATTTTGTGTATCTGTGGGCGCCTGGATCGGTGTGATGCCACTCATAGCGTATTATTTTCATATAGTAACTCCTCTCGCCGTTTTTTTGAATATTCTAATATTTCCACTGGTCTGGCTTATACTGGTTGGAGGTTTTATCGTCTTAATAGCAGGCATGGTATTTCCCATACTTGTTGCACCATTTGCGTGGCTGATTTCATATTCTGAGATTATGCTGAAAAGCCTGATTCTGCTTTTTTCAACATATCTTAAGACATTCTTTTATACATCAACACCATCATGGATATGGATAATATTTTATTATTTGATAGTCATATTCTTCATACTAAGGGAGAGATTAAAGATAAAATTAGCTTATGTGATAGTTGCTACCCTGGTCATTTCAAATGTTTTTGTATTTTCAGGTTTTCTTGGTCACCGGCAGGATTGCCTTAAGTTTACCTGTTTTGATGTGAGGCATGGAGCCTCTTTCTTTATACAATTTCCTGGTGGTAAAAACATGCTTTTTGATACAGGTACAATGAGTAATTATGATGTTGGGAAGTTTGCCGTTACTCCTTTTCTCCGGCAGAAAGGGATAAAGAAGATAGATACCGTCGTTATATCTCATGAGCACGATGATCACTGTAATGGCATACCCTCCATTCTCAAAAGGTTTAAGGTTGACAATGTTTTTGTGAATAAATTTTTCTTGCAGTCCGGGAATAAAATTGAGTTATTGAAACTTTTTAATGAAGCTAAAGTAAGGACAGGCCTGGTAGCAGGTGGGTTGGAAATTAAAGGTTATGAACCGGCAAAAGTCACGGTACTTAATCCACCTGATAGGGACACGTTAAGATTTAATGGATTCCCGATAGAAAATTTATCCATAAATGATTCATCCAGTGTACTGCTCATTGACTATAAGGGCTACAGGATACTATTGTGTGCTGATATAGGTGAAAGGGGAATAGAAACGCTTTTGTCCCAGCCTAACAAACTGGCGGGCAGGCGGGGAAAGGATAGTCTTGATGCAGACGTGATCCAAATTCCGCATCACGGAGGTTATATAGTGAATACAGAGGATTTGGTTAAGAGCGCGAGGCCAAAGTATGCAATAATAAGCGGGTCTGCAAAGGATATTTCACCATCTACAATTGAGACCTGCCAAAAGCATGGGGTTGGTTTATTTAAGACACATGAGGACGGTGCAGTAACATTTACTATAGATGAGGATAGTATTAAAGTGTCGAAGTTTATTAGACAGGCCATGCCTGAGGCAGATTCGCTAAGACGAATATCCGCGTCCGCCTCCGGCGAGAATTAACAGGATCAATCCCCAAATATTAAAAAATAATGTGATCTGTCCTTTTTTCATTGCATATTCCCTGCTTTATTTTGTAGTAGCTGCTCCTTTCCATCATCTTCTTTTCAAAGTCTTCTTTTTGAGGGCAGTCTTTGCATACTGCTCTGAATTTTGTAATAGTTGATTCAGAATTAAATCCTGTCTGCTCCATGATGCCAGCGTTGAATACAACTAAAGGAGTTACGCCGTTAATTTTGTTAAAATTAAATCTGCCGAAGTCAGAATTGTATTTTTTAATAAAATCCGGCTTTACTGCTTTAGTGTATCTTCCATACCGCTTTACTTTGTTTCCTTTTAGTTGCTCATAAACAGCATATTTGCCGTTGTTGATAAAGGATATTATGCCGTTGGTTGTTGGGTTAATGTTTCCTATTAATAGTTCATTAATAAAAATGAAACTGTTGTCAAGGTTCATGTCTGCTTTGTTGTTAATGTCCATACTTTCATATGTTGAGTGAAAGCTTTTGTCTAAGTCGCTGAATCTGAGATAGTTTATGATTCCATTTAAGTGTATTTTTTTCTCAAATTGTGTCACATACCCTGAATCCTGATTATTTTGGTTTTCATTATTGAATCCAGTTAAGCTTTTTCTGTGGTTTTCTTTGTCTATTGTTACCATGTATTTTGATAGTCCTGATTTTCTTTGTATTGCAAAGCTTTGCTTAGTGTCTATTGATTCATATCTGAATATTCCGGGACTGTCTAGAATTGCTAAGTATATTCCATATATTGGGTCAAGATAGAATTCTGAAGTTTCTCCAAACACGTATTCATTAAATCCATTGCCGTGATATGTGGATTCTATATTGGATGTTGTAATCTTGTAAGAGCCATCATTTTGTTTTTCTACATTGATTGATGATTCCTTATTGTCATCTATGATATTAAAATCTACTATAGCATTTCCATTACCATCCTCTAGTTTAAGATTATCTTTAGCTTCTGTGTCTGAGGTTTTGAACTTGGCAGATTCTAAGTCTCCCAATTGGTTGAATACAAAAGAGCCTCCTTTGATGTTTTTGAAGTTGAAGTTGTTTTTTGTGTTTACATTTGAAGCTTGTCCAACTTTTACATTATTTGATGAATCACCACCTAAATTCTTAGCTGTATTAAATTCATTTCCATCAACAAAAACTTTTCCATCTTTGAAATCTACATTATGAGAGCCTTTTAATTCTTTAAGATTAATTGTATTGTCGCTAGAAGTAAGTATGCCATCTTTAATATTTGAGCCTTGTGGAATGTTCTGAAAATTATGATTTGTTCCGTATTGATTGTTTATTGCTTTTGAGAGTTCTTGGGGGTTGAGTTTTGAAGGGTCAAATCTGTCTAGGTTTTCTGATAGTTGGTCTGCTGTTAATTTATTTTCTAATTTTAATCTACTTATAGAATCTGCATTTGATGCAATATCTTGTGATGATAAACTACCAGGATTATTATTAAATATTTCATTTAAATTACTATCAGAATATTGTGTTTGAGAATATGCAAAACTAATAATTAATAAAAAGATAATTGTTATTATAAATTTCTTTAGCATATTTAAACTAATAAATATGCCAATATAAATAATTATCTTTTTAAAATTATATTATTTCATAGATACTAACTTATTATGCCAAATCTTAACTATCACATCATCAGAATTTATACTATAAGCTTTCTTTATATACTTCCTTGCAGTTTCAATATCATTTTTTTCTGAGAAATATACGGAAGCAAGTTCAGCCAAATCTTTATAACTTTTAGGATTAAATTCTACAGCTTTTTTATAACTTTTTATAGCTCCATAAATATCTTTATCTATATCTCTTAGAATCACTCCATAATTATTACATGCTTCGCCTAAAACTATTCTTGTTTTTTCATCAAAACTATTTACAGATGCATTAGACAATATATCCAAAGGTTTACCCAAATTATCTTTGATAAAATCTGCTTTCTTATGTATATCCGTTCCCCTAATTTCATTGTTATAAATATTGACAACTTCTTGTGCTAATCTTTTATAATCAATATTGCCATTATCTCCTTCATCCCCATAAGCAGCACTACCACTAAAAAACCTTTCAATTCCAGAAAACTTATCTTCAGAACTAATCACTTTACTAATACTTGCAGTATCACCTTTAAAGAAAGCATCATCTGCTTTATGTTTGGCTGGTTCGTCACTATCACTAGCAAAAAATGCAGCAAGTCCAGCTAAAGGTATAGTTAAATATTTTGATTTCATAATAATCTCCTTGATTTACTAGTATTTAAACTTTTCGGTCATTTAGTCTTTATATAGTAGTAAATAATAGAAAATTTTAAATAATAAAAATCATATTTAAAACTAATAAAATTAATAGATGTAATGGATCTATTTATGCAATAACAGATTTCTCTCCAAAAACATATTCATTAAAGCCATTCCCATGAAAAGTAGATTCAAGATTAGAAGTTGTTATTTTATATGAGCCGTCATTTTGCTTTTCTATATCTATAGATGATTCTCTTGATTTATCAATATGCTTAAAATCGATGATATCATTAAACCCGTTTCCAATGCCAAGACTTTCTATGTTTTTTAAATCAAACTTTGTATTTGAATATGATTGGATTGAATAGGTTGACCCACTGCCAGAATTTCCATTTTGCTTGAATAAATTATCAGTAACTCTAGAAGATAATGGGTTGGGTATTTTTAATATATCATTATTGTTTTTATAGACAGTTTTTAGTCTCTTTAGTTTTCCATCATTAATGTCTAAATTGCTTATGCTTTTTAGTCTTGGAATTGTGATTCCAAACTTTTCTTTCATTGCTTTATCTAGTTGGTCATGATCCAGCTTTGACAAATCATCTATTCTTCCCAGATTATCTCCGTAGGTAAGTTGCGGTGTTATTAGTTTTAAAAGGTCAGAAATAGCAGTTACGTCAACCCAGTCAGGGCCTATTTCGGAAATTCTGTTGGAGGGGATTCTGCTTTGGTCAAGAGATGCTCTGTCTGAAGGTTGTATGTTTGCGGGGGATGTTTTTCCAGTGTAATATTCTTGGAAGAAATCTGCACCTTTTCCTGAAGTGAAGGATTCAGGGGAATCAGCTACAATTACATTATTTGTTATTAAACCTATGAAGAATAATATGAATACGATTTTAGGGATTATTTTTAACATTAAACAATATAATTCATTAATCCCTTATTAATTTTTACTTTTTTATTTTAATAAATAACTAGGCACAGGCAATTTTTCCCCTATATCATATTTGTGTGTAAATTTTTCTGCTCCTTGCTGATCAATTAAAGAAAATTCCATAGGGGGTTTTCCATCAATATCTACATAAAAACCATATGTTTTTCCGTTTATGCTTAATACATTAAAATATGTGCCTTCTGGGGTTTTATATCCTTGTAAATTTGTTTCTTTACCTGGAATCTCTGAAATAATGTCTTTCTTTTTCTCTCCTAGAAATTTTGCATTTTTTATATCTGGAACAGGCCATCCATCAGGATTATATTCTCCATCACTAACATCTCTATCTTCTTTTACTTCTTCCCCATAAGCATTCCCAAACAAAACATCATCAATTGCTTTTCCAAATGTTACTCCCATTTCTTTTAACCTACTAGTAAGACTATTTTTTTCCATCTCCTCTTTACTTATAGTTTGCACATAAGCAGGTCTATTATGAATATTATTAGAATAAACATCTGCAATTCCTTCTAGTTTTGGTAAATCTGCATCTATTGGCATTTTATTATCTCCTTACGTATTCCTTGATTTCCTAGTATTTAAATCTTTCGGTTTATTTACCACTATTTAGAGAGTACACAAACTAATATTCATAAAGACTATAGAACTGTAATCTTATTCAGGCAATTACAGAATTCTCCCCAAACACATATTCATTAAACCCGTTTCCGTGATAAGTAGATTCCAGGTTTGAAGTTGTTATTTTGTAAGAGCCGTCGGTTTGTTTTTGTATGTCTATTGAAGATTCTCTTGATTTATCAATATGCTTAAAATCGATTATTTCATTTAAGGTATCGCCAATATATGCTATTTCTATATCATTTAATTCAAGGCTTACTTTAGAGTCAGTTTCAACATTATATGTTGTTTTGCTGTTTGAATTTCCTTTTACAACAATTAATTTATCATTAGTTGTGGTAGATAATGGATTATTTATCTCTAAATTTCCATTTCCATCAAAATTAGTCTTAAGGCTTTTTAATTTATCTCCAATCATATTGATTAGGCTTCCAGCACCAGCCTTTGGCATCTTTATGTTAAATTTATTCTTTACAGAATTCTGCATTGAGTTTTGGTTTAGTTTAGAAAGGTCTCCTGCTTTTTGAAGATTACTTTTGTGCGATAATTGCATTTCATTTAGTTGTGTTTTTTGTTCAGAACTTAATTTGTCCATATATCTTTCTGCTGTTTTAGCAGTCATATCGCCAACATTTACTTGTTGTATTTGAGTTTGTGTTAAATCATATTTTGGATTATTTGCAGCTGATGCTTTAGCTTCTTGTGTGTCGTATAAAGACCATTCATTATCATCAATAAATTTAGCTGCAAAAGAGCTATAAGAAAACAATAATAAATGAATTATAACAATTATAATTATTTTTATAGATATATTTAAAATCCTCATAATGTTTAATCATTATAATTCCAAGTTTTTTAAAGATTTGCTTTTACCTAATTGTCCAATCTTATTATCTGGGTCAATTTCCAAAATTTTTTCATAAGTACTTAGAGCTTTTTCATAATTCTTTTCGGTAACTAAATAATATATTCCCAGATTTCTTAATACACTAATATCATTAGGCTTTAAATTTAAAGAAACAAAATACATCTCTTTACCTTTATCAAACTCATTAACATTTTTTTCTCCTGATTTTTCATTATATTTTATTATTGATAAACCATAATTATTAAATGCATCTGAAAGGATGTTTTTTATATTATTGTCAAGGGTACTTAAATCATAATTTAATAATTTTTTAAGGTTTGGTTGAAATGTACTAATATACTTTTTAGCATTTTCTAGTTGATTAACGTTCATTAAATCTCCAACTTCTTGATACAACTTAATAGTCTCTTCAACCAATTCTTTTGGAGGTGAAACATTATCATTTCCCCCATAAGCCTTACCACCAAAACTCAAATACTTCCCAATACCGCCAGTAGACCCATCTTCAGCACTAACCACTTTACTGATGCTTGGATTACCATCTTTAAAGAAAATATCATCTGCCTGCCTTTTTGCTGATGGTTCATCACTCGTACTTAATAAAAATGCAGCAAGTCCGGCTAGTCCACCAATAGGCATAGTTACATATTTGGATGTCATAGTAGTCTCCTTATTTTCCAACTATTTAAACCTTTCGGTCATTTAGTCTTTATATAGTAGTAAATAATAGAAAATTTTAAATAATAAAAATCATATCTAAAACTAATAAAATTAATAGATGTAATGGATCTATTTATGCAATATCAGATTTCTCCCCAAAAACATATTCATTAAAGCCATTCCCATGAAAAGTAGATTCAAGGTTAGAAGTTGTTATTCTATATGAGCCATCATTTTGCTTTTCTATATCTATTGAAGATTCTCTTGACTTATCAATATGCTTAAAATCGATTATTTCATTTAAGGTATCGCCAATATATGCTATTTCTATATCATTTAATTCAAGACTTACTTTAGAGTCAGTTTCAACATTATATTTTGTTTTACTATTTGAATTTCCCTTTACAATTATAGAATTATCATTAGGAGAAGAAGATAATGGATTATTTATTTCTAAATTGCCTTCTCCATCAAAATTAGTCTTAAGGCTTTTTAATTTGTCCCCAATCATATTAATTAAGCTTCCAGCACCTACTTTTGGCATTTTAATATTGAATTTTTTCTTAATAGAATTCTGCATTGAGTTTTGGTTTAGTTTAGAAAGGTCTCCTGCTTGATGGATATTACTTTTTAATGATAATTGTTTTTCTGTTAATTTACTTTCATGTCCTGCTTTTTTAATTTGATTAAATAATTCAGGATTAGTGTTTAAAGATTCAGGAGAAATCTCAGCTAGGTTGCCACCACCATCTAAGAAGCTTTGATAAGAAGAACCTTGTTCATTGAAGTAATTATTAGAATTTCCATATAACTCTTGGTTGTAAACTACAATAGGGTCATCTGCAAAAACACTTAAACAACAAATACTTAATATAAATAATAAAATTATGATATACTTCTTATAATATGTTTCCATATATTAAATTATAATTTATGCTTTTAAATATATTTCGTATATTTAGAACTTAGATAAATATTTATTATTAATTACAGATATTGCATTCTTTGCCATTCCAGATTTATTTGATTTCTCTCCTTCTAATTCTATTACTTTTTTATATAAATCAATCGCCTCAATAAACAATTGTTTATTATTTTCTTTTTTAGCTTTTGACCAATAAGTTAAACCCAAATTCAGATATGGGGCACCGATATTATCATTGATTTCTATTGAACTTTTAAAAAGAGATATTGCTTTATCATATTCTTTTAAATTTAAAAATACTGTTCCAAAGTCATTAAGATATGTCGCATTGTTTGGTCTAAGTTGGATTGCTGTATCATACTCTTTTATACCGTCTTCTATGTTTCCAGATTTTATATATTCTTTGGCTCTTTCATAATGTATTTTTGCCTTATCAGTATTCTCATCCCCAATAGCAACATTTCCACTAAAATACTTATCAATACTTGAAAACTTATCTTCTGGTTTAACTGATTCAGTTACACTTACAGTATCACCCTTAAAGAAATCATCATATGCTAAATGTTTGACTGGTTCGTCATTAGAACTATATAAAAATGCTCCACTACCAGCTACTACACCAGTCCCTATCTTAGCAGCAGTTTTTAACTTATCTATAAGTTTCATAATAGTCTCCTTGATTTACTAGTATTTAAACTTTTCGGTCATTTAG
>JAIQZU010000084.1 GCA_021776915.1 Candidatus Scalindua sp. | reverse complement strand
CTGCTGTTCATCTTTCTTTATAAAAAGGCTTTTGATCTTCTGTGCCACAAGCATGTTCTTCTTGGCTTCGTCAAAGACCGCATCTCCCCTGCAATATAATACAAACCGAACCTCAGCCGTTGTCTTTGCAAGTAGATAGATGTCGCAACCAACCGTTGTATTAGTTCTTAAACTACTTGGGCTGATCGGTAGATAATCCGGTGATATTTCGTATTCCATTTTATATTTTTGAGGGTTGAAAGAACTTTAATGATACTATCATCGGTTAATATAATTAAAACTTTAGCCAGAATCATAAATTGTTAACCCTTGCACACGGAATTATTTTCCTGCAAAATATGGGAATAATATTCTAAATAATGCGAAGATTAATGTAGATGTCTTCTTGTTTAGACGTTTTACTCTTCAGTAACGGCATTTTTCTTCAAATCAATCATAAATGCCGGATCAGGGATGTATCCCAGTTCCTCAGCTTGCGTTGCGTGCTTTAACGCCATGTCATATTGTTTGGTTTGATAATAAGACTCCGCTAACCGGTATTGTGTTTCCGGATCCATAGGGTTTATGGAAATGGCATTGTTAAACGCATTTATGGCTTCTTTGTATTGCTTATTCCGGCTGTATGCTTCCCCAAGGTGAAAACATAAGAATGAATCATCCGGGTTTGCGCTTATGGCTTGTTTGCATAGTGAAATTGCTTCATCGATCAAGTCCGTATCTAGATACAGCGTACTCAGACTTAAATATGCATCTATAAAATCAGGTTTTAGTTCTATTGCCTTTTTAAATGCCTGTATGGCCTCATCAGACATTTCATTGTCTGCGTATGCATTACCAAGATGATAATGCGTTTCTACATCCTCCGGATCAAGCTCAAGTACTTCTTTAAATTCTTCGATTGCTTTGTTAATCATTCCCTGGTCGTAATATGAGATTCCCCTTTCTGCGAGATCTTCTATTGAGATGTCCTGTCCTGTCTCATCTGGCGCTGTTAACCCCGGCATTTCGTCCAATGTCTTTTTGCCTGTAAATGTATCTATTTTCGCAGGCTGGCCTTCAGATTTGCCTGCTAATCTTTTCTGTTGATGTGCCTGTCCAAGTTTATTAAGAATGTCATCCCGGGGTTTTATTTCCAGGGCTTTCTTGTATTCAGCAATCGCTTCATCAAACCTGCCTTCTTTAAGATAATTATCACCAAGGGTAATAGATTTATCAATATCATTTGAGGTTGGTTTCTCAGGGATTTCGATATATTCACCCTCTTGTTTTAATAGTTCGTCATAATGCGCAAATTCCTGATTTGCCAGTTTGTCTTTTCCTTCTTCTCTATAAGCAAATCCCAGATTATAATGCGCATTGGCGAGGTCAGGATTGATCTCTATTGCTTTTTTACACGCAGTAATTGCCGCTTTGTGTATACCTTTTCTGTTGTATGCATTTGCGAGTGTCACATATGTTTCAGCCTTCATCTGTTTCTGGTCTTCTTTAAATAAAGGCAGAGCCTTTTTGAATTCAGCGATCGCCTTGTCTATGAGCCTTGTTTCAAAATAACCGACTCCTTTTTTAAAATGATCTTCTGCCTCTTGAGCGATGCAAATATCAGATAACAACAAACTTAATATTATAAGAAATATGGTTCTCTTTAATATTTTCATGGTTTTTTAATTTTTTTATTCAGGGCTTTAAGTAGGGCGTCTATCTCAACCGGATGTATTTTTGTTGCCTGTTTAATAGTAAACATTTTTGCAACTGTCTTCCTTGCAGCAGGATTACTAAGTTGCTTAAACCCAAACTCCAGAAACACGTCCAGCATCTCAGGGTATTGATCAATTGCCTTAGCAATATTTGTGTCTTCTGTAATCTCAGTTAAAGTTTCCTGTGGTTCTTCAATATCATCTTCATCCTCAGCATTCATTGTCTTCCATACGTTGTACCCGAAGATTCCGATTGCTATCAGCTCGATCCAGCCTGAGAATCCGATAAGAGAATAGTAAGAATCCTTTGATAGTCCAATCATTATCTGAGTAGAAACCCTGAGAAAGCAGCCTATGTTTATGAGATAAAATGATAAATCAGCAAGCTTTATGCTGTACATGCCAACACCCTTAAAGGTTGGAACCATCTTTGATGCGTATCCTATAATCATCAAAGTTACAAATCCAACGGCAATGGCATGATTGGCTGCGCCATGAAACAGATACTGAGATTCTGAAAATGCATTAAAAAAAGGTTTTGCCCCAAGTATAAGCACACCGATTATCAACCAGACATAAGCGGCCCTGATAGTTTTTGAATAGCTTCTATCCATTACAACATCGTCGAGTTCCTTTGTAGACTTTTCAAAGACCCTTATACCGTAAACAAATAGTAAGATGCTGAATGCTGCCAGGTAAATCGTAAGGTATGAAACTTTCAACAAAAAGGGAGAGTTATAGTTAAAAGTATGTGAAATAAAATATACGGGAATAGTTAGATTCAGCAGCCAGAATGTAGTATTTACGGCACGAACCCTTGCTGTTCCAACATCAAGGAAGGCGTAGACCGTCCGTATATTTACGGCAAATATGAACATGAAAACAAAGCCGAGGAGAAATACGTGTACAAAAGGGCTGTAAAATGTTCTTGGGATTTCGTTTGTATCTGTGGCAAACATATAAACATCCATAATAAAGTTCATAAAACCGCAAACCAGAAACCATATTACTCCTGCCATTATAAATTTGTCGTAGGGTTCTTTCTTTTCCTGGCTTGCAAGGACGGTGCTGAAAATAATGAAGGCAAATAAAGCAACTGCCATAAATTCCAATAATCCTGATATCGGCAGCAGGATGTTCGTTAATTCATTTGCGTAAGGTTGGGCAAATATCCTTATAACAGTTCCTGTGACTACCAGCCAGAAGCTTGTGGTTGTTAATTCACGATATTTGAGTTCTACGTTTTTAACCCGGGGGACGATATAGTATGCAAAACCGATGATACAAAGGCCTACCCATCCAAACAATTGAGCATGTCCATGTGTCTGGACAAGCTTATGAAGTACATAATGGAAATTCTGGTTTTTGCCTATGTAAGTTAATACTATTGCGCCAACTGTCACACCTATTGTCAGTGCCATTAAGATAGCTGTCTTAAAGAATTTTTCATAAACTTTGTCTTCTACCAGCTCTACAGTTTCAGTGTTTTCGTCTACACCCCTTTCAATAGCTGCTTTCAGTTCCTTGAGGATTTCGTCGTAGTCTACCTCATGTGCCTTTGCGAAAAATGCCAGAGGTTCATTAGGACCTCTTACACCTCCGGCTACAACAAGATTATATTTCCTGAATACTGACAGGGTTTCCGGGTGTTTCTTGACCAGATTTTTAATTATCGTATTTCTATTAATTTCCATAGTGCTTTTTGTTTCAACCCCCTCTCATGGATGCGAGATAAAAATTATCTGCAATTCATTGGATTTTATAAATAAATTAATTTGTAAAATTCCTTATATTAAATAATCAGAAAATCATAGATAGCCATCATAACCTCTCTCTTTCAAGAGGTCAGTTAATTTTTTAATATCTTCAGCACTGTTTTTGTTGCAAACCAGGGTAACATCTTTTGTGCTTACTATAATCATGTCTGACACGTTGATAGTTGTTATCAGGTGTCCTTTGTCTCCGATTATTATGTTTCCCTGGGTGTCAAGTCCGCAATGTTCACCTAATATGGTATTGTTATTCTGATCAGACTTGTTCAATCTTTCTATAGCAAGCCATGAGCCAACGTCGTCCCATTCAAAATCAGCTTCTATTATTTTTACATTTGAAGCCTTTTCCATTACTCCATAATCGATTGATATATTATCAAACTTTTCATATTCGTTGTAGATAACATTCTGCTCGTCAGGTGTATCCACTGATTCTCCAATCCTGGACAGGCCCTTATACAATTCAGGCATGAGAGTATTTATGTTTTCAAGTATTGTATTTACAGACCAGACAAAGATGCCACTGTTCCAGTAATATTTACCACTCTGCAGAAAGCCTTCGGCTGTCGCTCGGTCGGGTTTCTCTGTAAAACATTTTACATCATAAATCTGAAAATCGTGAAGACTAACCACGTCTTCGCTTCGTTGTATATATCCGTAATTTACAGATGGTTCATTTGGTTTAATTCCGAAAGTAATAAGTGCGTTTGTTTCTGCTGCGAGTGACTCTGCACATTTTAATGCTTTCAAAAAGAGATAAGAGGGATCAATTAAATGATCCGCCGTCATCACGGCCATGATGGCCTCCGTATCTCTATTAGAAATTATGGTTGCTGCAAGACCAATACATGCGGCCGTGTTTCTGCCAAATGGTTCTGATATAATATTCTTTGCCGGTAACTGTGAGAGTTCCCCCTTAATACTGTCAGCCAGAGAAGCCGTTGTTACAACATAAATATTCTCTGAAGGTATTTCACCAATAATACGATCAACGGTCTGCTTAATCATAGTATCTTGTCCGGTAATCTTCAAGAGTTGTTTTGGTGTTTTCTTTCGGCTCCACGGCCAAAACCTGGTACCGGAACCACCTGCCATAATTACGGCGTATAACATTAATAACCTCGGTAATTAGTTAGTTTGAATAATGGTACGAAAGAATTGCAGACACTGCAATTGCGGCCGTTTCCACTCGAAGGGTCAGTTGCCCCAGGTCAATAAGCTTACACCCGGCATTCTTTGCCATCTCTATCTCATTTGATGTAAATCCTCCTTCCGGGCCGATAAAACTGATTATATTATTTGGTTTCAGGTGTTCTTGCAACGTATTTTTTAGATTATTTGAATCAGGCCGGTTGCAGGCAAATAGAGATAGGTCGTAACTATCTAAATTTTCGATGATATTGCAAAAGTCCACAACATCACCAATTTCTGTAATAGTATTACGGCCGCACTGTTTTGACGCCTCAATCGCAATTTTGTGCCACTTCTCAATTTTCCCGGAAGATTCGGCCTTAAGCTTTACCACACTGCGTTCATAATTTATTGGAATTAATTTGCGAACTCCCAATTCAGTACATTTTTGTATTAGAAAGTGAGAACGTTTTCCCTTGGGAATGGCAAATGCAATGTCTATTCCTACGTTATTTTCTTTGTTGATAGTCCTGTACTCACCAACTTCTACTCTGACTTTATTTCCACTTATTTCTACAATCTCGGCACTGCATTCAACCCCCATTCCATTAAACATGACGATCTTGTCACCGGTTTTTGATCTTTTAACATGTAAAATGTGATGGCTCTCTGAACTATCAATCCATATATTTTTCAACCCAGCCTGAAATGGAGCATAAAAACGATTCATACTTAATTCTTTGGCCCTTATAATAGAAAAATTAACAAAGTTACTCTTGTTTATGGTTTGATATATTTGAAATGCAGGTTTTCTAAGAGACGTGATCTTCTGAAAAAACTAAAAGGTACTCATGCCATTTCTCAGATCAATTCAATTCCCTTGATCTGACTAACGGCCTGGCCTGCAGGGATCATTGGAAATACGTTCTCTTCCGGGTCTATTTTGAAATCTATTACGACAGGGCCGTCTATTGAAATTGCTTTCTCGATTACGGGCCTGACGTCTTCCTTTTTTTCAACCAGAAAACCATCAACGCCATAGGCCTTTGCTACCTGCACAAAGTCAGGATTACCATCAAGTAGTGTATGTGCATATCTTTTGTCATGAAACAGTTCCTGCCACTGTCTTACCATCCCAAGATAGCCATTGTTCAAAATAGCAATCTTAACTGGCAGTTTATATTTAACAACAGTACTGAGTTCCTGAATATTCATTTGAATACTACCGTCACCTGCAATGTCAATAACAATTTTGTCAGGACATCCAAGCTGTGCGCCTATTGCGGCAGGAAAACCGAATCCCATGGTACCAAGGCCGCCGGAAGACAAAAAACTTCTGGGATTTGTATAGGTATAATATTGGGCAGCCCACATCTGGTTCTGGCCGACTTCAGTAGTGATAATTGCTTTGCCTTTGGTGGCCTGGCAGATTTGTTCAACCACGTATTGTGGTTTTACTTTGTCACTGGTATTATCATAAGACAAGCGATATTTTTTCTTCCATTCAGCAATCTTCTCAAACCACTCTTTTCTTTCAACATAACTTACGTGTTTTATCAATTCAGTAAGAATATTATTGGCGTCACCGACAACCGGAATATCAACCCTGATATTCTTACTTATAGAAGTTGGGTCTATATCTATATGAATAATCTTTGCACAGGGAGCAAACTCATTAATCTTACCGGTAATCCTGTCATCAAATCTCGCTCCAATTGCAATTAACAAATCTGCTTCATGAACTGCATAGTTGGCAGGAACCGTTCCATGCATTCCTATCATTCCCAGCGCCTTTTCGTTGTCTTCAGGAAACACTCCCAGCGCCATCAGTGTTGTGTTCACAGGTAAATTGGCTTTTTCTGCAAGCTCGATAAGCTGTTCTGAGCTATTTGATGATATAACTCCACCGCCTGCATAAACTACCGGCCTTTTTGACCTGTTTATTGAGTCTGCTGCTATTTTTATCTGCCGCATATTACCTTCGTATGATGGTTTATACCCGGGAAGGTTTATTTTTTCGTCAATATCTCCATCCCATTTATCTGTGGTTACGTCTACAGGGAGGTCAATAACAACTGGGCCTGGCCTGCCTGTTGAAGCTATATAAAACGCCTCTTTAATTACCTTTCTCAGTTCTTTTATGTTTTTAACGAGATAATTATATTTTGATATAGGACGGGTTATGCCGGTTACATCCGCTTCCTGGAATGCATCACTGCCTATAAGATGTGTTTTAACCTGTCCGGTTATGGCTACCATTGGTACAGAGTCCATATAGGCTGTAGCAATAGCGGTTGTTAAGTTTGTTGCGCCCGGGCCGGAGGTAACGATACAAACACCTACTTTTCCTGTAGCCCTGGCGTAACCATCAGCCGCATGGCCTGCCGCCTGTTCGTGACGCGTCAGGATGAACTTTAAGTCTGTATCGTCAAACAGTGTATCAAAGAGTGGTATGACTACACCGCCAGGTAGGCCAAAAATGTATTCAACATTTTCTTTTTTTAAAGCGTCAAGTAAAATATGTGAACCAGTTTTTTCCATTTTTGTTAAACCAGGTTTTCTGGAAGTTTTAGATTATTTTTATGCTGACAAATTGAAAATCTTTCAGTTAGCCAGCCTGAAGAAATAGAAATACAGAGAGTTCTCTTTTAACGATCTAGAGAATAAACCAAAGTTGCCACAAAGTAGGGGCGTATGGCAATCCCCGGACAAACTGCGCCGAGGACTTTACGCCCTTACATTTTATGTATCATAATATCAAAGAATTATTTTCTTAGAGGAAGTATAGCGTGTATTTTAAGATATGTCAATTACATGATCGGTTAATTGAATTGATATAAAGGATGTACCTACGCTCCTTTTGCTATGGATGATCCTCTAGAAATTAATTAACAGTTTTCAGGGTCGTAATCATCTGTATTTGTATCAGGTTCATCCATCACGGGTGGTTTATAGCCTGGTTGTTTGGCCTTTTCAGTTTCTTCTTTGTATGCAGCAAGTACCTTTTGCTCAATTTCATCTCGGCATTTAGAATTTATTGGGTGAGCGGTGTCAGCGTATAACTTGAATTTCCCTTTGGATTCGTCCCTCGCTTCACCTCTGGATTCACCTACTGCGCGTTTGTCATCTAGTTTTGCGCCACAATCATTACAAAATCGTGCGCGAAGGTGATTTTTACTGGCACATTTAGGGCATTTATCTGCGAGTTTTCTGCTCGGCATGGCAACAAAAGCCCCTTTATATCCTTCTATAATTTTCAGGTCTCTTACTACAAAGTCGTTATCAATTGTAATGCTGCAGAAAGCCTGTAAACGATTCTTGTTTGCCTCAGTTAGTTTCACTCTGACTTCAGTAATATTCATAGTAGTTAAGTTCTCCTTCCAGTCTCGTTGTCTATGGTGTTATAACATTTGTTACCGCATATACATTTCCCATGTTGCTTAGCTCTATTTTGCTTTTGATAGCTTCCGCCTGTCGTCTATCGTTACACAGACCGAAGAAGGCAGAGCCACTACCGGAAACTGACAAACCGCAAAAACCAAAATGGTCTAAAGCCCTTTTTACATCTAACAAATCAGGGTATGTAGTGAAAATTACTTCTTCTAAACGGTTAAATAGCAACTTACTGATATCAGTAAGTTTATGATGTTTTAGTGCATTCAAAAAAAAGCTTACATCTTTTCTTTTTTTTGTCAAGTCAATTTTAAGGTTTCTGTATATCGTCGTTGTACTAATGTTGATATGCGGAAAAATGATAACATAATTCATTTCGCTTGTCACTTCAATCGGAGCAATCTTTTCTCCCCTCCCACTACATAGCGAAGTATTACCCTTTATAAAAAAAGGAATATCAGACCCCAGCCTTGCAGCAAATTCCATTAGTTCTGCATCGTTAAGTCCGATCTTCCAAAGTAAATTCAATGCCTTGAGTGTAGCCGCCGCATCACTACTCCCACCACCCAGGCCGGCTCCCACAGGTATGTTTTTTTCTAAACTTATCAATACTCCATTTTTGATTCCGCACTCATTTAGGATAAGATTTGCAGCTTTACATACAAGGTTGTTTTCATCTGTAGGAATATTCTTGTCATTGCATTTAAGCCTCACACCTTCCTGGATTTCTTCAAACTGCAGGTTATCCACAAGATCGATTTCCTGCATTACTGTTTCGATTTCGTGATAACCATCATCTCTTTTTCCTAAGATTTCCAGGAAAAGATTTATCTTGGCAGGCGCCTTAAGGCTAATTCCATTTATTTCACAATTGATTTTATTCACAAAACTAAATAATATTGATCCAGAATAATGTATAAAAGTAAAACCATTCTTCCCCAAACATAAACCCATACAGGAAATTTTGTATTGTAGATTGGTTCAGGTTGGAAGTTTCTGAGAACTTTTACATCTCAGGGCTTGAGACTGGGTTTATTCCCAGAAAAGTAAACTGTGTAGTACCATACCGCCTTTCATCAACCACCTTCAACTTTTTGAAGCTTTCCTTGCAAACCATTTGCTTTTTATGATGTTGAAGTACAATGACTCCTGTTTCATTTATTATTTCTCTGGAAGCACATTCATCCAGCATAGAAAAGATTCTTTTTCTATCTCTGCAATCTAGATCCAATAATTTATATGGAGGAGCTACCAGCATAAGGTCGAGTTTTACTTGTTTATTTTTTAAGATTCCTAATAATCTAAATACATTTATTTTTAAAACAACAGATCTTTCTGTAAATCCTGCATCCTGGAGATTTTTCTTAATCACCCGAATTGCGTTTGTACTATTGTCTATAAATAAACACCTTTTTGCACCGCGACTGAGAGCTTCTATTCCTAATGATCCGGTACCTGCAAACAAATCCAGAACAACGCTATCAGGCAAAGAGTCATCTAAAATATTGAACAAGGATTCCTTTGCTCTATCCAGTATTGGCCTGGTTCGTTTACTATTTAATGCTGATAGCCGTACACCTTTTGATTTACCTGAAATAATGCGCATAGAACTTATACTATTACTCTGTAAAACCTTCTTTTCCCCATCCCCATTTTCATGAGGACATGTTTATATGAGGACAAAGCCTTAGAAAGTTTTTTTCGTGTCATAAAAAGTTAAAAGTGCCTACCCGCCTGCCAATCAGTTCGGGCAGGAAGTTTGAGGTGAGCTAAAGTTGCCTGCCTGTGCGTCGCACGCAGACAGGTGGAAAAATATTTTTTTAGCTTTAGGCACTTTAGTTCACTTTAGACACTTCAAACTTGGTTGCGGCGTTGCCGCACTATGTTAAATTGTTAGCGCCTGTTTTGATAACAAGCTGTGTTGCCTCTGCTAAATTCTCCGGTGAGCTGCCCGCATCTATCCACCAACCGTCTAAATCTGAACATGTCATCGTTCCATCTTTTATGTAAGCGTTATTAACGTCAGTAATCTCTAGTTCTCCCCTGTCTGACCTTTCAAGTGTTTTGATGATATCAAATACACGACTATCGTACATATAAATACCTATGACGGCATAGTCTGTTTTAGGGTTTTCAGGTTTCTCTTCAATGCCAATCACTTTATTCCCATCAAGTACTGGAACACCAAAACTTGATGGATGCGGGACTTTCTTTATTAATATCTTGGCGCCTTCCTTTTGTTTCTCAAATTCCTCCTTTTCTTTGATTATGTTCTTTTCAATAATATTGTCTCCCAGGACAATCAAAACCTTTTCATCGTCTGCGAAGTTCCTGGTCAGGGCCAGGGCTTCTGCGATTCCGCCTTCTCCTTCCTGGTATGTGTAGCTTATGTCCTTCAAGCCAAATTGCCTCCCATTGCCTAAAAGCTTGAGGAAATCACCTGCATTATTACCTCCGGTAACAATCATAATATCATCAATTCCGGCATTTATTAAGGTTTGCAATGGATAGTAAATCATTGGTTTGTCGAAAATAGGCAATAGATGCTTGTTGGTAATTCTCGTTAAAGGCAATAATCGAGTACCTAGGCCACCGGCAAGAACAACACCTTTCATTATTTATCCTTTCTGTCTAAGTGATAAAGCATGATTCAGGAATAGTTTCAAATGTTCGTGAAAATCCTATCATATAGGCTTTTGCAGCGCAAGTGATTTTAGAATTATCTGTGATTATTAAATGATTGCAAAATATAGTACTTGAAACGAAACTTGAAAATTGGTAAAAGCTATCTAAGTGAATATTTCGGTATAGATGTGGCAAAAGATGGTAGCATTGGTTAGTTAACAGACAAATTGGCAGGTGGGGAAAATAATTCAGGGATTTCTGAATCTTTAATAAACTGTTGTGAGCGAGGGTGGCGGAATTGGCAGACGCGCTAGACTTAGGATCTAGTATCGCAAGGTATGGGGGTTCGACTCCCCCCTCTCGCACCAGATAAAAATATATTGTAAATCCTTATTGGTTAATTATAATTAGCCATAAGCGGGTGTAGCTCAGTGGTAGAGCATCACGTTGCCAACGTGAATGTCGTGGGTTCGAATCCCATCACCCGCTCCATTTTATTGGCATTGCTGTAAAATCAGGCATGATGCTTAACTTGAAGACTAAAAGGAAATCTGCATAGACGGTTTGAATAAAACTATGAATATAGAGATAGAAGAAGTAGGGCCATGTAAAAAATTACTTAAGATTGAGATACCAAAGGTAAGAATAGAAGATGAGTGGCAAAAGCAACTAAACGAAGTATCCAGGATGGCCAACTTACCAGGTTTCAGAAAAGGTAAAGCTCCCAAAAAGCTTCTTGAGAAGAAGTTTAGTGATAAAATTATAGAAGAGGTCAAGCGGGCAGTTGTCAGTGAGTCATACCAGCAAGCACTGGAAGGGAACAAATTATCACCTATCGGTGACCCTGATGTTGGAGATATTGACCTTGAGTTGGGCAAGCCGTTAAAATTTGAGATTACGTTGGAGGTTTTACCAACATTTGAGTTGGGAGAGTACAAAGGAATGCATCTGAAGAAGAAGCCTGTATCAGTTACTGATGAAGATATAGATAAAGCTTTGAATGCTATAAGCAGGCAGAAAACCCAACTTGCCGTTGTGGACAAAGGGGAAGTAACAGACGGAGACTATATTATATGTGATTGTGAAGTTGGTATTAGTGGTGAGATAATCTGGAATGACGAAGAATTGGAAGTTATGGTTTCTGGCTCCAGCGTGGCTGATATTAACGTACCTGATCTGAAGACTAATCTTGTAGGCGCGAAATCCGGAGACAAGCTTACTATGGATGTCGAATTAGGAGACAACTTTTCTGTAGAACAACACAGAAATAAGTCTGCCAGGATGGAAATATCTATAAAAGAGATTAAAAGACCTGCCGGTCCTGATATAAATGATGAGTTGGCAAAACAGGTTGGTTACGATACACTTGACGAATTAAGGGAGTTTTTATCTAAGAGGCTGGAGGTGGAGAAGAAAAATCAGGTAGAAGGTGAAATGCATGAACAAATCTATAGCAAGCTTATAGAAATGGCGGATTTTGACCTGCCCGGAGATATGATTGCCCACCAATCAAATGAAAGACTGCACAGATACCAGATGGAACTTATAAATAAAGGTACTCCATTGGAAGAGATGGAGAAGAACATAGATGATTTAAAAAATGCTTTTGAAGAATCCGTTGTTAAGGATTTTAAGTTATCCTTGGTTACTGACCGTATAGCAGAAAAGGAAAAAATATTTGTAACAGAAAATGATGTTAATCAAAGGATAAACGGATTAGCAGGAATGTATGGTATCGAGCCTGCTGCCATGAAAAAGCAGCTTGAGAAGATAAATGGTATGTCAAACTTGAGACATCAATTGAAGGAGCATAAAACGCTTGATTTTTTAATGAAGGAAGCGACTATAGAAGAGGTTAAAGAAGAAACGAAAGAAGAAACTAAATAGAACTTAGTTCGCTCAGCGCACCCCGCTTGGCGGGGCTCACAATCGGGTTGTTAAATCACAAATAACAAATCCCGGATTACAAACAAATTACAATATCAAATAACCAGAATTATTCAACTCGTTATATTTTTGGTATCTAACGGGACAGCAAAATTCAATGTTTTTGGTCATTGAGATTTTGGTAATTGGGCTTTGTTTGGGATTTGTAGATTGTGTATTGGAATCTGCATAAAAGATAGATATCTTTAATACGATAAGTTACAGAGCTAAGCTCAGCTTTGTAGAATTTCAGAAAGTTTTTTTAGTAAGGAGGAGGAGCAGGTGACTAATGACGCTAATATGAACAGCCACACACGTAAGGGGTTTGATTATGTATCTAACATGAACTATGGAAATATCTATGTGCCATCCGTTGTGGAGAAAACAGGGTATGGGGAAAGGCATTATGACATCTTCTCAAGGTTACTTAAAGACCGGATCATTTTTATTGGAAGCCCGATAGATGACAATGTCTCAAACATTGTAATTGCACAGATGTTATTTTTACAAAATGATAACAAGAATCAGGACATCAATGTTTATATAAACTCTCCCGGAGGCTCTATTACGGCAGGCCTTGCGATATATGATACAATGCAGTTCGTACATTGTGATGTTGCTACCTTTTGTATTGGTTCTGCCTACAGTATGGGTGCAGTGCTTATGGCCGCAGGGGCAAAGGGTAAGAGGTTCAGTCTGCCACATACAAGGATAATGCTGCATCAGCCATGGGGTGGTACTACGGGAACGGCGACTGATATAAGTATACAGGCAGAAGAGATAATGTTTATGAAGAAAAGTCTTAATGAAATACTGGTAAAACACAGTAATCAGCCAATGGAGAAAATAGAAAAAGACTTTGACAGGGATTTCTACATGTCTGCGCAAGAGGCCAAAGACTATGGAATAGTTGACGAAGTTATTGAGTCGTTGGATGACAAGAAAAAGGAGTAAGGCCCGCTTATCAGTTTAGCGGGCTTGTTAAATTTATTGTACAAGATCCTTTATAACAAACATAGTGTTGGGCAACAATGTACAATGCCCAATTAGGTGGGAAATCTGAGCTAAAAACCACTTGCCTAATTCTCTCTTGTATTTACAATTTATCTTACATATCACTTCATAATTACTCTAACCATTCAGCCTGAACGCATTAATAAAGAATCAACAGTACTATATACCTTAAGCATATCATTTGTATTTCTTGTGTTCTCAATTATTCAAGCGGAAGAAGAAAAACATTTCGTCTGTACAGATAGTGTAACAGGGATAGAATTTGTGTTAGTAAAAGGTGATTGTTTTGACATGGGTGGTATATTTGGTGATGGGTATGATGATGTAAACCCTGTGCACGAGGTGTGTGTGGATGATTTCTGTATAGGGAAGTATGAGGTGACACAGGGGCAGTGGGAAGATGTGATGGGAAGTAATCCATCTGTTTTAAAGAAAGGCCGCAATCATCCTGTAGAGAGTATAAGCTGGAATGATGTGCAAGAGTTTATAACAAAATTGAATCAGAAGGCAGGTCAGAACTATCGTCTGCCGTCAGAGGCAGAGTGGGAATATGCTGCCAGGAGTGGTGGTAAGAGGGAGAAATGGGCTGGCACTAGTAATGAATCAGAGCTTGAGTCATACGCTTGGTATAACCGTAGCTGGGAGGAAGGGCACAAGCTTGTAGGTCAAAAGATGCCAAATGGACTTGGTATTTATGATATGTCAGGTAATGTATGGGAGTGGTGTTCAGACTGGTATCATAAAGAGTACTATAAAATAAGCCCCGGTTGCAACCCGAAGGGCCCATCGAATGGTTCCCGTCGTGTTCGTCTTGGAGGTAGCTGGCCCAACGAACCAAAAAACTTTCGTACATTTCGCCGCGCCAGCACCCCTCCTGATTACAGTGATAAAGACATTGGATTTCGCCTTGTAAAGGTATTGTAGCTTTTTGTTTTTGTCAGGAAAATCCAGATGCTTCCTTGCTTGTCACACAAAGAGATGATACGTTTTGGTGATTTGTGTTTACGTATAAATTTAATTGGATGGTAGACCTGAAACGTTATTTCCGCACTACTGTTTTTACTTGATTTTGGTTTCTGGTTTTACTGTTATTCACCAGATAAATACAAATTACCACATTTCATAACAGACACTCAATACATCATTTGATGGCAATAGAATTCATACCAGTTAGTTACTATAGAACCAAGGATTCTTATACAGGCATATAGTATTCATATCACACATTATACACTTGGACTTCCATAGACAATATATCCAATCTTTACACTGTGGCATCTTCTTTTTAACCTGTATTGTTTATATATCACCTGTTTCTATACCAATATAAGATTCTCAGATAGTTTTTTTTCGAAAGTATTTTAGCTAATATAAGTGTTGTCCAGTAATAATGAATATTTTTATAAATGATTAAATAATCAAGGATTGTCTGTTCCTCATGGGTGTATGATGAATAATAAACATTGTCTCTGTCTACTATCCTGGAAATTCTGTAAACATGTAAAGGAGAACTGATGATTACTATCTTATTGAAATGATGCCTGTCGATGATCTTTAATGCTTCATACCAATTTGTCCTGGTATCGTAAGAAAGTGTATCATGTAAGACATTATCGGCATTAATGCCGTGTTTTATCAGATAACTCCGCATTTCCTGAGAACCGGAAAACTCTTTATTAACTCTTGAGCCTCCTACGCAAATTATATGTTTTATTTTCCTTGTCCTGTAAAGGCGGATAGCGTGGTATAGCATCCGCTTTGTGTCGCTTACATAAAATACTACTCCTGCATCGGCCGTTGAATTAAAGGTCTGTTTAGATAGAAAAAGGTGTACTTTATAATGAAGAAAGAGTACCGCTATTATGTCGGTGATGAAGAAGCCAAGCAAGATAATACCAAGCATTTACGGTTCCTTAAACCCTGTATGGATATACACTTTTGCTGTTATTCATAAATGTATTTCGTATTATTAACTGTACTCAGATTGCAGTTTTACTTATTTCTCCATGAACTCAAGATATTATCCATTTGTGTGTATTCAATATCTATCTTCTTCTTCATTATGACCGCGGCAACCCTGGAGACCCAGACTAATGTGGCGGTAAACGCATAGAAATAGACCCAGTAAAAGAATAATTCAGTCTTTACAAACAGATTAACAATTGAAAGACATAGCATAATATGTATTATCGGTGGAAATGTAGAAACCCTGTGCATGAAACTGAATACCTTCTTCTGCACAGAGCTATTCTTGCCACTGCCATTACCCACGCTGTTATTGTCCAATCGTTTGAAAACAATTTCCTTGTCAGGATTCAGTAATTTACTCTTTACCCTTCTGTACAAAACGCTGTAAGAAACATCTAAAAGTACATCTACCAGATGAACTGAATATCCCGCAAGAATTGAATAAAGAAAGATGCTGGAATCTTCATATTTACTGGAAAGGCCGTACCCTATCGAAATAAAGAAAAACGGATGGACTATATAGTGGGCCATGTAATCAAAAAATCTTCCGGTTGCAACTGATTGTTTCCTATACCGTGCGATTTCTCCGTCTACCATATCCAGGACAAACCAGAACTGTAGCATGAGAGATCCGATAAAGAGCGCCAATTTTGTACCAAAAATGAAGATTATGCATATAAGTATGCCATTAATAATAAATAAGAATGTTACTCCGTTTGCATTTATTGGAGTGTGCAGTAATAACCATGTAACACGTATTGATATTTTCCTCAGAACGTGCCACATGTACCAGTCGTCGGTTTCCCGTCTTATTTCCTGGCATATCTTCTTTAATTCTTGAATTGATACCATATAATTTCTCCAATTATTATTCGTCAGGTGTATAATATTTATTAAGTTTCTTTTGCTCGTCCCAGGATAAATATTTGTAATAATCCTTGTCAGTATCAAATTCCAACCATCCGCCTGTAACACAAACCGCTTTTACTCTATTACCAAGATCAATCATTCTTTGTAGCATATCAGTCATATAACCATTCTGAAAGTTCTGTGATCTTAACCATGGTTTGTTCCAATAATCTTTCTTGTCTCTATCGTACACCTTTGAAACTGTATCCAGCCCTTCTTTATTAAATTTCATAAGGCCGATGTATTGTCCCTGAATCCTGGAGATTTCTGGATTGGATTCTCCGATATCTACGATGTACCTTTTTTTATCCATAATCAATGATTCTGTTTCTGAAAGAAAATCGTCACCAAAACGGTCTTTAAAATATGAAGCTCCATTCAGGTCAACAACTACATTTATAGCATTATTCGAATCCATTAATTGCTTCAGTACTTTTACCTCGTATATAATGTCTCCATAAGAGACTATAATTCCATCATCCCAATGATTTCTGGTACAAAATAGCGATTCTATCATATTGGTTTTGTCATAGTCCTTGTTTTCAATCTTTATACATCCGGGGCATTCTATTTTATCAGGCATATATCCCACAACTATTATAATATCGTCTATACCTGCTCCTTTTATTGTCTTTATCTGTCTTTCAATCAAAGTCTTTCCTCTGAAACTTAATGTACATTTAGGTTTTTCCTTTGTGAGATCACCCATACGTGTTCCTTTTCCAGCAGCTAAAATTATGGCTTTCATTTTGCACTCCAGTAACATGTCTGATATTTTAATGATTTCAGTATTATATCATTTACCTGGTTATCCGGACTTTTTCTTTCTGGATGCCACTGAATACCAACAATAGGATATTCCTTATGACACAAAGCTTCAACTAACCCACTACTTTCAGATATTGCTAATACTTCGAGTTCTTTAGATATTTGATCCATATTTAAACCCTGCCTGTGAAAAGAATTTGTATTTACTCTATCCTTACCAATCAAATCTTTCCATTTTGAATCTACAATCTTTATCTCATGGCTGGATACAACATGGTCTTCAATGTTTTTATCAGTTGTTGCAATATCTATAGGAAATCCTCCGCCAAAATAATAATTTATAAACTGCATTCCCCTACAGATACCAAGAACAGGGAGCTTGAGTTCTATTGCAAGGCTTAAAAGCAGTTCTTCCTGTGAATCTCTAACTGGCTCACTTCCCAAATCATTGCCTCCTGAGAGAATAAGTCCTTCAATCTTAGATCTATTGAAACAAAACTCTATGCTTTTTGATGCATTTGAAACAGGTAGGATATTTATACCTTTTTCCTCAAAAAACTGTATATAGTCACTGTATAAGAAGTCTCCAGGACTATTATGATATCTTTTTATATTGCAGGAAATGGCAAACAACACTTTCTACCCCTCTAAATGTTCTAATGTTTGTTTTGCTCCATCAATAACAACAAAATTTGATTTAACCAGATTATTGTAAATAGTTGATTCACATCCTATTGCAGCCGGAATCCCAAACTCCGCACACCGGATGGCCATATGTGAAGCAACTCCACCATATTTCGTAACTATTCCCATAGGATTTCGTGTAAAAATCCAGTCATATCCGGGGTCTGCATTTTCTAAGAAGATGATGAATTTACTCATATCTTCTATTTTAAAAAATTTATCCCTGTCGTATTCAAGAACTGGTCCCTGGACCATTTTCTCGGTGATAAAATTAGGTCTTGCTTTGTAAAACGATACAATCTCAAAATCTTTTTCATTTATTATTACTGGAGGGAGTATAAGGAAATCAGACCATTTTCTCTCTTTCCTGTGTCTTTCAATTGACTGCCTGATGACATCTTTTGAATATTCGACATCCGAATATTCAGGATTACGGAATTTCATTAAGGTAGTTAAGTCAACCTGGCTAAGATCATCTCTGGAGAAACCCAGTTTCTCACCTGCTAAAGAGATAAATTCAAGAGCTTCACTGAGTGTGCGGGTAAACTCAAGCTTCGCAACTTCTCTATATTCAATTGTCCTTGCAATAAAATCTAATAAGGTTTTACTGTTTCCTGATAGCTTGTTTTTACGCATAATCTTGTCTATAGCGCTCGTTTCCTCCTGTGAAATTTTACACTCTTTCTCATGGATACCAGATCCCTTCTGATGTGGATTATTTTGCATAAAAATATTTTTATCCATATCACAATATCTTAAAGCAGTTATATCATATGTTCCAGGCCTTAAGTGCCCGTATGAATCAAAGAACTCTTGCTTGGTTTTTTCTCCGGTTTGGAATTTTCTTAAATCTTTACTAAACACAGATGCTACAGTTTGAATTGAATTTAAAAAATTGTGATATGTGGTATTTGATATAATCCCTTCATCTCTAAGGCTTATCAATATACTTTTACCAATAAATGCCATTCTTGCAAGTCTGGAAAAAGGTAGTATGCCGAATTTCTTGCAATTCTGCAGCAAATTATAAGCTATGTTAAATAACGTCCACGGTGAAAGATCATCAGGGTCTCTATGAGATAAGATCTTTTTCTTCCGTTCTGTCAGATATGAAACGAGACCTACGTCTCTTTTAAAGAGATTGTTGGCATCCTCTATTATTGTGTTAGTAAAATTTAATAAAGATGTTCTCAATTCACTTATTTCTTCATTTGAGAATTCCTTCTTTGTTAGATTTGTCAGTTGGTTATCCAGTGAGAAAGTGAAACATGACCAGACAATTTCAAACTCAATCTTATCCTGCTTCTCGGGATGTTTTTCCAGCTCATCCAGATAGTAATTTACTAGTTTGTTACACAATTCTTCGGAAACATCTTCTGGCACAAGCGAATTGAAACTCACTCTGGTATCAATGTACGGTCTTTTGCCGAAGGAAATCATCAGCTCTCCTGGATAAACATCCTTGTATCCCAGCGTAGACCTTGCTTCATGCCAGACAGAATCAGTGATAAGAAAACTATACAAGGAATAATCCAAAGTATTAGGCCGACTTCCTATCATCTCTGCCGGATTCCAATCTGGCATATCTCCAAAGATGGTCCTTTCCCCTCCCAGGTGTGGTATTAGCCGTGAAACCCGTAAAAACTTTGTCTTCATACTTTCGATAAGGATACTAACTTGCTTTTCATCAGGTTTTTTCACACCAATATTTGCAGAAAGAGGTCTGGTTTGAAACATTACAACTTTATCGTCAGTAGTCAGGGCAAATTCAATATCAAGAGGAATATCCGGAAAATGACCTTCAATTTCTTTAACGGCTTCCAAGAGTTTGCTCCACCTGCCTGCTGAAGAAACAGGTGATTTACGAAAAATACATACCATAGAGCTGGCAATACCACCAGTTACAGTATTTGTTTTGCCGGAAACATCATCGTAATTAATAACGTAATATGGGGAATTCGCCCCAAGAGTTCTTGTAAAAACTACCCCGCTTGTATCTACAGATTGTGTTTGGGTTTGAACTATAACCTGATCATTCATAGACACTGCATCTTTATCATTGTATGAGCTTATGACCTTTTCTATAGCATTCGAAAGTTCTCCTGAGTCAGTAGAATTAATGCCGATTTCGCTGTGAAAGCATCCTGCCTGAGAATATTTTTCAGTGTCTTCATTCTGAGAAGAGCTCCTGACAACTACCGGTAAAGGAGAAAAAGAACTTACCAATATTTCCAACAACTCTACGCGTCTTTTTCTCCAATCCTCTACAGTAAAGACATGAATATCCTCGACATAGGAGCTTTTTAACCTGAGTTTAAGCTCCATCAATATATCAGCCTTTGACATATTTTTTTTCATGATAATTGCTTTCTATATTTTATTGAGATTTGCCCCTTCTTCAATTTTCCGGTTTAAATACTGGTTTTCTCTGAAGGCGTTGTATATAAAATTCGCTACCAGCTTATTACCCTCTTTACTGTAATGCCCACCATAAACATTGTCATCAGAATATAGTCGATCAAGATTTTTGGCTGACAATAACTGTTCAGTTATATCAATGGTAAATACTTTTTCCTTTATTTTTTCGATAAGATGGTTGTAGTAATTCCCTTTCTGCTTGATAAGTAAAATGTCATCTTTTTGGGGTGTAAACAGGAATACCGGTTTGAAATTCTTCATCTTTGAGAGTTCTACAAATTTGTCTATGATCCCCAGAAATATATCTTTTGCGTATTTGTCTTGAAATAATCTATATCTTAAAGTTTTATTAATATTCATTATTTTCATAAGACAGTAATTCCTTATTCGTTCATTCATAACACCGTCTTTGTCAAACAGTTTGGAGAAAAGTAAAATGCCTATCAACGGTAAATTTCTGGATGGTTTCTTTAAGGTGTGAAAAAGGCAAGGAAACCTGATCATTTCATCACGAAATTTTGTTAAATAAAAATAATCATTGTCCTGGATGTCGCCAAGATAGTTCTCATATTCATTAAATTTACTTTCTTTATCTATAATATTTTTTATTAAGATCAGTTTCCCATCTTTTATGTCGAACCTGGGTTTAAAACCAAATGTATTTCCAAATTCATTATAATGTTTCCAAACACATAATATTCGCACTATAGTTGATGGCACAACTCCTAAGATGACGATATCTGTTTTTACCTTGTCTATTTCTCTTGCCATGCGAAGGTATCCCTGATCAATGCCGTAGTTGCCAACTGCAAAGTTTAATACACCAACTCCGGATATTTCAGATAGATACCACTGCCATGTTTCGTTATCGTTTACCTGTCTGCAAAAACTAAAAGAATCCCCAAAACAGGATATCTGAGGTTCAAGGTGCTCGTGCCCTGGACTGCACCTCGATCCGATTTTATCAATATGGTAGCTCGTTTCTCCGTGCTTGCCTTTTTCCGGATGTTGGGTGTCAGGTTTCCTGACCCATCCTAATTCAGGATCGTATCCGTGTTTTATGAATTTTTTTAATCCATCCGGGTCCAGCTCAGGCAGTTCATCTTCCGCTGTAATAAGCCACTGAAACTGTGTTCTCAGGTTCTTTACAATAAACATTATTAACAACTCCAGAATGATTATTACAGTTGCAATCTCAATAAGTAAATACATATTATTGTCCTAACAACGGCCTGATAGATTCTATTATTTTATCACCTTCCTTATATAAATCTTCTAGCCCATTATTATTTCTTACTGTAATATCCGGGTTCGGAGGAGGTGTAAACGGAATATCTACTCCTACAACATTATTTATTTCACTGTTCATCGCCTTTTTATAAATTCCTTTAGCGTCTCTCATTATTAAACTGTTATGATCTGCATTGATATAAACTTCGTAATAATTATCTATATTATCCCTCATCCATTTTTGGGCATCATGAAACAGGGATAGTAAGGCAAAGATTACATTTATTCCGTTAGAATCAAGATATTTGCAAAGCCTGTTGATACGGTCAGCATTCTTTTTCCTGTCTTCTAGCGTATGGCCTAGATCATTACCCATGATTTCCCTCAGTATATCTCCGTCCATAAACAGCAGATTATTACACTCTGGTTTAAGTTTGTTGTATATATGTTTGCCCAAAGTAGTTTTTCCTGAACCAGACATCCCTATAATCCATAAAACCATAATTTAAACTCCTACCCCTCTTCTTTAGTTAAAAATTGTTGTAAATTTTGTATCTCTCTGTTCAGAATTTCTTTGCTGCATGTTTTATTGTGTCAGGTTTACGTGCAATCAAGACAAAGATATTGCAAAATTGTCTTGGAAAAAATCTCATAAGATTTCTTTGGATAAAACTGCCTAAAGTTGATAGTTCATAGCCGTCTTTTCTTCCTATCTGTTCATTAAAAATTTTGTGCTTTCTAGACCTGAAGAAAGAGAATTTATAGAAAATAGGCATATTTTCAACAGGATACACCGCTTCTACTTCAAACCCTGCGTCTTTAAATAAACTGACAAATTCAGATTGTGTAAGGTTTCTTTTATGAAATTCTTCCGGATGAGTGTTTATCCCGTCTTTGCGCGCTCTGTGTTCAATTAGCCAGTCCGTTAGTGATGTTTGGAGGTTGTCTGCCCGAAAGGATGCACAAACTTTTCCGCCTGTTTCTAAAACACGATATGTTTCTTTTATAGCCTTGTCTAAATCATGATGTAGATTATGATACAATCCAAATGCCAATACATACTTAAAAGATTTGTCATTGTATGTTAAATCAGTTATATCTCCGGCTTCTACCTTTAATGTCTGGTCTGTTTTCTTCAGTTTTTTAACAGTATTTCCAATAAAGTCTATTCCAACAATATTATACCCCTTGTTTGCATAATAACGAAGTATACGTCCTGCTCCACATCCGGCTTCCAGAATCTTTCCTTCTTTAGATTGAACTGTAAGCTGAGCAAATTTGAGAGGATAAACATTTGGATTTTCCATAGAATAATCGGATGGAATGTTATCCCAGCGTTTAGCCCAGTATTCCTTATTATTTTCCCGTCGATAAGTAATTCTCATTTTTTACGTATTTGTAAGATTTAACTTAATAAAATATCCTTTATACACGGCAATATTTCTTCTTCAGTAATTGATGGAGCCTTTGAGTTATAATATTTCTCTGTTTTGACTCTCTATTAAATTTGCCTGTCTTTAATTGATTATTTAACTTATCAATCGAACAATTAAAATATTGCACAACAAATTCTCCGTTAGCAAATTTAATCGTAACACAATAGAAATCATGGTTTTTATTTTCGGATTCTAAGACATTATTTCAAATATCTTATCCACTGCTCTTAAGGTATTCTTTGTATCCTTTCTCCCCAGATAAAAATACTTTTGCTCCGGGCTTATATTCCTGTTACCAAAAACCATATTGTCAGGATAATTATCGCATATACGTTTCACAAAATCCCTAAGTCCTGTTATATCTCTGGTAACCTCACATAAACCTTCTTCAGCAAAAGGAAACCCATCTTTGAGTTCAGAAAAGTTTAATACCAAAGTTGGAACATCAGAAATTAATGCTTCAACTATAGCTGGCGTCCAATAACCAATAACCATTGCATCACAATTACTTAATATATCGTAGAAATCATACTTTTCATCACAAAAGACAATATCACTTTTGCCTTTATCAGCACGATTTATTTCTTCTTTCCAAAGCCGCTTTTCGTCCATGTACCTTGCTATATCAGAAGGATGGGGACGAACCATGAGTTTTACATCATATTCACTGATAGCCTTTATAACCTGCCTCAGATGCTCTTTCATGTAAATGCCCCTTTCAAACTGAGTTAATCCAATATACGAGGCTTGAGAAAGTTCATATTCATGTAAAGATGTTCCACAGAAGAAAAAGACAGGCCTATTACCCTTCTTTTTTCCTTTCTTAATCTTTTCGACAAGATTATCATGTTTTGGGATTCCTGTAACATGTATATGTTTTTCATCCCATCCTCTGGCACCGTATAATGATCTCTCAAATTTTGAATTAACCAGGGTTTCAGATAAGGAAAAGTTTCTCTTCTCTATATCAACAGAAAACCTTTGAGCTCCGTATCCATGCGAAATACAAAATGTCTTGATACCTCTGGACTTGAAGAAAGCAGTCATGAAACCGCGTTTTACACCCCAATCTTCATCAACTATTAAGGCCTTTATCTTTAATATATTCAGAATCTGTTTATAAATTGCGGTATCGGATGTAATTGTACTAATGTAATTTTCATATGAATCTCTTATTGCCTCGCATATCATCACACTCAGATTTTCACCATAATACTCAAACCAGGACTCGTGCTCAAATGTATCAAGCAATTTCATGAAATCTTCTTGATATTCAGCAAAACCTGAGTCTTTTGGAGCTTGAGAAAGAAAATAATCAGGAAGAATATAATTAAATTTATTCTTCCTGCAAAATTTATATTGTTCTAAATGAAATTCGAAATCATACACAAAAACGTGACAATCTCTTTTTTTTATTTCTTCCAATACGAGCCCTAAATGTCTTAATGATCCACAGGCCAGGAAGGCCTCCCTTGACCATTCTATGTTTTGAAAAGATGAATAATATTTTTGAAGTTGTTTTCGGATTCTATTCTTTATAGATTGTTGTTCGTCCCTGTTTTTTTTATTCTTAATCTCTAGGACGTGCAAATCATATTCATATTTATCTTTCATTTTTAGTAAAATTGTATTCAAAATAATGTTACCGTTAGAGACAGGGAATGACTTTGAATTATAGCCCTCAAAAACAATCAGCTCTTTCGGGTTATATTTTTCACAAATATATCTTACATAAAGATAGTTTTTTAAGAACTCAATCAGGAAACAGGAAAAAAATACGTATATTGCATTATTGAGTTCAATGTCTTGAAAGAGCAATTGCTCCTTCAGAAAATCACCCCAATTCAATGCTTTATCACAACCCCAGATATTTATCTTGTTCCAATCTTCTTTTAAGATTCCCTCCTCTAGAAGCAAAAAATTAATCTTCTTCTTTTTCAGAAAATGTTGAAATGACAAACTGTCGCAAACTACCTGAATGTCTTCAATGTTTGGACAATATTCAACTAATTTTTTATATTGATCATAGTTAGATAAAATTACTAGCTTCATCATAAATTCCCAATTATATTTTCGTCCTGCCCCAAAGGCGAACTATTTACCAACTTTTTATCTATTTTTTGGTGAATGCTCTAAAATGACCATTCTTTGTAGCTTTTCCACTCGTTATGTGAGGTATCAACCACCTTCTGTGAAATGTAAGGCTCTTATTTGTACAGCCTTGGATTCTTCACCGACGATCTTGAAGGATTTTTCTGAAACAACATAGGTTGAAACCTGACCGCGTGTCCTTATTGTAATTATCCAGTCTCCCTTTCCTCGGCTTACGCTTACTACTTTTCCCTTCTTAACAGCTATCCAAATGCTTATTTTTGCTGATGTAGAACTGTCTGAATACACTCTTACGTTTGTTACTTTTAACACATTTGGAAGGCCATGTCTAAGCTTGACAGAAACATCTCTATTTTGTGCGAAAGTTGTTGAACAGTAAAATATTGAAAAAACTAATAATAGCGTCTTAATGTACTTCATCCTTAAAACCTCCTTCAATAAATTAAGCCTTCGGCGACTTTTGACACGGTAGGAGCTGTCTCCTGACGGCGATCGCCAACGGGAGTTGGCTCCTACCAAAACATTGAAATTCTTATACATAAATTTATGTGCGGTCTATTTTTTTTGAATACAATCAGTGAAATCTGCGTAATCTGTGGTTTTGTCTTTATTTTGACTGTTTGTTTATTGCTGTAATTATTTCATTAACAATATCTTTACATGCAACGTAGGATGTGTTTATTGTGTAGTCGGCCGCATCTTTGTAAGGTATCTCCCTCTGTTTTAACAAATGTTTGATTTCGTCCAGGGGCTCTTTGTCTGTTAATGAAGGTCTTTGTTGTGTTGTTTTTTCATCTTGTGTTATGCGGTTATGGATTATTTCCGGAGTAGCTTCCAGGAGGACGAGGAATCCGTTATCCTTTAAATTTCTTACGTTGTCTTCTCTGAGGATAGCTCCTCCTCCTACTGCTACTATCTTGTTGTCCATCCTGCTTAATTTTGCAATAACATCCGCTTCTATCTTACGAAAGCCCTCCTCACCATCTCCTTCGAATATATGCTTAATAGTTTTTCCGGTAGAATCTTCGACGTATTTGTCTGAATCAATAAAATCCTTTTCTAAACGATTCGCTAAGAGTTTGCCAACTGTACTTTTCCCAGTTCCTCTAAAACCGATTAAAACTATGTTCATAACATTTCCCTTACTACATTACTCATTAATTCTACCGGTGGATCAATATTTGTCCAGAGCCTGAATTGCTCTGCTGCCTGATTAATGAACATAGTGATCCCATTAACCGTATGGCATCCTACCTCACTTGCTTCACGGAGAAGCCTTGTATCAATCGGATTGTATACAGCATCAAAGACTATCATACCTTCCTTCAGTACTTTTTTTGGAACAGGCGTTTCATCAGTCTTTGGAAACATACCGATAGGTGTAGTATTTATGAGGATGTCAGAATCAAGTTTGTTGATTTCTTCAAATCTTTCAAATCTACATTTAACGTCACTAGCCAGTTTTTCTGCCCGCTCAATGGTGCGATTATAAATTGTTATGTCGCAACCTTTCTCTTTTAATCCAAAGGCAATTGCCCGTGCTGCACCACCTGCTCCTATAATGGATATTTTCTTATTATTTAATGTGTCTCCGTTTTTGCGCATGCCGCATTCCAGACCGGTTATGGCTGCCATGCAGTCGGTGTTGTAACCTGTTAATTTTCCATCCTGTCTTACAATGGTATTAATGGCGCCAATTTTCTTAGCTGTGTGCTCAATGTCATCCAGGAACGGTAAAACACTTTCTTTATGTGGAATGGTAACACTGAAACCCTGGAAATCCATTTTCCTGTATTCTTTAATGAAGGTGCTTATGTTCGATACTTTCAGTGGGACATAGACGTTATTCAGCCCTTTTTCCATAAAGGAGGCATTGTGGATAGCTGGACTCATACTATGATAAACCGGATTTCCAATAATACCATAAAGCTTTGTTTCTTTGTTTATATTCTTAAAGTGATATGTTTTGTAAAGTTCGTCAACGGTTAGTTGCCCGGGCGCCGATTCTTTACCACTTTCGAGAGAAGCGAATGTCAGTAACCCCCCAAACTTTCTTGTAAGAATCCTGCTTATGTGGCCCAATTCTCCCATGCAGAAAGATATAATGGGTATGTTTGCGGTATTTAAAAGATCAAATATCCTGATATTATCAGTAATGTCATTTGCGTGTGTTACGATCTTTACAATGTCAGGTTTATGTTGACAAATATCGTTATATATTTTGCTTAAGCCTTGAGGTGTCTCTTTAAAATTATGATAAGAAATAATTACTTTGCTGTTCGTTTGTCTGACAATCTGCTTAATCGAATCATATTCAACGTCAACGTAATCTGCTCCCAGGTCGATAGCCTTTTGTAGCAGACGTAATCTATCCTGTTCGTTGCCACTGAATTTGCCACCTTCTCTTTCCGGCCTGTTTGTGACTATTACTGGCTTAGTCTTGCTCTTTAATGATTCTTCAATGCATCTTTCTGCATCTTGTAATTCAGGAATGTAATCAATACGTAGTTCAATTATGTCAGCACATTTGGAAGCCGATGACATTTCCGAAATAGTATCTTCAGTGCTTCTGGCCGTAATTGGAATGCAAATCATGTTTATAATAGGGCGTTTGTAAGAATTAGTTGATTATTATATTGTATACTTTAAAATAGTCAATCTTATGTATTTTCATTTAGGCGCTTAATGAAAGTTTATTGACCATTTTTGGTAAAATATCTATTGATAGAGTTTTTCAGGTTGCCTGTTAAGCACCAAATAATAAATTCCAAATCACAAACAAATTCCAATCAAGAAATCTGAAATTCCAAAAAACTGATTTTGGGCATTCGGACATTGTAATTTGATATTTGTTTGTAATTTGTGATTTGAGTTTTGTAATTTATTTTATTAATTCCTGTTTGGTTCTGGCTCGACCGGGTTGGGGGAGATGTAATGGATGTAAGTGAAGCAATAAAGAAACGAAGGAGTATAAGGAAATTTAAACCGGATTCTATTCCTGAAGAGAAAATCAGTCTTTTACTTGAGAGTGCCAGGTTGGCGCCATCAGGGACAAATACGCAGCCTTGGAGGTTTATAGTAGTTAAAGATGATGATACTAAAAAGAAGTTACAGGGAGCGGCACATAATCAAAGACATATAGGACGTGCTCCAGTAATAATTGCCTGCTGTGCAGATTTAAAAGCATTCAAGGAATTTCCGGAAAGAGTGGATGAGCTTATTGAATCTGGTGCACTTCCGGAAGGAACAAAGGAAGTATTTGTTCCATTCCTTAAGAAAGGCATGGATACTGTTACAAAGGACGCTCTTATGGTTGCTGCAGCGGCAAATGTAGCTATAGCAGTAGAACATATTGTTTTGCAGGCAGTGGAAATTGGCCTTGGCACCTGTTGGGTAAGATGGTACAAAGATAATAAGGTAAAAGAAATCCTTGATATTCCTGATCACATTGAGGTAATGGCACTTTTGCCAGTTGGCATTCCTGATGAGGATCCTGCCCCAAGGCCAAGATTTGATATTGATAAAATAACTTATTGGGAAAAGTACAATCAAGGAAGAATCGAATAATTTGGATGGTAAAATTCCAAGGGAATGCATTTGGGTATTATGATAATTGAAAAAGAAAAACACGGGTACTGTTATGCAGATAAGCTATTATTTGGCAATATCTTACGATGTAAGACGAAGGTATCGTTTTCGTTATCCCTTAAAAAACTGTTGACAAGAGAAGGGTTTTTTTTAGAATTAGCGTTCATAAGATGAACAATAGTTGCAAGTTTAAGTCTTGATTGGTTTTACTGTGTTTTGAAATTTTTTTATAAAGTGTGTTCATTGTATGAACGACAAATATAAGGAAAATCTTTCTGTATAGAAGTTTTAAAGATGTTTAAAAATTTTATAGTGATATGAGATGAAAGAAAAATCTGCCAAACTGGATATTAGAGAATTAGAAATTTTAGAAAAGTTAGAAAATAACGGACATCTAACACAGAGGGATCTATCTAAAGAGGTTGGGATAGCATTAGGCTTGGTAAACCATCTCCTGAAAAAGATGGTTCGAAAGGGCTGGATCAATATAAAGAACGTTGATGCTAAGCGTATAAGATATTTAATTACTCCAGAAGGTGCCAGGGAGAAGTCGAGCTTATTGTATAAAAGGGTAGAAAGCACGATTCATTTCTATTTGGAGGCAAAAAGGGTAATCAAATATAAGGTAATGCATTTAAAAAATGAAGGTGTTGAAAAAGTTTCAATATATGGTATAAATCACATTTCAGAGGTTCTATATATAGTACTAAGAGAATTAGGATTGGAGTTGGAGTTTGTGGTAGATGAAAATAGGAAAGGGAAAGAGTGGTTCGGTTATAAGGTGATAGGTATTGATGAGTTTGTTAATCTTAAATCAAATTCTAATATATTAATACTCGCCTCTTTTGATAAAGATGAGATAGACGGTTTTTGTAAAGAGCGGGAAGATGTAAAGCTTGTAGCGCTTAGAGAGTAGGCATAAGGATGGTCTTTGAGAAGGCTATGTATATTCATTGCAAATTGGCTTAAGTGTTTGTTGTTTATGCGGTTATATGCATTTTTGTGTGTAGCTGAGAGGGAACTGGTCTGTACAGAGAAAGAATCTAAAACAAAATGAAGCCATGTCAAACAAAAATTTTTCTTAAACATTTGAAAGATAACCCGGTGCTTTACGCAATCCTGGTCTTAGCCCTTGGGATCAGGCTTTACGGTATTCAATTTGGTCTGCCCGGGCTCTATCATGCCGATGAAACTATTGTTGTTAATCACGCAATAGCATACAGTACGTGGGATCTTAATCCTCATTATTTTCAGGTTCCACCGTTGGTTTCATATTTTTTATTCTTTGAGTACGGCGTTTTCTATTTGATAGGTAGGGTTTTCGGATTCTTCGGTTCTATTGTTGATTTCCAAACTCTCTTTTTTGAAGATCCTACGTCATTTTATTTAATTGGTAGGATAACTGTTGGTGCTATAACAGGTACAGCTTCTGTTTTTTTTGTCTATATCTTGGGCAAAAATGTCTTTTCTAAAACTGTTGGTATTATAAGCGCACTCTTCCTTTCTTTAGCTTTCCTGCATGTACGGAATTCACATTACATATATTTCGATATAACTATGGTTTTGTTTCTAATCCTAACATATATTTATATTTATAAATTTCTTGAGACAGGTTTGAGAAAGGATTATATCCTGGCAGGATGCTTTGCCGGGATCGCAGTAGCAGTTAAGTACAATGCTGCTTTAGTCCTAGCATCCCTCATGACAGGACACTTGGTGTACTGTTTAAAATTAAAAAACAAAAGTTCTGGTAAAATTAAAGTAGTTAATTCAAAAATTGTTTTGTCTTTAGTATTTATGGTATTGACTTTTATTGTACTTAATCCTTTCTGTATAATCGACATAAAATTTTTTCTAAATTCTTTTCTTAGTCAAGCTCATTCACAAACCCCACAAGGGTTTTTATATCATTTGAGACACTCTTTGTTTCAGGGATTAGGTGTACCTTTATCTGTATTATGTCTTATTGGTTTCTTTTACTCTTTTTATAAAAATTCCAGAAAATTAATCGTTTTTGTTTCCTTTCCTCTTGTGTATTTCTTATCTATCGTGATTTTTAGTCAACAGCATGCCAGGTATGTTCTTCCATTGGTTCCATTTATGTTGGTTCTTGCTGCATGGTTTTTGGAATCAATAATATCTAGAGGAGGTGTATTAAACACGAAAGCAAAAATATTGATTACGGCAGTTTCTATAATGGTGATTTTGCCATCAGGTTTTAAGTCTGTTTATTCGGATTATGTCTTTTCTAAGAAAGATACAAGAATATTAGCAAAGGAATGGATAGAGGATAAAATTCCTTATGGGACGAAGATTGCTATTGATCACCCTTTTCATGCTCCTAAGTTATACCAAAGTAAAGAACAGCTTGAGGATAAATTAAATTATGTTTCGAAGATAAAGATAGTAAATATATTTGGCAAACAAATTCTGGAAAAGAGGCTAAGTCCTGCTCAAGAAAAAGGAATTCGATTGCTGCTTAATATAGTTGAAAGAAAGCCTAATTATAACCTATATTTCCCAACCAAAGAAGGCACTGATCCCAGTAGTGAGTTCTTATTTGCCCGTCCTGTTATCCCCTTTGAATACGATTACTTGCAAGATAATGGCATTGAATATGTGATAGTGACCAACGAAGGAATATCCAGAAATAATGAAAAATTGTTCTTAGATTTGAAGAAAAATGGAAAAGTTGTTGCGATGTTTACACCATATAAAGATAAAGAAAGAAAGTTCTCTGTAAGCAATGTAACGAAAACAGGTGGGCCATTGAAAAGCGAAGAACTTTATGCGCGGGAACGAAACGGAGAAATAATTTATATATATAAATTGAACTCTAGAAATTGAAACAACGAAACAACGAAACAACGCTTTTAGTAGTAAGTATGTTATCTGTTTATTTAAGTTTAATATGACATTACTATGCAGAAGCACCTTGTCTGGAATCAAGTAGCTTTCTTTATATAACCTGGGGTATTTATTTTAAAAGCGTTTGAGTTTTTGTTTGTGTCATGGACATTCTCTTATTATTCCCACCGCTATCAGTAGAAGAAAGGTATGGCAATCGAAAGCTTGGAGATGTCGGGGGGCATTTGCCGCCTTTTGGGCTTGCATGTATCGCTTCTTATATAAGGGAGTACTCCTTTTCTGTTAGTATTATAGACGCTCTGGCTGAGAATATGGAATCAGTGCAGGTGTTGGATTACATTGGAAAACACCAGCCAAAGGTAATCGGGATTACTGCAATGACCCCACAATTTCAAAGAACGGTACAGATTGCTAAAGATATCTCTAAAAACTTTCCTGAGATTCTGACTGTAATAGGAGGACACCATGCGTCTATTATGCCTGATAAGACCCTCAAAGAGAATAATGGCCTGGATATCCTTGTCTATGGGGAAGGTGAGGAGACTTTTCTCGAAGTATTGAATAAATATAGAGAAAATGGCGGTGATAAAGAAGAGTTTTTAAAAGGTACTGAGAGTTTAAGGGCTATTGATGGGATTGCTTTTCGTGACGACGATAACAATGTTAAAATTAATAAACCCAGAAGGCAGATTGAGGATCTAGACAGTTTGCCCAGTCCTGCATGGGATTTGTTGTCTGTAGAAAGATATTTACCATTACCGAATCAATATTTAAACAAGCCTGTAATTCATATGGTATCTATTCGCGGCTGTCCGTTCGATTGCGGTTTCTGTTCCAATAACTCGGTCTTTGGAAGAAAGATCAGGGCAAGATCTCCTGAAAAAGTGGTAGAAGACATAAAGTATGTCAAATCTGAGTACAATATCAAAGAAATCTCATTCTGGGATGATACGATGACTGTTAACAGGAAATGGTTGGAGAGGTTTTGTAATTGCTTAATTGAGAATAAAGTTAATGTGACATGGACATGTTATTCAAGGGTTGATACTGTTAATCTTGAAATCCTGAAACTTATGAAGAAGGCCGGGTGTTGGAATATCTTTTATGGTTATGAGTCCGGTAACCAGCAGCTGCTGGATAATATCAATAAGGGAATTACATTGGAGCAGATAAGAAATGCGAATAAATGGACAAAGGAAGCCGGTATAGAGGTCAGGGCTTCCTTTATGATAGCACTACCCGGTGAAACCCCGGAAATGGCAAAGAAAACTATAGATTTTGCCATTGAGCTTGAACCTGAGTACGCTCAGTTCAGCATCACTACTCCTTATCCTGGTACCAAACTTTATGACACAGCAAAGCAGTCAGGAAAATTACGCGATGATTTCTCAAAATATAATATGTGGGAAGTCGTGTACGTGCCATATGGCTATAAGGATGAAGAACAAATACTGGCCATGGAGAAAATGGCTATGAGGAAATTCTATTTTCGGTTTAGATTTATTTACGAAAAAATCAAACGTATACGTTCTTTTGAAGATATTAAAAGATATATTAATGGCTTCAAAATGGCTATCGGATTTACAACTTAATTGGTAGACTTATGTATTTATCAGTAGTGATAGCGGCTTATAATGAAGAGGAAAGAATTGGGGATTCATTGATAAAAACATATGATTACCTGAAGAAACGTGGATTTGATTTTGAGATAATCGTGGTTGATGATGGCAGCAGTGATAAAACATTAGATTTATTGAGAAAATATTCACAGAAGATCACTAACCTTATAATCTTGGAAAATGAAAATAATCGTGGAAAAGGATATTCCGTAAAAAGAGGTATTCTTAAAAGTAAGGGGGAAGTTGTTTTATTTACCGATGCGGATTTCTCTACTCCAATTGAAGAAATTGACAAATTAATTTATTGGTTGAATAATGGCTATCAAATAGCAATAGGTTCAAGAGCCATGCCTGATTCACAGATTAAGATATATCAGGCATGGTATCGTCAACTCATGGGAAAGTCATTTAATAAGATTATTCAACTGGTTCTCAATTTAGATTATTATGATACTCAATGTGGATTTAAGTGTTTTCAGAGAGATGCCGCATTGGAAGTATTTAAGGGTTTAAAGTCCTGTCGATTCTCTTTCGATGTGGAAGCCTTGTATATTGCCAAACATCTGGGACTAAAGGTAAAAGAAGTCCCGATTTGCTGGTATAACTCAGCTGGAAGTAAAGTCAGGTTGATACGAGATTCATCAAAGATGTTTTGGGATGTTCTGCAAATCAGGTTTGGTTATGTCAAACCCGGAAAATAAGACGGCCTATGTTCTTATAAACAGAAATATTATTAAAACACATATTAGAACAAGCTTCTAAGGTTATAGAACTTTGTTCATCCTGCAATCTGCATTGAATTGTTTGAATTCCCCAACTCCTTTTAGCACAATGAAGCTTTCGCTCACTCATGTCAGATACTAATTTATGATAGACGGCATATCTATTATTCTTCCTGCTCTGAATGAAGAAGGAAACATCAAGGCTGCGATACATGATATTTTAACATACTTCGATTCCGGAGATGAGAAGTATGAGGTGATTGTAATAAATGATGGCTCTACTGACCGTACCGGCGAAATTGCTGAAAAAGTAGCTGGTGAAAATCGGGCTGTTAGGGTTGTTAATCACCCGGTAAATAAGGGATACGGCAGTGCACTTAAAAAAGGGTTTGGTATCAGTAAATATAAGTATGTTTTCTTCACTGATTCAGACAGGCAGTTTGATGTCAAGGGCCTGGATATTTTACTACCCTTAATAAGGACAGATGCAGTAGAGATAATAATAGGCTATAGACTCAAACGGCAAGATCCTTTCATTAGACGGTTTTTATCCTGGGGGTATAACAGCCTTGTTGGATATTTGTTTGATCTGAATGTCAAGGACATAGACTGTGCGTTTAAAATATTTCGCAAAGATATATTTTCTAAGATAGACATTGAATCAAAGAACTTCTTTGTTAATACGGAAATCTTAGCAAAGGCAAGGTACTTTGGATACAATGTTCTCGAGGTTGGAGTTCCTCATTTTCCAAGAACGGCAGGTAAGACAACTGTCACACTAAGGCACATTCCTTTGACTTTAATAGAATTGTACAGGATTAACAAAGAAATCAAGAAGCTGAAGATAAATGAAAGTACTGCTGGTTAGACCCGTAACTCCTGAAAGGGTTGTACTGAATGTGGTTCCTCCAATGGGCCTGGGATATCTGGCGTCCTCCCTCAAGAATAGTGGTATTATCGTTGACATTCTGGATTGTGTTCAGCGAAAGTATGGTTATTCTCAATTTACTGATTTTGTCAAAGGATATAATCCTGATATTGTTGGATTCACTTCCTTTTCACACGATGTTCCTTCTATTGAGCAGAGTATAAGACTTGTAAAGGAAGTGAGTAGTAAGATAGTAACTTTTGTTGGCGGACCACATCCATCTGCCAGACCAGAAAACATCTGGGACGACTTTCCCAGCGTGGACTATGGTTTCAGGGGAGAAGGCGAGACTGGATTTCCGGAAATAGTAAAGTATCTATCAGGTATTAATGAACCATGGAATTGGAGTTCGTTGGACGAAAGTCAGCTACAAAATGTTCAAGGGTTGATATGGAGGGATAATGGCAATGTTTACTGCAATGACCAGGCTTTTTCGAATGACCTGGATACTATTGACTTTCCATCATGGGATCTGATTGATTTGAAAGATTATCAGTCTGCTCCACAAGGTGTTATCTTTAAGAAACAGCCAGTCGCACCCATGATTATAACACGCGGATGTCCTTTTCTTTGCACGTTTTGTGCAGGTTATAATATAACTGGAAGAAAACTGAGATTCAGGACTATTGAAAATGTGATGAAGGAAATCGAGCTTCTTTATCATAAGTATAGTGTCAGGGAGATACACATATTAGATGATAATTTTACGTTAGATAAGGAGTTTGCCCGCAGGTTCTGTGAAGAACTGATACGTCGAAAACTTGACATCAGCTGGTGTTGTCCAAACGGTTTGAGGCTGGATAGCCTTGACAGGGATATACTGATATTAATGCGCAAAGCGGGTTGTTACTATATTTCGATTGGTATAGAGTCAGGCAGTCAAAGAATACTAGACATGATGAAGAAGAAACTAAAACTCTCAGAGATTAAAAGACAGGTTGACATGGTCAGGAGTGTCGGCCTGGATGTTAATGGTTTCTTCATACTGGGATATCCAGGTGAAACCATAGAGGAGATCAAACAGACTATAGATTTTGCCAGAGAGTTAGACCTGTCCAGGGCTGCCTTTTACAATTTTCTGCCGCTTCCTGGTACAAGTGTTTATGAAGATCTGCTTGAAGGTCATAAAATAAACGGTTTAGACTGGACAAGGATGTCTCAATGTGATGTCCCATACGTACCGGATGGGATGAAGGCTGACCAGTTAAAGGAGCTTCAGAGGTCTGCTAATCTGAAATTTTATCTGAGGCCGACAATTTTTTACAAACTTCTCAGGGAAATAAAATCTATTTCTCAGTTAAGGTTTATTGTAAAGAGGGCCTGGGCAAATTTGTTTAGTACTTAACAGAATAGGGTGAATAGAGAAAAGGTTACTTTATTTTTAGAAGAAAATGTGTTTGCAGTTACATTTGTATTTGTGATTTTTATTTTCTTCTGGAGGTTTATAATCTTACAGGAGTCATTCCTTCTGGGCGACTATAGTGTACAGCATGTTCCGTGGGCTAAATTCCTTGATGATTCGCTTAAAGACTTTTCTTTTCCTCTCTGGACATCTTATATGCACAGTGGCTTTCCTATTCTGGCGGAAGGACAGATTGGTGCATTTTACCCACCAAATATTGCCTTGTACTTTCTGTTTCCCTTTGAAGCTGCATATACCTATAACATAATTCTACATTTTGTCCTTGCCGGCGTCTTTATGTATATTTATACAAGGCAAATTAATATGAGCAAGGTAGGAGCCACTATTAGTGTAGTGGTTTTTCTCTTTGGCAGCGGTTATGGAGGATGCTTTTATGGTATGATGTCGATGAAGGTGCTGGTTTGGTTTCCGCTTATTCTCTTCTTTACGGAAAAACTGTTTGAAAAGGAGAATTTATCTTATGGAATCCTGATAGGAATTTTCCTGAGTTTCCAGGTTCTGGCAGGGTATCTTCAGATAGCATTGTACTCAATTATAATCTCAACCATTTATTTTTTTACACACTTGATTTTCTATTTTTTAAAGGGTAAGGGTTTAAAAAGAAGTATTGTCGTCTCCCTGTACTACCTGATAGGGGCAATTGCTGCATTTGGCCTTTCTGCTGCACAATTATTTGCCTCCATAGAACTAGCTAAATTTTCAGGTCGTTTGGGCAGCGGAATTGGATTCAGCATGTTAGGTTCTTACATCCCGTTAGGATTGATTCAGTTGGTTTTCCCGCGATGTACTAATTACTCTGGAGAAGAGTTATATGTAGGGATCATTCCTTTCTTTCTTTGCCTTGTTTTGATTTTCTGTAAAAAGGACAGATTTGGTAAATTCTTCATTTTTCTCGCATTTCTTTCACTACTTTTGGCATTTGGAAAGTATAACCCTTTGTATGTCGGGCTTATCAAGGCTATCGGGTTTTATGGGTTAAGGATTCCCTCAAAGCTTTTGTTCTTTACGGCTTTTGCACTTGCAGTCCTGGCAGGCTATGGTTTTGATAGATTTTGCTCGTTTCCCGCAGAAGAGAAACAATACACAAGATTCAAGAGGATAATATATTGTCTTTCTGCCGGTGCAGTCACAGTTTTGATTATTACAAATACAATTTTGTATTATGGTAAGGAGTTCTTAATAAATTATGGTAGAAATTATGTAGATAAGAAAGTCTATGGACAGCCTTTTCACAGGAAAACACTGGATACATATTACGCGAAGGTTGATAACGTGTATCAGATGTTAGTATCAAAAACTTACATATTCGATACATTTAACATACTATCAATAATCATACTTATAATCTCAATATTCATTATTCTCTATATGAGAAGAGTGGTTTCGTTAAGGGATTTTAAGATTGCATGTGTTGTCGTTATTACCATCGACCTGTATGTATTCAGTTTTTTTCCGAATAGTTTTAGAGGGGACAGGGCTCCAATCAATGAAACTTTAAAAACGCCGGAGGCGGTAGAGTTTCTAAAGAAAGACACAGGTTTGCATAGAGTCTATTGTTATATACCGAAGGCGTTGCAAGGCAGACATTCAAGGTATATACCTAATTATAATATGTTCTACCAGCTTTCTGATATCAGCGCTTACAGCCCCCTTGTACTGAACAGTTACTATAAGCTCCTGGGTGACTTGGGGTGCGTTGATGATTCAGTAGGGAGATTAGAGCCGTCTTTGGATTCGTTAGATGAGAGTTTTAATCTGTTGAGTCTGTTAAATGTGAAGTATATCCTGGCCAGGAAGGATATAGATGACAGCCGGTTAGAGTTGGTATATCAAGATGAGCAGATCAATGTATATAAGAATGAAGAATCATTGCCTCGCGCATTCTTTGTTTCAAATTACAAAGTAATTAATAATGAAGAACAATCGCTCGGATTCTTGAAAAGCAAAAATTTCCATCCACAGGATATTGTAGTGCTTGATGAAGAACCCTCTGGGTTGGAAAGTAAATCATCTGATACACAGGACAATGCTATTATTGAGATCAGAAAATATTCACCGCAAAAGATTATTTTAGATGTAACCACTCCATCAAGTGGTATTTTGATTCTCAGTGATTTGTTCTATCCTGGCTGGAAAGCTTCTGTTGATGGGGAAGAAACAAAAATCATGAAGGCAAATACTGTCTTGAGGGCGGTTGTTGTCCCTGAAGGTAAACATATGATAAAATTTGTTTACAATCCAAGGCCTTTTAATATCGGTTTAAGGTTTGGTCTTTGCACCCTTATCGGCATACCAATCTTATTATTTGTATCTAGAACACCTGTGTTGAAAAGAATTTGATTATAATGTTTTGGTAATTAGAAATTCCACATTGAGCGCATAATGGAATCAATGGATAGTGATTACAACGTAAAGATTATAGCCGAGTTAGCACAGGCGTATGAGGGGAGTTTAGGTATACTTCACTCATATATCGATGCCTTGGCGACGGTTGGTGTAGATATCATTAAATTTCAGGTTCATATTGCGGAAAAGGAAAGTTCTAAGTATGAAAAGTTTCGTGTGCCTTTCAGCTATGTAGACAAAACTCGTTTTGATTATTGGAAGCGGATGGAATTTACAAGGGAGCAATGGATAGGCGTCAAGCATCATTGCGATGAGAAAGGAGTTGAGTTTCTAGCCTCACCATTTTCTCTTTCTGCAGTTGAACTTTTGGAAGATTTAGGAGTGAAACGTTATAAGATTGCTTCCGGTGAAATCGATAACTTTCTGATGTTGGACAGAATAAAGAAAACCGGTAAGGAGGTATTAATCTCAACGGGAATGAGTACATTTACGGAAATTGAGGAAACAATCAGATTCTTTAAATATCCAGAAAGCAGGATTGCATTATTTCAATGCACCACTAGTTACCCGACGAAACCTCAAGAAGTAGGCTTAAATGTAATCCCTGAACTTTCTAAGCGATTTGGTGTGAAAGTTGGGCTTTCAGACCATTCCGGGGAGATTTTTCCTTCATTAGCGGCGGTATCTCTGGGAGCTGTGTTTATAGAGTGTCATGCTGTCTTTGACAAAAGGATGTTCGGCCCTGATTCACCATCATCGTTGAGTATTGATGAATTTAAGCTTTTGGTAAAAGGGATCAGGTTTATAGAAGGTATGCTCAAGCATCCTGTTGATAAAGGTGATGCTTCCAAATTCCAAAAGCTCAAAGCCATGTTTGGTAAATCGCTGGTTGTTAACAAGGATCTTAGGCAAGGTCAAAAAATAACACAAAATGACCTTGAAGACAGAAAGCCACGCACTCTTGGAATTCCCACAAAACATTACCAGAAAGTCATCGGGAAAATATTAAAAGTAGATATAAAGAAAAACAGTTTCATAAGGGAGGAAGATGTCAAATAGAGAGTATAAGAGAAAAATATGTGTAGTTGTGGCGAGCCGGGCGAACTACGGCCGCATCAAATATCTTTTGAAAGCAGTAAAAGAGAGCAATAATCTTGAGCTTCAGCTGATTGTGGGCGCATCAGCATTGCTTTATAAATATGGTCGCGCAGTTGATGTGATGGCGGAAGACGGATTTGAACCAGATTGGAAGATACACTATCTGGTAGAGGGTGAAAATTTAACCACTCAGGCTAAATCCACAGGGATGGGTATTATTGAGTTGTCCACAGCTTTTCAGGAATTAAAGCCGGATGTGGTAGTTACCGTTGCTGACAGATATGAGACTATGGCTACCGCAATAGCATCAACGTATTTAAACATTCCTCTGGCACATGTACAGGGTGGAGAAATATCCGGAAATATTGATAACTCTGTCAGACATGCTGTGACCAAATTGTCGCATTTACATTTTCCTGCTACCAGAGAAAGTGCCGATCGTATTATCAGGATGGGGGAGGATCCGGACAGGGTTTTCTTTGCAGGTTGTCCGGCTATGGATGTTGTTCATAATATAGATAAAACTCCGCCTTCAAAAGAATATTTTATAAATAGAGGCACCGGAAACCCATTTGATCCGGGTAAAGATTACATGTTAATCCTCCAGCATCCTGTAACTACATCGTTTGGAGAAGGGGCAGTTCAAATGAAAACTACTCTTTCCGCAGTTAAAGATATGCCTATGACAAAATTAGTACTGTGGCCTAATCCGGATGCCGGAAGTGATGATGTCTCCAAGGCTATACGGGAATTTCATGAAGCAAGGACAGAAGCGGACTTTTCATTTCACATAAATTTTCCTCCTGAAATTTTTGTTAGTCTCCTGGCCAATGCCAAATGTCTTATTGGTAATAGCAGCTCTTTTATCAGAGAAGGGTCGTTTCTTGGGGTTCCGGCTGTTATTATCGGTGACAGACAGGAAGGGCGGGAGCACGGAAAGAACGTGGTTTTCGCAGGCTACGACAGGGAAGATATAATACAAAAGATTCAGTACCAGCTTGAACACGGACGATATTCGCAAGAGACTATTTTTGGGGACGGAAGCGCTGGTGAAAAAATCGCCAGGCATCTTGAAAAAGTGCCTCTGAACCTGAATAAGAAGTTTACTTACTGACAATTATTTAGAGTGGGAAACAACAAATTAGATATTCTGGGGATTATACCTGCTAGAGGTGGCTCAAAGGGTATAGAGAAGAAAAATATTAAAATGCTCGGCGACAAACCTTTAATAGAATACACTTTTGATTCGGCAAAACAGAGTAGACGTCTTACCCGTATTATTTTGAGTACGGACAGCCCGGAGATAGCTGGAATAGGAAGGCTTGCAGAGATAGAAGTTCCATTTTTAAGGCCACCTGGAATTTCACAGGATGATTCTCCCGCAATAGACTATGTTTTACATGCATTGAATTATCTGAAAGATGAAGAGAGGTATGAGCCTCAAATAATAGTTTTATTGCAACCTACGACTCCTTTTAGATCTCCGAAGGACATAGATGAGTGTATTGACACTCTTGTTGCTTCCGGTGCTGATTCTATCGTTAGCGTCTCAATGTTGCCTTCCAAATACCATCCGGGTTGGCAGTTATTGATTAACGAGCACAATGAACTGTCGATTTTCACAGGAGATGAATGGAACTCCATCATATCACGGAGGCAACAACTCCAACCGACATATACCAGAAACGGTGCGGTATATGCATTCAGAAAAACTATTTTTCAAGAGACTGGCTCTATTTACGGCGGCAAGGTACTGGCGTATGTCATGTCTGAAGAGTTTTCAATAAATATAGATGATGCAAACGATTGGTTGATAGCCGAAAGTTTTATCAAGAAAAAATGCGGAGGATAAATTATTATGGGCCAGATTACTACAAACAACGAGCTTGAGGTCAAATATGGCCTCCCCGCAGAGGTTAAATTCTGCAAAAAGTGCGTTCTGTCAAATCAGCGTCCCCAGCCTACCAATGAAGCTGGATTCACAAAAGACTCCGTAAAAGAGACGACCTTCTTTGATGAAGAAGGGGTTTGTTCTGCCTGCAGATACGCAGAAATGAAGGATAACGTGATCGACTGGGAGGAGCGCGAGAAAGAATTGATAGAACTGTGTGATCGTTTCCGGTCTGATGACGGCAGTTATGATTGTATTATTCCCGGAAGCGGCGGCAAGGACAGCGGCTTTACTGCACATACCTTGAAAGATAAATACGGGATGCACCCCCTGACAGTGACCTGGGCGCCCCATAAATATACGGATATCGGCTGGAAGAATTTCCAAAGCTGGATACATTCCGGTTTTGATAATATCCTGATAACTCCGAACGGCAGGGTGCACCGGCTATTGACAAGACTTGCCTTCATAAACCTCTTGCATCCGTTCCAGCCTTTTGTCTTTGGACAAAGGCTTGCCGGTCTCAGGATGGCGCTGAAATTTAATATACCTCTTGTCTTTCATGGGGAGAGCCCTTTTGAGTATGGATGTTCTACTATGAATGAAACGGAAGAAAGGGGTTTCAGGAAGAAATATTTTTATTCAGATTCCAATCACGAATCGATATATCTGGGAGGAGTGAATGTGAATGAACTGATCAAGGAATTTGACATCGATCTTAATGATCTGCAGTTATATCTGCCTCTTATTGAAAAAGAATTGAAGGATTTCCCTCTGGAATATCATTTCCTTGGCTATTATCTAAGATGGGACCCCCAGGAGGTATATTATCACGCTGTCGAAAATACGGGATTCGAGGCCAATCCGGAAAGAACGGAAGGGACATATTCAAAATATGCCAGCCTCGATGACAGAATAGACGGCTTCCATTATTATACAAGTTTTATAAAATTCGGTCTTGGTAGAGCTACCATGGATGCTGCCCAGGAAATACGAAATCACAAGATTGTCAGAGCGGAAGGGGCTGCGCTTGTTAAGAAATATGATGGCGAGTTTCCTCAGAAGTACTTTAAAGAAATCCTTGAGTATATGGATATAGACGAGGAGTATTTCTGGGAGTTGATAGACCAGGCCAGATCTCCTCACCTCTGGAAAAAGGAGGGAGGAGTGTGGAAGTTAAGACATGCTGTCTTCTACGAAGATCAGTGAATGAAAGGAGGGCGTTATGGATAATTTAAATGGAGTTGGCGAGGGCATTAACGCGGGTAATGCTTCATGGACTTTTGGAGATAATACACCGAAGAATTTTGATGAACATGTCAGAAGATCAGTGCCATTCTACGATGCAGGACACGAGTTAGTCGTTGAAATCAGTGATTTCTTTGTTAAGCCTGATTCTACTTGCTATGAACTGGGAGCATCTACTGCTACGTTGATCAAGCTGCTTGCTAAAAGGCATAAGCCTTCCGTAAGGTGGATAGGCATCGATATTGAACCTGTGATGATTGAGCAGGCCCAAAAGGAATTGGGCAAGGAGAAAGAAAGACTAGACAATGTAGACTTAGTGGTTGATGATATCAGCCTTTATGGTTATAGTCCCAGCGATTTCATTGTCTCTTATTACACCCTCCAGTTTGTTCCTCCAAGATTAAGACAAGAGTTGTTAAATAAGATATATAAAACTTTAAACTGGGGAGGGGCTTTTCTTATGTTCGAAAAGGTTAGAGGCCCTGACGCCAGGTTTCAGGATATGATGACAAGCCTGTACACTGATTATAAATTAAAGCAAAGTTACAGTTCTGAGGAGATAATTGCCAAATCCAGAAGCCTAAAAGGAATATTAGAACCTTTTTCCACCCAAGGAAATATTGATCTTCTTAAGAGGGCGGGGTTTGTAGATGTTGTGACTGTGTTTAAGTATATATGTTTTGAAGGGTTCCTCTGTATTAAATAAAGGAGATAACGCATGGAAAAATATTTGGGGGATTATCTCGCACATCTTGGCATGGAGGGGGAGTACAGCGCTGAAGATGTCCCTTGTGAAGTTTGTGGGTGTGCAGAGACAACGGTTGTCCGAGAAATAATATCAATCGGAAAGGATACCTTTGGTAAATTACCTGTGGTAGCGTGTAACAGGTGTGGGTTTCTTTACCAGAGTCCGCGTTTCAACCGGAAGTTTTATGATGATTATTATACTAAGTTTTACCGCAATATAGTTAAAGGTAATTCAGTGCCTGACCAGAAGTTTATTGATGACCAGAAAAGGCGCGGTGACCTTTTATACGAGGCAGTAAAAGGATATTTCAACGGATCAGGGGCTGTGCTTGATGTTGGTTGTTCGGTTGGGACAATGCTTATCCCTTTTATGAAAGCCGGATGGGAAGCATACGGCACTGATCCTGATGCCGGGTTTGTCAAGTACGGTAAAGAAAAACTTGGCCTTCCGGTTGAGGCGATGAGTGCTGAAGATATGAAACTGGAAAACGGAAAATATGCATTTACCATAATCCTGGGTTCTCTTGAGCATGTGTATGCACCGAATAGAGTACTTGAGATTTGCAGGAAGGCGTCGGCGCCTGACGGGTATCTTCTTCTCGAAGGCAGGGGCCATCCTCAGGGCGAGTCAAAAGTCTATTTCAATCACAATCACCATAGGTATTTTACATTTACTTCCATGGAACTAATGATGATTAAGCATGGCTGGGAACCTGTGCTTACTACAGACGATCCTATCTGTGGGCCGACGCGGCCCGGTGGCATCTTTTGTATGGGTAGGGTATCAGATATTCCTGATGAGAAACGTTTTTTTAGTATCATAGATGCCGGCAAGCGGGATTCTATAGATGAAACTTTGGCCAGGTTCGACCGGTTGGACAGTATTAAGAGAGACGAATAAGTGTGTGGATTTTTTGGAGTTTTAAGTAAGACAGAAAATCTGTCTGGCAAAAAGGCCAGAATTATGGAAGTTGGCAAGAAACTGCTTCATCGCGGGCCTGATGATGAGGGAGTGTATGTTGACGAACGGTGGGGAGTCTATTTCCGACGTCTCAGTATCATAGACACTTCAGATATGGGACATCAGCCCATGTTATCCGACGATAAAAGGTTTGTTATCGCTTTTAACGGTGAGATATACAACTACACAGAACTGCGGGATTATTTGGTAAAGAAGGGGTATTCTTTCCGAACCAATTCGGATACTGAGGTATTACTGAAGAGTTTTGAGCATTTTGGTTCTTCCTGTACAGAGCATCTCAGGGGTATGTTTGCCTTTACCGTATGGGATACGAAGCGACAGGAACTGCATATTTACAGGGATCGCTTAGGGATAAAACCGCTATACATTTATGAAGACAAAAACTTTTATGCGATATCCTCGGAGATCAAATGCATTCTCGAATATGTTCCTCACAGCAGGGCTGTTGATGAGAACACAGTCTTTAAGTATCTTGCAAAGGGATGGTTGGATGATTCGGATGCAACATTTTTCAGGTATATAAGCTCAGTACCTCCTGCCACTTATATTAGGATTGCCGAAGATAGCGTTATCAGGCAGAAGTACTGGTCTCTTTCCTGCGAAGGAGATAGAGATTTCAACATAGACGAATTCAACCACATCTTTCTTGAGGCCATGTCTTTGCATCTGCGTTCTGACGTACCGGTAGCTACGACATTAAGCGGAGGCATGGACTCTTCCTCAGTGACAGCGGTAGCTAATTCAGTAAATGATTCTCCATACACACTCCAGGCATTTAGTGTGATACCTCCGGAAACACTTGATGAATCGTCCTGGATAGAAAGGACAGTTGAGTATACCGGTGTGAAGCACTCTTATCTGGGGCTGGATTTCAAAAATATTCCTCAGGTAGTTAGTGATGTGCTTAACGCACATGATGAGCCTTTCCAGTCAAGTAGTTGTATTTATCAGTATTTGTTAAGGAGGGCTATCTCAAAAGAGAAAATAAAGGTTTTGCTCGTTGGGGAGGGTGGAGATGAAGTTTTCGGTGGTTACAGGCGGATGTTGTATCCATTTTTATTTATGTTGCTGAAGGAAGAGAAGATCGATGAATATAGCCGCGCCATAAAGGGTGCAGTAGATTTCATGGAGGTGACCGAGGAGAGTATCAGGAAGGGCCTGAATTCATACGAAGAAATAGTTTTATCGAGGTTGAGCGGACAGGAGAATATTACTGCTTATAATACTCTTGCATCTGAGTTTATTAATGCCCACACGGATATCGTTGAAAGATCTCATTATCCACAAATCTCAGATAATTGCGGTAACTATTTTTTTGCTCACACCAGGCAGCATCTTTTCGAGAGAGACCTCCCGTATGTGCTCAGGATGGAAGATAGAAATTCTATGGCCTTTAGCATAGAAGCCCGCGTTCCGTTCTTAGACCATAAATTGTTGGAGACGGTATTTAAATACAAATATGTTGAATTCATGGAGAATGGCAGGAATAAAGCCATGCTTCGCAAGGCCATGGAGAAGTATCTTCCACTTGAGGTCGTACAGCGCAAGACAAAGAGTCCCCGTCCGGGAAACAACGCTCATTTTATCTACAAGATTTTAGGTGATGAAATGTTGGATTTGTTACATTCCGGTAAGTTCAGGAAGGGGTCCATATTGAAATCCGATTGTGAGGATGCATTCCAACTGGACAGAAATAACTATGATCATCTTAGTGCTGAGAAGTGGTTTAGGATATACGTATTTATGAAATGGTTTTCAGAATGTACTTTACAGTGAGTAAGCTATGTGCGGATTCTTTGGTTTGGTAAATGCAGATCCTGCCCGGATCGCCGGGGCTTTTAACATCCGGCACCGTGGGCCTGATTCAGAGGGCGAATACAGAGACGACGAGTTGTACCTGAAACATTTCAGGTTGGCAATACTTGGCGAAGAGAAATATGCCAGACAGCCGATGGTTTCAAGAGACGGCAGCATTGTAGTTGTTTTTAATGGGGAGATTTATAATTATCGGGAAATTGCAGAGTTTCTGGATGAACCTGATCTGGCTTCCAACGGGGATACCCGCGTTTTGGTGGAATTTCTATCAAAATATAGCCTGGATAAGCTGGATATGCTTAACGGTATGTTCGCTATGGTTATTTATAATAAGCAAGAGAGGTCTCTATCTCTTATACGAGACAGATTCGGTATAAAGCCTTTGTATTATCTGAAGTCTGGAAATTCTTTGTATTTCGCTTCTGAGATAAAATGTTTCAGGGGAATGACTGATTTGAAGTTGGATAGAGAGAAAGTTACAGACTATCTCGATATGGGTATATATCCTTTTGGAAAAGAAACCTTCTATCGCGGTATTGTCCAGGTTGAGCCTGGTACATGGGTGCAATACAGGGACGAGGAAGTGAAAGAGAATATATATTATGACCTGAAAAAAGAGTGTATGCATCTTGCAGAGAGAAAGCTTTCGGTTGAGGAGTATGAATCCCTTCTCTCCGAATCGATAAGGATAAGGTTAAGGAGTGATGTGCCTATATCAATACATTATAGTGGCGGGACTGACAGCACAGCACTCTTATTAAAAATAAAGGAGGTTTGGGGGTGGGATTATCCTATCGTAGCTTATACCATGGGATATTGCGAGGAAGAGTTTGATGAATCACGTTTGACTGAAGAATATTGCAGTTATGTAGGCGTAGAGAACCGGAAAGTCTTTCTTTCTCCTGAAGAGGTGCCAGAGTATGCAAGGGTTCTGCACAATTTTGAAGATGAGCCCTACGCTGGAATTCCTGTGATAGCATATTATAAATTAAACATGCAGGAACGTAAGAGTGACTATATTGTCTCCATCGAAGGGCAGGGAGGAGATGAAACCTTTGGAGGTTATCTCTATCATATATACATGGCAATGTATGACCTTCACCGTTTAGGAAAACATCATTCACTGTTGGAAAAGTTGTTAGACGTTACAAGTACAACGCTGGATAAGGTTATAAAAGTCTCGGAGAAATTGACCCGGTCAGGATTCAGCTCGCATACAGACCTTACTGATCTTAGAAGTAAAGCGGAGAAGCCTGTAACGATGTTCATGGACTGGTTAAGGACTATTCAGGTTTATGACATACTGCAGAATAAGATTCCCCGTACTTTAAGATTTCACGACCGAGCCTCGATGGCGTGCGGCAGGGAAGTGAGGTTTCCTTTGCTTGACCACAATGTCCTGGCGTATGGACTGGCGTTCGACCACTCATTGAAATACAGAGAAGGGCTTAGTAAATATCCTTTGCGCATGATAATAAAAAGGCACATGAAACAAGTTTATTCGGTGCCGAAAAGGTCAGTGGTTACACCTCAAACCGTATGGCTGCGGGGCAGGCTTAAGGATTGGGCATTTGAACGAATACATATACTGAAACGGTCGAATTTCCTGCCTGAAACTTATTTTCGTGTATTCGACAATTTCTATAACAGTAATGACATGAGTAATTCTTTTTATATATGGCAGCTTATCAATCTCTCTTTCTTTTTTGAGAAATCGTTAGATACAACAGTAGCGTGAGGTTTAGTTATAGTTTGTACATTTGGAACAGGAATGGACAAAATTAGAATTATTGCCCGGCTAGATATAAAAGGTCCAAACGTAATAAAAGGTATTCGTTACGATGGCTTGAGGGTTATGGGAAAGCCGGATGAAATGGCGGGTATATATTACGAACAGGGAGCAGACGAAGTTCTTTATATCGATACCGTTGCGAGTCTATACGAAAGAAATAATCTGACTGATATAGTTAGAAAAGCTGCAACGCATATTTTCATACCTATGACAGTAGGCGGGGGTATACGCAGTGTGGAGGATGCGCAAAAGCTTTTGCACAGCGGTGCAGATAAGGTAGCAATTAACACTGCAGCCGTAAAAAGACCTGAACTTATTACCGAGATTGCCACTGCACTCGGTTCGCAGGCTGTGGTAGTGTCGTTGCAGGTTAAGCGTATGTCCGGCGGAAAATGGGAAATATACATAGATTGTGGACGTGAGAAGACAGGCATTGATGTACTCTACTGGGTAAAGAAGGTTGAAGATTTAGGTGCGGGTGAGATATTGGTGACCTCGGTTGATATGGACGGAACGGGTGAGGGGTTCGAGACTGAACTTATCAGGAAAGTTGTTGAGTCTGTTTCTATTCCTGTGATTGCAAGTGGTGGTGCAAAAACACCTGAGGACATAGGAGGCGTGATACGCGATGCTGGTGTGGATGCAGTGGCTGTCGCTTCGATGCTGCACTATGGAAGATTCACTATTGCTGAGATAAAAGAGATACTGGGGAGAAATAGTATTGCAGCTGTCAGACACTGATGAAACAAGTCAAGATTATTAATTATTTTTATGGAAATATATTCAGCGTGGCTAAGGCATTTGAGTATTTTGGATGTAACGTTACGATCGGCAATTGTCCCGATGAATTTAAGGATGCCGACTACATTGTTTTGCCGGGGGTTGGAGCATTTGGAGAAGGAATCAGGCGATTACAAGAGCAGAATCTCATCATGCCAGCACTTGATTTCATAAAAAAAGGAAAGCCATTCCTGGGTATTTGCCTTGGGATGCAGCTTCTGTTTACATGCAGCGAAGAGTTTGGTGTTCATAAAGGCCTGAATATAATACCGGGTACAGTAAAGAGATTAATAGAGCAACCTGGTACAAAGATACCAAACATAGGATGGAATTCGATTGATATCCCCGAAGGGAGGGATCATGCTTTCTGGGGCGACTCGATTTTAAGAGGAATTTCTCCTGGAAAAGATATGTATTTTGTGCATTCGTATGCTCCTTATCCGGAAAAGGATAAGTACTGGTTAAGCCGTACACCATATGGTTCCGACTGGTTCTGTTCAAGTACAAGAAAGGATAACGTTTACGGATGTCAGTTCCATCCGGAAAAGAGTGGTAAGACAGGCCTGAAGATTATAGAAAATTTCTTGAAGCTTTGATAACAGGTTAACATATTATTAATAAGAGGTTGACAGTAAAATCCAACGAATGGCAACATAATTTATTATCCGGGCAATAAAATTGGAAAGGTGAACAACAATATCTTTAAGAGTTTAAAAGATTCAATGAAATCTACTATGTGTAGGCATCCTTTCTTGCTGTATAACCCGGCGGTGAAGTTTGCTGTTAGAATGTACTATAAGGCTTTATGGTCTAACAGAAGTTCGTTTGTTAATCTGACTGATATCGCAATAGAGAATACCAACATATGTAACGCTTCTTGTACAATGTGTGCGCACAAAAGTATGAAACGTGCAAAGGCGATTATGCCGTATGAGGAGTACTGTAAGATAATAGATATAGCGATAAAAGAAGATATTACTCACTTGTATCTAGGGCAATTAGGTGAGCCGTTTGCAGATAATGGCATTGTTGATAAAATGGATTATGCAGCTCGATGCGGTATGGAGCTTTATTCAATTACGACAAATGCAAGTTTATTGGACAAGGAAACTTCAGAAAGGCTGTTAGGGTACCCCTGGAAATCCATAAGCTTTTCTGTAGATGGAGCGAAGAAAGATACCTATAAGTCAATCAGGGGATTGGACTACAATGTAGTTGAGAACAATATTCTTACATTCTTGCGTCTAAGAAAAAAGGCCAAACGTTTTGATTTAAGGGTGAGAATGCAAATGGTTGTATACGACAAAAACAGGCACGAAGTGGATGATTATTTTAACACCTGGAAGAGTCGTCTGGTTCCAGGTGTTGATGATATTGCATTTCTGCATGCTACCAACTATGCCGGCCTTACGGATATAGAGTATACAGGGAATCTTGACTCGAAAATGCTTCGAATACCATGTGGGCGTATATGGAATTTTATGATAATTGTTTCAGTAAATGGCAACATACAGCTTTGTTGCTGGGATTATGAGGTTGATAACGAGATAGGTAACGTTTTCAAAGAAGGCAGCCTAAAGGCGTTGTGGAATAATTCCAGAATGAAACACTTTAGACAGCTCCATATAAATGGGGACTTTGATAAGATACCCCTTTGCAAAAACTGCAATGCCAATTATCTTGCGAAACCGTACTTTGAGTTGAGGCCTGTATAAGGGAGCATTGAAAAGCAGGACAGAAATCACTTATGGATAACTATTTTGAAGTTTTTGGTTTTTATGTTTCTCAATGGAAAAAAACAGGGCGTTTGATTATTTTCTTTGAGAGATTTCTCAGAATTGGGATGCAGGAGCAGAGAATGCAGAAGATATGGTTTTTCCCAATTTGTATTCTTACATATGCATTGTTCTGTGTCTATGCATACATTCTTCTGCGTGCCATAATACATCCCTCCTACTTTATATCAGTGGGATCCTTTGTGATAGCTTCTGTTTCTATCTTTGCATGCTGGAAAGGGTTGGCAGATTACTACTTTCGCAAGTACCGAACTGAGTATGGAGTATGTATAAGGGATGCCTCTTTACAGCTTTTTATATCAACAGTGGTTGCATCTGGATTCTTACCGTTTGGGATATCAGTATCTACTATTTTATTTTTCTTTCTCAATGGTATTTTCGTTGCAGATTATACAATAAGGCGTTGGAAGAAGAAACAGCCTGATTTAACCTATGTTGTGGATCTTCCAGTAGATGCAACAGTGGATATTTCTACAATTAAAGATGCTGCATCTTGTAGCGTGAAGAAGGTTCAGATTTCTGGAGAGGTAAGAAACTGTCTTGCATTGAAAAATGGGATACCGGTGCGAATTGACCTTAAAGGAGCAGATGTGCTCAGTCTGGGGGTTGGTACCAAGGCAATTAACCCTTCTCCCATGCGGCTTAAGATAGAAAAAGCTTTGTGCTCAGGACAGAAAAGTATGTTGTTTGATAAGGTATTTGAACCAAGTACTGAATTTCGTGACAGGGTGTGGAACGATGTCTTAATTGAAACATCTTCTGCCCAAGAAGGAAATCCGGATTCAGTTATCTACACTCTGGAAGGTGCAAAGAAAGATTCGTCTGTTTACCTAAGTTTTCCGTTTACGGCAACACATTCCTCTCAGGGGAAAAGTAATATCTATATATTGGTAATAGACAGCCTGAGAAGAGATTATCTGCCCTCCCAAACAGTCCTACAGGAACGTGGGTACATGCACGTTGCTCAGCTTTTACAGGATAGTGTTCTTTACGATAATGCATATACCCAAGGCCCCTGGACTCTACCGACCTTTGCCTCATTGCTTTCAGGACAGTATTTATCCTATCATGATACGCATCATCCAAGGGAATATAAACCAATAAGTGAGAACATTACCCTGCTCCCTGAAATCCTGCATCGAGAAGGGTATACTACTTTTGGGTATGGTACAGGTCCAAGAACATCTCCCATTTATGGGTATTCTCGCGGATTTGACAAATATTACTATAAGATGTGTGATAAAGAACATGGTGTAGCAACAGCAGAAGAAGTGTTTTCCTGGGCACGGCAACAGGATCGAAAATCTGGATACAGAAACGGACAGTGCTATTACCTGCATCTTCTGGAAGCACACTGGCCGTTTCATCCACCGAGGGATTTTGAATGGATGTACAATCATACATCGAAAATAGATGTGATTAGGGACGTGAAGAAACACAGAGGGAAGAAAGGGGCTCTTGATTTTGATGAAGATCAGATCGTTTTTTTTAAGGATCTTTATAGAGCAGAGATAGACTGTTGCTTGTATGAAGTTGAGAGATATCTTGCATACCTGAAAGACAGGGATTTGTACGAAGACTCTCTTATTGTGCTTATGGGAGACCACGGGAATAATTTCGGGGAACACATAACAATCGGTTCGTTTGACGTATATGATGAATTTGTACATGTAGTCATGACGGCTAAGTATCCACTCGCTCTCAATAGGAAAGGGGTAGAATCAGGTCTGGTGAGTGCGAACATTGATATAGCCCCCACAATAGTTGATATGCTTTCGTTGAAGGGAGATTGGCCTTTCAATGGAAGAAGCCTTCTGAATGAAATAACAGAAAAATGGGTGAATAGTCTTGGAAAAGTGGTGATCAGTGAAGATTTGTATGTGAATAGGTATTATATAGCCTTGAGAAATAAGAAGTATACATTTATTTACAGGACATATTTTAAGGCTCCCTCCTTTGCAAAGCTTGAAAGAAACAGCGAAACCTTTGAATTGTATGATAGGGAGGATGATCCACAAGAAAAAGAAAACATCTTTTTTCAGGGTAATTCTTCTGTGAAAAATGAATTTTTTGCATTACTGAATACACATGTAAGAAATTCTTTAGTCCATTACGGGTTAAATCCGAAATTTGAAATACACGAGTGACAAGCCAAACCACAATTATTTGTATTTAGTAAGGCGAAGATTACTGATGACATTGAGAATTCTTTTCTTGTAAAGTCTGGCAGGTCTTAAAACATCGTTACTGGGTGTTTTATTCTGTTCTTGTAAGTTAATGGTTAGTAAGAGATTTAAATCATGAGAGGTAACCTTCCTGCCAAGGGCTTTATTCGATTAGGAGTTAATGGTTTTGTTAATGGAAAATGACTATATTCACGAGCGTAAAAAAAAGATATTTACAGACATAGTCGCGTATGGGATCAGCGGATATGTAAGCCAGATTATCGGTTTTTTTGTATCTGTCTTTATAAGAAGGTATTTGGGTCCATTTCACATGGGGACATGGAGTATTGTAAGGGTCATTATAGATTACTCACTCTGTACCAATATTGGCACTCCGAATGCCTTGTATTATAAGATTCCACTTTATAATGGAAAGGGTGACAAGGAAGAGGCAGATACCGTCCAGAATGTGGTGTTTAGCTTTTTGCTGGTTACAAGCATTCCGGTCATATTTTGTATTCTGATTGCTGCATTTATATTAAAAGGCAAAATAGCAGAGGGGCTTTTTGTCGGGTTACTCATATTCCCGCTGATTTTCTTTGGACAGAGATTTTATACATATTTTGTCATGCTTCTGCGCGCCAATAGAAAGTTCATACTTCTGGGTAAATCTTATATCCTTGACAGCATAATACATTTACTGCTGATCTTCCTTCTGGTAAAAAAGTTCGGACTATACGGTATGTATGCAGCAAGTGTGCTGCTTGTTATCTTTAACATATGGTATATTCAATGCAATGCTAAATTTATACTCAAATTTAAGCTGCCTTTGGATAAGATTAAGGAATATATTGTTTTTGGATTTCCTATATTTATTTCATCATTCCTCAATATCATACTTTATAGTGTTGACAGACTCATGGTAGCCAAGATGCTGGGTATGGTGCCATTAGGCTATTATTCAATAGCAGTTATGTCTCGGTCATACACAATTGGGATGTCAAAAAGCTTTGCATCTGTTATTTCACCATATTTTATAGAGGATTATGGAAAAGAAGGAGATATGTTATATATAAAAAAATATGTGATCAAGTATACTGAAATAATCGCATGTGTTATGGCTATTATTCTGGGCTGTGTGTACATCGCCTTTCCTGTATTTGTGGATTATACAATGCCAAAGTTTAAGCCTGGCATAAATGCGATGAAGGCAATGCTTTTTTATACGTTCTTTCTGATTATGTATGGTCAATGGCAGAATCTATTAGTGGTTAAAGAGCGGCAGAATGTCCTTGTGCTTATATCACTGGCTGCAATAATTATAAACACCGTTTTAGATTTTATCGCAATAAGAATGCATTTTGGTATTACGGGTGTGGCTGCGGCAAGTGCCTTTACCACATTTTCTGTGTTTATTGCATTTACCTTCCTGGGTATGCGTTACCTTGAGAATTTGAAAGGATTGTTTTTGTTTCTTGTTTCTGTGTTTGCCCCGTTATTCTTAGTAATATTTGAGATATTTCTGATTGAACGTTTTATTGTTTCTGCGAATCCGGTGTTAGAGTGTTTAATAAGGCTGCTTTTGTTTATGATATGCTCACTTGGTATTGTCTTTTACATAAATAAACGCACGGGAGTAGTAAATATAATTATTAATATTATAAAAAACAAATTTAGAATCAGGAATAATCAAGATTGTCTTTGAATAACTTATTTGAAGCATTTAGGTTGCCATTATTCAAAACAACTCAAAAAGTTTATTTTATAGGAATAAGAATTCATACTATAAATGCGTCGTTTAGGTATTTATTTTCCAACCAGTTAAAAACTAATGAGGTCATATGAAACTCACTATCCAGATTCCGTGCCATAATGAGGAGGATACCTTGCCTATTACTTTAAGGAATTTACCAAAGAAAATTGAAGGTATTGATGAAGTTGAAACCCTTATCATAAACGATGGCTATACTGATTCTACGGTTAAGGTGGCAAGGAAAGAAGGAGCTAGCCATATATTACTGGACCTTCCTTTAAAAAGTGGCCTTGCAGGGGCATTCCGAAGGGGTATAGAAAGATCGCTGAAACTGGGCGCAGATATTGTGGTTAATACTGACGGAGACAATCAATACAGAGGTGCAGATATATCAAAATTAGTCAAACCAATACTTGATAAAAAAGCTGAGATTGTTATTGGTTGTAGAGATATCTTAAATATTGAATATTTTTCTTTGGCAAAGAAGCTACTCCAGAAGGTTGGTAGTTACGTTGTAAGAAGGTTGTCAAATACTGATATCTCGGATACAACAAGCAGATTCAGGGTGTATAGTAGGGATGCCGCATTAAGGCTTAATGTTTTTTTTCCTGCATCTATTATAGGGACACATTGGAGATATTAGCCGCCCAGAGATTTTGAATGGGCTTACAGCAGGGTTTCTAAAAAAGAAGTTTTCCGGGATGTAAAGGAATATAGGAGTATTAAGGGTGCACTTGATTTCGATAAGGATCAGATCACATTTTTTAAAGATCTTTATAGGGCTGAGCTTGATTACTGTATGTATCAAATAGACCAGTTTCTGGCGTATCTCAAGGATAGAAATGTATATGATGACTCCCTGGTAGTTATTATGGGAGACCATGGAAGCAATTTTAATGAACATAATCCTATTGATGTATTTGACCTTTATCAGGAATCTGTTAATGTAGGCATGGCAATTAAGTTTCCCAGGAGCCTTAATAGACAAGGTGTAGACCATGGACTTGTAGAGGCAAATATAGATATTCTGCCAACTATACTGGATATGTTGAACCTGCAGTCCGGATGCATGGTCAACGGAAAAACCCTGTTGAATAATACAGATGAACCTGCAAGTCACAAAGATGTTGTGATCAGTGAAGACTTGTATATAGATCGCTATTCTGTTTCTATCAGGAATAAAAGAAATACCTTTATTTATCGTACCAGATTTAACGGCACATCTTTTAAAAACTTTTCAAGGAATGAAGAGAAGTTTGAGTTATACGATTTAGAGGTAGATCCGGGAGAGCGAGAGAATGTCTTCGCAACAGCGGAGCCTGGCATAAAGCATGGTTTAATACAGATACTTAATAAGCATATTATGGATTCATTGAATTATCATGGTGTTAAGGATATAGTGGAGATCAAGGTTTGAATATAATGAGAAATCAGGAATTAATTTCCGGGACTATTTGGATTACAGGGGTAAGCGCATCGGGAAAAAGTACGTTAGGGGGAAAACTTTTTAATGATTTGAAAGCAATTGGTGTAAATAATGTTAAGTTGTTGGATGGAGAAGCTATCAGGGAAGAGTTAGGAGAAACCCATGGATATATGACTGATGAGCGGAATGCAATACTGGGAAAAACTATACAGATGGCTAGTAAGTACAATGAAAATGGAATTATTGTTATCGTTACTGCAATATCCCATAAGAGAGACATAAGGCAAAAGGCAAGAGATACAATAACCAATTTTATGGAAGTTTTCCTGAACTGTCCTTTAGAAGTATGTATCGAGAGAGATTACAAAGGCCATTATCAGAAGGCTCTGAATGGGGAGTATGAAAACTTTATAGGTGTTACTGAATCTTATGAAACATCGGATTCGCCAGAGTTAGTAATTAATACGAAATCCTTAACAATTGAGGAGTGTCAGAGATTATTATTAGGCGAAGTCGTCAGATTTTTGGGCAGAAAACCTTTAAACGCAATAATTGTTGCAGCAGGAATGGGAAATCGCATGAATCATTTTAAGAAAGAAAAACCAAAATGCATGTTGAATGTTAATGGAAAAACAATACTAGACAGGTTGATTGATAATCTTCTAAATTGCGGGATTACAGGCATTAATATAGTAGTTGGTTATAAGAAAGAGTATTTTAATGATGACCGGTATCAATGTTACGTTAATCCTGATTACGAGAATAACAATATTCTCCATTCCCTTTTTTACGCTGAAGAAGCTATGAATTCCGGATTTCTGTTTTCATACTCAGATATAATCTATGATGAAGTTATTATTCGTCAAATGCTCGAAACAAATTCGGATATTGCAATAGCGGTTGATTGTAACTGGCTTGAATATTACGAAGATAGAGTTGATCATCCGATATCAGAAGCAGAACTGGTATTCTCTGAAAACAGGAAGACTGTAACGTTAATCAGAAAAGATGCAGATTCCAAAAATGCTTTTGGTGAATTTCTGGGAGTTGCATATTTTAGTAGGAAAGGAGCTGAAATACTTAAAGATGTTTTTAATGACTTATTGCAATATTATTATGAGAATCCAGGTCAAGCCTTCCATACTGCGAAATCCTTTAAAAAAGCTTATTTAACAGATATGTTACAAGAGATAATAAATAGAGGATATTCAGTAGATCTTGTGCAAATTAAGGGAAATTGGACTGAGATCGATATACCAAGAGATCTAACAGTGTCCGAACAGTTTTGGGGAAAAAAGGAGTGCAAAACCTCATGAAGATTGTTACAAATTGGTTGCATAGTTTTATATGTAGTCTATAATTTATGGAAAATTATAATCCAACACGCGTCATTTTTTCAGAATTTAACTTAAGTGAAATTTCATCATTTATAAGTTTGCATAAAAAAACATTATTAGTTATTTCTGAAACGTTATTAAACTTAAGGCCTGAAATTCCTTCCTTTTTTCCAGAAGATACATTTCTTTACAGTACATCAGGAAGTAATCCAGTCTTACAGACTATTGACAAAATAATATTTCCTGAATCTTGTTCTCAGGTAGTTGGAATTGGTGGTGGCAGCAAGCTAGATATAACAAAAGCGCTATTTGCAAAATTAATTTCGAATAATTTGATGTCTTTGGAAAAACTTGTCGAGAATCCACATCTTCTGGACCCTTTTAAATCAGCAAGAGCACAATATAAATTGATCCTTGTTCCAACAACTTCTGGTTCGTCATCAGAAATTACAAAATGGGGAACACTTTGGGATTTCGAGAAGAAAAAGAAGTTTTCTGTTGATAATGAAGTTTTATATGCGGATACGGCATTGGTTGATCCTCGATTAAGCCTCTCCGCTCCAAAGGAAATTACTGCTTTTACAGGGCTGGATGTATTATCTCATGCATTAGAGTCTATTTGGAATAAAAAAAGGAATTTTATCACTATTAACTTTGCACTCGATTCAATCAGGTTTTGCATTGAGGCATTACCCAAACTTTTAAAAAAATTAGATTCTTTAGAATATAGAACCGCTATGTCAAAAGCGTGTTTGCTTGCAGGATATGCTTTTTCACAGACGCGAACTTCCGCAGCTCACGCCTTGTCATATCCATTAACCTTATTTCACGATATTCCTCATGGTTTTGCATGCAGTATTACCTTGGGATCTATTTTTGATTATAATATAACTAAAAATGATGCAGGGCTAAATGAAGTTTTAGATATTTTTAAAAACAGATATGGAAATAGAGATTCCAGTTTTCATGACTGCTATGAGCTCTTTCTAGAGGATTGTGAAGTACCTTCTAAATTAAGTGAATACGGAGTTAGGCAAGCGGATATACCGAGGCTAGTTGATAATGCATTTCACCCGGACAGATTTAACAATATGCTATGTAATTTATCTTTAAAGCAAGTAAAAGATATCTACCATGCCGTTTTATAATACCTTATTCATATTAACCTTCTTTTTAGCAGCGATAAAATGAAAAATAAAGTTCCAATGACAGATACGTTAAAAGCGCTTCTAAGTCCAGGACTAAACTCAGAAAAGAAACCTTTCACAAGACCTTTGAAAAAGCCTGAGAAAGGGGATAAAGTGTATTCGTTAACCTCAGAGGAAATTAATAAAATCAGAAGGCTTAGAGGAAGCGTTGTAGATTTGCATCCTGGTATGGGCGGAGTTACTCCTGATAAGCTGTTAAGCATGATAAAGCAGGGAATTAAGATTACATCTCTTGATTATATGATTACAAGGGGATGCAACTTTGAATGTACATGGTGTTTTGCCTCTTCAGGGCCTTCCAAAGACGAATATCTGCCTTATGACAAGTTAAAGAAGATTACTGAAGAAGCATTCGATTTAGGGGTTATGCTTTTTATACTAACTGGCGGAGAACCTTTAATATATAAAGATCCGAAATTAGGAAAACAAAAAAAGAGAGCGGAGCATTTCTTTAAAGTTGTTAATATGATATATGATATCTACAACAAAAGAGGGAAAAAATCCAAGATAATGACATTTGATGATGTAGCCTTAATTACTCCAGAAATTGCAGAACAATTTGCTGCATACGAAATAAGTTTGTGTACTAAAGGAGACACATTAATTGAAGAACTCCAGGATTATAAAGCAAACCAGACCGGTGCATTTAAGAAGATGCAGGATGGCTATCGGAACCTGATAAACGTTGGTTACGGTAAGAATCCATCGCTGAGACTAGTCGTAAACTCTGTTCTGGACCATACAACATTCGACGGGATGCTTGACCTTCATATGTGGGTTATGGAGAATGGATTTGATCACTCGATAGTACCAGTTCATTATTGTGGAGCTGCTGAAGGTGAAGATCAGGAAATTGGAATCACATCACTACATGTTAAGGTACTATATGACTTAATATCAATGATTGACAAAGATATATTTAATATTGATTGGACTCCATGGTCGGCATTTACATATAACAAGACATGTAATCGTAATAGATCTGGATTACATATAAGGGCGAATGGAGACGTTACTGCATGTTCTGAATCACCCGGAAAAGACGCTACAGATGAATATACATTTGGGAATATTTATGAGAATGATTTTTCTTTGAAGCGTTTGGCAAATAGCAAGAAACTAGTTAATTACAGAACAGAATTTGCAAAAGGATATGGCACGTACGTATGTTCTCCTGATGTTTGTGATTTGTATAAGAATGATTTGTGTCAGGGTGGATGTGCGACCAGGTCTGCTTATTCAAGAGTAGATTATGATACCGGATTAATTGTAAAAAATGATGAGTTGAACAACTATAGTGAACAAAGGGAAGACCCTTTATGCCCCGCATGGGCTACCTTAGCAATAAAGCAGGGGATCCTGAGAGAAGGACTGCTTGAATCTATTCAGGCTAGAATTGCGAAACATAGCAAAAGCTTTGATGTCAGCAAATTATAAACCATAAAAGCATCATTTAGATTTTTGACTTTCTAAACAGTTGTATATTAAAGAGATCACATGAAACTTATTATCCAGATTCCATGCCATAATGAGGAGGCGACCTTGCCTGTTACTTTGAGGGATTTACCTAAAGAAATAGAAGGTATTGATGAAATTAAAACCCTCGTGATAAACGATGGTTCAACAGATTCTACGGTGGAGGTGGCAAAGAAAGAAGGGGTAGGTCACATTCTGGATCTTCCAGTAAGAAGCGGCCTTGCAGAGGCATTCAGGAGAGGCATAGAAAGATCCCTTGAACTGGGTGCAGATATAATAGTGAACACTGACGGAGATAATCAATACAGAGGCGCGGATATTACAAAACTAGTCAAACCGATACTTGATAAAAAAGCTGAAATTGTTATCGGCTGTCGTGATATTCTGAATATCAAGCATTTCTCTCTGACGAAGAAAATACTTCAGAAGGTCGGCAGTTACGTTGTGCGAAGATTGTCGGACACTGATATACCTGATACAACAAGCGGCTTCAGGGCATATAGCAGGGATGCTGCATTAAGGCTTAATGTGTTTTCAACCTACACGTATACCCTGGAGACAATAATTCAGGCAGGCAGAAAAGAGATACCAATCAACTATATTGGAATATCAACAAACCAAAAGCTGAGGGAATCGAGGCTTATAAAGAGTATTCCCTCATATGTTTTGAGGTCTACAACTACGCTGCTTCGTATCTATCTGATGTACGAACCTCTGAGGAGTTTCTTTAAGATAGGACTGATTCCCATATCGTTCAGCATTATTCTCATTATCAGATTTCTTATATCACATTATACCAGGATGCATGGAGGTCATGTGCAATCATTGATTATAGCATCTGTAGGCATAATCATAGGTATTCTGATTATGATGATAGGTCTGTTAGGGGATATTATGTCGGCAAACAGGAAGCTTAACGAAGAAATACTCTACAGACTTAAGAAGGACTCTTTTGATAAAACTGAATCAAATTAATGCTGAAATTATAACATACCATAAAAGTCTACTCTCTTATAAAATGAATAAATGCAGGGTTATCCTTCCAAATGGAAATATGGGTAATGGATATATTCTTTACAGGGTAGGTTATGGATAAAATGAAAGACAGCGACATTGACAGTATTAATAGAGTCACAAAAGAGGCATGGTGTGAAAACTGGATAAATACTGATATCGAGACTATCATGGAAGTATTCAGCTACCCTCGGGTCAAAAAGTTCTTAGATATTATTATTGATTACCTTCCGAAAGATGGGCGTATATTAGAAGCCGGTTGTGGCCTTGGGCCGTGGGTTATCAAGCTTAGCATGTTGGGATATAAAATGGTTGGGATAGATTATCAACAGGAATGTATAGATAAGATTAAGGCTTATGATGCTACGCTGGAGGTATATACTGCTGATGTAAGAAGTATGCCCTTTGAGACTAACTATTTCAGTACCTATTTATCCTGGGGGGTGATAGAACATTTTGCAGAGGGCCCTGACGGTGTGTTGAATGAGGCCTATAGAGTTTTAAAGCCTGAAGGGAAGTTGATACTGACTGTTCCATACAAAAACATATTTTTGAAGATAAAAAAGCCTTTAGATTATTTAAAACACAACTCGTTTATACGTAATATATTCAATAAACCTCCCAGGGTTTGCTATTACCAGAGATACTTCAAAGTGAGGGAATTGGAAGATGTAATATCAAAGAGTGGGTTTCTAATAGAAGAAATAATGCCGGTGGACCATGTATTCAGTCTTGTGGAATTTTGCAGTATTTTTAGAAATAAGGATAGCTACGATGGTGAGAATAAACTGGCCGTTTTTACAGGGAATTTATTGGAAGAAATTTTAAGATGGACAAGCGCAGGTTCAATACTGGTAATAGCTAATAAGCGTTAGTATATTAAAGGAGTGAAGGTGGCAGATCGTAATGAAGAAGCTACTTATTTTAACTAGTACTTTTCCTAAAAGCAAAGATGACGCTGTCTCCGCTCGATTTGTCTTCGACCTTGCAAAGGCGTTATGTCGCTTCTACGAGGTGCACGTACTGGTGCCTCACTCTACCGGCTTGTTGCGTTACGAAGAGTCAGAGGGATTGAAAATACATAGATTTATATATTTTTTACCTTTAAGACTTCAGCTTCTTGGGAGTGGAGAAGGGATTTTAAGTGATTTAAAGAGTAGCCTCCTGGCATACTTGCAAATCCCTTTTTTTTTATTGTTTCAATGTTTGGCCACAATCAATGTAATAATAAAGAACAAGATAGATGTAGTTAATACTCACTGGATCGTGCCTCAAGGTTTAATTTGTGCATTAATTGGAAGGCTCTTAAAATTTAATCATGTCCTGACAGTTCATGCCGCAGATATCTTCATGCTCAAGAGATGTGGTATTTTTGGCACACATATCTGCAGGCTTATCTTAGAGAGAACAGACATAATGCTCCCTGTAAGTAATTACATTAAAGAGCAGGTTAGAGAAGTAAGCCATAAAGATATAACAAGCCATATTATACCTATGGGTGTGGATACAAATAAGTTTAAATATAATGTGGAAAAAGATAGTTTAAGAGCTAAGTTTAGCTTGAGCAATATTTTTACTTTTCTTTTTGTTGGTAAGTTTTCTGAGAAGAAGGGGATAGAGTTTTTGATCAAGGCTTCTGCCATATTACAAGAGAAGGGTTACAAATTTAACCTTATTCTTGTGGGAGGAGGGCCTTTATATAATCATATAACAAAACTGGTAGAAGCATATGGTATTTCAGATAATGTGAGGTTTTTAGGATGGACCAAGAATGAACTCTTGCCTGAGATATATTCTTTAGGTGATGTTATAGTTGTGCCATCAGTCTTTGATAGAAAGGGTGAAACTGAAGGTATGCCGGTTGTAATACAGGAGTCTATGGCTTGTGGCATACCTGTGCTTGCAAGTGAGATAAGCGGCATACCTGATATCGTGAAAAATGGGAAAAACGGTTGGCTTGTCAAGCCTGCCGATGCGTTATCGTTAGCAAATAAGATGGAAGAAGTTATAAGTTTAGAAAGTCTTGAAGGTTTTAGGAAACAAGCCATAAAGACAGCAAAAAATAATTCATATTTACTCATAGCAGAAAAATATTATTGTGCTATAGAAAAGAGAACAAATGTACAGTAAAAAGATTTATGTGACTTTTTTTCTGTTTTTTCTGGCTATCTTTGCATTCTTTTCCTCAGGCCACTATGGAGGAGATGGTCTTGAAAATTATCTTGTGGCTAAGAGTATCGTTAGCGATGGTGACCTTTCTATCCATGATACGGAATTCGGCGTTAAGGAAATGAAATACCAGAAAAGAGGCAAGATAGGCAGGGGAGGGAAAATCTATTCAGGCCAGGGTCTCGGGATGCCTATTTTACTGGTTCCGTTCTATTTCCTGGGCACGGTAATGTCGTTTTTTGTTAAGGGCGTTCATCCTGAGTATGTTACCCAGCTATTTGTCTCTTTTGTAAATCCAATTATGTGTGCCGGGTTATCTGTAGTATTTATTTTATTGTTGTCGGAATTAAAATATTCTATGAGAATTTCCTTTATATCATCTCTTATTTTTTCATTTTGCACTATGAGTTTTGCATATTCACGTTGCGGCTTTTCAGAGCCCGCAGTTACCTTCTGTTTTCTTTTTGCTGCCTACTTTATCCTTAGATACCTGAATACCGGATCGTTATGTTATATATTTTACAGTGGTTTGTTTTCCGGGTATTCAATGTTTATTAAGAAGAATTATTTGATTTACATTATCTGCTTCGTACTAACATTTATTGTGTATGGGTATAAGGAAAAAGATATTCGTAAGACGGTTATCAATCTGTCAATATTCGCTTTTCCCCTGGTAATCTATCTTTTGATAATTTTTGGTTTTAATTATGTCAGATATGAAGGTATCTTTAATACGGAATATGGATCTGTCTCGAATATGATCGCAAAGGCGTCAACAGAATATAAATATTTTAAAGGTTCCTTTTATTTTCTATTCAGCAGCGGTAAGGGATTTCTTTTCTTCAATATTCCGATTATCCTGTTTTTGTTCAGTATTAAAGATTTTTGTAGCAAGAATAAGGTATTTTCATTTCTTGTACTGTCAATTATCCTGTTAAATTTTTCATTTCATATCTTTCATTTTGACAGAGGGTCTTTGTTTTCATGGGGTCCACGCTATCTTTTCTTATCTATTCCTTTCCTTGCTGTTTTCCTGGCACATGCAATATATGAATCTAGACATTTATCCGGAAAAATAGCAATATGGGTATTAGCTATTATGGGGTTCCTGGTACAGCTACCATCCCTTTTTGTCAATAATTCGAGATGGTTATTCTTCCTGAAAGAGAAATTGAACATTGACGAATACATGATTAATTATATTCCAGATATAAGTCCCATAAAAGGAACGTGGTATATGTTTCTTTCTTTTTTATATAAACTGACATCCGGCAAAAGTTTAGTTTTTGATTTTGATCCTGATCATAGGCTTATAACACCAACAAAGGCATCTCTGTCCGGCTATGATTTGTTAGATATATGGTGGTTTCACATTCTAAAGGTCCATAGTTCCATGATGCCCTTTGTCCTGATTTTGCTTGTATTTATAATCGGAATGACATTTTTTACACTTTCTAAGATTGTTTATGCACTGAAAATGAATGATAAAGAGGCTGGCAGCATATGACAAAAGAAGACAATATTTACAAGCCGGAAGACAAGGGCAATAAGGAGCTTTTCAGCATGCTTCTTTACAGGCCAGTTGCAAATATCATTCTATTGAGGTTTCTGAAAGACACCAGCCTTACTCCTAATATGGTATCTGTTATATCATTGATTATGGCACTCATTGCTTCTTATTTGTTCTTTCTTTATGATTATTTGTATCTAGTCTTAGGCGCCTTATTTTTGAATATGGCATATTTATTTGATGTGCTGGATGGACAGCTTGCAAGGTATAAGAACATGGCTTCTCAGTTCGGACGTCTTTTTGATGCAATGCTTGATGTTATCAAGGTGGTCTTTTTGTTTCTGGCAATTTCCGGTGGTGTTTATATGCAAACACATAACCCATTGGTTCTGATATTGGGTTTTGTTGCCCTATCAAATGCATTCTTGTCATTTTACATGATGGTTGGAAGGAAACTGTTTATGCAGTCTGATTCGTTTGCCGTTAGATTAAAGAGTAATGTCTATGTTGGATATGAGGTGTCATTATATCTGGTATTAACTTTTTTTGCCTTGATTAACTGTTTATATATAGGTTTGTTTTTCTTGGCGACGATAGGTGCTCTGGGCTGGATAAAGATATTTATAAACATGTATGATCTACACATAAAATCTCAAAGATCTCCGGATGTCTGATTGTGATTAAAAGAATAGAGCTATTAATATGGTTATTACGCAATTTGCATAAAACGTATGTAAGATAGAGTGATGTACTAACAAAAAATTCTTATACCTAGAAAGATTTGCCAGACTGATATAGATTCCTTTTATGCTTGAATATGTGCGACCCCGCAGGCTGCCTGAAAACATATTCTGGTAACGTTATTAGTATGCAAATTGTATAAAAAGGAGTGTGATAAATGGGAAAAGTTAGAACTTGTTTGATAAATCCTCCGACAAGGAGTTTAAGCCTCAGGCCACCACTTGGCCTGATGTATATATCTTCATATCTTTCTCAGCATAATGTAGACAATCATGTGATTGATCAAAAGGGTGATATTCCAGAAGATATACTTGTTGACCGGCTTGTGAAGGAGACAGTGGACGTTAATCCCGAGCATGTAGGCATCAGCTGTCTGACCACAGATGTACCATGTGTATTTAAGATGGCAAAGGATATAAAGGCTGAACTTCCACGTACGAAGATAACGGTGGGTGGAGTACATCCTACAATGTTTCCCGATCAGATGCTGGCAGATGAGAACATAGATTATGTCGTTCTTGGTGAGGGCGAAGAAATATTCTATGATATTGTTTGTAGTGATGAAAGCACTGATCTTTACTCTATTACGGGTATTGCATTCAAGGATCACGGCAAGATTGTAGTAAATGCGAGAAGGGCATCTATAGAGAACCTTGATGATCTTCCTATGCCTGCATTTGATAAGATAAATATGGATTTTTATCTCCAGCCGAATATTCACCTTGTACGTGGCGTTCCTCTAAGGGGCTTCTATTTCTTTTCTACCAGAGGCTGCCCTTATGGTTGCCGGTTTTGTGTGAGTAAAAATGTTTTTGGGAGGACCATTCGTTATCGTAGCCCATCAAAGGTAGTGGATGAGATCGAATATGTTTACAATAAATATAATATAGATGCGTTTTATCTGTTTGATGATACCTTCGGAGTCAGGAAGTCACAAGCCATTGACTTGTGTGATGCGATTGCTAAAAGAGGGCTTCCAATCGTGTGGGGGTGTGAGACACGTGTGCATTTAATAAATGAAGAGTTTGTGAAGAGCCTGAAGAGGGCAGGGTGTATTCAGGTGGATTTTGGTATAGAATCTGGCTCTGAAAGATTGTTAAAACTTCTTCAAAAAGGCATAACGGTAGAGCAGGTTAGGAATGCTGTCAAGATATGCAGAAAGTACAGGGTAAGGGTTTTCTCAAATTTTATGATAAATCTGCCTACAGAAACAGAAGAGGATGTAGAGAAAACGCTATCTCTGGCTGATGAAATAAAAAGTGATATTTCCATCTTTAATGTTACATGTCCGTTTCCGGGTACAGAATTACACTCATACCTTAAACATAAGCTTACAACCGATGATTATACTAAGATGTCTTCATACGTTTCCTATAGAACATATATTGATTTTATAGAATCTAAATGTAAACTTTCAGCCCACAATATACCTATAGATGACCTGTTGGCAAAAATTCAGGCTACTGTGCCTGTTCCCAGGAATATCAAATTAAAATTTAACCTGAAGTACATGAGAAATTTCCTCAGATATTTTAATTTTATTATAAATCTAAAATATATTGTATGTATGATCAAAAGTAAGGAAAAATCAAGTTATATTAAATTTGCTTTTGGTATTCTAAGAAAACGCAACGTTTCTCCAACAAAGTTATAGCGATACCTGACGGTTTCAACCAGGATTAAATTTAAATGAAGAGCCTACTTAAAACGATCAATGCGGTAATTTTCTATTTCTTTATCTTGACCATTCCATCGTTGATTGTCTGTATCATTATCCTGGAAGTGTTAGTACGTGTCGTCATGCCAGTAAGTGATATTCCTGATACGCTGTTTGATCCGGTATTGGGCAACCACTTTATACCAAACCAGGAAGGAGTTTTAATAAAAGGGAAACGTTCGGAGATACATTCGAAGTATAGAATTAATTCAAATGGTTGGAATTCTCCCTATGAGTATATTAACGAAAAGTTGCCATCGACATTTAGAATTGCTGTTATTGGAGATTCCTATGTAGAGGCATTTCAGGTTGATTACGACAAATCATATCCGTATCTAATGGAAAACAGGCTGAAGGAGAAGTTGTGGAAGCCTGAAATAGAGGTATACAGCTTTGGCCACTCAGGTGCAAATTTAGTACAGTACCTGACTGTATTACGGAATATTGCACCGCAATACAGTCCGGACCTGGTAGTGATTAACATAATACATAATGACTTCAAGGAAAGCTTATATGGATACGGCCGTAAAGACAACTGGATGCTTTCGTTTACAGACGGTCATTTTGCCGAGATGATGCCTAGACCGGTCAGTAATCTTTCATTTAAGCGGTTCATAAGAAAGTTCGCCCTGGTTCGATATCTGGTTGTAAACCTAAATCTCTTCAAGACATCAAAAATAATAAAACGACTATTTTATGCAGAGACACGCAGATATGAAGCAAACGTCAACACTAAAGACCTTGATATCTTTGCTAATCGGGAGTTTCTTAAGCAAATGCTTGAATATGTGTTTAAGGAATATGCTGCAGTAGCGCGGGAGTATGATTTTAAGCTTCTTCTTGTGATGGATACAAACCGTCAGCCTATATACAACGGAGATGACCCAAAGACAACGCGTGTGTATATGCTCAATAAAGCTACTGCGGAAGTAACAGAGAGATTAGGCATACCGTTTATAGATTTAACGGAGACGTTTCAAGAGACATGGAAGGCAAAGGGGAAGAGGATTGAGCACGATGTGGATGGCCATTGGAATTCCTTGGGTCACAGTGTCGTTGCTGATCGAGTGTGTAAATGGATTATTTCAAACAAATTAATTTTATAAGCACAGGGTAGGGGCGAATGATGAGAAAAATTACTAACTGCTACTTCAGTATGCTTCCTGCAAAACTATAACGAGAACTATTTGTATCTTGTGCTGGTGATATGATGGAGCAAGTTGCAGATAATATGAAATGGAAGAGATTTATTTTTGTCGCCTCTACAGTAATTATTTTAGGGTTAACTGCGGTTTATGTATATAAGAATATTGACTCATTCAAGAGGATCATGGATATTTCAGCAACACAGGTCTGTATATTCCTTGTCCTTCAAATTGTCACTGTTGTCATAAACGCCTTTATGTTGTTGGTAGTGCTTCATGTTTATGGTGTGCGGGTGTCATTTCAAGACGGGCTGGCGTATTCAGCTTTGAACACGTTTCTCAATTATATTTCCATAAAAGGCGGTGTGGTTGCAAAAGGGTATTTTTTGAAAAAGATCCATAGCTTTTCGTATACCGATTTTGCAGTCAGCATGGGGGCTATGATATTGATGCATTTTATGGTGGCAGGATTAACAGGGACAGGTATTTTGATCCTTATTTACATTATGCAGGGAAATGCTAATATTAATCTTTTTTTTGCTTTTGGCGTTATTACGGCAGTAGTCTTTAGTTTCATTAAGTTGTCTGCTGTTCACAATAAATTTGGAAGAAGTGAAAATTATTTCTTAAAGAAGTTGTACGAAATATGGAATTCCTGGAAGAGTTTGAGCAAAAACAGGACGGTCGTTTATGGGCTATCCTTCCTTATATTTCTAAATTTTGTGGTATATGCATTCCGGCTTAAATACGGGTTTCATATCTTTTATGAAGATGTGCCTTTTTTAAGTTGTATGTTAATTTCAATATTGGGAGTACTTTCCACATTTATGGCCCTTACTCCAGCCTCTCTTGGCATAAGAGAGTTTGCTGTTGGCGCAGGTTACCGCTTGATAGATGGAGATATGTTACAGGCGGTGGTTGTGACAAGTCTGGACAGGGCGGTTTCTGTGATTCTTGTGTTTAGCCTAGGGGCAATTTCTTGTGTTTATTTCTTAAAACGTAACTAACGGTAATACAAAAAGGAGAAGAAGATGGATGTGTTAATAAAAGAATTCTCACGTGATATTTCATTGACAAGCGGTGTAACCATTACGAACGTAATTGTTTCTCTATCACTGTCATTTTTGTTATGCCTGCTTATGTCGAAGATTTATTCAACAACTCATAGAGGTGTTTCTTATTCACAGTCTTTCGTACAAACGGTGGTTATCATGGGAGTCACGGTATCTCTTATTATGATAATAATAGGTTCAAATATCGCACGTGCATTCAGCCTGGTAGGCGCTCTTTCCATAATCAGGTTTAGAAATCCTGTTAAGGAGTCCAGGGATGTTGGTTTTATATTTATGGCTATGGCTGTTGGTATGGCCTGCGGGACACACTTCTTTCTGGTGGCGGCCGTAGCTACGGTATTACTTTCCGGCATAGTATTGGCCATGCATCATATGGATTTTGGGGCAAGGGAGGCCAAAGAGCTAATGTTAAGAATTCAGATTCCTTCAAGTATAGATCACGAAGCAACTATACACAAGGTACTAAAGAAAACAGTAAATTATTTTGCGATTGTTTCAATTGATGCATTGGGTAAAGACCAAATGAAAGAACTCCTTTATGTTATAGAACCGAAGAGAAAGCTAAAGCCTGAATATATAATAAGCGAGATATCTAAAATAGATAAGGAAACCAAGGTTAGCTTAATTCTTGGCCAGGATAGCGTAGATTTATAAAAAATGTGTAGACGTACACTGCAGGGAGATGTGTTGTGTTAGGAATAAGATATAAAGATAGGAGTTATAGGAGAATGAGGTTGTGGGAAAAACTGTTTTTCCTCTCTATGCCTTTTATTCTTTTTGGTTTTATATTTTTATCATCATATTTGATATTTTTTAAGGTTACTTATACAGACGCCCATGCCAAATTTTCGCTTAAAAGAGAGCTTGGTACACTTTTCTTCTCAGCATACACGGCTGTTTCTTCCTGTATTTCCGGGTCAGAGTCTCGCGAACTAAGGGGATCAGAAGATGTCCCTGAAATTCGGCTCTTTATTGACAGAAACAGTCTTAATAATCTCCTTTCCGACGTACCTGCCTCTACAAAGGATTATTACAACGCATACTTGAAATATCCTGATGGTAGGTACAGAAGGGTAAAGTACAGGTTGCGCGGAGCTAATATATGGCATTGGGATATTCACAAGCCTTCAGTCAGGGTAAAAACTCCCAAGAACAGACTCTACGAAGGGCGGCGATATATCGAGCTGGTAAATCCAGAGGACAAGCTTATGATGCGCAACCTGATGGCGGACAATTTTATGCATAAGTTTGGTGTGATGGCATCCAACACCTCTTTTGTAAAGTTTTTTGTAAACAACAAATATTACGGCCTGTATCATATGACACTTCGTCCTTTAGATATATTCTTGATAGAACATGAAAGAATGCCGGGGATCATATATAAGTACAGGGGGAAAAAAACAGATAGGCTCGGGTTATGGGAAGAAGCAACCTCCTGGAACATTATGCACGTCAAGGATAAAGAGGGTGATAACTTTTGGCCTATGGGAAAGCTTATAGCGGCTATCAGTTCAGGGATTTCACATGAGTCGGTTCAGGAGTTGTGGGAAATTATGGATAAAGACAAGTTAGCGAGATGGCAGGCGGCTATGAATTTGCTTCAGGGAATTCATACGGATTCCATACATAACCACGTATACTATTTTGATCCCTCACGTGGGCTTTTGGAACCGATTGCCGACGATATTTTTGGTCATGGAGGAACTACACCTTATAGCCCGTTCCGGTTTTTAACAACACTTAAGTTGGGTCTTGTGCCTGAATACAGGATATCACTTAATGAAAGACTTATGCCGTTACTAGATATTGCCTTGAGAGATCCAACCTTTATACATAGACGTAATCTATATCTTTGGGATGCTCTTAATAGCTTTGGTTCTTATGAAGAACAGGCTAAATTTATAGATGATAATGTCATGCAAATCGACGGTGCTGCCCATGCAGATTCATACAGGGGTTATTTAAGATTTACACCGGCTGGAGTTCATAGACTACCCTTTCCTTATCTTCTTTTTAGAGACGAGATTCGGGTTGTGAAGAGGTGGATAAGAAAGCGCGAAGACTTTATTAAATCGGAGTTGGAAAAATGTAATGTTGAAATATTTGTGTCTTCAGATCTGGATAGTGTTGGCAATAATGAAGCAGGTATTAAATGCCTTATAAGGGTGTGGGGTAATTCAGCCGCTGGACTTGAAACCAAAGAATTAAGGAAATCTAATATAGGCTTTCATATCAGCATTGCATATGGAAACAGAGATATTAATATGGAAGAAGATACGACTATTTTATTTCATCCCGGTCTGAAAATTATAGACTCGGACCCTTCTTTTAAACACTTTTTCGGATTACGATATCCTGAGTATGCATTAGATGCAGGATCGTGCGATTATGTTGTTACCTTTAGTGGCTTAAATCAAAAGGCGTTACTTGCTTTTTTGAGTAATAGCTTTAACAATGCTGTTACAGGCACTTCTATAATTCCTGAAACGCATATCGTAAACAAGGACCTGCCAGTAGTCCACAATATGGAAATTGTACATCCATGGGATTTGGACAATAAGGCGCCGCAGATTATACACCTGGGACCCGGAGAAGTACATATAAGAGAAGATATGTATGTTGGCCCTGGGGATACACTAATGGTTGCAGAGGGAACTGACATTATGATGTTCCCTGGGGTATCAATCTTTTGCAAGGGAAAGGCAATACTTTCTGGTAATAAGGACAAGCCAATAAATTTCAGGAGGTCTGACCCTGATCATGGATGGGGGGCCTTTGTATTACAGGGAAAAGATACATCTGGCAGTGTTCTTAAATATACAAATTTTACAGGCGGTACTCTGGATAGAGCCTTTAACATAGACTATTCTGGTATGGTTTCTATTCATTGGTGCCCGTCGGCAGTTATTGAGAATTGTGAATTTTCAGAAAATACTATCTCGGATGATTGTTTACATGTGGTGCATTCAAATATCACGATAAGAAATTCAAGTTTCTATAATACTAACGCTGATTCTATTGATCTTGATTATGCAGAGGGAACGATTCTATCTTGTGTTTTTGAGAATTCCGGTAATGATTCATTGGATTTGATGACTTCGGATGTATTTGTGTCAAATTGTTCTTTTACCAGCGCCGGTGATAAGGGTATATCTATAGGGGAGAAATCCAGTCCAGTTATCTACAATTGCAAATTTACCGGTTGTAAAATAGCTATAGAGAGTAAAGATGGATCAACGCCTGTTATATACGGGTGTGATTTCAGGGAAAACGATACGGCTTATCATGCGTATCTTAAAAAATGGAAATACGGTTCTGCAGGCTATGGCTATCTTATAAATTCAAAGATAACGGTTGATAATAAAACCGGTATTGTACTTGATAATGATAGCAGTCTGAATGTATTTGAATCTGACTGCAAAGCTGACATTGTCGGGGAAGAAAGGGTTATTCACGTAGATAGACTAAACAGACAGATTGCAAAAACAGTTGAAAGGCTGGGGAGGTTTAAAGAAGATGAGGTTGGCACACAAAAACCGTTTTGAGATTAAATATCTAATATCCTTTCAGCAGAAACAGGAGATTATGGACACCCTAATGCGTTTTGCTGAGTTGGACAAAAACAGCCTGGAACATGGGTATAATGTTTTTTCAATCTATTTTGATACGCATAATTTCAGGTTTTATAGAGAGAAGATTGAAGGGTTAGAAAAAAGGGTAAAGTTCAGGGTTCGGTCATATAAAAAAAATAAAGATGATAATCCTAACGGTTTATTTCTTGAGATTAAGGCAAAGGATAACTTTACCATTATGAAAGATCGTTGTTTCTTGCCTCATGATATTTGTTCGCAACTGATATCTGACAATATTGATGTGGAGAACCTGAGTGATTTTGCCGATCATTATGTGGTAAAAAGGTTTATATATTACCATAAGCGCTGGCATATAAAACCCGTGGCTGCTATACAATATAAGCGGCTGCCTTTGATGTTGAAGCATTACCATAACTTCAGGATTACTTTTGATCACTCTATTAAATGCATGGATGCGGGTATGTTGAATGTGGATTTCTCTAATGCAGAGTATTGCCTTCCGGGCAGGCTGGTTGTCCTAGAAATAAAATTCAATAATAAAATGCCGTTGTGGTTGATGAATTACATAAAACATCATAATCTAGCACAGAGGAGGGTATCAAAATATGCCCTGGCTATTGAGCATTTATATCAGAAGAGGCTTCAGAGAAGGATTATGACATAAAACCGGTGGATTTACAAAGTTGGATGAAAGTAGATATACTTATATTGAATTATAACGGGAAAGATCTTCTCAGCGCCTTTTTGCCGTCCGTATGCAAAGCGGCTAAGCAGTCCATTCATAAATGTAAAGTCTACGTTGTTGATAATGTGAGTACTGATGGAAGTGTTGAATATGTAAGAAATAATCTCCCTTCAATTGAGTTATATGTCAGCAAAAAGAATGAAGTGTTATGTTCTTATAATGAGGTGTTGAAGGCTATTGATAGTGATATTGTTATCTTGCTGAATAATGATATAAAGGTTGAAGAAGATTTTGTAGACTATCTTGTTGAGCATTTTAAAGATGAAAATGTTTTCTTTGTTGCACCTAGGCTCTTGAATTTTGACGGTACTTACAATGGCGGAAGGTCATATTTAAAGATTAAGTATGGCATATTGCAGAATATTGTTGATGAAACTAATGCGGCAGTGCCAGGCAGTACCCATAGCATTTCAACAGGCGCATTCAGAAGAGAGGCTTTCCTGGGTTTAGGCGGTTTTGATTCACTGTATTTACCAGGTATATGTGAAGAGGTGGACCTATGTTATAGAGCACTTGTTTCAGGTATGAAAGGAGTGTATGAGCCTAAAAGTATAATCTGGCATCAGGAATCGACTACATTTAACAGGGAATATGGTGAACGTGGCAAGATGGTAATAGCTCATAGAAACGTGTTCTTGTTTTTCTGGAAAAATATACATAATAAGAGGTTAATTGCAGCACATTTATTCTTTCTCCCGTTCAGGATTGTTCACTCCATCGTTTTTGGTAATGTTGAATTGGCTCAAGGTTTCTGGCTTGCGTTATCAAGACTTCCAGCAGCGCTTTCCAGAAGGTATAAATGCAACCCGCAATGGAGGATGAGAGTATTAAAGGATAGTGATATTATTAGATGAAATTAGTAATCCTAACCAGTGATATTATAGATGGGAGAATAGTGACTCAGGCGCTCATTAATGCAGGTAGGGATATTAAAGCAATAGTCTATGAGCAGAAACAAAAAGGGTTTAAAACAAGGATAAAGTTGCTGCTTTTTCTCCTGTTAAGAAGGCTCAAACATTTTAGTTATGAGAGTATGGCGAGGAATAAAGGTGGTATTTTAGTTAAGGCTGTAACTGATATTAATACGAAAGAAAATGTAGAATTATTAAAAACAATTAATCCTGATCTTATAGTTGTGGTAGGTACCAGAAAATTACAGAGAGAAGTTTTTAGCACTGCCTCTAAAGGTGCTATTAATTTACATTCGGGACTACTTCCTTTCTACAGGGGGTCTGATTCGGAATTCTGGGCGCTGTATAATAATGAGCCGGACAAGATAGGCGTTACAATACATTATATAGAAGAAGGTCTTGATACCGGAGATATAATTCTGTATGAACGCCAGATAGTATTACCAAATGATACTCATAGCCAGTTAAGAAAGAAAAATATTATTCTGGGGGCAAAAAAGGTAAACGAGGCAATATCACTCATCGAATCTGGCAAAAGTCCTCGTGTAAAACAGGGAGAGTTGTATGCCAAAACTTATCGTTCTGCTAAGAATGATGACATAAAAAGTCTGAATAGGAGAAGAAAATATTGGATAAAACGTAATTCTAAGATAAAGCGGTTTGGTAATGATTCTGTCTACGTGAAAGAGGAGGTTGCTCGCAGACCGCTTGTAGATTTTATGGCAGGGCAACAAACAGATTATTCTCATCTCTTTTGTCTGAGAATTGATGCAGATGAATTTCACGATGAAACATTCAATGATTATATAGATCTGTTCAGAAAGCATGGTGATGCAGTCACGGTTTTTTTCAATGTGCATTCCTTTCTTCATGCAAAAGATAAAATCATGGAATGTAAAAATATGGGTCTTGATATTCAATCTCACGGCTTCTACCATTATACTTATAGTGATTATGCGAGTAACAGGCATAGTATTAGAAAGGCGAAGGTATTTTTCAAAGATTTGGGTATTGAAACAAAGGGCTTTGCTTCTCCTATGGGAAGATGGAATACCAATCTAATGATGGCATTGGAGGATGAGGGGTATGAATATTCTTCTGATTTTGCATATGACTATCTTGGCTTGCCAAGTTATCCTGCTTTAAGAGGGCGGATATCAGAAGTACTCGAAATACCTATCTTTCCTGTTGCTCCGGAGCTTTTTTTCCAAAAAGGAGCTTGTGATACCAGGGAGGTTCTGAAGTTTTACAAACAAGCTATAGATGAAATGATATCATGTGCATTGCCTGTTATTGTTTATGCTCATACTAGTAAATTTCTGGAAATCCCGGGTATGCTGAATGACATCGTTGAATATGCTGTTTTAAAGAAAGGTTTGAGACCTCTTGATATGACGGCATTTTCTGATTTGTGGAGAAAGAAGTTCACATATAAGCAGGATATGAAGATAGATGAGAGTTATATTAAGGTTCCCGGAGATTGTTTCTTAGGTAGAGAAGCAAGTGTTGGAACAGTAAGGGCATTCAAGAATGCATTAAAAAAGGCTTTAGATTTTGAGAAATTGACGCCTGATAAAGAGTTATGCTGTTCTGAACCAAGGAAGACATTCAAAAAGATCCTGAGAAAGGTATTATAATTGAACTAAAGAGGGTAGTCAAAAACAACCATGAAGACATTTTCAATAGAATTTTCATGATTTTATGATTTAAGTAACGGAGGAAGTAAAATATGGGGCACAAACTTATAAGAGGATTTGATGAAGAGAAAATGGCTTTAAACTGTATGGATGCGACAGAGTTAAATGAACAGTTTAGAACGCCTGATGAACACGGTATATACAGGTCTTTTCAGCCAATCTACGGTTTTAGAAAAGGTGTCAGACATCCAGGAGACATCCAGTGGTATATCATAAACTACCATATCTTAAATAAGCTGGCATGCCTGGATTTTGATTCATACTTAGACGTTGGTGCTGCTGAAGGATACTCTGCATACCTGATAGGGAAGCTGTTCGGAGTTAAGGTTTCGTTATGTGATTTCTGTGAAGAGTTTTGTAACAAATCAAGAGATCTGTTTGGTATGGACTCAAAGGTGGCAGACGGATCCGAACTGCCATATAAAGACAATGAGTTTGATGTAGTCTTGTGCACTGAAACGTTAGAGCATATTCCAGACTTACCTAAAGCCCTCAGTGAACTGATAAGGGTTGCCCGGAAAGCTGTAGTAATAACTGTGCCACACGAGTCTCCAGAACTTATAGAAAGAAATATTACCGGCAAAGGGAAAGGTTCGAGCCATGTTCATAGTTTTGATTTAAACAGCCTTGACCACTTGGAGTATCCTGTCATTGCTACAGGATTTTACAGCCCATCACTCTTATTGAGAATTTCTGCAAGAATCATCGAGGCTGTACCGCGAAAACATAATGAGAATATGAAATACCCTAAGATTGTCATTCATGGTTATAATGCCTTTATTCCTGTTCTGAGGAAGATATGCGGAAAGAGGGTGGCATCTCTTTTGATACGGCTGGATGAGCTTGTCTGTAAATATACAAGCCCTTACAACGGAGTCTCATATGTAATCATAAAGGATCCAACAGTTGAAAAGAAACGAAGTGTAAAGGTGTCTCCACGTTATCTCATGGATTTCTCAATTCCATATCATTATCTGAAGAAAACACGGCAGGAGGACAAATGAAAAACTATTATAAACAAAAGAGGGTCTTGGTTACCGGTGCGGACGGTTTCATGGGTTCACACCTTACCGAAAGGTTACTTGCAGAAGGTGCGAAGGTTTCTGTGTATATCAGGGGGAATTCTACGTCAGGAACTACTCAGTATACACTTAAGAACATAAAACATATAGAAGGTAAGCTGGAAGAGATTATTACCGGCAACATATCCAGTACCGATGCAAAGGAGCTGGTTATAAAGAACAAACCGGAAATCATTTTTCATCTTGCTGCAGATGCTTATGTGCCCAACTCTTTTGCTCATCCTATAGAAGTTATGGAGACAAATGTGATAGGTACATTGAATATATTGCAGGCTGCAAAGGAAGGTAAAGGTATAAAAAGGATTGTATGCACTTCTTCCAGTGAAATATATGGACTTACTATGGGTGGTTCTATTGATGAAGAGCATCCGCTTTATCCGTCATCACCGTATGCAGCAAGTAAAGTGGCTGCGGATAGATATTGCTATTCATACCAGAATACATATCATCTTCCAGTTGCCATAATCAGGCCGTTTAATACATACGGTCCCAGGCATACATATGATGTAATACCAAAGTTTATAAAGCTGGCACTTAAAGGCAAAACACTCACTGTGCATGGTACCGGTAGACAATCCAGGGACTTTACCTATGTAGATGATATGGTAGATGCTTTCATGATTATGGGTAGTCACAAAAATGCTGTTGGAAAGGCAGTGAATTTTGGTACAGGTGAAGCTATTACCGTTAACTATGTAGCAAAAAAGATTAAAGCAATTGTGGGGTCAAACTCAAAGATTGTACATACTAAAGACAGGAAAGCACAGGTACCGAAGCTGTTGTGTAACTACTCTTTGGCAAGAAAACTTTTTGGATGGAAGCCTAAAGTATTTATAGATGAAGGTTTGAGAAAAAATATAGAATGGGTAAAAGCAAATCAAAAACCTTAAATGGTGTTTTTGTTGATAAACTGGCAGTAGTATCAGAAACAGCAGAGATCGGGGAAGGAACAAAGATTTGGGCCTTTGCTCAGATAGGCAATAAAGCAAAGATTGGCAGGAATTGCGTTATAGGGAATGGTGTCTATATTGATAGGAATGTTATTATAGGTGATAATGTTAAAATACATAATAAGGCCCTTTTATATGATGGACTTATAGTTGAGGATAATTGTTACATCGGCCCGGGTGTTTGTTTTACTAATGACAAGTATCCCACGTATAATAATACAAGAGATCTTAAGGGCATAAGCTGGAGAATCAGGAAAGGCGCATCTATAGGTGCAAATTCTACTATATTACCAGACATAAATATTGGAAGTAATGCATTTATTGGAGCAGGGTCTGTTGTAACGAAATCCGTACCTGACGGTGTAGTTGTATGCGGGAACCCTGCCAGGATACAAAGAAAAAATGAAAAGAAGCCAGAGTAACGTGTCAGAAGATACTAGAGTTGGAAATAGTTCTGTAGATTTAGCTGCGAAATGGATTGCCAGCTCAGGTATACAGTCTGATCAGGGTGGTTTCTTTGCATGGTTCAATTTGCAGGATGAGAATTATTCCTACCTTTACTCTGAAATAACCGGCTACGGTATAACTTCATTACTTTTTCTCTACAAGCTGTTTGGAGAGGAGGCGTTTGTAGACAAAGCGAAACAAGCTGCTCACTGGATAACCAGCAGATCTATGCATCCTTGCGGTGGCGTTAGAACCAGGCTTTTTGACGATGATGAAATGGCAGACACAAGTTATTCTTTTACAGGTGAAAAGGTATTCTCTTTTGATACAGGGATGGTGCTTTATGGCATAGTCAATTTATATAAATTAACAGGAAACGCAGAATACCTTCAGGTTTCAGAGACCCTGGCAGATTTTTTAATTGATAGGATGCAGGGTCAGGATGGTTCATTATCGCCTGTTTATGATGCTAAGAAAGGTGAGGTACTAGAATCAGATGATAAATGGTCAAACCGGAGAAGTGGTTTCCATGCAAAGGTCTCGATGGGACTGGCTGATCTTTATAGAATTAAACGAAGCAATAAATACCGTGATGCGGCTGTGAGACTTTGTGAATATGCCGTAACTACTCAAGATGAGTCTGGCAGATTTATTACTGATAATACTGATAAAACAACACATTTACATCCGCATTGTTATTCAGCAGAGGGCCTCTGGTATACGGGAACTCTACTTAAAATAACAAGCTTTATTGAATCAGCAAAAAAGGCGACTGAATGGGCTTTTGCAAACACATCAGCCAATGGTATCAATGAGTTATACAATCCACTTACTAAAACCTTTAATACTTCACAAAGGAGTGACATCATTGCACAGGTTTTAAGACTGGGGATCATCTTTTCGATTGGTAGTAAAATTGATGAATTGAAATCGGTTTTATTAGCCTATCAGTACTCTGGTGAAGATATGGGCCAGAAAGGTGGATTTTTATATGACAAGGAAAGCCAATGTGTTAATTCATGGTGTACAATGTTTGCTATGCAGGCATTGGCAAGTTGTCAGCATAGGAATTTAATATTTGAAGAAGAGCAGTTGATATATCTGCTAATATAAATAAAAGAGAGAGTATGCCAAAGAGAAAATTATGTTTTGTATATGGAACAAGGCCTGAAATAATAAAACTAAGCCCTGTTATTAAGTTATGCAGGAAAAGTAAGATACCTTTCTTTTGTATACATACCGGACAGCATTGGTCATATCAGTTGGATAGAATATTTTTTAAAGAGTTGAGCCTACCCGCGCCACAATACAGATTGCGTATAAAGTCTAAGGCTCCATTCCGACAGGGTGATCATACAGGACGTATGCTTATCGCAATAGAGGATATAATGCTGAAAGAAATGCCTTATTGCGTCATAGTGCAGGGAGACACTAATAGTGCATTGGCTGGTGCACTTACGGCTGAAAAGATTTCTACCACCGAGAGTTATACCGGATTTCACATAAAGGTAGCACACGTGGAGGCAGGCCTGAGAAGTTACGATAGAACAATGCCGGAAGAGACAAACAGGTTCATAGCCGACCATCTTTCAGATTTTCTGTTTGTACCTACAGCTAAAGAGGGAAAGATTCTCCGGAAAGAGGGTGTGCCAGGTTCCAGGATCTATAAGACTGGTAACACTATAGTTGACACGGTTAAGCAATGTGTTGCTGTTGCTGAGAAGGAAAGCCTGATATTAGATAAACTTGGATTGTCTAAGGGTTCATATGTGCTATTGACTCTACATCGTCAGGAAAATGTGGATTCGAAGAAGACATTTCAAAATATATTAAAAAGTTTAAAAGAGGTAAAGAGTGCATTGAAGCTACAGGTTATTTTTCCTATGCATCCACGTACTGCTAAGATGCTGGCCAGGTTTAAATTAAAGATTCCTCGCGATATAAAAGTGGTAAATCCAATGGGATTCCTGGATTTTTTGTGGCTTGAAACCAATGCGGCACTGGTGATGACAGATTCAGGGGGTGTGCAGGAAGAGGCTTGCACTCTAAGGATTGGATGTGTAACGCTACGCGATAATACAGAACGGCCGGAGACTGTTGAGGTGGGTTCTAATATAATTGCAGGCACAAACCCTGTAAATATTGTTAAGGCATGTAAAAAGATGTTGAAATCCAGAAAAAAGTGGAGAAATCCACTTGGTGATGGCAAGGCTTCAGAGCGAATATTAAAGGTATTGATGAAATATAATAGATGAAAGTAGCATTTTTTGTTTATCCTTCGGCGTTTCAGTCACCTGGTGGTGGTGAGATATTATTGTTGAAGACGAAAGAGGCGCTTGAACGGAAAGGTATTACCGTAAGACTGTTCAATCAATGGGAAGACAAGCTCAAAGACTTTGACATACTGCATGTATTCGGAAGTTTCAGGGATTGTGTATGGCTTATGAGGACTGCCAGGAGTCTTGGGGTAAAGATTGTACTTTCTCCCATATTCTGGTCGACCTTACAGAGAACCTTCTTTGAATATGGGGGTATTTATAAGAGAACACAAATGGTACTAAGGCATGTGGCAAAGGTGGCATTGCCTTTTCTTCCCTCAGAAAGAAGAAATATGTTTCTGCTGGCAGACGCTATCGTTCCTAATTCACAGGCAGAGGCAGAACAGGTGTCGAGATTGTTTTACATAAAGAAAAGTAAAATGCATGTTGTTTATCTGGCGGCAGACGAGAGATTTATGGATTCCGATGGATCTGAGTTTATAAAGAAATATAAAATTAAAGATTTTATTCTCTCAGTAGGACGCATTGAGCCTCGTAAGAATCAACTTAACTTGATCAGGGCATTGAAAGGTTTAGGCAGGAGACTTGTATTGATTGGGGATGTAGTTCCTCACTATGATGAATATTATAGGCAATGTAAGCGAGAGGCTGACAAAGATACTCTGTTTATCCGCCGTGTAGAGCACGATGATACACTTCTATCTTCTGCTTATGCGGCATGTGGCGTATTTGTGCTACAGAGTTGGTTTGAAACACCAGGGCTGTCAGCATTAGAAGCAGCTTTGGCCGGGGCCAGGTTGGCGATAACAAGTGGCGGCTCGACCAGAGAATATTTTAAAGACTATGTTGAGTATTTAAACCCTGCGAGTCTGGGCAGTATAAGGGAAGCTGTAGAGTGTGCTCTACAGAGAGAAAAAACATATGACCTGAAACAGCATATGCTGAATAATTATCTCTGGTCTCATTCGGCAGATCAGAATATAAGAGTTTATGAAAAACTTTTACAATAAGAAGGTTGTTAGTTGAACTTGTGATATTAGTTTAGAAAAAAAATGATTGAGAATTCAAATATTGACGCGTTGTTTATTTTTCCTCCATTAACATTGTATGAAAGGTACGGAGAGAGAAAGGTAGGGAATGTGGGAGGGTTTCTGCCCCCACTGGGGATATCTTATATTGCCTCCTATATTCGTCAAAGCGGCTATAGGGTTGATGTAATTGATGCCTTATCATTGCAAATGACGGAAGAAGAGATAATAGAGGCAATAAGGGTAGGAAATCCGAAGGTGATTGGTCTTTCTTCTCTGACTCCGATGTTTAACAGAGCTGTGCAGCTTTCTAAGAAGATACGGGAGTGCTTTCCAGAAAAACTGATGATTATTGGCGGGCAGCACGCAACGATTATGACCAGTGAGGTCCTATCCGAAAACGAGTGTTTCGATATCGTAGTTTGCGGTGAAGGTGAGAATTCTGTCCTGGAGTTGATGAACTCATTCAGGGCATGTAATTATGACAAGAAGGAATTATTGGGAAATATAGATTGCTTGTCAAAGATTAATGGTATAGCTTTTCGCAATTGTAGTACAATAGCTCAAAATCCACCAAGTAACCATATACAAGATTTAGACACGTTGCCTTTTCCTGCATGGGATTTATTGCCGATGGAAAAATATATACCTCTTCCAAATCAATATCTGAGACAACCTGTTGTACATATGATCACAACCAGAGGTTGCCCATTTCCCTGTAGTTTCTGTTCATGCAACGCCGTATTCGGGAGAACAATCCGTTCTCATAGTCCTCAAAGGGTAATTGAATCTATAAAGCATGTTATGGAAAAATATGGCACAAAGGAGATTTCATTCTGGGATGATACTATAACAGTAAACAAGAAGTGGATTAAGGATGTATGCAGAAGGATGATTGATGAAAAGCTGGATATTACGTGGACGTGCCTTTCACGGGTAGATACAATTGACCGTGAAATGGTGAGTTTAATGAAAAAAGCGGGATGTTGGAATATATTCTTTGGCTTTGAAGCAGGAAACCAGCAACTTCTGGACAACATAAAGAAAGGTATAAAGGTTGAACAAAGTAAGAAGGTAATGAAATGGATGAAGGAAGAGGGAATAGAAGTTCGAGCTTCTTTTATGCTGGCTCTCCCTGGAGAGACGCCTGAGATGGCCGAAGAAACAATCAAGTTTGCTATTGAACTCGATCCTGATTATGCTCAGTTTTCAGTAACAACACCCTATCCTGGTACCAGTTTATATGATAACGTAGAACAATATGGTAATCTCTCTAAGGATTATTCCAAGTATAGTCTGTGGAGTCCGGTTTTTGTGCCTTATGGATACAAGGATAGTGACGAAGTTGCGAAGATGGAAAAGAGGGCTATCAGGAAGTTCTATTTCAGGCCAAAGTTTTTTTACAGTAAATTCAGCAAGATAAGATCGTTTGAGGACATGAAGAGATATTATAAAGGTTTAAAGATGGCTATCGGGCTTGGCAGGTAAAATATATTGATAGGAAAGTTTAAAAAGAGTTTCCTTGTCGGTGGGTTGCTTGCCATATTTTTTCTCCAGGCTGTGGCCAGTATGGTACAGAAATCACCCACAGCCGACGAAGCGGCGCATCATATTGCTCCCGGGTATTCATTTCTGAAAACAAGAGACTTTCGTCTCAACTCTACAGGACCACCCCTTATGGAGGAATTGGCAGCGCTTCCTCTTCTTTTCATGAATGATTTGAGGTTGCCACTGGAGCACTCCTCCTGGGACAGGATTCAACGAACTGAATTTGGCTGGCAGTTTTTATATGTGGATAACAAGGATAAAGTTGACCGCATTGTATTCTGGTCGAGGATACCTATTGTGTTAACCGGTGTCTTCTTGGGATTCCTGGTTTTCTTGTGGTCTAACAGATTGTATGGTTTTAATGCCGGGGTATTTGCACTGTTTCTATATGCTTTCTCTCCAACCGTTTTGGCACACACTCGACTTGTTACAATGGACATTGGTGCAAGTTGTTTCATTTTTCTTGCAATATTCTGTTTTTATTTGTATTGCAGAAATCCCTCATTTGCAAATTTATTTCTTTCTGGAATAGCATTTGGTTTAGCTCAATTATCTAAATATACGGCTGTATATCTGTACCTGGTATACCTTGTTTTCTTTTTCTGCATCTGGTTTCTTTCCAAGAAAGATTTTATGGCAGATTACAAGGTTATCAGAAACATTAGAAAACTTTTGTTAAGTATTATTTTCATATTCCTGATAGGGAATTTAGTTGTGTTTTGCGGGTACTTCTTTGAATTAAAGCCTCTACTTTTAAATGACATAGATGTTGGTGAGAAAATTGCATTCTTTGAAACATTTATTACAAAGGTATTTGGTAATGATAGTGATGTATTGAAAGAGAAATTTGTTGACTTCGCCCTTAATCAACCTGTTCCATTCAGTACTTACATAATGGGGTTTCTGGGTGCATCCAACCAAACACTTGTAGAAAATAAGTTTTCATCAATGATATTTGGAAATTATAGTTCAGATGGGTGGTGGTATTATTATTTTATAGTATTTTTGCTGAAAACCTCTTTTTCCGTACTAATACTATTAATTGTTGCTATTTTGTTTAATAGAGGATTGTCAAGGAATAGGATGAGTGAATTATTCATTACAGTGCCTGTTATTTTGTTGATGATGTTTACGATGTTCAGTGTATTACAATTAGGAGTGAGGTACATTTTGCCAATATATCCTTTCTTGTTCGTTTATATAAGTAAGATTGTCAATGTGAACGTTCCTGATAGTAAGGGATTTACACAAAGAAGACTTGTTTATTTATTGATATTGCTTCTTGCTTTTTGCCATTTGTTTAGTTCGGTAAAGGCATTCCCTCATTACCTGCCGTATTTCAATATATTAGGTGGTGGGGCCAACAATGGTTATAAATGTTTGACCAGGGTGAATACTGATTTAGGGCAGGATCTTAAGGGTTTGGCAAACTATCTGGCTGAGAATAATATTAGTAGGGTGAAATTGAGTTACTGGGGATTTGCATCGCCTGAAATATACAATATTACTAAATTACCTATCAAGGAAATAGAGAAGGAAATTCCAGAGAATGATGTTTATGCGATTAGTGTACATCACATTGATGAATTTGAGTGGGCTGAAAAGTTTAAGCCTAGATGTAAAATAGGATATTCTCTTTTTGTTTATGATTTCAGATATTGGTATAAATGAAATATTCAGTGATTAAAGATAAATATTTGTGGATAGTGTTGATTGCTGCACTGGCTATTAGGTTGTACGCAGGATTGACTACATTTGTAATAACGACAGATGCAGTACCATATATTGATCAGGCAAGGAATTTTGTAGAAGGAAGATTTGGCAGAATAGACTATTCTGAAACTACAGGTTTGGTATCTTCATATCATCCTTTATATCCATTTCTAATAGCAGTATTGTACAAATGTATAAACAACTATGAGATTTCTGCAAAGGCTATATCAATGGTTATGGGAGTATCGCTTGTTATTGTTGTTTATATGTTTGGTAAAAAGGTTTTTGATTTCAGGATAGCACTTCTCTGTGCCCTTCTTGTGGCTTTTCATCCGTATGCCGCTAGATTTTCAGCAGAAATCTTGTCGGAGTCAACATATTTCTTTTTCTTTGTATTAGCAATTGGGTTAGGATATATTGCCGTAAACAATTTGAGGCTTTGGTATTTTGTGGGTACGGGTCTAAGTTCTGCACTTGCTTATTTGGCTAGGCCTGAAGGGGTAGGCGTATTAATTATAGTAGGTTTTTTTACTGTATTCTGGAAGATTTCAAATGTAAGAGTTTCTTTGTCAAGGAGATTGTGGTGTTTGGGAGTCATGCTGTTGGCTTTCTCTTTTCTGGCGTCTCCATATCTGGTATATATTAAAAAGCAAACTGGTTATTGGGCGTTGACTAAAAAGAAAGGTGTAACCGAGTTGCTGGGTTTCGAAAATATTTCATTTAAACAGGATGTAGAAAATAAGACATTTGAGAATGATGCAAGAAGTGTCTCAAACTATAAGTCTGTAATAGCAAAACCTTTGAGAAAGATATGGAATCTAGGATACAGGAGATATTTTAAAACTTTTCTCTTTGTGATAAGTAAATTTGTTTCTACGTATCATCCACTTTTGTTCTTATTTATTATTATAGGATTAATAAAGTGTAAAAAGATACCCAGACTGGGAATGCCTGGTGTATATCTCAGTTTTGTACTAGCCTTTTATCTATTCATACTTTATGCATTGGCACTGGTATTCTCCGGGGAAGGATTTTATTATCTAAGTCGCAGGCATTTGATGCCATTGGTTATACCGACCATGTTTTGCTCTGCGATAGGAGTACAAACATTATGTAATTGGGCAGAAAAGATATCTGTATTTCAATCAATAGAATATAATAAATATTTAAACGCTAAGACAATCTTGCCAGTGATTATTATCTGCTTGCTTTTGCCAAAGACACTGAAATTTCATAGGGCAGAAAGAGTGGGCGTGAAGGAGGCCGGTTACTGGCTTAGGGAAAATGCACAAGAAGTTCCTTCAATCATTATGGGCATGTCTCCGCGAATGGCTTTTTATGCAGGTGGCAAGCATGTGTATATGAATCCGGAAAGTTATAACGATATGATTGCGCGGGCAAGGTCGTCAGGAGTTAATTACCTTGAGATTTATAAGGAAAAGATTGCCAGAACATGCCCTGATTTTTTTGAATCTGTCAATAGTGAGGACGTTGAACTTGTTTATCAACATACATATAAGGGTAAATCAAAAGATTTGAATTTGCTTTTGTATAAGGTGCTTTATCGAAATGAATGAGAAATTAACCGTAGTGATTCCTGCCTTTAATGAGGCAAAAAAAATTGAGGTTACCATAAATGAGGTTACAGGGTATTTAAGCGGGAAAGGATATGGTTACGAGCTTATTATTGTTGACGATGGGAGCGAGGACGATACACTTGATATTATTAAAAGATATAAGGCTTTAAATAGTAACGGATGCATAAGGATATTAAAGAATAAACCTAATAGAGGAAAAGGGCATGCTGTAAGAAAGGGGATTATGGAAGCATCCGGTGGCTATGTACTCTTTATGGACGCAGATAATTCAACAAGAATATTTGAATTAGAGAGAATGCTGCCATGTTTTGAAGATGGTTATGATATTATTATTGGCTCCAGAAGATTGAAGAATATACCTGATGACATTGTGATATCTCAGCCTTCATATCGTCACATTCTAGGTGAAATATATATATATATTTCACGATTGTTTTTTAAAATTAGTGTAAGGGATTATAATTGCGGCTTCAAAATGTTTAAAAGCAATGTGGCAAAAAAGATTTTTTCCAGACAGCGAATGAATGACTGGAGCTTTGATTTAGAGACATTGTTTCTGGTGGAAAAGTACAATCTGAAAATTAAAGAGGTGCCAGTTAACTGGAAGCATTATGAAGGTTCTAAAGTCAGACCTGTTCTGGATGGTATTAAATCATTTATAAGCTTATTTAAGATTAAGTCAAATGATGTATCAGGGAAATACGATTAACATTTACCATATAATTTAGTAGGGCTGATTTGTTGGATCAAACTTTACTTAAGATTATTAGATTATATAAGGCATCTTTTAATATTAAGCTTTTCTTATTACTTCGCAATCTCCACCTTTCTTATAGCCGAATAGAAGGTCTGGTGCCGCGAGAGGGTTTAATAGTAGATTTGGGTTGTGGTTACGGCTTTTTTCCGAATTTATTGGCATATTTGTCACCGGAACGAAAGATTGTTGGTGTAGAACTTTCTAAGAGGAAAATCAAATATGCAGACATAGGGTTCACGAATACAGAATTTGTCAATGAGGATATTCAACAATTAGAAATTGTAGATTGTGATACAATTGTATTGGTTCATGTTCTGCATCATTTACCTTCGTTCGATAGTCAGGAAAAACTTTTGATGGAATGTTATGAGAAACTGAGGAAAGGTGCAAAGATTATTGTTGTAGAAATAGATCTCAGGCCGCTATATAAATTCTGGTTTACCAAATTTATTGATCATGTCTTGTATTTTGGAGACAGATTCTATTTTCGGGACCAGGAACAAACACGCAAATTATTAAGTAAAACCGGATATAGAGAGGTGAATTCCTTTCCATTTCATGAATATTCCATGTTATCGCATTTTGTTTGTACAGGTATAAAGTGAAAGTATAGTTCTTAAGATATGTTAATTATAATATTCTGCTACTAAATGACTAAATCAAAAAAAATTCGCACTCTTTTTGCTTCACATAAACTGATTCATGTCATGGGAGCACATAATGCTTTGGGTGCAAAGTTGGTGGAAAGATCAGGTTTTGATGCTGTATGGGCAAGCGGTCTGGAAATTTCTACCAGTTATGCTCTGCCTGATGCCAACATCCTTACCATGACTGATTTTTTCAATGCGGCTTCTTCTATGAATGAAGCTGTCAATATTCCTGTTATAGCGGATTGTGATACCGGTTATGGAAACTCAAATAATGTAATTCATATGGTTAAAAAGTATGAAGCAGCAGAGATAGCTGCCGTTTGTATTGAGGATAAACTTTTTCCTAAGGTTAATAGTTTTATTCCAGGAAGACAGGAATTGGCGTCAATTGCAGAATTTGTAGGAAAAATATTGGCGGCAAAGAATGCTCAAAATGATCCGGATTTCCTTGTAATAGCGAGAGTTGAAGCATTAATAGCCGGATGGGGAATGGAAGAAGCCCTTAAACGTGCACATGCGTATGCTGACGCAGGGGCAGACGCCATTCTTATTCATAGTAAATCCAAGACTGCTGACGAGATTTATGAGTTTGTTGAAAAATGGAATAATAGAGCGCCCTTAGTTGTGGTTCCAACAAAATATTATAAAGTTACTGCTGATGAGTTGCAGGAAAAGCGAATATCAATGGTCATTTATGCAAATCATGGTATTCGTGCAAGCATCAAGGCAATGAGTGAGGTGTTTTCGAGCGTTTATAAGTCTGGAAGTACTGCTGCTGTGGAAGATAAGATTGCAACTTTAGACGAGGTGTTTGAACTGCAGGGGATGTTGCAAATGAAAGAGTCGGAATTAAAATACGCCATGGCTGATTCAGCAAAAGTGGCTGCAGTTATACCGGTTGCCGGTGATCATCTTCAAGAGCATTCAATGAAGAATATTTCAGAAGATATACCTTTTTCAATGCTTGATATAAACGGAAAACCCCTTCTGCAACGTCAGGTGGAGGTATTAAATAGATGTAAAATTTATTCAATTAATGTTGTTGTTGGTTATAAGAAAGAGGAGGTTGGCGTTAATGGGGTTAAGTTAATTCATAATCCTGACTATAGTAATACAGGTACGCTTTATTCGATTATGTGTGCCCTTAATAATATTAGTGAGAAAACGATTATTTGTTACGGTGACGTAATATTTGATCATGTTATCCTCAGCCGGATCATGGAAAGTAAAGATGATATCACTGTACTCATTGATAATTCATACGATTCAGAACATGCATGTGATAATAGAAGAAAGGAATTAGTTATTGTTGAAGGAACGACTCTCAAGGCAAGGAGAAGTTTACACAGTAATGAATTGAGGCGTATTGAGAAGATTGGTCAAGATTTGAATCCTGCCAAATGCCAATCTGAATTTCCCGGTATTGTATTACTCTCAAGAAAGGGAGTTGAGGTTGTAAAAAATATATATCGTACATCTTTGGAGAAATATAGCGGAAAACCTTTTTATAGTGTAGACAAATTCGAGCACGCTTTATTTTCTGATCTCCTTCAAGAAATTATCAACTCTAATTTTCCAGTATATGGTATGGAGGCTAACTCAGGGTGGCTTGAAATCCACTCTTTTGAGGATTATAAACTGGCATGTTCAATTATTAAATAAAACTGTTTTTAATTGTCCAAATGCATTTTCTCACATGTATTATCTTTCTTGTATGTGAAACTGATTTGGATGAACCAACAGAAACTCGCTGAATATATTAGCCTTATCTTACCATTTTTTACAGGCTGCATTGTGACTATGAAAATTACGTTTGTTTTACCGGATTTGAATTACGTTAAAGAATATATGCCGGATTATGACGGCGTATTTGCGCATGGCGTAGGCTATCTTTCTTCCTCGCTGAAACATGCAGGCCATATGGTTTCTTTGATCCACATAACAAGGATACTGGAAAGAGAGGAATATATAGAATCTATTATGTGTGAAAAGCCTGATCTGGTAGCCTTCAGCCTTTTTTCTCATCAGTTTGGGTTGGTAAAGAAACTTGCATCTCTTACTAAAGAGGCAGGGAAGATTCATACTGTCGCAGGTGGAGTACACCCAACTGTTGCCCCTGAAGAGACATTGAATGACGAAAATATTGATATGGTGTGTATAGGTGAAGGTGAAGAAGCCCTGGTAGAGTTGTGTGATAAGATGGATCATGATAAGGATTTTAGAAATGTGGAAAGTATATGGGTGAAGGATAATGGAAATATCATAAGAAATAGCATAAGGCCCTTAAACGATAATCTTGAAAGCAGGCCATTTCCTGACAGGAGTATATTTGATTTTGAAAAATTGTCTGACGCAAGACTTGGTATGTTGACAGTGCTGGCCGGAAGGGGCTGTCCTTATGGGTGTACATATTGTTGTAATCACCAATACAGAAAATTATATCCAAACGCTAACAAGTATGTCAGGTTCAGGGACCCGGAAGCTGTCATTCAGGAGATAAAGTCTGTAAAAGAGGAATATCCTTATCTTGAATATGTTAATTTTCTAGACGATACATTTTGCTTGAATAAGAATTGGTTAAGAAAATTCCTGCCAAGGTTCAAGGAAGAGGTGGGCATGCCGTTTCATGGTAATTCACATGTAAATGTTCTAAGTGAAGATATTATTAGACTGTTAAAAGAAACAGGCTGTGAATATCTTGCCATGGGTATTGAGAGTGGTAACGAAGATATAAGAAAGAATGTCTTAAACAGGCATATGTCAAATAAGCAAATAACAGAAGCTTTCTCACTGGGCAGGAAATATGGAATAAATTTTACAAGTTACGTTATGGTGGGAGTTCCTTTTGAAAAGATTGAGCATACACTGGAATCGGTAAAATTAAATGCAACAGTTATGTGTCACAAGGCTCATGTTTCAATCTTCCAGCCATACCCACATACCAGACTTTATGAGATATGTAAGGAAAACGGGTTCCTGGATAATAGCAAAAAGGGGGTTTCAACCTTTTTTGGTAATTCTGTGTTGAAGTTGCCAACGATTTCGAAAGAACAGATACAATTTGCCTATAAATACTTTCCTGTCTTTGTTAAATTGTACAGAATTGCTTATTATGTAAAACCTGGTAAACTTTCTAAGTGTATAGAAAGAATATTAGACAAATTATACCTTGCTCCAGTTCACATCATTTATTTAAAAATATATCCGGTTGTATTTTCAATTGTATTTCCGGTTATTTCACTTAAAAGGTTATCTTTGAGAATTGCTCCCAATCTTTCCAGGAAAATCAGGCAAATAATTTTCAAGCGAAAGTATATGTAATGAAGAATTTCTGCGGACATTTAACTGATATCTGTCAAACTAACCGATATTGGGTATTTCTGTAAAATATCTTACAAGAGAACCCATGGAAGTAATCTCACTTACCAACAAAGGCTTACCTGAGAAAAATTAACTTACTACACTCCTTTCTTTCCTCCTCCCGCTTTGAAATTATTTAAGTTAGTACGTATCATGATTTGATAGAAATGCCTTTTCAAGGAGCTAGTAAATATGTATATCTTTAAGAAAAAAAGGAACATTTACATGGCAAAGATATTCGACTTGATAGGCAACATTCTTTTTTTTCCATTTGGATTGAAGAGGCTTGAATTACCAGAAAGAATCAGAAAAATATTAGTTATAAGACTGGATGGTATAGGCGATGTGATGTTCACTACTCCTTTGTATGAGGCATTGAAGGGAAAATATCCGGAAGCCAGGATTTCTGTACTTGTAAGCATTCAGACAAAGGAAGTTGTAGAGATGAATCCATATGTAGACAGCGTCTTTGTAATGGAGAAGACGTGGTTTTCCGCCGTTAGTGGAATAAAGTTTGACGAAATCCTTTCTATTTTGAGGAAGATCAGAAAAGAAAACTTTGACATAGGGATTGACTTAAGGGGTGATATGAGGAATATTTTGTTAATGCTCCTTGGTAAAGTGAAATTTAGAGTGGGATATGGTGTTACGGGTGGAGGTTTTTTACTTAATATGATACAGGACTATGAAAAAGATATGCAAGAGGTTGAAAAGAATATTAGATTGATCAAAGGGCTGGATTGTAAAGTGGCCAATAGGAGATTGCAGATTTATTATTCTCAATCTGATCAAGCAAACGTTCTGGAATTCTTAGAGAGGGAGAATGTTGGCAAATATGATTCTTTGTTAGCAGTTCATATGGGAGCAGGTTATCCTTCAAAGTCATGGAAGAAAGAAAGATTTCTGCAATTACTTAAGGAACTGAACGAGAGGAACTATGGCAGGATTGTATTGGTAGGAAATGATAATAATGACATTTGCTTTAATTATATACGTAAACGGTTAAGTATTGATTATATAAGTACTATTGGCAGGCTCAGTATTAGGGAGCTGGCTGTGTTGTTAGAAAGATGTTCAGTCTTGATAAGCTGCGATTCTGGCCCTGTCCATGTTGCAGCAGCAGTTGGAACACCGTGTATTGTTCTTTTCAGTGGAACAAATACTTTAAAGCAATGGGGGGATCCTGATAATAATGTCAATAAGGTGATACATAAAGATGTAGAGTGTTCTCCCTGTGAGATGAGAATATGCCCCCAAAATACTCACTTGTGTATGGGCAATATAAGGGTTGAGGATGTCTTGTACGAATTGGATGCATTATTTGGAAGCATGGCAGGTGTCGCTGAATGAGAATTGCTATTGATACTCGTATGATAGGTTCATTTAAGCACGGAATATCCAGGTATGCTTATAATTTAATAAAGGGCATATCCGATGTTGATAAGAAAAACGATTATGTATTGATTTCAAATGATAATTATTTAAATGATTTTGTATCTTCCCGTGAAAACTTTTCTCTAAGACTTACAAAACCAAGGTTGTATGGTATTAGGGAGCAAATCACAATTCCCAGAGTGTTGAAAGAGGAAAAAGTAGATATATTTCACTCACCATCATTTTTTGGCCCTATCATTGGAGAGTGCAAAGTAGTCATGACAATACACGACATGATTCATGTATTATTTCCGGAAGAATCTTCTGTTTTTCACAGGGCGTACTATAGTTTTATTGTTAAAAGAGCTGCAAAGAATGCATGTAGAATCCTTACTGTTTCCGAAAATTCAAAGCATGACATAGCTAAGTATCTGAATGTACCTCTGAAGAAGATAGTTGTTACTTATAATGCAGTTGATGAAATATTCAGAAGGAGCAATGGCGACAGGGTTAATGAAATTAAAGATAGGTTTGGTATTAGCGGCAGGTTTATCCTGTATGTAGGTAATCAGAAACCTCATAAGAATGTGGGCTTACTCATTGAGGCTTATAAGCAACTGAGGGGGAGAATAGACCATCAATTGGTAATAGTTGGTCAAAAAGACCAATCATTTCTGAATGGACTAAAGAATAATATGTTGGAAGGGGTAGTTATTGTAGGTGAAATATCAGATGAGTTCTTACCTCATTTCTACAGTGAGGCAGATGTATTTGTTTCACCATCTCTTTATGAAGGCTTTGGTTTGCCCCTTATAGAGGCGATTGCATGTGGGACGGCTGTTGTAGCAATTAAGACACCTTCTGTGAGTGAAATTCTGGGGAAGGCTGGCGTAATAGTCGAATCAAAGCGTCCAGAAGAGTTGGCTGATGCTATTTACAGGGTGCTGACAAATGAGAGCTTAAGAAATAATTTAATAAAAGAAGGATTAAAAAGAAGGAATCTGTTTTCCTGGGAGAATACGGTAAGGAGGACACTCGATATATATGAAGATATCTTCAAAACACATTATTTAGAGAGATCAAAAAGACTGCATCCAGTTCCTTTGGTTCCTGGTAACGTTAGAAGAATGCGAGTAGGTATAAATATTTCAAAGGTTTTAGATGTACATACAGGTGTGGGACGATTTACGAATAACTTGTGTAAATCTATTTCAAAGATTGGTAGTACGTGTGATTATTTTCTGTACACAACTAGTGAAATTTACCGGTTGAGTGGGATAGATCACAAGGCAATTCATGTCAAAAAGGCTGGGATAGTTACACGCAACAACACATTAAGAATTTTATGGGAACAGATAGTCTTGCCTTTCTATTCACTGGATGACAGGCTTGATTTGTTTCACTACACTGATCATGCGTCGTCAATATTACAAAGAAGACATCCTTTTATCATTACAGTGCATGATATAGCATTCATTCGGTTTCCACATTTATTCAATAAATCCAGACAGATATATAAGAAATACATATTTGAAAAATCTATTAGTAAGGCTGATGTTATTATTGTACCCTCAAATTCAACAAAAAAGGATATTTTACATTATTGTGGAATTAAAAGTAGTAAAGTAAAGATTGTTAATTATGGTGTTGAACGCAGATTTCGTCCTATCGGTGACGTAGAAGCATATAGGTTGGAAAATAGCCTGCCATTAAAGATGATTTTAAATATAGGTACTCTGGAACCCAGAAAAAATGTTATTAGTTTAATAAGAGCATTCAAGAAATTAAAGGTAAAAGGGCTAAAAGATTATAAATTAGTTATAGTTGGTGATAAGGGATGGCTTTATAATCGGATTTTCAAGGAAATAGAATCCAGTAATATGAGGAATGAAGTTTTATTTCCTGGCATTATTAAGGATGATGATTTACCTATGTTATATAATTGTGCTGATATATTTGTTTATCCATCACTTTACGAAGGGTTTGGTTTGCCAATATTAGAAGCAATGGCATGTGGAATACCCGTAATCACATCTAACACTTCTTCTCTGCCAGAGGTAGTTGGCGAGGCTGGAATTATGGTGGGTCCTACTGATATTAATTCATTATGTGAAGCTATGTATAATGTATTAACCAATAATGAATTGAGGCAACATTTGAGTAGTAAGGGATTAGAAAGATCTAAATTGTTTTCATGGGAAGATACGGCGAGAAAGATATTAGAAATATACAAAGAAACTCTCTTAGAGAATAGATCTTTACATATAAATACATTATCTAAACAGTAATTACATTTCATAAATTAATTTAAGGAGAAGCCTTTTGCAAGGCTTCTTTTTTTATAAGACAATGGAAATATTATTCTGGATCTGCATATTTACCATACTGTGCGTCATTACAGTTACTATCTATTTCATGCCATATTTGGGGATTGTGTTTGTTATTGTTTCTATTCCATTTGAGGGTGAAGTATGTGTTAACGGCTTCCATTTCTACCCCTTAGAGGTAATTATGGGTATTCTTATTTCCGTTTATATATTTAAGATAATAGTGAAGAAAAGTAATGATTATAAGAATATGAAGTTAGTTTTTTACTACCTTCCTTTTATGATATGCATCCTGCTCTCATCCTTGAAATTTATCGAATTGTCATCGACGATAAAAGAAAATGTGCGTTGGCTGGAACTTATAGTGATTTATTTTCTAACCATTAATTTGGTAACCGATCAGAAAAAATTAAGAGTAATTTTGTACTCTATATTCTTAACTACTGTTGTAGTCTCAATATGTGGGGTTGTTAATTACTTAGAAGGTGCTGAAGCCGTAAAGGGGAGGCCGGGAACATTTTCTTTCTTTGGTCATCCAAATGCTTTAGCAGGCTATATTAATTTAACGATTCCTGTCCTTTTTTGTATGTTGATGGCCACTACTTTTATGTGGGAAAGGATTACGTTAATTTGTTTTACTATATTAATTACAATAACCTGGTTTCTGACATTTTCTAAGTCTGGATGGCTATCTCTGGTGGTCACTGTGATCCTCATTGTTTCTTTTGTCAAAGTGAGAAAAAAATATTTGTTTATGGTGATTATCCTTTTTATGTCATTTGCTATTATTTCTATATCTTCAGGAATCAAAAAAGATTTCTCAGGAAGATTACAATTTGCAGCGACATATGACCCATTGGAAAAACGGATTCTATCGTATCCAATAGGGTTTAACATGGTAAGAAACGACTTATTGTTCGGAATAGGAGTTGGAAACTATCCTTTACTAATTAAAAAGTATACTGATACTGCTGAAATGGGACACCTAATAACTACAGACCTACACAACCTGTATTTACAGTTGTTTGTTGAAGCAGGGCTAATTGGTTTATTTGCCTTTGTGTTTTGGTTAACAGGCATAATCAGATATCTAATTAGGGCTATGAAATCATTAGAAAACTACAGGCACTATGATATTTTTGTTGGTCTAGTAGGAGGGGTGTTTGTCTATTTATTCAATAATCTTGCAAATGTATTGACGGTTCATGGGATTCACCTTCAATGGGGCATAATTTTAGGACTTGCTGTGTTGTTAACGCAATTTAGGGAATCAGGAACGTGTCAGAAAGCGGTATAATTCATCGCGCAAAGCGAAATATATTCTATAAATTATTGTCGGAATTCTCTAGAATCTTGCCAGCATTGTTGTTCATATATATGGCGAGGATACTGGGTGATGAAGATTTTGGTAAATTATCTTTTGCGTATTCTTTTGCGGGGCTTTTTATTATCGTCGCAGATTTTGGTTTAAATACAATACTTATTCGAAGTTTGTCCAGGCAAAAAGATCAGACTGGAAAATATATTGACAATATCTTTGTATTAAAAATTGTTCTTTCTGTTGTAAGTCTTTCGGTAATGGGATTGTTTTTCCTTGTGACTGATTATCCTGCTGAAGTAATTACTGTTGTCATGATATTTGGCGGAGCAATGTTTTTCAGGACCTTGGTGGATTTCTTTTGTGCTGTTTTTAATGCTTATGAATGGATGGACATGGAAGCATTCTTAAAAGGAACAAGCCATATTCTTCTTTTCTTATCGGGTATTGTGGTACTGTCACTAGGGTTTGGAACATTGGGCCTCGCTAATATATTCTTGTTAACCTATTTGATTAGCTCTATCATTGGCTTTTATATAGTTTGTTTGAGTATAGCAAACATACGCCCATGTTTTGATCTGATGTTCTGGAGATATCTTCTCAGGGAATCATTGCCGCTTGCATTAACAGTAATCTTTACTGTTATTTATTTTAAAATAGATGTTGTTATGCTTTCTCTAATCAGAGGGGATAATAGTGAGATCGGATGGTATTCTGCGGCAATGAGATTGATAGAGTTGATGGTTGTTATACCGGCACTGATTACGAGTGCACTCTTTCCTATCGTTTCCAGTTTGTACCAGGATTCTATAGATTCCCTTAAAAAAGTTTTCAAGGCATCTTTCAGGTATCTTTTGGTTATTGCTTTGCCGACAGCAGTTGGCATATTATTATTATCGGAACGTTTAATATATACAATTTACGGTAAAGAATATTTCAAAACAATTCCAGCGTTAAAGATATTGGTGTTTGCTCTAATTTTTATTTTTGTCAATTATATTTTGATGAATATACTTGTCGCAGTTGATAGGCAGAAGATTAATGCCATTGTGGCTGGAACATGTGTCTTTATTAATATATTATTAAATCTGTGTTTAATTCCCCGCTATGGATATCTGGGCGCCGGCACTGCCACCGTTATTACTGAAATAGCCTTGTTCGCATTGAGCCTGTTTTTTGTTGCTAAGTATGTTTGCAGGGTTAATATTGTGGTTTTGCTTATAAGGCCTTTAATTAGTGTTATTATTATGGGAGTATGTATTGTCTCAATCCTGATTAAACTGCATCTGGTCCTTGTTATATTTTTAAGTGCATTAATTTATTTTTCCAGTCTTTTGGTACTCAGGTTTTTTACAGAAGATGACAAAGTGATTCTTTCGCACTTAATCCGGAAATAAGCGCATTACGTTTGGAAAAAAGAAGATATCACGCAAAGCCGCAAGGTACGCCAAGAAAATACTGAACAATAACAATAGAAGATGGTAACTGGCATTCTGAAGTTCCAGATTTTGAAAGAGTTTGGTTGAATGGTATTATCATCTTTGCTAGAGGTAAATGACAGGAAATGAAATGAAGGTTTTGGTAATCTGGAAGGCTTTGGTATCTGAAACGTATCATAAGAAACTAAAAGAACTGGCGGGGTTTAAAGATGTTGAGTTAACCTTAATTGTACCTGCTAAATGGCACAAAACTAATCTGGAGAAGAAAAATTGCAGGGAATATAAGATAATTCCGGTAAAGGTTATGTTGAGTGGTTATAACCATTTCCATTGGTATCCCGGGCTGGAAGAATATGTAAAGCAGATACAACCGGACATTTTTCATGTTGAGGAAGAACATTATAGTTTTGTAACCTTCCAGGCTATCAGGTTGGCAAAGAAGTATAATATTAAGTGCCTGTTTGTTTCGTGGCAGAATATTTATAAGGAATATCCTTTTCCATTTTCATGGATAGAGAAATATAATTTGAGAAACGCAGATTATGCAGTAGCGGGTAGTGATGAAGTCAGTAACATCCTTGTAAGAAAAGGCTTTGATAATGAGCGGATCTCGATAATTCCGCTGGGTGCAGATACTGAAATGTTCCGAAAAACGGAATCAACAGAATTAAGAGACAGGCTGAGACTGGAAGCGTTTACAATCGGATACATAGGCAGGTATGTCATGGAAAAAGGGGTTATGGATTTGTTAAAAGCTGTATCCATGATAAATGATTATTTTAATCTTCTGCTGATAGGTGATGGTGAATTAAAACATCAGATAATGAAAGAGGGAAGACGTTTGGGGATATTAGAGCAGATCAGGATTCTAGATACTATCTCTTCTTCTCAGGTTCCCAATTATTTAAACTGTATGGATTGTTTAGTGCTTCCTTCTCGTACCACACTGAAATGGAAGGAGCAATTTGGAAGGGTATTGATTGAGGCGATGTCATGTGAAGTTCCAGTCATTGGATCTGACTCCGGGGAAATTCCAAACGTTATTGGTGACTGTGGATTAATATTTAAAGAAGGTGACGTTCGTGATTTATCTTCAAAGCTGAAGTTGTTATTCTATAATACAGGTTTAAGGATGGAATTGGCAAATAAAGGCAGGCAAAGGGTGTTAAATAAATATACACAGAAAAAGGTAGCAAAAGAAACATATGAAGTATATCAGAAAATGATGAGTTAAGCCACAAAAAGGCACAAAAGACGCAAAAGAATCTTGAAAGATCAAACTGAAATATTTAGATTGTGTGATCTAGTAAGGGAAACCAGTTTTTCTCTACATCAATATCTTCGTCATGGTCACTTGGAGAGAGTTTATGAAAACGGATTGGCACACCGTCTGAGAAAAGCAGGTTTAAAAGTTGAGCAGCAGTATTCTCTCCAGGTAGTAGATGAAGATGGAACAATTTTGGGAGATTTTATTGCTGATTTGTATATTGAAAACTGTTTGATTGTAGAGTTAAATGCTTGTAAAGCAATTATTGGTGATCATACAGCCCAATTACTTGGTTATCTTCGTGCTTCTAGGATAGAGCATGGTTTACTGATAAATTTTGGAGCGCCAAAACTGGAGGTCAAAAAGTATGTTCTATCAAATTGTAATTAACTTTGCGTATTTTGTGCCCTTTTGCGGCTGGAATTTTTTCAGACAAAGCTTATCTCAGAAAGGTTTAATAGGATGAAAGTTGCACTGGTTCATGACTGGCTTACTGGTATACGTGGAGGAGAAAAAGTCCTTGAGGTTTTTTGTGAACTTTTCCCTCATGCACATTTGTACACACTATTGCATAATAAAGGAAGTGTTCTGGATACGATTGAGAATATGGATATCAGGACGTCTTTTGTGCAGAACCTCCCTTTGAGAAAGAGCAAGTACCGTTATTACTTGCCTCTTTTCCCATCGGCTATTGAAAAATTTGATCTTCGTGAATATGATGTTGTTTTATCCAGCAGTCATTGTGTGGCAAAGGGCGTGATAACCGGTTCAAATACATTACATGTTTGCTATTGCTTTACACCAATGAGATATATATGGGATATGTATGATCAATATTTTGCAGGAGAAAGATCCGGAGCTATTACAAGGTTTTCTGTTTCTTTTGTGCTGGATTATTTGCGAAAATGGGATGTGGATAGCAGTCAGCGTGTAGACAATTTTGTGGCTATTTCAAAATATGTAGCTAAGAGAATAAAAAGATATTACGATAGAGAGTCTGATATAATATTTCCACCGGTTGATTCTTCGTATTTCAACCCGGTATCATCTGATGAAGGCTTTTATCTGATGGTTTCTCCATTAGCACCGAATAAACGCGTGGATATTGGGATTAATGCCTTTAATAAACTTGGCTTGCATCTTAAGGTAATCGGCTCAGGACAGGAGGAGAAGAAACTAAGAAAAATGGCAGGCAAGAACGTTGAGCTTATGGGTTGGCAGTCGGATGAAACAGTTAGAAATCACTATGCTGCATGTAAAGCGCTAATTTTTCCTGGAGAGGACGACTTTGGAATTGTTCCACTGGAAGCGCAGGCATGTGGGAAGCCGGTGATAGCTTATGGAAAAGGTGGTGCTTTAGAAACAATTGTTCCATTAGAAGGAAACAAGATAGACATTAAAAGTGAAAAGGGAGAATCTGATAAAGCAACAGGCATATTCTTCTATGAGCAGACTCCAGAATCACTGGTACAAGCGGTAACTCGTTTCGAAGATGTTAAAGGTTTGTTTAACTGCCAGGTGATCAGGAAAAATGCCGAGTCTTTTGACAGGGTAATATTTAAGGATAAAATAAGGAATTATATCGAGCAAAAATATAGCGAATTTAAGGAAACTTCTTTCAAATAAATATTTAAGATTGTTGTTTAGAAAAGACCGTTTTAGAGATAAATAATATGTTAAAAAAGCATAGTAAGTTTTTTGAAACACTGGTTTTGTTTATGGATTTGATAACACTTTCCTGTTCATGGATATTGGCCTACTACGCACGTTTTCATATTCCAATCATTTCCGTATCTAAAGGTGTACCCTCATTTTACACGTATACCACGCTTCTCATCATAATACTTCCACTCTGGTATATAGTGTTTAAGGCATTTGGTCTATATAGACCGAGAAGGATTTCGTCTAAGGTTGCAGAGGTAATGGATATTGCAAAGGCAACTACAATTGCTATTTTAATCCTGGTTTCATTGACATTTTTTGTGAGAAAATATGAGTTTTCAAGGGTTACCTTTCTGTATTTCTGGATAATTTGTGTGATTGCCTTATGTATTGAAAGAATACTTTTTCGTGAGCTTTTGAGGTTTATTAGAAAACGAGGTTATAACCTCAGGCATGCCTTGATTGTAGGGACAGGGGGTCTGGGACGGGATGTTACTGATAGAGTACATAATCATCCGGAACTTGGAATCAAAATAAGTGGTTTCTTGAGCGAGGATAATTCTCATGTTGGTGACGAACTGAAAGGTTTTAAAGTACTGGATACTTTTAAGAATATTCGAAATGTTGTCGTGAATCATAAGATAGATATAGTCTTTATCACTCTTTCTTTGAGTGCTCAAGATAAGCTAAAATCAGTTCTTGATGATATAGGAGATGAGATGGTTTCAATCATGGTAATCCCGGATTTGTTTGAGTTTGCTACATTAAGGGGGGGGATTGGAGAGTTTGAAGGTATGCCAATAATTAGTTTAAGGGATTCACCCCTATACGGTTGGAGTATAGTGATTAAAAAAGCAACAGATGTTGTATTATCTTTAATCATTATATTAGTTACATCTCCTTTGATGCTTGTTATCTCATTGCTGATAAAGATGACGTCCAGTGGCCCTCTATTTTACAGCCAGGAACGTATGGGTTTAGATGGAAAGATATTCAGAATGTTGAAATACAGGACTATGACAATTGAGGCCGAAAAGGAAACAGGTCCTGTATGGGCAGCAAAGGATGATTCTCGCAGGACATCAATTGGCGCCTTTTTGAGAAAGACAAGTCTGGATGAACTTCCTCAATTCTTTAATGTACTTAAAGGGGATATGAGTATTGTTGGTCCAAGACCTGAGAGAGAATTTTTTATACGGCAGTTTAGAGACAAGATTCCAAAGTATATGTTGAGACATAAGATGAAGGCTGGTATTACAGGCTGGGCACAGATCAGCGGATGGAGAGGAAATACATCACTTGAGAAGAGAATTGAGTGTGATTTATATTATATAGAAAATTGGAGTCTCAGGTTAGATTTTGAAATAATGTGGTTGACTATTTGGAGAGGACTTGTAAATAAACATGCCTATTAATCTTTATTTTTAATTATTATTAAACTATTGAAAGTGTATATTTTTTGTTTGGAGTAATAATATGGAAACTAAAATATTCAGAAAAGGTGATGTAATAATTGAAAAAGGTTCACATGAAACATGCGCATACGTTATTGAGTCAGGAAGAGTAGAGGTATCTGGTTTAGTCAATAATAAAAAGGCGATTCTGGCTATTTTGGGGGAAAAGAAAATCTTTGGTGAAATGGGACTGGTTGAAGATAAACCCAGATCAGCTACGGTTACCGCTATTGATGATACGAAAGTAGCGGTAATTAGTCGTGAAAACTTTAATGAACTATTTGAGAAAAACCCTAAAGTGCTTTTGCCTATTATAAAATCACTTTTTGAAAGATTGAGGACTGCCAACAAGATGCTTATTAGTAAGGATACTCTGGGTGAAGAAGCCGTTGAACATAAAGAATTGGATCAGGCAAAAATTGTTGTTCTTTCTGGAACAAACGAAACAAGCAGAGATGCGCTGGATGATTGTGAAATGGAGATTAATAAGTTTCCTTTCAAGGTTGGACGGTTGCATGAATCAGGAGTGGTCGATGTTCTCTCTGATAATGACCTGTATCTTGAAGATTTCCCGCCTTTTAATGTATCAAGAAATCACTTTTCTATTGATAAGGTAGGGGCTGAAGTAGTTATTATAGATAGAGGGAGCAAACTGGGTACTATAGTTAATGGCAAAATAATTCGAGAACAACTTATATTAAAGAAGAGTATTAATGAAATAACTGTAGGAATGCACAATTCACCATTTGTATTTAAACTTGAAATTAGATGACAGTATGTGATAAGTGGATAGCTTATGGTGTAGGTCTTGGGAGCAGGCCGGCTCTCTCTGCGATTTCAGGGACAATTTCTTCCCACTCAACAGCCATAATATGAACTCCTGAGACTCCTTCAATCTGGCGTACCCGCTCGATTATTTCAAGGCAGATGTTTATGCCTTCAGCCTTTTTCTTTTCCGCTCCCTCCAGGCGTTTTATTATTTCATCAGGAACATCCATGCCGGGAACATTCTTTTTCATGTATTTAGCCATGCCTAGAGATCTGATGGGAGTAACACCGGCTAAGATAAATACCTTCTTATGCAATCCCATATCCCGTACAATCTCCATCCATTTCTCAAATTTTTCCACGTTATAAATAATTTGTGTCTGTATAAAATCAGCTCCGGCTCTTATCTTTTTCGCAAGACGAATAGCTCGATATTGAAAAGGGTCGGCAAAAGGATTTTCAGCGGCACCTAAGAAAAGCCTGGGCTCAGTCTTTAGATCTTCACCTGACTGAAACTTTTTCTCATCTCTCATTTGCCTGACAATATCCAGAAGCTGAATGGAGTCAACATCAAAAACACCTTTTGCCTCCGGGTGGTCTCCAAAGCACTGATGGTCTCCGGTTAAGCAGAGAAGATTTTTCATTCCCAGGCCTGCGGCTCCAAGTATATCACTTTGCATTGCTATTCTGTTTCTGTCTCTACAGGTCATTTGTATTACAGGTTCCATTCCCATGTTAAGGAGTATGGCTCCGCTTGCAATGCTGGAAAGGCGCACCATTGCTGTCTGACAGTCAGTTAAATTGAATGCGTCAGCATAGCCTTTCAAGATTTCTGCTTTCTTTTCTACAGCTTCACGGCTGGCGCCTCTGGGTGGCCCCAGTTCTGACGTAACAACAAACTCGCCTTTCCTGAGCAGTTTCTCCAGGTTACTTCCAGACTTTAAATTATTAGTGTTTGTATCGTGTTCTTCACTCATAGTAATATAACAGGATTATCAAGATTTTATGAAAAAAATTAAGATTAGCTTGCTCTTTAAAGTTTTCGTATATTTTCTATCAATTGACTTGCCGTTTGCAGGAGTCCATCTCCATCTTTGACAGAATGCACATGACACTTTATTCTTTCTTTTTCTATGCCAATTGAAGTCAGGAAATCCATTGCCGTTTCAGTTCTTTGCTCTGCCCAGGCATTACATGAATCTCCGAAATGGCACGAGTCGTCACACGAAGTAATTAAGACTCCATCTGCACCCTTTTCAAATGCCTCAAGTATTAATCCGGGGCTTAACTTTCCTAAACTGAGCAGGTTGACCTGTTTGACATTATCCGGCAGCTTCTTTTTAGAGAGTGCCAAGTCCATGTTATAACTGCAATAGAAGTTTATTATCAGAGGATCTGCGCCTCTTGTTTCTTTAAAAATATCATCCAGTTGAGATTTGCCCATGTCCTCATAAGGGCCTTTAAACTCAATTGCCTTGGCTGGGCATTCTACAACACACATACCGCATGATTGGCAATCATTATCAATATAAGCAAAATTTTCATCTTCTTTTATCTTTGGGATTTCAAAGGGACAGACCCTGACACAGGTCAAACATGCAATACAGGCTTCTGATGAGACAGAAGCTCCATTACCGCAGTTCATACAACGCATTGCCTCACGGACTGCAATTTCTTCTGTAAAACCAAGTTCAACTTCATCAAAATTTTCTACCCTTGTATTTGGATCAAGGGATGGCATCTCATCCCTCTCTTCTTTTTTTATTTTCTCCACCCTCGTCTCTGTCTCTGAAAGCTCATCAATAGGTTTAACGTCTCTGAATTTATGGTCAGTCTCAGAAGACTTTCTGAGATAATTGTGGATTGATAATGCCGCTTTCTTACCATGCCCCAGACCCATAGTAAGGGTTCCTCTACCTAATACTATATCTCCACCCGCAAAGACTCCCGGCATGCCGGTACTTAAAGTGTCAGCGTTTACGTCAATTGTGCCTCCTCTGGTAATTTGAATTTTCTCCTGCCCCTCAAGAAAGGATAAATCAGAGGCCTGGCCTATGGCCAGAATAATAGTATCTGCATTCAGAACTGATTCACTCCCTTCATGAAATGTAGGATTGAATCTGCCCTGGCTGTCGAAAACAGATTTTACCTTAAGCGTTTCAAGTCCAGTGACCTTACCATTTTTTCCTACAATTCTTTTTGGGCCTACTGAAGTATGAAGTATTGCTTTTTCCTGCAATGTTTCCTCAATCTCGTAATCACTCGTTGGCATTTCACTCCTGGATTCCAGGCACGTAATGTGGACTTCCTTCGGCCCAAGCCTTAAGGCCGTCCTTGCGCAATCCATTGCAACCGCTCCACCGCCAATAACCAGAACCTTATTTCCAACCTTTGCATTGTTATGGCAGTTTGCGCTTTTAAGGAAAGTAATAGCGTCCTGAACGCCATCTAAATCTGTGCCCTCAATGGGTAATCGCCTGGTTACTGGCAAGCCCACAGCTATAAACGTAATCTCATAACCTTCATTCTGTAAATCACTGAATGAAATATCCTTGCCTACAGTCGTATTATACTTTATTTCTACTCCCAGTTTTTTTATAAAGTTAATGTCTTTGTCCATGAAATCTCTGGGCAAACGGTATGTTGGCACTCCCATGCGAAGCATACCTCCGGGTCCAGAGTGTGCCTCAAAGATAGTGCATTGATACCCAAGGAGTGACAGGTCTTTTGCGGCTGCCAACCCTGCCGGTCCGGCGCCAATGATTGCTATTCTTTCCGGATACTTGATTTCTGCCTGCCTGTCTTTACCTTGTGTTGTGTCATTGAAATAACCATCGGCAAGAAACCGTTTAAGCCATGCTATTGCAATGGGTTTATCTATGCTGTTTCTTCTACATTCAGTTTCACATGGATGAGTGCATATACGGCCGCATGCAGACGGCAATGCGTTTCTTTCCGCTACGATCTGCATTGCTTCAGAAAATCTACCTCTTGCAATCAATTGTACATAATCACGCGCATCCTGTCTGATCGGGCAGGCAACAATGCAAGGAGCTTCTTCGTCAATCTCGTATCTATTTGTTTTCGTTTTGTCTCCAAAAACATCTGTCATTTACTCTTCACCTTTAAAATGTTTACTGTATACATATTTGTATGGACCAGTTTACTCAAGAATCCCACATTTTATTTTCATAATCACATTATGTCAAATAAAATTTAACGTTTGAATACACGTGGTTGTTACAGGCTTGCAACCTTATTATAAGCTTACTGTGAACTTTCAATTACTATTCCTCAGATTAATCAAAGTCCGGCTTACTGTCCATAAGAAACCCAGAATTCCTGGGACAACACGGGTGAAGATAAAGGAAAGAAAAAGCGCGGAAGCAGAAACCTCAGGGGGTATACTTGCCAAAGGAAGTATGCAAGCCGCCAATCCCTCGCGAACGCCCAAGCCTCCAAAAGTAATTGATATCAGGTTTGATAAAGTAACAATGGGTAAAAATAGAATAAAACGCCACGAAGAGACCTCAAATGCCCCTGCAATAAAAGCTGCGATAAGGGTATAAGCTATTATATATGTTAAAATACACATTAGGATGTATGATATTGATATAGATATATCGCTTTGCATTAGGTCGCGGAATTTAGAATTTCTATCTATTCGTAGAAAACGTCCTAAACTAACCCGAAGAGATTTACTACAAAATATAACAAGTAAGATAAATATCCCTAGTGTGAAGCTGATACCAACTGGTATAGCAAGCCACCATGGCAGAAAGAACATGCCGGGAATAGCAAATATCAACACTGTGCAAAGCTCAGCCAGGCGATCAAAAAAGAAAAGAATAAATCCATGAGTTCGCTGTTTTGGCGAAATACAACTGACACATATAACTTCACCTACCCTTGCAGGTGTTACTATTCCAATCACCAGTGAATATAAAACCGTACGTACAAACTCTGATTTAGGTACATTTATACCGTTAATTACAGTAAGTATTCGCCATTTACCAATGCGCAAGAAAACAAAAATAGCACTTAAGAATATACCTGCAAGAAGTAAATCAACTTGAATTGTTTTTACAGATGCCCAAAGCTTTTCCAGTTCTAAAGCGTATATCAGAAATGCAATAATGGCGACAGTTAAAAAAAATTTTACTGCTAATTTTATGTGTGGAGATATATTAGTGAAATACCTGATAATCATGCGATTATAAACCTAAATGGAAAAATATAATATGAAGATAAAAGATTCAGCCTGTTGATACTTAGACTTTTAAGAAGCGACAGGAGTATTAGGCATTAAGGGCTTTTTACCTGTAGGAATTAAAGTCGATCTTTTTCAATATTGGAATAGAAATTCCAATTTTAAATTTCCTTCTATACTTTGATAGTTTTCCAAGGAAGTGAAAAGGGATTAGAGTACTAGGACAAAAATCTCTAAAAAGCCACACTAAAAACTTCATAAAAATGCCATGACCGAACTTTTTATATTTTAGATTGTGCTTATGCATTTTTATTAATTCACTTTTACTTAATTCATATAGACAAAGCCAACGTTCTGTGTACATGTTCCTTAGCAGCTTATTGCCAATTTGTGTCCTTGTAATAATTGTTGTTAAATTTTCATGCTCTTTTACCCATGCATCACCTAGTACAATATCTGCAAATTCTCCCATATAAAAATGGCAGCGGTGACAATGGGGTAGTAGAAACATCAGATCAATTAATTCGTAGTTCTCTTTACCAAATTGGACTACACTGCCAGACTTACCGGCAACCCTGAAGCCCCCAGGATACTTACCCCCTCTGTATTCAATGCTAAGAATATCATTATGAGGAATGTTAGCTTTCTGTGTCATGTATTTGGTAGCTTTTGGTGAAATATTGTACCCGCAGAAAAAGCTGAAAATATATTTGATATTAGAAAACCTTTTCTTTTGCCATACTCGAAGTACTTGTACATGACAGGGCTGGGCGATTACAGCCAACGATAATTGATGGTTTTTTTCGATTAGTTCTCCAAGTTCTCCAATTCCCATATATACATATTTTGACCCAGCCAACTCCAACACATCATTAACCACATTAACAAGCTTATAAATACATTTAAGAGGGTCATCAGAAGAAAAGCCAACACCGATTACACCATCCACTATGTTCTTTTCTAACAAATATTTAAGTAAAGCTGTGCCAATTCCGCCAGAAGACCCTTTTTCTCTTTCCATGTGATCATTGCTATGTCCTAAATATAAGTATTCATATTCACCAATCAAATACTTTTCATCATAGTTTCCATTCAGTATACCTGACTTTGAAATACCACTCTTTTTTTTTAGATATAAACATTGTCTTTCATTCATTTGATAACCAATTCATTAGTTTTAGACTTCAAAGGTATTCTTAAACTTTGCATTCGCATAATATTTATTACTAATAAATATATCCGCAGAAGCGTCTTCTTCTCCCCTTTGATAGAACTTCGAACTTGGAACAAGCCTGAGTGATGAAACTGGTGATTTAAAAACCTTGTCATCTTTTCTCAAATTTACTATTTCATCAACAACCTCAACTTGTCCTTTATCCTTATCTATTTTTATATCTCTTATAAAACTAACTCCTCTTAACGGTATTGGTTGCTTAATGAGAAGCTCTTTAAACATTTTATTAAAAACAGGCCCCATAAATCCTAAGATTCGCAAGACGACAGTTTTAAATGTAGATGGTAAAATTATTCTAAAAGTATAAAATCTTCCCTCTATTCTTATTCTGAATACCTCGCCCTTCATATTTTCCAAATTATAAACATGATTTTCAGTTAATATATTCGTGGCAAATGTTTTCGCTCCCCTTTTTATTATATAACCGCAATTATGGTAGGCCTGACTGTCCTTTTCCAGAAATAGAGTGCCTCCTTTGTTTAGAGCAATGAAAAGACATGCATTGTTTTTTTTGAACGAGCATACTTTAGTTTCATTATCAACTTTAATAAATGCATTATTTTCTCTCGTACAGTTATTAACAGATTCAACATTTCCTTTTGTAAAAAGGAATTTAGCAGCAACGGCCAGTGAAGGCAGGCAATAATGCATCAAATATCTGTCATCTAATTTAAGGTAATTATAGGCCAAATCCAGAACAGAAACAGTTTTTGTTAAATTCTTGTCTAGAGTAGCCGCATAAACGAAGCCGAAAGGAAGAAAGTAAGCTGTACTCCGGGATCCAAATTCTCCACCATAATTCCCAGATGGAGTTATGTAGTAAGAACACATTTCTCCTAACCTTAATATATGCTCCTTCGTATCAAACGTCTCATCATAGTCCATATAAGCTAAATAATTGAGAGTTACTGATGAATAACCCAGGTCAAAACCACCATATTCTGAAAACTGACAACCAAAGTTTTCTCTATTTATAAATTCAGAAATTTTTTCATGAACCTCATTCACCTTCCAGTCACTGGCCTTGCTTAATAATCCCAAAAAAGCCGCACAAGCAATATCCTGATTAGCCGCCATTGAGGGAGTTCTTTTCAGTAACTTGTTAGCTGTATGATTAAGAAGTTTAGATTCTATCACTTCTTGCTGTTCCAATAACAAAGCAGATTTTAACAACGTATAGCAGGAAAAAACTGTTGCGGCAAAGGATTTCTCCCCTGGGTAGTATTCATCCAGATAGCCATTTCTTTTTAAAAGCTTCAAGGTAAACAGATTGATATCCCTGGCTAGTCTATGCCAATACTTTGCCGTACTCTTTTTAAGAAACATTTGATCTTGTACTCCATGAGATGTAAAAAGTGCATAAAACTCTGCAAACACAAGAGAGGATTGCTGTAAAATTCCTGAACTAAAATCATGTAAACGGTACATCCAATGATTTCTATCACATGAACCGTAGGTTTGAGAATGGGGATCTCGGTCGATTTGTGAGATTATTCTTGGATATAACTGATCAAGCAGTTTTATGAGGGCAATTTCTGAGAAAATAGGGAACATTTTAGTAAATTTCATCTATATTTTTATTGATTTTTTCTTCAATACTTCTATCTATCAAATGGTACAAAATAAAGTCGCAAACAAAGCCTGTTAAGAAAATATTAATACCAGCTAAGAATGCCACCACAGAAAGAATCAGTAATGGGCGATTGAATAACTCTTTTCCATACCCGAACCAGAATAAAATATGGCCTCCTGTCAGATATAGAAGCACCAGGCTGCTTGGAATAATGAGCAACAGGCTAATGGTTCCGAATAGGTGAAGTGGACTAAAGCCGTGTTTGTTAAGAAACAATATTGTCATGAGGTCAAAAAGCCCTTGAAATCGAAATGTAGTATACTGCGAGGCCCCGTACTTTCGCTTACTATTGACTACCGGTATTTCTGCTATCTTCAAGCCATTTTGATAGGCTAAGACTGGTATATACCGATGTGCATGTCCAATGATAACTATACGCTCTGTTACTTCTTTACGCATGATCTTGAAGCCGCAGTTAGCGTCGTGTATGTCCAAACCTGTAGTTTTTCGGATAGCCCAATTAAATATAAGTGAACCAATGACTCTAATTCTGCTATCCTCTCGTTTTTTCCTCCAGCCAGAAACGAGATCATGCCCCTCTTCAAGTTTTTTGATTAATGCAGGAATGTCTTCAGGATTATCTTGTAGATCGGCATCCATAGTAATAATATAATCACCTTTTGCCACATAGAAACCGGCCATTAAAGCAAGTGACTTACCTTTATTTGTTTTGAAAACAACTGCTTTTACTTGTACATACTCATTGCAGAGCTGGCGAATGACTTTACCTGATCGATCAGATGAGCCGTCATTCACGAATATAACCTCAAATGAATCCTTAAATTCTATCAGGTGAAAAGCTGCCACGATACGATTAGTTAGTTCGGGCAGACTCTGTTCTTCGTTATGCACTGGAACAACAACCGAAACAAATATACTATTTTCCATTCTTTCCCCCCACAAGCTTAAACTGGCTTATATCTAGAAATGGGGTTTCTATATAGCTTTTGGTCGATAAACAAATTAATCCTTTAAATTCTTCCATGTCTATATTGATAGCACTAATTGTATTAATTACAAGTGAATTATAATAAATGTAACGATAGTACTCACATACCGTACGAGAACATGACAGAGCGATAGTCAGTTGCAATGTCCTGATATGCGGCAATATTCATTCAACTGTTCTTTTATAAAGAGTTGCCAGGAGATATCTGCAATCAATTTACTTCCATCTTCATTGGGATGTCTATCTCCCTGTACAATAAATTCACCTGGCCTTTCTTTTCTTTTCTTGTAAACAACCGGTGAAGTGTCAAAGAATGGAACATTAATGTCCTGGAAAAAATCTTGGGCGGCATACAAAAATGCCTTAGTAGGATCTTTATAGGTATCAGCATTGCTTAGATTGTACCAGCCGGTTGTTGTCACGAATAAAAATACACTGTTATTGTCACACCATTTTTTTAGACGTTGAAAAAGAGCTTTGCCGAGAGAACTGGTTTTTGCTCGTGATATATCTAATTCAATAGAGACAGGTTCTTGCATGGGTTGTTCCATTCCCTCTTCTTGTTTATCTATTTTGTTGTTATATTGCATAGTTAGTATTCTTGTTTTCACGAATTGAATCAGGTGCGAATTTTCTATAAACCATTGATAGCCGGGAATTGAGTTTACAAAGTTTTTTAATTTGGAAGATTTTAGGATATGGCGATTCAGCTCTAACTCATTTTCACTTGACAGCGTGTAGATATTTCTATTAATACTTCTCCTGATGTCATTTCCATTACAAAACACAAGAACTATATCAGGCTTGATAGTGTTCCCAAAATCTTCAACATAGGCCACGTAGTCTGCTGCACCCCAACCACCGACTGCAGCATTCAAGTATTGGAAGGTGCCTGTACCGAATTCATCGTCTGTATATACCTGAAGTCTGGACACGTATGTATTTTCTTTCTCTAACAGCCAGCCAAATGTAAAGGAGTCCCCAACTACTAATATCCTGATACCGGTCTCCTTTATTGGTGTATCACGCAGGCCTGGTTCATAGAATGAATACCTGACAATGCGTTTTTCATGTTGATGTTTAGCTGTTCCGGATGACTTGTTGACTAAAAGTCCATTATCTGTTGAAGCAAACCATGACCCATTTAAATTTTGCGGTAATACTAACCGAAACACCTCTTCTGTCACTAATAGAGTGACAGTTACAGATGCAATCATTAGTAGTAAATTAAACGAAAGAATTCTTTTTCTAACCATATTCATCATCAACGATTATTAAATTAGGAAACTTATTTAAACATGTAATACCATGTCCCTTTGGTGTGGTTTTTTACTTAAGATTTTGAATGTAATCGTTTATTTTAAATAAGGAAAAATGATTAAGATTTTCATTGTATGGAATCACCCATTTCACTCCTTGTTTTTTTAAATCCATAAAAATATTGACATCTTCCATTTGTGGAGGAGCGATGGGATAGCCCTTGAGCTTAAGCACATAAAGAGGAAAGGCATGATCTCTTGCAGTAATAGCGATAAGGTCATTTGGAGATACGTTCTTTTGGACTGCAGGTTGTATCCTTTCTAAGGCCATCCTTAGTGGAGTAGGTTTCAGAAATATTCTTGAAATAACAGGAGTCATTAATAAAGCTAAGATAATAATAATTACACCCCATACCTCTTTGTTTCTTTTATATAAGTAGTCAAAAAAGAACTTTACTCCATAGAAGATAAAAGGCAGAAAAAGTCCGGCCATCAATATCTTGGATGGAATAGTAAATGTGAGATTGAACCCAATTCCAATAATCAAGAAAACAAAAAAACTCGTGATCAATAATTTATTTTCTAATGATTTATGTATTCCCTGAGAAATTACATAGGCCAATATAGGAGAAACTCCTAAAAAGTAATAAGGATGGTAATCAATTTGTGTGGTACCAACAATAAAGGGTAATGTGACAGAGTACAAACAGAGTATGCAAATAAGTTCAAAGCTTAAAGGATTATTTTTTAATTTAAGAATGCCGACAAAGAAAGCGGCAAGAAAACAGAAATTCATTTGATTTAAAAAGATGATTTTAGAAAATGCTAAAAGGAATTCTAGTGAATAGGATAGTGAATAGTTTTCAAATTTAAGGATGCTGCCGGGATACATAAAGTTGGAGTTGAAATTTTTAGTGAGATATTTCCCCCATAACAAATACCACCCAAAAAAAAGAGTTATAATAAAAAGTCCTTGCATAAGCTCTAATGAGGCTTTTTTGAAGGCTCTCTTTCTTAATTTGAGACAAAAGTCCATTAAGATGGGAAAACACCATAAGATATAAAAAGGGCGAACCAAGACACCTATGGTAAAAAATATTGTGCTTAAAATAATAAGTTTTGGCTTTGGGGAATCTTTGTTTTCTTTGTAATAATAATATCCAAACAAAGCCAGGGCCAGGCCAAATGTTTGAGGCATAAATTTAGTAGACCAGGCAAAGAAGAGTGGGCATGACGCCATAATTATTTGAAAATAAATGACCGAATCTCTTTGAATCCTGAATACTTTTGGTGTGATCCATATAATCGCAAGGGAACTTAGAAGTGAGAGAAGGATTCCAAAGCCATCCCAAATCGTTCCAAATATTTTGTAAGCAAGGGCAATGATAAACTGGTAGAGGGGGAATTCCATTTTTGCAACTCCTCCAATACCAACGCTTTCACCTCGGATATCAATCTTGGGAAAGAAAATGTTTAGACTTTCCTGGTAAAAATTTTTAGAGACTGCTGCCGTATTAGATTGTCTCCATGCGTGAAATCCATCAATAGGACGGTAAACAAAAGGCAAGGCCATAAGAAAAAAGAATATAAGAACAATGTGTTTTTGTGTCCACGATTTCATAAGTAACTTCTTCTTTAAAATATCAAAACTAATGTGCTAGTTGACTAATTGACATTTTTTCAATAAATAGTAAATATTCTGAGCGATTATTTGTTTTCCTTTAAATGTTTGATGGACATCATCCGTAAAGATTTCTGCCATATCATTTTCGTTTACATAAATATCTGTGAAGTCAGCATATAAACAGTTTCTCTTTTTATAAACCTTTTTGGCGTTTTCTATGAGTATTGGATACAATGAACTAACCGTACGGCGCCAATCCTCGAATTTTGGAGTGTTTTCCTTTATACCTTTTACTCCTGAAATATTAATCGATTGAGCGAAAATGTTCTTAGTGAACAAGAGACTGGGTTGTATGATGATGATACATTTTATTCCATTTTTGTTACAAAGTGCTACCATCCTTTCCAGGTTGTCAGTGTAAACAGAGCTAAAATTGTCTTTTATAGGTTTGTTATGGTCTATTTTGTAGACTGAATCCATCATTCGATATTTTGACCTTACTTCCATCGCATCATCTGCAGTAAGCTGGGTTATGTTTTTATCTGTGTTGGGAGCGGTTGTTGCCAGCCAGGTTTTCCCTGAACGGTTACCTGTGCTTCTTTCCTTAAGCATACTTAATTTATGTTTTATTACTACAAGCTGCCTGCAAATCTCGAAATTCTTTTTAAGGAACCATTTAAATTGTACTTTTTTGTCTAAAAACTTATTGTGGATATAGTTATTATGCCGGACATAAGGGTCCTTCGCGTAATGAGAAAAGTAAACATCATTCCAGCCGTCATAGATAATAACGATATCCGGGTTTAGATTTATCAAGCGTGAAAGTAAGTCTAATTCCATCGTTGATGTTGCACCAGCTACACCGCAGTTGTACACTTCATATGTTTTACCCCTCGTCTTTTCATTAAGTATATCCATTAGCATTCCGGGCCAGTTTTCGTCTTTAGATCCACCTGCTCCAGATCCTCCAATTACTAATAACTTTATCCTGTTTTTGTCTTTAGTAACGGTATTATCATAATTTGAATTAAACCCTAAATTATTACCGAATTGCCATTCCTTAGGGGCCAAATAGTCATATGCACCACTTATATCTGCGTTTATATATTTGGAAGCCTCGTATCGTTCTTTGCCCATAGAAAGGAATAAAACCAATCGGAGAGATGATTCTGTAACCAGTAAGATAACTATTATGGTTATAATATTTAAAGTAGCAAATTTGAAAATTTTTCGCATAGAATGTTCTTTGGTTTAAACATTTATCATATGTTTACCAGAAAGTGTTTTAAATAGTATCATTTATTAGTTCATAATTCTATCTGTTTTTCGTATGTGAATCTTACTCTGAAAAATGGATAAAAGGTGTTTACGAGTGTTTTAGATTGGATAGACGTTATGAAACACCTGAAATAGTTTAAGGTAAATATTTGAAACTGGAGAGTAGTATATGAGCAAAATGAGATTAAGAATGAAATTGCTGAATTCCAGAAAGCCGTAGAACTTTGTTCAGTTTTCATCCATACTTATGGCTGTCTGGAATTATGTCATTTGAAGCCAGGTGATAGGATAAAAGCATAAAGAATCAGGAAAAAAAAGGCTGTTACTTTCGGTCTTACCCCCAATAATGACTTCCTTGTTTTTGACTATAAACTGAGTGAAACAAAACACTTGAAACCAAACCGAAAAATTGATAGACTCCTCCTCGTAGTTTACATATAAGTGGGCGTAAGTTCAAGCCGGACTGCGTTACCTTAATATTGAGAAATAGAGTATTTGATCACTTCATAGATCATTTCGGGGCCCATAGCTCAGTTGGTTAGAGCAACGGACTCATAATCCGTGTGTCCTAGGTTCGAGTCCTAGTGGGCCCATTTTTATATACTTTCATCTTGTTTACACTCCTTATAGTAATAATCAATTAAATATGACGTGCTATAGTAACAGGACATGCCGGGACGTAAACATAGACAGTTTTAAACAATGCGATTGCTGGAAGATTTTAGGTTAGAAGCTTGATTTATGGTTTTTGGAGAAATAACCGGAGAAATGGGGAGGGTAATTGTATTGAATAGACATAAGATGCTGATGATGTTATCCGTCGTCCTGATGGCGTCGTCGTTAACGTTGATAATTTTTAATTTTACAGGTACGATGGAATATTCAAAGAAGAATATTGTTGTCTATGCTTGGCTTTTCGCCTTAGGAGTATTCTTTTTTGTGCAGAACATGAAAAGAAGTGAACGCTGATAACAGGGATTATGAAAAAGATCAGAATAGTTGCAGGTGACGTTTCTGCGGTAGCGGAACTTCTGGATAGTAAGACGTCGGAAGATATCTGGGATGCGTTGCCGATTGAAAATACCGTGAGCACGTGGGGAGAAGAAATATATTTTGATATTCCTGTTAAATCAACTTTGGATGAGACTGCAAAAGAGGTGGTTGGAAAAGGCGATTTGGGTTACTGGCCGACAGGAAATGCCTTCTGCATATTCTTTGGCCCGACACCGGCCAGTGAGGGTGATGAGATACGTCCTGCCAGCGCCGTTAACATAGTAGGCAGGGTTGAGGGAGATGTTGAAATATTTAAGAGTGTACGGGATGGCGCCAATATAAAATTAGAAAGAATAGAATAAATTATGTCCAATCTTTTGTTAGAAATAGGAACTGAAGAGATTCCTGCAGGTTATATAGAACCAGCTCTAAAACAAATGGAAGAACTGTTTGCCGAGCAGGTCAAAAAGAACCGTCTAAGCTTTGATGGCATACATACCACCGGTACGCCGAGGCGACTGGTACTGTTTGCAAGCGGATTACCGCAAAGGCAGGAGGATGTTGTACAGGAGGTCAAAGGTCCTGCCGCAAAGGTTGCCTTTGATGAAAGTGGAAAACCGACTAAAGCGGCTATTGGTTTTGCAAGTTCTCAAGGGGTTAAAGCTGAAGATATGAAGGTTGTGGACACACCCAAAGGAAAATATTGTTTCGCCGTAAAAGAGATAGAAGGGCGGAGGATATTTGACCTCCTGCCGGAAATGTTAGCATCTATCATAACGTCAATTGCTTTTCCGAAATCTATGAGATGGAAAGCCGGGAAATTGTATTTTGCACGACCCATACGTACAATTATGGCGCTTTTTGATAAAGACGTTATCAATCTGGAATTAAATGGCATAAAGGCTGATCGTAAAACAAACGGGCATCAATTTCTTTCTGACAATGTAATAGACATTAAGGATGCTGATTATGATAGTTACAAAGAGATATTAAAGAGTGAAAACGTAATAGTAGAGATAAACGAAAGGCGGAATATTATAAGGGAAGAAATAAATTCTTTCCTATCTGTCTACGGCACTACTCTGGATGATGAAGTGCTGCTTGAAGAGGTGACAAATCTTGTTGAGTTTCCCGGCGCTGTAAAGTGCAGCTTTGATAAGAAGTTTTTGGCAATTCCATCAGAAGTTATTGAAACTTCGATGAAGGATCATCAAAGATATTTTCCTGTTAAGGACAAGGATGGCAAGTTGTTACCTGAATTTATTGTAATTACAGACAGGGATTCAGGTGATGGCGAAATTATCAGGAAAGGGAATGAACGTGTCTTGCGGGCAAGACTTGCTGATGCAAATTTTTTCTGGGATGAGGATAAAAAGATACCCCTTCATGAAAGAGTTAAGGGTTTGGAAAGCCTTGCTTTTCATGAAGATATAGGAAGCTATCTAAGCAGAGAAGAAAGAATTGGCGACCTGGCACATTTTATAGCAGAATTGTTGGATTTTTCTTCTGACAAACTGGAATTGGTTAAACGTGCTTCCAGCTTGTGCAAGACTGACCTTTTAACAGAGATGGTTGGAGAATTTCCAAAACTTCAGGGCATAATGGGACGTGAATACGCCCTGGCACAAGGTGAGGATGAAGAGGTTGCAAGATCAATAGCAGAGCATTATTTACCGAGGTACGCTGATGATGTGCTGCCGGAGACGGAAATAGGTACTGTGCTCAGCCTGGCGGATAAGTTTGATGTAATCGCAAGTTGTTTTTCGGCAGGCTTGATTCCTACGGGTTCTCAAGACCCTTATGCGCTGAGAAGGCAATCACTGGGAATAATACGCATTCTGGAAACTAAAGAACTTGATATCTCTTTAAAAAAGGTGTTTGAGAAATCACTATCTAACTTGACAAGCATTTGTCCTGAAGGTGATAAGGTTTATGAGCAGATAATAGATTTCTTTAAGGATAGGGTATATAATATTTATATTGAAAGGAACTATCGTTACGATATCGTAGAATCGGTAATGAAGTCCGGGTTTGACAATATATCGGATTTTGTTTGTAGATTAGAGGTCGTAACCAGGATTTCCAAAGCTCCAATCTGGCAAAATCTTGTAGCAGTCGTAGAGAGGACATTCAATATAGGGAAAAATTGTACAATTCACGGTGAAGTTAATGAAGAATTATTAAAAGAGGATGAAGAACGAGAATTATGGGCTGCATATAAGAAAGAAAAGGAAAGATTGGTTCAATACGTTCCGCAGGGAAAGTATGAGGAATTGTCGATTGCATATAATGATGTATTTGCAAAGCCGGTTCATGATTTTTTTGATAAGGTTTTTGTAAATGTTGAGGACGAAGAAATAAAGAATAACAGGCTCTTATTAGTTAAAAAGGTTAACGAAATATATGTCGAAAACATTGCAAACCTCGCATTTATCGTTGAACATGATAGATGAGGCGCTTGTCGAATCATTCCTGAACTATCTAATCGTTGAATGCGGCCTTTCCGAGAATACCATAAAAGGGTACAAGGGCGACCTGAGTAATTTTTCAAATTATTTGCAGGGCGAAGGCATTAAGCGGTTTCAGGACTTACGTGCAAAAATGATAGTAAATTTTATAGAAAAGGAGAAACAGAGAGGACTTTCGGAGAATTCAATCTCAAGAAGTCTCGTTACCATAAAGATGTTATATAAGTACATGATTATGGAAGGAAAGATTTCTGTTAATCCGATGTCATCAGTTAATACACTCAAGCTACAGAAGCATCTGCCGGAAGTGCTCCATTATAAAGCTGTTGAGGAAATATTACGGGCGCCGGATAGTAATGATAAGCTCGGTATACGTGATAAGGCGATATTAGAGCTTATGTATGCGACAGGGGCGAGGGTTTCTGAGGTTGCATCCATAAGAGTCAGTTGGATAAACCTTGATTATGGTTACATCAGGTGTCAGGGGAAGGGTTCCAAGCAACGTATTGTACCCATGGGCGCTGAGGCATCGAAATCTATTAGAAGATACCTGCAGGAGGTGCGGCCTTTTCTTGTGAAGATAGAAGTCGACGAACCTTTACTGTTTTTGTCCAGGACAGGCAAAAAATTGAGACGTGAAAATATCTGGGAATTAGTAAAAAAATATGCTGTTAAGGCAGGTATTCGATCAAACATTTCTCCGCACACATTAAGGCACTCATTTGCGACTCATCTGCTGGAGGGTGGGGCGGATCTGCGTTCAGTTCAGGAGATGCTTGGGCACTCCAACATTTCTACCACGCAGATTTACACACACGTAGACAGGAAATACCTTAAATCCATACATCAGAGATTTCATCCAAGAGCATGAAAACCTTTATTTGGTGCCTAAGTCTTTATTCTTCCTCAATAATATCTATCACTTGTTTCTTTCTTTGTTCCATTATCAGTTCTGTATTACCTTCCAGGTTCAATCTGAGCAACGGTTCAGTATTAGACTTTCTTACATTAAACCACCAATCCTTATATACAACAGTAATGCCATCCAGATAATCAATCTTACCGTCATTAAAGCGCTTAGCAATCTGTTCAATCTTTTTATCCTTGTCTGCAACCTTAAAATTAATTTCACCAGTTGAAGAGTATCTCTTAAGTGGTGCAATCAGATTGGACATTGGAACATTTCTGCTGCTAAGAGCATTTAGTACTTCTATCAGGGCAATTATTCCTGAATCGGCAAACCAATTTTCTCTGAAATAGTAGTGCCCGGACAACTCGCCGCCGAAAATTGCATTCTTTTCTCTCATAGTAGCCTTTATATGAGAATGTCCAACTCTTTCCCGGTAAGGGTTACCACCTGCTTTCCTGATCTCTTCAGGCAGTATCCGGCCGGATCTTAGATCATATATAACAGTAGACCCCTTATCTTTTTGTAAAAGTTCCTTTGCGATTATGGCAGAAATAATGTCACATCCAATTTCCTGGCCATTTTCATCTACAAAGACACATCTATCAGCGTCGCCGTCAAACGCTACTCCAAAATTACTTCTAGTTTGACGAACTTTTCTTTGTAAATCCCGTAAGTTCTTGCTCTCTAAAGGATTTGGTTCGTGATTTGGGAAAGTGCCGTCAGGTTTGAAAAATAACGGAACAATTTTGCACGGCAGGTCTTTAAAGACAATGGGAATCATTTTTCCCGCCATTCCGTTTCCGGCATCAATGACGATCTTTAACGGTCTGATATTCTTGGCGAAATTGAGTACATGTTTTTTGTAATCATTAAGTATGTCTTTCTCTATAATCTTTCCAAATTGATTAGAAGCTGGTAATCCGGTTTGACGTGCCAATTCTGATATTGTTGATAAACCCGTGTCAAAGCTGATCGGCATAGCTTTTTCATGGCATAGTTTAAATCCATTGTATTTTGCCGGATTGTGTGACGCCGTGACCATAATGCCAGCATTATAGTTGTAATGTCCTACTGCAAAATATGTAGTATCTGTAGATACCTCTCCTATATCAATAACATTAACTCCGGATTTTATTATACCTTTCATTAGGGACCTGGCTAATGAATTCGAAGAAAGTCTGATGTCTCTTGCGACTACTATGTTTTTAATATCTGCTTTTACACCTTTTAAGAATTGTACAGTTGCCATCCCTATCTTCTCAGATGTATATTCGTTTAATTGTTCCGGATATTCACCTCTTATGTCATAACTCTTAAATATCTTGAGGTTGATTGCTTTGTCCTGGTTTGAAGACAGTTGTACAACCTTCCTTGCACTGCCAGATTCCATGTTTGCTTTCTCTGTATCTTCTTCTACTGATGTTGATGACACATTAACAGCTTCTGCTCTATAGTGACAGACAGGACATTTTGGGTAATGTACCTTCTGCCTGCCTTTGCAAATGGATATGCTGATCTCGTAACCGTCGCCAGGACATTGACGTTTTGGTTTTACTATATCTTTTGTCATAGGATAATAGAATTATGCGTCGGAAAAATTATTTTTTAGTATTAATGGTAAAGCAACCATTTGAATATGTAAAGTAAAAACGGGAACTAAGAAAGTTTTTATACGTGACAAAGGTTTTCCACAATAAGCAGAATTTAAATGTGTCAATAGAATTTATTATGTAGAAGAAAACAGACATTTTTTTAGTCACATTATTATTGCTTTTTACTTAAAAACGTTCAAGCGTTTTCAGTCAAGACTGTATGTATCTTTACTCTAAGGCCAGATTCCTGATTTATGTATTATTTTGAGAATTTAAGAAATCACCAGGACACAAAGAAATAGTCTTTTTGGAAATCCACAAGTTATCCACAAGTTATCCACAATTTGAAATCATGTAAAGCTGAAGATTGGATAATCTGCAGTTTATAGTGCTGCTTGTGTAATGATCTGTCAAATAAGGACTTGTGGTTATTGGCGTGGTAAGCACATGCATTAATTGTAAAAAATGTATTTCTAATGTGAAAGGTATTGCAGAAAATATATTTTTATAAAAGTTTTTAAAAAATAATTTTTCCATGTCTTGAAGTTCAATCTTATTGATATCAATAGTCTTATGAACTTTAAAATTATATGCCAATAAAAATTAAAGAAAACATCGGTATTTTAATTTGACAGTAAAATTAATTTTGCTAATATCCCGACTTAAAAGGACACCAAAAAGTTTAAAGAACCGTATATTAATTTGTAGTTTTCCTTCAAAAACGTTAGACAGTTTTTTATTCGAAATTTGCCCTGATCTGTTTCTCCTCTCCTTACATGAACTGTTCTACAACAAAAGAATCTTCTAATCTTTGGGAAAAAGTTAGCTCTGGAATTGAGACAAAGATTGGCACACGACAATATAATTTATGGTTCAAAAATACACGCCTGATTTCATTCGACAACGAATCCTTAAGTATAGCCGTGCCGAATCAATTTGTCCAGACGAAGATTCGTGATAGTTTCGAACTACTTATAATAGATTCAATAAAAAGCATAACCGGAATTAATCCTTCAATAAAACTTCTTGTAGAAAGCAATGGACATTCTCAAATCAGCCACAATAAAATGGCTGATATTATAAAATCTGAGAAGCCATTGAATCAAAGTAACGGTTTCATAAGCAAAAGGCAGTTGCTGTTAGAGAATTATATTGTAGGTGGTTGCAACAGGTTAGCTTACGCTGCGGCTCTTGAAATTTCAAAACCCGGGCCAGTAGCATTTAATACGCTGTTTGTGCATGGATCCATTGGGGTAGGTAAAACACACCTTCTCCAGGGTATCTGGAATAGATTGAAAGCTGAACCAAACGCCATAAGCGCCGTTTACATGCCTGCTGAGAATTGGACAAATGAGTTTGTGTATTCTCTAAAAGGCGGCAGACTTGAATCATTCAGGAAAAAGTTTCGTGGTGTTGATATATTTCTTGTGGATGACGTTCATTTTCTTGCTAACAAAAATGGGGTTCAGGAAGAATTCATTCATACGTTCAATACGTTGCATAGTTTATCTAAAAGAATAGTGTTTGCAAGCGACGCTCATCCCAGATTGATGAATCAGCTTAAAGAGAGTCTTGTCAGCAGGTTTATGTCTGGAATGATTGCAAAGATTGAACAGCCCGGTCTCAACACCTCATTACAGATTCTAAGGTCTAAAGTTGCGAATACACGGAAGAAAATTCCTGACAACGTTCTGGAATATATTTCTGAGAAGTTCAATGACAGCGTGAGATCAATGGAAAGTGCAATAACTACTGTGCAGGCATTTGCAAACATAAACAAGGTAAAGATAGATTTGCAATTGGCTTCTGACGCCCTGAGTGAACTGTACAATAACAGAAAGAGTGTTACGCTGAAGGATATAGAGGACATTGTAATTAAGCATTATAACGTGTCTCGTAATGACATTCATTCCGGGAACAAATCAAAGAATATTGCTCTTGCCCGTCAAATATGCATGTATCTTGCAAAGGCACTTACAGAGTCCTCATACCAGGAAATAGGGCGGTACTTTGGGAACAAAAGGCATACGACTGTTATTTTTGCTATAAATAAGATAAAAGAAAAGATGAAGAGTAGTTCTGAGTTCAGATATCACACAGAAAACCTGGTGGAGATTCTAAAGAAACAATAATACAATCTTTATTTTAAGTTATATATATTCATGGGGTTTGGTCTGGAGATTCTTTATGAGTGGAGAAGAAATAGAAATAAAATGGAATAAAGAAATGGAAAAGAGAAATTTTATTAGATGGTATAGAAATGTTTCTCCTGAAGAAGTTAAAGAAGTAAAAGGGGAAGAGAAAAGAATATTGGAAAGGTTATTTATAGAATATACAGATGAGATAGAGATGATAAATAAGTCGAAGTACCATACAAACATTTATCCAAATCAAATCTGAAAAATGCAGGAAATTATCATTCACTTTTCGTTCTCTTTTAAGACAACAGAGCTTTCTTGAATTAAACACACACCAATCAGAAATAATGGCATTAATTTAGAAATACTTTACAAGTATAGAGGCCAGACTTTCTTTCCTCAATGTCTTTCGGATTTATAGGTTGACAACAAATTTGCGTAACTGTACCATCACAAACTTGTATAATTCTTTACAATGATGATACTAAAATGACCGTCAAAAAAGTGGTAACTGTCAGGATTATAAGGCTTTTAGAGGAAAAGTATTATGAAAATTAGTTGTATGGGTTGTGGTTATGTAGGGCTTGTTGCCGGGACTTGTTTAGCCGATATGGGTAACGAAGTGACCTGTTGTGATATAGATAAAGGCAAAATAAATAAGCTTAAAGGGGGTATTATACCTATTTACGAGCCAGGTTTAAAGGATATGTTCGAAAGAAATGTTAAAGGGAAACGTTTGTATTTCAGTAGCGACATGAAAACTACTATTAAGCACTCAAACGTAATCTTTATCACCGTTGGTACACCTCCCGGGAAAAACCATGAGGCCGATCTCTGCGCCGTTGAATCCGTTGCAGAACAAATTGGTAAAAACATGAAGTCTTATAAATTAATTGTAAATAAAAGTACTGTGCCTGTGGGTACTGCTGAGTTAGTAAAGAAAATTATAAGAAAGAATCAGGCAGATGAATGTGAGTTTGATGTAGTCTCAAATCCAGAGTTTTTACGTGAGGGCGAAGCTGTAAAAGATTTTACTAATCCTGATAGAATAGTAATTGGTACCGACAGTGAAAAAGCAGAAAAGATAATGATGTCAATATACAGGGGAATTGCAAGGACAGACAAACCGATATTTATTACAGATATTAAGAGTGCAGAGATGATTAAATATGCCAGTAATGCAATGTTAGCCACAAGAATATCATTTATGAATGAAATTGCACAATTATGTGAAAAGGTCGGTGCTGACGTTAAGAGTGTTGCGAAGGGTGTTGGGCTGGACAACAGAATTGGACCCAGGTTTTTGCAGGCGGGTATGGGTTATGGTGGCTCGTGCTTTCCAAAAGATGTTAAGGCACTGTCGGAATTGATGAAGCGGAATAACGTTAAAGATAAATTATTGTCTGCTGTGAATACAATAAATGAAGATCAAAGAAAATTTATTTTCCAGAAGATAAAAAAACTGATTTCACCATTAAAGGGAAAGAGCATTGCTGTTTGGGGGCTGGCTTTTAAACCAAAGACAGATGACATACGCGAGGCACCTTCTATTGACATAATCAGAGAACTTCAAAAGTCAGGTGCTAAAATACGCGCATTTGATCCTGTGGCAAAGATAAACGCAAAAAAGGTCTTAAAGGGTGTGACTTTCTGTAGCGATCCTTATTCTGCTGTTAAGGGCTGTGATGCTTTATTGATTGCTACTGAATGGAACGAATTTAGAGTCTTGGATTTTGAACACGTAAAAAGGTTGTTGAAACAGCCTAATATAATAGACGGCAGAAATCTCTATGAACCGGACGAAATGAGAAAAGCCGGCTTCAATTATGTCGGAGTAGGAAGATAGAATACCCGTTTCCAAGAAAACCAGTTATTCTATCAATCCTCTAATGTAGATAAATCTCCAGTTGGTAATCCTAATTCTCTTGCCTTTAATAATCTCCTCATTATTTTACCACTTCTTGTTTTAGGTACGTCTTTTGTAAATTCGATTTCTCTCGGGTATGCATGAGCAGCTAACCGTTTCTTTATAAATTCCTGTATCTCCTTCTTAAGATTAGGTGAAGGTTTGTATCCCTGGTTTAGAACAATAAAGGCCTTAATAATTTCACTTCTTTCCGTATCAGGTATTCCAATAACACCGGCTTCTGCTACCGCTTTATGTTCCACTAATGCACTTTCCACTTCAAACGGGCCTACACGGTGTCCGGCAGTGTTGATGACGTCATCCGCTCTTCCCACGAACCAGAAATAACCGTCATCATCCATATAAGCCGTGTCTCCTGTGGTGTACCATCCGGAGATACGAAAATATTCATTATATTTCTTTTTGTCTGACCATATCCTCCTCAGCATTGATGGCCAGCCTTGTTTCAACGCCAGGAGACCATGATGCCCCGGAGATAATTCTTTGCCCTTTGCATTAATAATCTTTGCACAAGTACCAGGAAATGGTTTACCCATTGAACCAGGTTTTATTGGTAAGCTGGGATAGTTAGCTATCATTATTGAGCCGGTTTCCGTCTGCCACCAGTTGTCGTGAATAGGCAGGTTATAAACCTTCAGTCCCCACCTTATAACTTCCGGATTTAAAGGCTCTCCGACACTGCAGATATATCTCAGGCTGCTCAAATCGTATTTCTTAATGATCTTGTCGCCGGCCTTCATGAGCATCCTTAAAGCAGTTGGCGCAGTGTACCATACAGTAACTTTATATTTTTCTATAATTGAGTACCATTTTTCAGCATCATATCTCCCGTTATATACGACTTGTGAGATGCCGTTTAACCATGGCCCCCAGATACCGTACACTGTGCCGGTTACCCATCCGGGGTCTGCCGTACACCAGTAAACATCGTCTTCCCTTAAGTCTAGAACCCACTTGGTGGTAATATAATGAGAGACCATATCATTGTGAACGTGAGTTACACCCTTGGGTTTTCCTGTAGTACCTGAGGTGTAAAGGATAAACAGGTAATCTTCAGGATCAACCCATCTTATTTTAAATGTTTCCGATGCCTTATTTGTTTCGGATTCGTAACTGATTTCGTCCTGTTTAAGATTGTGTTCCGCATTGACCAGTAATATATGTTTAAGCGCAGGCAACTCTTCCTTTATTTCATCCACTCTCCGGTTTAGTTCAGGAGTTGTTATAAGCACTTTTGCTTCGCTGTCATGAAGGCGGTCCAATACTGCTTCCGGTCCGAATGCTGAGAACATTGGGCCGGCAACGGCGCCAACCTTTGCAATGGCAATAATGCTTATGTAAAGCTCCGTGACCCTTGGTAAGAACAAAAATATTCGATCACCTTTTTCTACACCCATATTCCTCAATACATTTGCCAGTTTGTCGGATTGTCTCTTTATATCTGAAAACGTATACTGCTTTTTTGTATTGTCTTCATTTTCCCAATGCAGGGCAATTTTATTCTCATAACCGTTATTTGTATGTCTGTCGATTGCCTCATGAGCAATATTTACTCCATCCTCAGAGAAGCGCTCAAAGTGCCTGTAGACATCATCCCAATTAAAATCCTTATATGTATTTTCGTAATTTATTAATCCATGTTTAACAGGAGTCTTATATATAATGTCTCTATATTCCATTGTGAAATCTCCAAAAGTTTTAAATTAGCGAGTGTTTTCTATCTTAATATTCCAGCCATGAAAGTTGCTATTTATAACAGAGCATAAAATTTATGTCAATATTAAGATATAAGGAGTAGTACTGCCCTGATAAATGATTTGATACTCACTAATCAATAAGTTATGATAAATCGAAAATTACGTAATTACCTGTGAAAATACCAAGTGTGGTTAATGCCGTTAAGTGCCAATATGTAAATATCTTAGGTCGTGAGTGTGTGGCTAAATAATTTCTATAATCTGAATTGAGTGATTTCGTAGCCGCAACCTTGAGGTTGCGTAACTTACACAAATCCGTCAGGTGATGTAAAACGCAGGCTACCCGCCTGCCCGCCCGGCGATGCCGTTCGGACGGGTACCTATTCGGGCAGGAAGCCAACGGCTACAACGGCATGTAAAATAAAATCGCTCAATTCAGGTATAATTAAATTGATATGAATTCTGCAAATTTAGTTAATGTCGGCATGTCGTTTCCGATGTCTTACCGTATATCGGTTGATAAAGCAATAGGGATTACGACAACTGTGCCAATTGAAATTGTGTACGCTGCGGGTTATGTACCTATTGATCTGAATAATATCTTTATTTGCAATGATGAGCCTGATGCACTTGTTGATTACGCTGAAATTAAAGGATTACCCAGGAACACGTGTGCATGGATAAAGGGTATATATTCAGCAACTAAAAAAACAGGGATAAAAAAAATCATTGGTGTCATCCAGGGGGATTGCAGTAACAATCAGGCCTTAATCGAGGTCCTACAGACTGAAGATATTGAGGCGATTCCATTCTCTTATCCTCACGATAGAAACAGAGATTCACTTTATAAACAATTAGAATCTCTGTCTAATACTTTGGGGACAAATCTGGAGAAGGCGCATCAGATGAAACTTGTATTGGATAAAGCAAGAAAGACGGTACATGAGATTGATCGTCTTACGTGGGAAGAAAACAGGGTTACGGGTGAGGAAAATCATATCTGGAATGTCTCAACAAGCGATCTAATGGGAGACTATGAACTTTTTGAAACAAAAGCTTTAGATTTTCTTGAGGAGGCCGGAAAACGCCCGGCGCTTAACCCGGAAGTAAGGTTAGGATACATCGGCGTACCCCCAATTTGCTGTGACCTGTATTCCTTCCTGGGTGAACTGAAGGTACATGTTGTTTTCAACGAAGTGCAGAGGCAGTTCAGTATGCCGTACAAAACAGATACATTAGTAGACCAATATATTTGTTACACATACCCATATGAAATACGTTACCACATCGATGATATAAAGGAACAGATTGCTGAGAGGAAGATTGATGGGATTGTTCATTACGTTCAAAACTTCTGTCACAGACATATATATGACAGACTTGTTCGCAAGTATATTGATATTCCAATATTAACGCTTGATTGTGACCGCCCCGGGAGATTAAGTGGTTCTATGAGGACGAGGATAGAAGCATTTGTTGAAATGCTTAAAAACATCAGATGTTCTCAATAATCAGAGGAAAACGTTTACTCGTTCGAATGAAGGATTCGTACTATCTGAATTTCTGTTCTGACGACAGCCCTCTCTTTCGAGAGGATTCCAGTATTGGAATCCTCTCGAAAGAGAGGAACATGTCCGTGTTTTCACTCGCCTGAACTACTTCTTAACAGGCAAGAGGTGATTAAAGTCCTCGGCGCTTTTTGTCCGGGGAAAGTCCTCGGCGCTTTTTGTCCGGGGATGGGGAGGGCTTTTTCTAGATTATTAAGAATTTGCAGAATTTCAAATGTTAAAAGACTATAAAGGCGCATGCCATATACATACAGAGTATTCCGATGGAAGTATTCCTGTTTCTGACGTAATAAAAAGCGCTCAGGATGCTGGTCTTGACTTTGTAATATTGTCAGACCACAATACTTTCCTGCCTAAGCAAGACGGCTGGGAAGGCTGGCATGACGACCTGTTGGTGATTGTCGGTATGGAGGCTTCGCCCCGGCGTGATGGCCATTTTCTGACGCTTGATACACAACCACTAACCGATAACAGGTATGTTAATCCAAAGAAGTACAAGTATATGACGTCTAAAGATTGCCTTGATGATGTTGTCAGTAACGGGGGAACAGCGTTTATCGTGCATCCTCTTGGTAGGAGGAAACTATCATTTAGCATAATCCTTGAGGCGTGGCATGACTGGGAACATAATGGATTTGCCGGTATTGAGATATGGTCTTACCTGCATGACTGGATTGATGATCTCAAACTGACAAATCTCTGGCATTTTTATAAAAATCCAAATTCTCAGATAAAAGGTCCTGACCCTATATTGTTGTCTTTATGGGATGAATTGGGGCAGAAAAGGAAAGTAACCGGCATCTCCGGCCTTGATGCTCATTACAGGAAGATTCCGTTTGCGAAAAGACCGTTCTTTACCTATGAAGAACTTTTTAAAACAATTCGTACCCACGTCCTTCTTGAGAGTGAATTAGCTAAATCTGATGAAGCTATTCAATCTGTTTGTGATGCACATAAAGAGGGCAGATGTTATGTGTCTTTTGATTTACTGTCGGATGCCACAGGCTTTAACTTCTTTGCCGATACAGGTGACAGGACTTATTATATGGGTGATGAGGTCTTTGACATTGAGAAGAAAATTCATTTTAGTATCAAATCTCCACACCATGCCACAATTAAACTCCTGAGAAATGGCAAAATATATAATGAAAGTGAAGGTACCTCTTTAGACTCTTCAACTGCTGAAAAGGGCGTCTACAGGGTAGAGGCATACATGGAAGGCAGACCCTGGGTATTTACCAATCCAATCTACGTTAGATAAATTGTAAATGTTCAAAACCCCTGGACTCCCTGCGAAAAGTCATCGGCGCTTTTTGTCCGGGGAAAGTCCTCGGCGCTTTTTGTCCGGGGAAGCAGGGCATTTATCAAACCACATCTCACCAGCAATATCCCTGTGTATCCTGATGATTAGTTTAAAATATTAATCTACTCTAAGCCTACCGTTATATTTCCATTGATCAAGTTTTGCAGTCTTGACCATTTTTTTTACTAGTGCGACATCTCTTCCAATTACAAAACGATCTGACCAGTAGGCAATGTTATGATTGATTTTCTTGGTCATTTCCCTGTCTATGTCTTTATGTGCAGTTGATGTGCCTCGGTCAAACATTATTAAACATATACTTTGGGTCAACGGTACAATCTTTTTTGTGCCACGCATTAATATTCCAGTTACATATATTGAATCATAACCTGCAGGAGGGAGTAAAACAAATGGATTGTCAGTGGTAATAAATGAGGTTATAGATGAAGCATGGTATAACATCCAATTCATTTGCTTAAAGTAATGTGCGATTTTAAAACTAGCTTCAAACATTAATCTCAAACTCATATTCCTATTAATTATATATTTATGTGGTACATTTCTATGAAAGTCGACTAATTCTTTTGGCGAAATATTCATTTTTTTACCGGTGTCCCGTTCATGCTTGTCGATCACCGATTTTGCCCTTTCTTCATCTTGGAAAATAATGTTACTCGTCATCTCAGCAATTTTTTCAAGCATCTTATTCTCAGACTTTTCAAAATCGGGTACACGGTTCATTAAGAAAGATATAAATATCGAAAGAAGTTTTTTGTTTTCTTCAGATATACTTTCGTCTTTTTCAAGTTTTTCAATGATTGGCTTAGCATTTCCTTCAATTCGAGAGAGAAACTTTTCTATCTCAACATTCTTATTACCTTTATCATCTTTCAGTGTATAATAGTGCGACATTACAGCTGTGTCTCTAGGCATTTGCTCCCTATACTCATTAAGCTCTCTGTCATAAACAAATAAAGCTTTGTCTCTGCTGAATCCCTTTAAATAAAATTCTGGAAGATAGTGATGTCGTTTAGGAGTACTCATTGTATTTTGGCGTAATTTGATGAAAGTATGGTTTTTCTTTAGGTTCTTGCCAGTCGGGATTGTTTATCATTTTTCCTCTTGATTTCAGTAATTACCTGAGTATTATAATCCCTAGTATTTCTACAATCTACAAGATTTCATACTACACAGACATAAGCTCCGTCAGATGATGGATGCGCTTTCATAAGTAAGTTTATTTTTACAAGGATGTAAACGAATGAACTTCCTTGCCAGATATAACATTTAAAAAGATAATCACACAAAGACACAGGGATTCCCCGGACAGAAAGCGCCGAGGACAAGCACTAAGAAAACGAAATTTAAAGAATAGAACAAAAGATAATAGTTTTTCCTTTGTGTTCTTCGTGGCTTCGTGTGAGGATTAGTATTTCAACATGGATGTGAAATATCATGACAGAAAAGCCCAAAGATAAGGTTTATGAGGACTCAATAAGTAACTGGCCTGAAGAAGAGAGGCCGAGAGAAAGGTTGTTAAAGTCTGGTGCGCACACCTTAACTAATGCCGAGTTACTTGCAATATTACTACGCGTTGGGGTTAAAGGGAAAAGTGCTGTTGATCTGGCGAGGCAGATAATCAGAGAGGCGAAGGGCTTGAGAGGTCTGGACAAACTGGAGCCAAAAGATTTGTACAGCATTAAGGGCTTAAGTGATGCAAAAATTGCGCAAATAAAGGCATCAATAGAGTTGGGGAAAAGGATAATTGAGGAATCAAAAAAAGTAGAAGGTATAGCCTCATCGTCAAGGAAAGCCTATGATCTGCTTTTCCCGAGGATGAGGGATCTGAAAAAAGAAGTTTTCAGGGTAATATTCCTCAATAGTCAGAATCAGGTCATAGATATAGTTACTGCTCATGAGGGTACCGTAACGATGAGCAGTGTGTATGTAAGAGAGATTATCAATCTGGCAAATAAGTTTGGCGCTGCAGCAATGATCTTTGCGCATAATCATCCATCCGGTGAACCTAAACCAAGCAGTGAAGATAAGGCGATTACCGAAGAACTTGTCTTTGCAGGCAGGATTATGAAAATAAAGGTATTAGACCATATTATTGTTGGTGAGGAGAAGTATTTCAGCTTTGCAGACGAAGGCTTGATCAATCGTTATAATACAAACTATGATATGAAGAAATAGATTACGTTTCAATAATTTATTACTTATTAATAGAAAAGAGTATGGCTTATGGGGATCGTATATTACATTTTAAATCACAACTCTGAAATATAATGCAAACCAAGAAGATTAACTACCTGACTGAAATCTTAAATAGACTTTCGCATTATCGAAGTTTACTGATAATTATGTATTTCTTTGTACTCGTTATATTTATTTTCTTCTCTCTTATAGGAATTAGTGAAATTATTCCCGATGGATATTTCTGGATGTTAAATCCAGCCAACCCAGATTATTCAGAATTGGTTCATACTTCTGTTAGTGAGGGTTTCCTGTTCCGAGTTATATTTCTAGCTGCATTCCTTGGATTACAGGCTCTTTTTATTTGGGGAGGCGGTCGAATTTCGATATCTACTGCTCCAGTAAAGTCACGTAAACTTATAGTTTCACTGTTAATTATTTCCGCCTTAATTACAATAATCTCGTTTAGTGTGATTATGATCTTCCTGGAATTTGCTGACCAATATTACAGCTTGATGGTGGTATCAGATGATTCTAATATTTTTTATAGATTTTTCCAATCGTTATTAAACGAACCGGAATATGTGCCGCATTTAGTAGTAATATCATTTACATGGGTTTTCTGGTTCATTGTTTCCTTGATTTATTTACGAGGCCTTAATCATTTCTCTGCACTTTCACAGTTAATCAAGATTGTTTTATGCGGTAGTTGGATCGAGTTTGTTGTGGCTTTGCCGGTTGACATCGCAACTCGTAAGCGAACTGAAGAATGCCCATGTATCAGTGGTTCATGGCTGGGGCTTGTATTCAGTGTTCCAATTCTTATATGGACGATTGGTCCTGCAATTTACTTTCTTTATATGAGGGAAAAGCGATTAAATGATGCAACTCCCGGTCATGCTCGAAAGATTTTAGTTCGTAAAAGTTACAGAAGAAAAGATCAATTATAAATTCAAATATGAATAGTGAGAAACATATCGCATCAGCCAGGATATTTTGCATTGTTTTATTTATTATAACGTACCTTGTGTGGGATTTTGCAATTTCTTATAATAAACGCATGGCGGTTGTGCATAAGGCACGACAGGAGTATTTTAAATTATTCTTACTGGAAGAGATAGGGGTGGACAAGTTAAGGCAACTTAAAGGTTCAAAAGGGGCTATTCTTTTGGAGAATCATTTTGTAGGAGGGATTGGTGAATTAACTACAAAATTAAGCAAAATAGGCGATGACTTATTCTTAATACTCCAGGTGAAGAATATCAATAGGAATAAGTGGCTAATTAAACTTCCTTTAAAAGAGGGGCTTCGTGCTGACAATTCCAAAGCTAGTGAAGAACTTGGAAATATTGCATTCAATCTTGGATTGGATTACACAGGTGAAGATTCTTACAAACTCGTTTTCAGGGATATTGAACGTAACCTTTTAGACCAAGGAGTGCTTATTCCTTCAGTCGGTTTTGAGTTGAAATCAAATTATGCGCTTTGGGTGATTGCAATATTGGCAATGTTCATATTAATTATTATCCGCAATCGTATCAATAGCGCATTTCTTGATGATAAGATAGGTCTTGATGAACCATGGATAGCCCTTGAAGGTTTCAGTGGATTAGAGAGATGGACTGCTACTGTCTGGCTTATTGGAGTTTTGTCTTGCCCATGGATTGTAAATTTTATGTTAACATTAACGATTACTACCCAAATTTCAGTAAATGGATCAATTTCAATTGCTTATAATATATTTAAATTTGTTGTTATTTTAATACTGATGTTTATAAGCGGCAGAACATCACTTAGTATTGTTTCCTTAATTCTACATCTAAGAAATATTCGTAGAGAACAAATTTCTATAATTCTGGAGAAACGAACTTAAATAAATTGGTAAATAATGGCAAATGCAACGAAGTCGGGCAGGTATCTGCAAAAGTCTGCGTTATATTATTATGAACTTACACGCCAACCGCATGGTATCCCGCGTCAACGTGAAGGATTTCCCCGGTAATTCCACTTGCTAAATCACTGCACAAGAAAGAAGCGGTATCAGCTACCTCGTTTGTAGTAATGTTCCTCTTCATAGGGGCTTTTTCTTTCATATCATCATACATAACCATGAAATCTTTCAGGCCTCTGGCTGCCAGGGTTCGCATTGGGCCGGCAGAGATTGCATTGGCACGAATATTCTTTGGGCCTAAATCAACTGCTAAATACCTGATGCTGGATTCGAGCGCTGCTTTGGCAACTCCCATCACATTATAATTTTTGACAGCTCTTTCTCCGCCCAGGTACGTGAGCGCTATTACGGCACCGCCACGAACTTCCATCAATGGCAATGCGCGCCTGGATAACGCAATTAAAGAGTAACAGCTTATGTCCAGGGCAAGCTTAAATCCATCTCGTGATGTATTGATAAAACCATTGGCCAGGTCTTCTTCCTTGGCAAATGCAGGGGTGTGTATCAGTCCATCCAGGGCGTCAACGTTGTTGCCTAATCGCTCAAAAAGTTTGTCTATATCGTCATCTGAAGTGACGTCGCACTCCCCGACATCTATTGAATCTAAAGGTTCAAAAAGTTTCCTGACCTCATTGCCGAATCTTTCATTTTGATAGGTATATGCAACCTTTGCGCCCTGTTTTGAGAGGGATTGTGCTATTGCCCAACCGGTGCTGCGTTTGCCTGAGATATTGGCAATGAGTATAGTCTTATCTTTAAGAATCATCCTTAATACTCCTACATTAATGTCTGTAAATATATCTTAGTAAATTTTGAGATTAGGTATGTTAATTGGAAAGACAAATAAAATCAATAAATATTTCTATTCGTACTCTTTAAATAGTAATTCGAGGTTTTCTTCCTTAGTCACAGTTTTTTCTAATACTTCCCGGACTTTGTCCAGGAATTCATAAGCCTCATCAATTTTGTCTCTTAATATCAGCTTCATGATCAGGATACTGGTCATCTTCTCTATATCGTTGTCTGAGTGAAGCAGTCCCTGTTCCCTGATTTTGTTTGAGATCTCAAGTTTCTGGTAGATCAGGTCGAGGGATGGAGTGAGGGTACCGGTAAAATCATCGAATAGAACATTCTCTTTTGGTACACCCAGATTATTGGCTGCCGCATCAATTACGGTCACAGTCATTGGCGCCGGGCCGCATAGATAAAATGTTATATTTGGGTCATGTGTAAGATATTTAGTGAGCAATGGGCCAATAAAGCCTATCTCACCAAGCCACTTTTCTCCACTCTTATCAATCAAACCTTGTTCAACGATATTTCTTTTGTGCTCATCTGATGCATTGATAAAGCATTCCTTGTCTTTGTCGTCCAGTTCTGAAGGGTTGTCTCCTCTAAAACCGCCTGACATTACCGGTATGAATTTGAAGCCGGCATTTTCTTTCTGCCAGTACAGCCATTTCAATATATAGAGCAATGGGATATCCTGAAATCGTCTTTCCCCCAGGAAGAAGTAGACGTCTTCTTTGCGCCCTTCACTGAACCATTGCTCCATGAGCGCTAATATGGGTGCAAGTCCCGCTCCGCCTGCCACAAAAACCGCAGTGTGATTTTGCTTCTTCAGAAGGAAATTGCCAAAAGGGCCTGTAAATCTGACCCTGTCCCCAGACCATATGTTCCATATTGATTCGTCCTGGAGATACTCTTTTACACAGTTGGGCCCGAGGCAGGGGACTCCACCGTCTTCAACCGGTGTACGCGGGTTTATAGGAGCGGTTCTTGTAATTAATTTTATTATTTCTTTCTTCTCAGCAGCAATTGAATAGGCTCTATAAAGGTCAACACCTGGGGTATAGGGGATAAAGTCCTTTCCAGATTCATTACAAAAGCACCTTATCTGTTCACCGTATTTCTTATAATGCTGCTCAACATAATCATCGGGCAGTCCTATTTGTATATACTGTCCCGGGGTAAAGTTGAACCTTTGGAATGGAAGCAAGCTGATTTCATACTTATCTGAGGTCAGCCGTACCTTCTTGACCACACGGGCAGTGTATTTCTTAACCTGTAATGTTGACTTTTGTAGATATATATCAACATCCTTGTCTATCCTTACCTGGCACGAAAGCCTTGTATACCCATCGCCTTTACCTTCCTCAAGAAACTTTCTGGTCTCTTCCCTTGCCCTGCGATCGAAAAGAGGTGTTTCGGTTGGTGAGTATGAACCCATATCGGTAAGCAGCTTAACCTTGCACTGTCCGCATGTGGCATTACCACCGCAACCGGAGGGTATATGGTATCCCTTGTTCTGAAGTGTATTGAGTAGCTTGTCTCCACCCTCTATGTTGAGTTCTTTCTTGAAATCATCATCACTGTGAATACAGAGTTTCAGCCTTTTCCCCTTGCCAAAAAGTTGATAGGTTATCTCACTGAGCCCGGCCATGGATAACATGATTATGATGATGATACATATACTCAGTGTTATTGAAGTGATCATGTTTTAGAAATTCCTGTTATAAATAATAAATGTTTATTTTGATTTTTTTTGTAGGGGCGAATGGCCGCCTGCCCGCCGGCAGTTTGGCGGGTTCGCCCCTACGATTTTTAAAAAATATTTATCGCACCAATACCTGTAAATATTGCTGCCATGATACCCAGCAATAATATTGCGACGGAGTCCTCATCCCATGTGTTAAAGGGCACAAATAACCTGTGACGTCTCAATACAGCCAGCCATACGCATACCATCAGCCAGTGGAGGCCATAGCCGAAGGCTGTGACAGTTGTAGCCATAAAAGACAAACCCGGCGGAATGGTAAATGTAGAACTGGCAAGAACGATACAGTTAACGGTAATCAGTTCCAGGAATTGTCCCATTTGTTGATATACATCCATTGCGAAGCGTCTAAGGAGTACTCCCAGGATTTGTACAAAGGTAGCGATAGTTACTATAAAGACGGTGAGGTAGAATACCTTTTCCAGTCTTATAGGGATGGGAGAAATTGTGGAGAGGTAATTGCTCACGCCTATCAATACTTTATTGTAAACTATCCAGTTAAGGCTTGTGGACAATGTTACTACGATAACCACCGCTACTCCCATCTTCCATGCTGCATCGATTTGTCTTGATTTGTTCAGCAGCGGACATATTCCCAGAAGTTTGCTCAGGACAATACCGTCAAAGAAGAGCGCACTCAGAAATATAGGGAGAAGAATTTTAAATTGACTGTTCAGGGAAGATACTGCTTTTAAATTTGTAACAAGACTGATGACGAGGAGCGCCCCGACAGCAATGATTATTATAAGTTTCCAGGATATTTTGAATCCTGATGTCTTTGTTTTTACAGGAACTTCAACATCTGCAGGCTCTTCCTGTTTCTGCCTTTCCTCATAAACAACACCGGTTTTGACAAATAACGGCCTGAGCATAAAACGCCACATTGCCAGGGCAAAGAAACCACCCACAGGTGTTATCATCAATACCACTACAGGAAAGCTTTCCGGGAGTATGCGGAAGTTCATTAACGTTCCAAATCCAAGAGGTTCTCTCATCAGGGCCAGAAATACAAGCGCGATAGAATAACCGAGACATGCCTTTAGTATCTTCTTCTGAGCGTCCCAGAATTCATATGTCAGCCCTTCCGAGATTACGGCGAGGACGATACAGTTTGTCGTAATCAGGTCAATGTATGCTTTAATGCTGAAGGCAATCCTGGGGATAGTAGCCTGAGCTATCAGGTTAAATATAGTAACAAATACAGACACAATAATCATGAGCAGCGTAATCTTGTGATGAGTGCCGGTTGCGATAATTAATTTTTTAAACGGGTACACAATGCAAAAGCTTACACAGGTTACAAAAACAACACCTACCCCCATTGTAAGAGAGTTTTCCATCTTGTTTGTAACCGCCAGGGCTGAGCAGAAACCCAGTCCTGCCGCTGCTGACATTATATAGTTATCTCTTAAAAAGAATTTAGATACCTGCCTTATGTATCTTGCTAATACATTCATTACCTTTTTACCTCCATTTCCTGCCAGAATATTTCCATCGCTTCGTTAATAATATTTTCTATACCCTTGCTTGTGTAAGATGCTCCGGTAATGGCATGTACTTCGTTTTGGCCTACTGTTTCTCTTCCTCTTACAAGCGACAGCCCTGGTTTCAGTTTCTTACCTGCAAATTGTTTCATAAATCCCTCTTCTGTCATTCTGCCGCCAAGACCGGGCGTCTCGGTATGATCCAGCACCTCTATACCTTTTACAGTCTCCAAATCAGGTCCAACACAGATAAATAGCGAAATGTCTGCCGCTTTGTTAAAGCCGTAACCAAGCCTTGTGGCAATAAATCCTATCCCCTGCAATTTTTCATCCTTATAATACCTGAACAGTTCTTTTCCTTTTTTACTTCCTTCCGGTTGTTCCGCGATAGGTGTTTCTGGAAGTGTATCTATGGTTATGTTCTTTTCAAAAACCTTTCTAATATCTTTCTTGTCAATTTTTTTCAGTTTAAAGCCAAAGAACTGTTTTTCTTCAGTACGATACGGGATACTGAAGATATCGAGGACAGATTTTTTGAGCTTTATCTCATGATATTCGGCTATTCTTGGAGCCGTTACAAAATAAAGCGCCAGCAATATAGTACACGGTATAGCCGTAATAAGGCTGATTGAAAGGACTCTTGTTAAGAATAATTTAAACTCATTCATTGTTTTTCAGTTTTCTTAATGTATCAAGAGATTAAAACTTTATTTTATTCTGGGAAAATATTTTCCCCCGCCATCATCTTCGGTATTGGGACTGAATTCCTTGCCTGTCCGACAATCATTCAGGCGGGCGAAAGCAAGGTCACCTCCTTTTCAGGAGGATTCCAGAGTCCCATTACATTCGGTATTTTATCTTCAGTATAATGGATTGAATCGGGATGCTGAGAAGATTCATGAGTAATATTGCATACATTACGCCTTCAGGTATTGGGGTATAACCTCTAATGATAACCGTGATAAGTCCGCAACCTATACCGAATATCCACTTGCCGGATTGACTATATGTAGTTGTAATCGGGTCTGTTGCCATAAAAAAAGCGCCAAAGATAAGGCCTCCACTCAGAAGTTGAAATATAGGAGGCGCCACGGTTTTTCCGGCTATTGCAGATAAAATTGCAGAGAAGATAAATACGCTTCCTAAATAAGCAATGGGAATTCTCCAGTTTGCAATCCTTTTCACACATAACCATATTCCCGTTATAATGAGGGCAACCCTGCACGTTTCTCCCAGAGAGCCTGTGTTTGCGCCGAACATTAGAGATAAGAACGATGCTGTTTCACCAGTTTCCTTGAAGGCTATGAGAGGCGTTGCATGTGTTACCGCATCCACTCCATGCATTAAAGACTGGATGGTTGGTATGCCGGTGGAAGGCTCCTGCCAACCGGATACGACCATTGTAGGAAAGCATATTGTCAGCATCAGGCGGCCAAACAGGGCGGGATTAACAAGATTATGGCCGACACCGCCGAGTATGTTCCTGAACAGTATACTTATTGCAGCACCTACACCAATTAACCAGAGAGGTGCCTGTGGCGGTAGAAAAGCAGGGATAAATAGACAGGTTACAAATCCTCCTTCATTGATCCTCTCTTCTCCGGCCAGTATGACCCAGATTACGTCTACAACAAACACGCCTACCACGAATGACACAATAAGCTTGGGTATAACGCATAGAAAACCATAGAAATATATTGCAGGCACAACCCACCCAAAAAATAAAGCCACAAGAATACCACCCATATATTGTTTAACATCCATAGAGTTTCGAATAAACGGCGGGTTCTTTGCTGTATCCCTTGTGCTTCTGATCAGCCCGTCAGCCGCCTCGAATAATGCCCCGAAAAGGAAATTTACCTTTGGATGTGAGTGGATAAACGCTTCGATCCTGTTCAGGTTTTCATTTAAGATTGTTTCAATGTCTTTAATGGTATTTTTCATTATTTGTTATCGTGTTACTTTAATGATTTGCATTCCTTAATAACCTGGAACAGTTCCAATTTCGAAGGGCATATAAAACTGCAGAGTCCGCATTCTATGCACTTCTCCAATGCATAAGTACGTGCCTTGTGTTTTTCACCACGATCATAACAGTGCCAGTAAAGGGCTGGTTCCAGATTCACAGGGCATATATCATCACAATGATTGCAATATACGCAACGTCTCAATTCTCCCATAAGGCTTGTTGTAAAGAGTAATTCATTAACCTTGGTATAAGGAAAAAGTGACTTATAGTCTCTTTCCTCTACTACTACAATATTCCTTGTGGACCAATCAATCTTTTGAGTCAAATCCTTGACTTCAGCGCCATTCAGTAGCCCATCAAGAAACACACGATATTTGATATCTGTTCTAACGTAGAGTTCCAACATTCTTTTGAGAGGAGTACCGGGCTTTACCTTGAGGATCTTATTATCTTTCAAACCTGTTCCGGAGATAGGTATAAGGCGGGTGTTAAATTCGTTTTCTTTGATATAGTATTCAAAAATACCGGTAACATTCTGAGGGTCTAATAAGAGTATACCTTGCTCGGCGGCATTCTGGCCAAATGCAATATCTAATCCAAGAATGTTCTTTACAATCAGAACAGGTGCATCATAAGGATATACCGGTTTTATGGTATGTAAATGGAGATATTCTCCCTTTGCAAAAGGAGGGATTCTGTTTGCGCCTGCTTTATATTGGTTTAACTCATTAAAAAGGGTTGCTTCATGATGGTTAACTACGACATGACAGTGTGAATCAGGAAAGTACTTTGACCTTACAGTTTCCAGTTTATTTAAAAAATCATGTGTTCGATTTCTAAGGACTGCCCGGTTGGGAAGCGCCCATGGTTCAGTGGGACATAGATTTACTATGATGTGCTCAACCTTTTTATCAGGAAATGAAAAACTGAAATTATCTACCGGGCCGTCATATTTTACTAATATTACGGTTTCAGAAAATTCTACAGGATATGCCTCTATAAGATTAAATCCCTTTTTGTATGCCTTTTTCATCCTCTTAATTTTAGTCATGTATATACTTAATCCGAACTAGTTGGAATCATAATATTGAGGAATTGAGGGATTCAGGAATTCCTTAATCCCTCAATTCTTGAATTCTTAAATCCTTGCTGGTTCAATCTTGTTCGCCTGTTCATATTCTGGTAGACAGAGCATAAAGAAAATCGAGAGTTATTATTAGCATAGAATACGGTATTTTCAAAACAAAAAACTGAGAATTTATAAACAGTTATGAATCAGAATATTTTTTTTAACTTCAGTCATTTTAGGCACTTTCTACTTTGGACTTTTAGGTTGTATTTTAAAGAGAATTCGGTTTAATTATTATATCGTTGTGCGGTATAGCCACAACAAAGTTTGAAGTGCCTTAAGTTAAAGAATCTTTTCCGCAACTTTAGCTCACTTTAAACTTCCTGAGAAAAAAGATTTTATAGTGTAATAGTATAAACCTCCTGGTAATACGTACAAGAGATTATTAAAAAGAGTTACTATTATGAGCCAATTCCCAAATAAATGTATTCTTGCCGCAACAGATTTCTCAGGATATTCAAAGGTTGCTTTGGACATTTGTCTTGGTGTGTCCAGATGCATGAAGACAAGGCTTTATGTATTGCATACCATCGAAAAATTTCCCCATGATTACAGACATTTACTATCCAGTACCGCACATGCAGACATGAAACAAAAACTTGAAGTGGAGGCTCTGGAAAAGATTAAGGCAATGATACCTGCGGAGTTATTCGATGGCGGGGGTGTAATACCAATTGTAAGGTTTGGCAAACCTTTTCTGGAAATAATACAGGTTGCAAAGGAGGAGAATGTAGACCTTTTGGTAATAGGTACTCACGGAAGGGCGGGTGTGGATAGAGTTATTTTGGGAAGTGTTGCAGAAAGGATTGTGAGAAAGGCCGGCTGTCCTGTTATGGTTGTCAGGGGTAGAAAGTATGTAGGTTTCAAACGGATTATTGTTCCTATTGACCTTTCTGATTGTTCCAGGATAGCCTTGGAATATGCTGCCGCCACGGCCAGGGCACACAAAAGTAAATTAACTATTTTGCACGTTTATGAGAAGTCATTTATTGAACCCTATGTAAATGCGGCAAATTCTGAGGAGAAGGCAGATGAAATAATGAAAGAGATAGAGCGGGTTGATGAGACCAAATTTGATGAATTTCTGAAGACTGTCGATCTCAATGGAGTAGAATATGAAAAATTACTGAAAAAGGGAATTCCTGAGACTGATATAGTAGAGACGGCTATGGAACAACAGGCAAACCTGATAGTTATGGGCACCCATGGAAGATCGGGAATCAAACATATACTGATTGGCAGTACTGCTGAAGAAGTTGTCCGCACCGTACACTGTGATATCATAATAGTTAAACCTGAGAAATTCAGTTTTTCCATGCCTTGATTATGATTTCATTATGGAAAGATATTAGGAGGCTGGAAATCAGAATCAGGAAATGGTAGGGGGCGTACCCGCCCGAACGACGAAGTCGGGCAGGTGGCAATCCCCGGACAAACTGCGCCGAGGACTTTACGCCCGTACATACATAGATATTCTAAGCGTGGTAGGCAAAACTCTGTGACATAAAACAAAATGACAAAGGTATTATCTAAATGTATTTCTATTATCCTTTTAACAGCGCCGCTGGTTGTTTACACATCTCACATATACTCCTCACCTGAAGAAGAATCACTCAACAACGCATCAGCAGTTCAGGAGCAGTCATCCCTGCCAGACGGGGCTGCAATACAGACGCAAAAACATTCTATAGAAAAAACAGATAGGGTATTTCATGGCCACTCGGACCCTATTGCTCCTATCCTGCTTGGTATAGTTATCATACTTGCAGCGGCAAAGATTGGCGGTGGGATATTTGAAAAAATAGGTCAACCGGCAGTGCTGGGAGAACTGGTTCTCGGTATTATTATAGGAAATCTGGCTTATTTTACAGGTTGGGAATTCTTTGCTCCACTGAGAAATCATGCCTTTGTAGACATCCTGGCAAGATTTGGTATCATAATCCTTCTCTTTGAAATTGGATTAGAGACAGATGTACGGGATATTGTAAAGGTGGGTCTTTCATCATTTCTGGTAGCTTTGGGTGGTATTGTAACACCGTTTATATTAGGATATTTCACCAGTATTTACTTCTTTCCTGATGCCGGCTTTAATGTTCATCTCTTTGTGGGGGCTACGCTCTGTGCTACAAGTGTAGGTATAAAGGCACGTGTATTTAAGGACTTGGGAAAACTCCAAACTACTGAGTCAAGTATACTTATGGGTGCGGCGGTAATTGACGATATTATAGTACTATTTATATTGGCTATAGTTACTGACATAGTAGTAACGGGAAGTGTGGGTCTCTTTCATGTTGTCCAGACCTCAATATTCTCTATCCTTTTCCTTTCAGGCGCTATATTAATGGGTTTTAAGTTGGCCCCTTTTCTAGGTTATTATACAGTACGCAGGAAGGCCGAGGGTTGGAAGCTGGCTATGGCGATTGTCTTCTGTCTCCTTCTCTCTTATACAGCTAATCTTATCGGCCTTGCGACTATAGTAGGCGCCTTTGCAGCCGGACTTATTCTAAGAGAGGTTCGTTTCAGGGATTTAAAAGGAGGAGAACACGGTATGCAGGAAATTCTGCGCCCGGCATCTTTTGTCTTCGTGCCCGTATTCTTTCTCTTGATAGGTATGCAGATAAAGCTGGAGCTTTTTTACGATATGCATGTCTTGACAGTATCTCTGGCAATAACCCTTGCGGCAATTATTGGTAAGCAGGTTTGCGGCCTATGTGCCCTGGAAAAAGGCTTGAATCGAATCGCTATCGGTGTTGCCATGATTCCGAGGGGAGAGGTTACATTGATCTTTGCCGGGATAGGCAAAAGCATCGGTGTGATCAGCGACACTATCTTCTCGGCCTTAATAATCATGGTAATCATTACTACCCTGATTACCCCTCCCGCCCTCAGGCTGGCAATGTCCGGAATGCCTTCTACACAGAAGGATTAAAATAAAGCTACCGATTATATACTTAAGTACAACTCGTTCCCATGCTCCCACCACACTGCTAGTCTGGCAGGCCCACCTCTCTTTTACCTTGACTTAAATAATATATAGTTTTATTATTCAATCTCACTTCAAGCAGCATAAAAACTTGTGCTTATATTGAACAACAGGAGAAAGAAAATGAACATTTTGGTTGCAGTTGATTTATCCGGTGCTTCCCAAAAGATTTTGCATTATGTAAAGACTTTAGCTTTGGGTTTGTCTGCTAAAGTATGGTTGCTATATGCTGAAAAACCTGAACTGGGTTTTGTAGGCTTCGGGCCGGGCCGTCCGCAATCAGTATTGGATCATGTTGCTGAGGATTTTAAAGAAAAACGTGAGGAATTACAAAGAGAGGCGGATAAGCTGCAGAATTCAGGAATAGATGCAGAGTCTCTTCTTGTTCAAGGAGCCGCCGTTGAAGTTATTCTTGATGAAGCGAGTAAGTTAAAAACAGACTTGATTGTTGTTGGTTCTCATGGGCATGGTGCTGTCTACCATCTGGTAGTTGGCAGCGTCAGTGAGGGGGTATTGCATAGATCTCCCTGCCCGGTTCTTGTTGTACCCACGCATGAACGTACTGAAAAAAAGTAATAATCAGGCCAAAAACCACATCTCATCTTTTAATCACCAGCCTTTTATAAACACATTTAATCTTTATGAAATCTGGCAGTTATTATATTATAAACTAATAAAAATAATAGAATGCTAGTCTATGCCAAGATGTCCAAATATCAAAAAGTAATTAAGCTCTCATCTTTACTTAAATATTTTCTCTCCTTCGGTAAGATGCCGTAGGTGAGTAAGTGTTCCAGGTGACTTTATGCTGCGACTATGTAAACTGATCGTATTTCTGGCTGCATTTCTACTCTTTCAGATAGAGTTGATAGTTTCCAAGACAGTTCTTCCCGGGTTCGGCGGCAGCTACATGGTCTGGTGTACATGTATGATATTCTTTCAGGGGATGCTGCTCCTGGGATATATCTATGCTTACGGTATTAATCTGGCGCTGAGTCCGAAGCGTTCATATCCGGTTTGTCTAGCTGTATTGATTCTTCCGATATTCTTTTTTCCTTTAAAGCTCACGGCACTTTATGCACCTGCACACGATCTGCCCTCAGTGATTGAAATTGCCTTGTTGTTCAGCCAGACCATCGGCATGGCTTTTCTGGTGCTCTCATCCATCAGCACTATGACCCAGAACTATATGGCCGCCTCGATTTTGCCACAGAGTAATAATCCTTATATCCTCTATGCCACTTCAAACCTCGGAGCATTCTGTGCCCTTGCGACATATCCATTTTTGTTTGAGCCACTTTTTGACCTGGACGTTCAGGTTTATATCTGGCAGGGAGGCTATCTGCTTCTGGTGATACTTGGCTTTGCCGGTATTTTTTCTGGAAAACATCTGACAGGTACAAGGCCATTGCCTCCTGCCGGGTCTGATACTGCCGTTTCGTTTGTGGGACGCCTTCACTGGTTTTTGCTGAGTACTGCCGGGTCAGCCATGTTTCTGGCAGTGACCAATACCATTACTTTTGATCTGGCAGCGGTGCCGCTACTTTGGATTCTGCCTCTGTGTATTTATCTCCTCAGCTTTGTACTGGCATTCAAGCAGCGTCCCTGGTTTCCAGACTGGCTGCATAACCGGTTTCCAATGGTGGTTACCATAGGAACATTTCTTTTTATCATGATGATCCAGTCATATAAGCTTCCTGTGCAGGTCACACTACCAGTCCATCTGATCATTCTGTTTGCGGTCTGTCTGACATGCCATGGAGAATTGAATAAACACAGGCCGTTAAACCCTGCAATACTGCCCGGCTTTTATATTACCATCGCCCTGGGTGGCTTTTTCGGCAGCGTTCTGGTCAATCAGATTATGCCTCTGATTAGCGCCCACCTGATGGAGTACATGGTTGCCATGTTACTGGCTGCAGGCGCCATGGCCCTGAAATCAGACAAGTGGAGAGTTTCATTCAAATCCGTGGCCAGTCTGTTTATGCTGGCAGTGCTTATTGTCTGCTGGCCGGTTGCACTGGGATATTTCGGCCACATTTGCGGAACAGTAATAGCTGTCTGTGCCGGAATACTGCTGGCATTGACTTTATACCGTCCGAGCAAAAATCCTCCCGAACTTTTCCTGGCCATGGCGGTTATTATCTGCGTGACTCCCCTGGTTGACCTGGTCAGGATAGATCGTTCTCTGTTGCACCGTCACCGTAATTTCTATGGAATATACCGTGTCTACGATTCTGGCCCTAAGCGCCTGCTTTATCACGGGACGACACTCCACGGCAGTCAATTTCTGTCCTCTTCCCGGCAAAAAGAGGCGCTCACTTACTACCACAGGACAACACCGGTCGGGCAGGTACTGAGTCAGTACGCGGGAGAACTTGAACGGATAGCCGTTATCGGACTTGGGTCTGGAAGTCTTGCTACCTATGCAACCCCTGCTCAGGAGATGGATTTTTATGAGCTTGACCCATACAATAAATTTGTCGCTGAAAAATATTTTACCTTTCTGAAGAACTGTTCAGGTAAACTGAGTCTGCTTTTTGGTGATGCACGCCTATCTCTCTCTTCCATCACAGATCAGCATTATTCTTTAATCATCATTGATGCGTTCAACAGTGATTCGATCCCTCTGCATCTGATCACAGTAGAGGCTATACAGGAGTACCTGCGCTGTACCTCCCCTGACGGCATAGTCCTTTTTCATGTATCCAACAAGTATCTCAACCTGGAGCCGGTTTTGTACGCCAATGCTACACGATTACACATTCGGAGCCTGGGCAAGACCAATCTTATGGAGCGGCATCCTGACGCAGAAGTCTGCAAGTGGGTGGCCATAACCGGAAATAACCATGCGGCAGAAAAACTGATTACCACCCTTGGCTGGACAGACTTCAACACGGACCCTCCACGTATGATACGTCCCTGGACCGACCGATATTCAAACATTCTTTCCGCCATTAGATAATGGATTCAGGAATTCTTGAATTGTGAGACATCTTGATTCATAATCACACACATTTGAATTGAATAATGATTGTATGTTTTAGTATGACACACAGGCAATATAAACATTGAGAATTTCCATAAGGACTCTGATCAGCCTAAGCAAAGCCTTGAAAGACATTTAGAGGTATGTGTCATAAGATGGCATAGCTGTTGCTTAATGTGTTTGAATAAATTTATTTTTATCCTCATTAGCACATTCTGCATTAAGCTCTGTTGGGACAGACAATAGCGGCAAATTTAATGTATTTTGTGGATAGATCATAAGACATTACTTAAATTAGTATTGTATAAAGAAAGCTAAAATGGATGAGTCGAAAGAATATATAGAACATAAAGAATGCCCTGCATGTGCTGAAGATATTAAGTTACGGGCAAAAACTTGTCGTTATTGTGGAACTGCTATCCCTGAAGAGTATAGAACAAAAGATGGAAAGTTTATCAGTGTGAAGCTAAAAGCAAGTGATAAGATATATACTGGTGATATTTATGTTACTACCTTGAAGTGCCGGGTAAGTGACATAGTGAATGATGACCGAAAGTTCTTATCAATTGTTAACACTGTTGAAGAAACAAAAAACAATGATAAAAATATTGGCTTCGTTGCTTTTAATAAATCAGTGGTCGAGTGGATATCTGAGGTCAAGAAGGTTACTGAAAAGGAAGTCAAATCATTTTACGGTCATACCCTGCCATCTTGAAAAAAACCAGACAAGGAATGAGACCCGTGTTTAATATATCTCTGGTAGTGGTAGCTCATATACATCGGCGCTGGAAAATAGGTTTTATTATTTGGCCGATTTTATCTTGCCACAAAGCACATTTCACAGTTTAAAAAAATCCTTGCCTAATTCCATCCTGAGCTTATAATCATTATATATTTCAGCGTTTCCTATTATTTTAATATTTAGCTAAATGGTTAATATGAGAAAATATTTACTACTGCATATCTTGATCGTATCGTTTATATACATTTATCCGCCGGTTATGCTGGCAGAAGATGGGCCGCAAATTACCCTGAGTTCTTCTTATAGAGATTTATCTGTTTATCAAGTGCTGTTAACCTCTAATGTTTCTATACGTAAAAAGCATAATTACGGGTTTTATGGATACAGTACAATCATACATAGTTATGAGAGTAACTCTATAAATGGAGACAATGTGGTAATAGACCATGCCACAGGTTTAATGTGGTATCAGTCCGGTTCTGAAAAAGATATGGTCTTAAGTGAAGCCAGGCAATGGGTAAAGGATTTGAACAGTAGGGGATATGCCGGATATTCCGACTGGAGATTGCCTACTTTGGAAGAAGCCATATCGCTGCTGGACTCCAACAACAATGCCGGAGACATGTATATAGATACTGTTTTTGATGTAACGCAAAGCGGTATCTGGACAGGTGATGAAAACGATAGTGCCGGTTATCTGGATGGTGCGTGGAGCATACGCTTTCATGGTGCTTACGGAGGTGGTAATGTATGCTGGGTATACGATAATGCCACCAACTATGTTCGTCCGGTTCGCTCAGCCAAATGATATCCGCCAAAAGAGAGCACGTCTGGCAGGCCGGCCAAACAAACAAACAAGCAAACAAACAAACTAACAGTCGCCCGCCATACATAGTCTTTCTGGCGGGACGGTGGCAAGCCTGTAATATCCCTGTGAATCCTGGTGGTTACTCTTCCTAGAGCAATATACCCAAACATTTCGCTAGGATTCTCTTATCGCAGACTCAAGAAACTCTGGATTACCGAATTCATCTCTTAATATTTGCTCTCTTATTTTAAAGCAAGTATCACAATCCATCTCAGCCTTGTTAAAAATCTTCTGGCACTCAACCAACTCCTTTATGTGTAAAAAGTCGCGAAATATATCGATGTCTGGCAGTGGATAAAAAAACTCTTAGCCAATGAAAAATTGTGGCTATATAGACTTAGTTTGAGTATTATAAATATCTTGTTACATCATGTCTTTATTCTTTCTTAGTCTGTGTAAGTCGTTCGGCTGAGTTCACGCCGAAGTCTGCGGCAAAGAAAATTATGATTACCGAACACCTTATTGTAAACCTTATCCTGATCTTAACTGTGGCCTGGTTCATGGGTAGAGTTTTTGCCAGATTTGGCTTGCCTGTCGTATTGGGTGAGTTGCTGGCAGGTATCATCCTCGGACCTCCGTTGCTGGGCATTATCAGCACATCCGAGCCGATTGAACTGCTGGCGGAGTTCGGAATATTCTTCCTTATGTTTTATGCGGGGCTTGAGATGGACCCGAAGGAGGCAGTAGAGCATATCTGGCCATCCACTGCTGTTGCCGTTGGAGGGTTTGTTCTTCCGTTTATTTTTGGATACTTTGCCTGCAGTATGTTCGGGGGTACCTCGTTCCAGTCTCTGTTTGTAGGGATGGGGATTTCTATAACTGCCATAGCCGTTCAGGCAAGGATACTGCATGATATGCATATTCATAATACCAGTATAGGGCACATCATAATTGGCGCTGCTATTGTAAATGATATTCTTGCGCTTATATCGCTATCAATACTATTGGAACTGGCAGAGAGCGGCACAATCCAGGTTCTACAGGTAGGATTCATTATATTCAAGGTCGCGGTTTTTTTTGGTTTTACCATACTTATCGGTCATTTTGTGATTCCAAGGTTTATCAGAAAACTGGACGATCGCGAGGGCAAGGCTTTTACGTTTGCCCTGGTATGTGCTTTGGTAATGGCTTATCTGGCAGAACTCGCCGGTCTTCACCTGATAATCGGCGCCTTCCTGGCAGGGCAGTTTGTCAGGAAGGAGATAATGAACATAGATATATATCAGAAGATAAGTGACCGTTTCTACGGTATAAGTTATGGTTTCATGGCCCCCATCTTCTTTGTATCCTTATCTTTTCATCTTAGTATTCGATGGGAATGGTCGTTCATTTTTTTCACCATTACCATCACCCTGATTGCAATTATGGGAAAGATTCTGGGCTGCGGTTTAGGTGCGTATCTGTATGGAAAAAGTTTATGGGAGTCTGCCATAATCGGTTCAGGCATGAATGGCCGCGGAGCAGTTGAGATGGTAATTGCAGCCGTGGTTATTGAGTTGAGTGACAAATTAATAAACAGTCAGACTATAAGCGAACCTTTGCTTACCCAGGATCAATTTTCAGCCCTGATCTGCATGGCTTTCGTCACCACCTTGATAGCGCCCATGTCTCTGAAATGGACGGTTAATAAATCTAGTACTTACGATGAAAATGCACAGTTCAATCACCTTTGGGAGAAGAGTAAAAAGGGTTGACCAGCCAGGAAGATCTTCTTAAGTAGATTTAGATTAAATATCTCCGGCCTTTATAAGGGAGTAACGCGTTGCAATAGGCCCCAGGATTTCATAGATAACAGTTGTGGCGATGATGGTGTTGGCTTGAATCAAAACATTTAAGTTCAATCTATAAAATTGAAACAGCATAAGGCAGTTCTGCTGCGCCATCGGAGAGTAGAACTCTGACGTCTATGTGTACGGCAGTAGAACTGCCGTACAGTTGTATAACCTGCCAATAGGGGTTTAAAGTCGCCCGTCGCCTGAGGACGACCCTGTGGGTAGCTTCAAGATCCGACTCTGTCGGGATTTTAAACCCATACTAAACGAAATGTAACTCATACCTTTATTCTAGGCTTGTTGTTTCTTTAATTCGTCTTCATAGAGGGGTGACATCTGCCAGCATCTGTCTATTACCTTTGGCAGTGTATCCAGAAAGTAATCAACGTCTTCTTCTGTATTATCCTTTCCAAGGCTTACGGTGATCGATCCATGGCATACGTCAGGCGGCACGCCTATAGCCGTAAGGACGTGAGATGCCTGGAGGTCCGGTGAGCTGCAGGCTGAGCCACTGGCGATTGCTATGCCATTGTAATTTAAAAATAAAACAAGTGATTCACCTTCAGCAAAAGATATCCAGAAGCTTACATGCCCGGGGAGCCTCTGTGTCAAGTGTCCTGTAAAATGCAGGTATTTGATTTTATCAGGAAGCGCTTTTATGATTTTGTCACGAAGCGGGGTAAGATGTTCTATCCTTGATGTCATCTCTGTTTTGGCAAGCTCAGCCGCCTTGCCCATCCCGACAATCGCCGGTATGTTATCTGTACCCGGTCTCAGGCCGCCTTCCTGTGCGCCGCCTTTAATTATGGAAACAATTTCAGTCCCTTCTTTTACGTACAGGGCTGCAATGCCTTTTGGGCCGTAAAATGTGTGCGATGTCAGGCTTAATGAATCTACGCCAAGTTCCTGGACGTCCACAGGAATAACTCCTGCCGTTGCAATGGCATCAGTATGGAATATAATACCCTTTTCCTTCGTTATCTTTCCGATTTCCTCTATAGGCTGGATAACTCCAATCTCATTGTTTGCATGCATAATTGAAACAAGGAACGTATCCTTGTTTATGGCTTTGGCAACATCTTCAGGGTCTATCAGACCGTCCTTATTTACCTTTATATATGAAACCCTGAAACCCTCTTTCTCCAGTTCCCGTGCTGTGTATAAAACTGAATAGTGTTCTATTTCGGAAATAACTATGTGTTTTCCTCTGTCTCTGTTTGCAAGGGCTAAGCCCCTTAAAGCCAGATTATTTGCTTCGCTTCCCGTAAAGGTAAAGATTATCTCTTCAGGTTTGGCATTAATTAAATCTGCAACCTTTGCCCTTGCTTCGTCAACGGCTTTTTTTGCCCTGAGTCCATATGAATGAAGGTGAGAAGATGGGTTACCAAAATTTTCTGTAAAAAAAGGCAACATTTCTTCTACTACTCTTGGATCAGTGGGTGTAGTGGACATATGATCCATATAAACTTTTCTCATTGTAAGTTCCCTTCTGTGATTTTCGATACTATCAGATCTTAATCTTCGCGATATTTATGTGTCTCGTATTTTCAGATTAAGTAAATTAAAAGTGTTAGTCCTGTAATGTCATTGGTTGTCCGCAACACTCTAATGTGCCGGCGCCGCCTTCTTTTACCTCAACTATTGCGCCACATATTTCACATTCATAAACTTCACTGGCTTCTGTTGGCATCTGTCTTCCTCCCTTTGTTTTCTGCTGAAATAAAAACCTTAAGATTTAAAGTAAACGAATTAAGCAAATCTCCCACATCCTCCTTTGTTAAAGGGGGAAAGAGGGAGAGTTAAACTATACTAATAATTTTCCTGCAGTTATGAGGAAATATTCTCCTGCTGCAATCATTAACCAGCCAAAGAATTTCTTGATAATCACACTCCAATTTCCAGTCTTTGGCAGACTTGACATCAAGCCCGCAAACGTTCCTACAATTATTAAGAGCGTTCCCAACCCTATAGAAAAAACAAAGAGTAAGCCTACACCGTAAGCAACATTTTGTTTTGCAGCAACATAAGTTAAGACAACACCAAGCACAGGTGCCGTGCATGGCGCCGCAACGGTTCCTGCAAGAAGTCCTACCAGGAATGCGCCAATACGTCCACCAGCCTTTTTACCGGGTTGTCTGTCTGCTAAAAAAGAGGGAATTGGCAGTGTAAAAGCATCCAACATTGACAATCCTAAGAAGATGAAAATGTTGGCCACAACAATGTAAAGTATGGGATTTGTGCTGGTTGACCCAAAAAACTTCCCGGTCAAGGCCGCAAACGCTCCCAGGGCGGCATACGTAACGGCCATTCCTAATACATAAAACAGAGAGAGAGAAAGTCCCTTCAGTCTGGAATCACCACTGCGTCCTCCTATATAAGCGATCGTTATAGGTATCATCGGGTATACGCAGGGCGTGAAGCTGGTGAGTACACCTCCCAGGAAAACCGCTATAAAAGCCAGAATTGGCGACGCACTGAGGTAGCCTTCCAGGCCTTGTAGAAATCCATCCATACTATTTCCTTAATTATAAAAGCTGTTCAAGTTTTTGTTGAAGTTTACTCTTGCTTGTTACTCCCACCATAGTTTCCTTTACTTCGCCACTATTGAAGATTATCAGGGTGGGCACAGACATAACACCATATTTTACTGCAAGGTCTTTGTTTCCTTCTACATCTATATCTACTTTTGCAAACTTGACCCTTCCATCGAATTCCTGAGCTAATTCACCTAGGATAGGAGTTTGTGTCTTGCATGGGCCACACCAATCTGCATAAAAGTCTACCAGGACAGGTGTATCCGCTTGAATAACAGATGGTTCAAAATCTTCGTTAGTTACAGCCGTTAAGTTTGACATTTTTAAATATTCTCCTTTCGTAATGTTTTTGTCGATAAGGATGTCATCTTTAAGCTGAAAGCTGCCTTCCTTAAGAATGTAGCTTGGCAGACAACCTGCTAAAATAACATGCCTTAGAATACATATCGTTCTAAATTGTATTCATTTCATTTTATTCAGTAATATCGAAAAAGCAAGTAAAACTTGAGCTATATGACAATACCAATAATATAGAGGCGGCAAGAGCAGTAGGGGGCAGGGTTAGGGGTTACAATATCCGGAATGTGAGTTTGCAATGGAATTATCCACCTCACCTCAAGTGTGATTAAGCCGAAATGGACGGAGCCAGAGAAAGTTATTTAATGCTATACTTGGGTAGAACTGCGAACTGCGTATATCTTATAAAAAGTTGTCTGTATCTCAAACAATATAAATATACTATAGGTATGGTAATATTTTGCTTGACATACAGGATGTAGCATGTTACACATTTAGCTACATCCACGAAAATAACTTACCTGTTTGATGATGTGTCAGGATATTGTCTTGAGTTTTGTTTCCAACCAGTTACTTACTAAACGTGTTCAAAACAGTTTTAGTACCTTCTATTTAAATAACGATAGTAACATTAAAGACCTGAGATAGCTTATGGTAAGAACTAATATAATCGTTATTATGACATTATCAATTTTATCATTTTCCTATTCGTCCATATTGGCAGAGGTATACACATACAGTACAGGAGAGAAAGATTATTATAATAACCCGGGTGACAATATAGAGTGGGATGCATTAATTCAACAGCATCCTGACGATATGGTGGCTCACACTTTACATGCATTGAGAGAAGGTCTGCGATTCAAGCTTAATAATGGTGATTTAACTGTAGGTCAAGCCTCAGAGATTTTTGAAAATATGAGAACGGCATTGATTAATGGAAATGATATAGATAAGAAAACGTTCTCGACTCTGATTTATCTTTCCTGGTACATTGCCTCATATAACTTTCAGTCACCTGTTATTGAAAGGTAGGGCGGTTACTAAAGTTTTCCACGCTTTTTTAAGATATAAGTACAAATAGTTGGAAATTGAAAACTATTTTACTTTCATTCCTGTCTATCCTGATGTTTAAGTCTTTTTGAATACGGCATATCCATTTCTCAGCCAGCGAGATTTCTCCAGCAACTCATATGAACTATCGCTGCTCAGGCGAAGATAATTCTCGTGGTTCTTGAAAGTTAAAATGTCGTCCAGAAGGAGAAAGCGTGAACCGTATACGTTCTCCATCTCAGCCTTGCCAGTGAACTCAGAACCGTCAATCATGGCCACATCGAAATGATCTATACCAAGATCAGCTTTGAGGAGTTGAATTCCGTTTGAGGAGAGACCGTATTTTTCTATGTACTCAATATCCTGTTGCAGCCACTGTAACTGTATTTTTATACTTGCCCTGCGCAATTTGGGGCGGTAACGGCTGTGGAACTCAACAATTTCCGTTTGCGTTGGGAAACGTTCCAGGCCTACGGTTGAGTGGTCATAATAATGAACGAAACTGTAGGAAGCGTATCGTTTCTTCAGCGATTCAGACCGTGGTTTGGAAATTTCAAAGCAGTGAAGGGTAGGATAGCCTACATTCTCAAGAATGCCTGATACAAATGCAGAAGTACTGCCTTCTCCTGAAGATGAGCCGATCTCCAGAATATGTTTTAAGCTTGGGGTAGATGCAACGTTCTGTATGGTACGCCAAAACCTGTCATTAGAGACTTCAGGCTTTATAAGATGGTTCAGGTCTGAGTCTTTATTTCTTTTTGTATTCATAAAAAAAGGCTCTAGGGATATCCTAAAGCCTTTAAAATTGGTAGCGGGGACAGGATTTGAACCTGCGACCTCCGGGTTATGAGCCCGACGAGCTACCAAGCTGCTCTACCCCGCGTCTCAATTCTCCTATATTATAGCAGCAAATATCATCTGTCAATCAGAAATTTTAAATGATGAAAAATAGTTTCCAGATCAGGGCCGGGAATGACAATATGTGTGAATTACATCCTCTCTGGCGCTTTGAGGCCCAGAATGCTTAAGCCATTCTTTATCACCTGCCTGACTGAATCAACCAACAGAATCCTGGCTTTCTTCAGGTCAGTATCATCAATAAGAATCCTGTGATGCTGATAGAATCTGTTGAATGTGCTGCACAGATCGAGAAGGTATTTGCTCAGTATTGATGGCTCGCAATGTTGTGCAGCGCGTATTATGGTTAATGGGAAGGACTCAAGTTTTTTGACTAACAATAGCTCGTCATCTTCTTTAAACACATCGTAATCTATTTCGTTTGTTACTGTTTCGCCACACTTTCTTATTACACTGCACAGCCTTGCATGTGTATATTGTACGTATGGGCCGGTCTCTCCATCAAAGTTGAGTATTTCGTTCCAGTCAAACATTACATCCTTAACCCTCTTTGTACTCAGTTCAGAAAATATGATAGCGCCGATGCCAACGTCATTTGCCACTTCTGCCTTATTCTCCAGCTCAGAGGTTTTTCCTTCTATAATTTCCATGGCGATCTTACACGATTCTTCCAGTAGATCCTCCAGGAGGATAACCTTGCCCTCTCTCGTGGACATCTTTCCATCCTTAAACTTGATCAGTCCGAAATCTACGTGTACGCAGTCATTTACCCATTCGTATCCCATGAGTTCCAGGACTTTGAAGAATTGTTTGAAGTGCAATCTCTGTTCTGAACCAACAACGTAGATCATCTTATCAAGATCATACTCACGTTTTCTATATTCGGCAGCACATATATCCCTGGTGGCATACAGGCTTGCATCATCCTTCTTTCTCAGGATGCACGGAGGCATGTCGTATTTTTCGAGGTTAACTATCAGGGCTTCTTCACTTATCTCAGACAGTCCGGCATCTTTGATTCTATTAACAGTATCATCAAGCATATTGTTATAAAAGCTTTCACCTGCATACGAATCAAACTTTATGCCTAACTTTTCATATACTCTTTCAAACTCTGATAAACTAATGTCCTTGAAATATTGCCATGTTTCTATTGCTTCCTCGTTTCCATCCTCCAACTTCTTAAACCAATCTCTGGCTTCCTCCTCCAGGGAAGGATTGTCCCTGGCCTCTTTATGAAACCTGACATATAACTCATTAAGCTTGCTGATATCGAGTCCTGTATCTTTTATCGAATCCTGATCCTTTAATTCCGGTCCCCACCTTTTAAAGGCAACGATTAATTGTCCAAATTGTGTGCCCCAGTCTCCCAGATGATTTATGCCTATACATTTATATCCCAGGGTCTTGTAAAGGTTATAAATAGCATTCCCGATTACTGCCGAACGGAGATGATGAACGGCCAGGTGTTTTGCTATGTTCGGCGAAGAGTAATCTATTACTGCCGTCTTACCCACACCAGAGTCAGAATTTCCGTAAGAATCAGATTCAGTAAAGACCTCATCCAGGACTGTCTTGAAAATCATTTCTTTCGAGACGTAAAAGTTTAGGTAAGGCCCATGGGCCTTAATGTCAGTTATTAATTCGCTGGCGGCCAGTTTTTGTGCAAGTTCGCTTGATATTTTTCCGGGAGCATTCCTTAGCTGTTTCGCAACAGCAAAACATGGAAATGCAAAATCACCCATCTTTAAGTCCGGAGGTATCTCTATCAAACCTTTTATCTCATCCTCAGACAGTGGAATTTCAGCCTTTAATAAATCTACTATGTTTTTAATAAAAATATCCATAATGTTCCCGTTTAAATGTACCCTGGTATTGTAAAAATTTATCCAAAGAATAGTAAACTATAAAACAGGAAATTACAATTGCTTAATACTCTGTTGTTGAGTTGGATTATTGATATCCGGCAGCAGGAAGGCCAACAGTCCTGCTATGGGCGCCAGGTATGCTACAATACCTAACGACGTTGTCATACTGTAATGGTCAGCGATATGCCCGATTACGGGAAGCGTAAGGCCGGCAGTGCCCCAGACAAGGCCCATCGAAATGCCTGAAACAGCGCTGGCCATATCCGGGCATAATCTTTGAACTATCAATACATTAACTGCAGCGGCTGCAAAAATAACCATACCACTTGCGCCTAACAATACTATGGAAAGAGTTTCGCTTGAATCTAAAAACCACAAAAGTAATGGACAGGCAAAGATTGAGGAACCCGCTATTACTATTTTCCTGTTTATCCTATCCGCCAGATATCCGCCTATCAAACCGCCAATGCTCCCGCTGACCAGGAAAATGGATATAGCGATTCCGCCCTTCTGCATAGAGACTCCTTTTTCTGTAAAAAGTATTGACAGAAAACTCATGAAGCTCGTAATGACTATTGACCGGATAAACATTATCAGGAACATAATCCACAGCGGCCATGAAGTTCTGGCAAAAAGTACTTTCAAGCCTGACAGACTCGTATTATTATTTTGACTCCCGGGAGTTCCTGGCATCTTAATCAATATTAACGCCAGGATTACTCCTGGTAGAGACAGAAGCCATAACTTGCTGAATCCGTATAGTGAAACAATCAACGTAATAACAAATGGCGCTCCGGCCAGCCCTATGCATCCCACCATAAGGAAGATAGACATCTGGAGCGTCGACCTGTTCTGGCTTAAACCGGCTACAGTTGCTGCTCCATTAGGATGAAAGGCCGCCACACCTGATGCCCCGATCATGAGCATTAAGACCAGTACAATGAAGTTTGGCGCAAAGCAAATGCTGCTCAGGAATATTGCCGAACATAAGACGCCGGATACGACAAAAAAATGTTTCCTATTAAATCTGTCACCGAGAAAGCCGAATACGGGCTGCAGGATCGAACCAAACACCGCCAATACCGTGGGTAATACAGACACCTGTGTTATTGTTAAATGGAGAGATGTCTGGAAATAGGACAAAAGCGGGATCAGAAAACCGGCATAGAAGTCATTAAAGAGGTGTGCAAACGTTAACAGGACTATTGATGTAGATAGGAATCTACCATTGTCTTTTATCATTTAACTTTTCTTATATCTAAATTGAGCGATTTTGTAGCCGCAACCTTGAGGTTGCGTAACTTACACAAATCCATCAGGTGATGTAAAACGCAGGCTACCCGCCTGTACCTATTCGGGCAGGAAGCCTGCGGCTACAACGGCATGTAAAATAAAATCGCTCAATTTAGGTTATAATTACTTATCTTCTATCTTCAATAATGATTTCTGAGATCAACGTTCAAGGATCACTCAGCTCCTGGAGCTACGGCGGAAGGAGGGTTTAGTGAATCTAATTGTCACACGTTCCTTGATCTTGATTCTCGTATTGCATCAAGAATATCTTGAGTAGTAGCCTTAGTATTTATCCCGGTAACATCAAAAGGAGATTTTGTCGGTTTCTTGTAGATAATAGAGAAAGTTTCTCCCTTCCTTCTTTTGATAATCACCTTCTCTTTACGGGCAATATCGAGTACTTCCGATAGCCTCTGTCGTGCTTCTGAGTACGTATATACTTTCATAACACTTCTCCCAAATTATGTTTTACTCTTGAATCTTAATACCGTTATTCTCTGCTACTGCCTTCAAACGACGATCAAGAGTCAATAATGGACATCGCAGGCTGATAGCACACTCAAGAAAATATGCATCGTAAGCGTGGATATTACACCTGGCGGCTAATTCCAATGCTGCCGGTATGTCAACTCTGAAGTATTCGACTGGTATTGTCTGCACTGTATCCCATACAGAAGTCACCTGGTCGGTATTTAAAGTATGTTTTTTTAACATTGCTGTCAAAGCATTCCCAATCTCGAATGGTAACACTTCCGGTGCTACCAAATCATGACCTTTAGTAAGTTGGATAATTTTTGCCTTTTCCGGTTCCTCTAGTGCTACGGCAAGAAACGCATTTGTATCAGCAATAATCTTCATTTGTACAATTGTACTCTATTTCTGAGCTGTGTCAAGCCTGACTTCACGCATAAGCAATCATTACTTGTGTTATTGTTAAATGGAGAGCGGTGTGAAAGTAGGACAAAAGCGGAATCAGGAATCCCGCTTCAATATTTCAATGAAGGCGAGAAGCGGTAACCTCAGAATTAAAAAACGCCATTAGGAACTTGAATCCACACCAAGAAAGGCCAGGATGGTCTTCCTTTCGACCTTGTCTGTGATGGCGCCTGAATTAATCTTTTCAAGCAGAAACTCCTTGATTTTCGCTGCAGGCACAGCGTAGTTGAGATTCTTCCATATTGCCGGGCTATTCTCTTTGATCATATTGTCTAAGGATTGAGAACTTTGCACTATAGGGGTTTTGGGGGCTACCCCCCAAAGAAGACCAATGATGTCCCCGGTATATCGGGTAACAACTGGAGATCCGGAGTCGCCGTCAGAGGCATCGCATCCGACTGCAAAGGCCCAGGTGCCTGCTCTTTTATCCTTCTCATCCAGTCCATACTTAATCTTAAATTCATTATCTCCTGAAAAGACCTTGCAATCCGAATCCCAAGTGCCCGCCATATCACTGTAGTGATTTTTGGCCCGGCCAAATCCAACCGTCAAGAGCTTTTGATTCCTGGTGATTGGGTGGTCAAAACTAAAATTTCTTGCGACAGATTGCAATATTTTCCGATCCCATTTGCTTTCCACATTAATAGCAAAGAGTGCAAGATCGATCTCCATCCAGGCGCCAAATATTCGCCCAAAATTGAAACTTAGATCAAGAAACGGAAACTCTATTTCCTTATAATCCTCTGGCTCGTTAACTAATCGTAAGTGGACATGATAATTGGTTGCTATCAAGTGGAACCCATTAAACTGCCCCAAATAGAAACCTGTGCCTTTGGCGACTTTAGCCGTCGCTTTGGCCGTCCGCCTAAGCACCTCAACAAACTTAATATTTTTATTTCTGAGGTCACTCCTGCCCAATACCTTCTTACCCCACTCATCTCCCACCCGGTAGACCCAGTCAGCAACTGCATCCTTCACGGCATCAAAGTCATCTATCTCTACCTTTTCCTCAAATAAATCATAAGAAGCAATAACTCGATTCTTCTCAAAAAGGTGCTCTGGTTGAAGTGTTTGTGCGGACATTGGCGCGGTGTGAAGGAGGGCAAACGTTAGCAGTATTATTGATGTAGATAGGAATCTACCATTATTTTTTACCATTCAATTTCTTTATAAACACTCATCTTCTATCTTCAATAACGATTTCTAAGATGATCTTGATTTAGTTTGTTGTAAGATTAATTTGTTTGTGATATTGCAAAACCTGACCATTTTCTTCCGAGCGTCTTATGCAACGATTTGTTAGCTATCGCTATGCGTTTGCACATAGTATTTTTCCCGTGCTTCCTGGAAGAAATTACTTTTTTTCTTGTGTTCTTCCACTATCCATTTTGCGAATGCATCGCTGTACTGCGGACTCCCGAATTTGGGTGTATGACAATAACGTGCGTCGCCGTCAATTCCATTGGTGCGGCGTACAGCTAAGATGTCGTAAGTGTTTATTTCTACCCCTTCTGGGAGCATTCCGTTAACAACATCAACTAATTCGGTTTGTCGGTGCGGATAGGTGGTGTCATGGTCTATTAACCTGTAGCCTGGGGCATCCGGGTCGTCGACGAGCCTGATAGGAGTTGCACCTGGTGATTTGCTTTCTTTTACCTCGCCACTAAATACCGTGACCTTGGAACCTTGTGGTGCGGTAACAATTTTCCGAACACCATCAAGCCACTCGCTACGGATGGTTTCCAGTTGTCTTTCGATTGCCTTCCTGATGTCTTCTGTCGTTCCGGGTTCGCTTTTTGCGCCATGGCGAAAATATACGGTTCCGCAAGAGAATGCCGTTTTTTGTTTTCTATGCGAAACCTCATACGTACCGACGTTTTGAAACACTATTGGCACTTTGACTCCTGATATTTCGAATACAGCTATTTGTTCACCTTTCTTCTTTGCCTCGTGTATCTCGATGTCGCTAAATTGGTATCCGGTGTACTTACGAATCTTATCGACTAGCGTTGCGTGGTCGATATTGAGTACTGGCTGAACGTCCTCTTTCGACGGTACCCCACCGTTATCCAGCCCAATTAAAATGACCCCGCCTCCGCTATTAGCCATTGCGATGATATCTTTGATTAGTTCACACCACTTGCCGGCGGATGCAGGATTGAACGACCGCTTAAAATCTACGTATTTTGATTCACGCTTTGCTTTTAACCCTTTGTCGACGAGTTCTGACATGTTTCTCGATAGCTAACATTGTCAATAGATGGAAAGTTTTCCATCTATTCTAATAATAAATAATAAAACATGGAGAATTGACTATTGGATTATCCATGCTTTGATGATATCGGTTTTAATTTTTGCAGGCGTGGATTTTTGAGCTGGATTTTAGCATGAACATATCCCATATTTTTCTCTTTGGTATATGGTTTATAGTACAATGTATATAAGAAGGGAATAATATGGAGTGCATCATCCGTGATGATGCGTATTAAAACAGTGACACGGTCACTGCACTCCAAATAACTTATCTCAATCCCATCAACGACCTTACTTCTTTCATAGTTTCTCCGGCTATCTTTCTGCATTTCTCAGCGCCGGTATTAAGGGCGTCTATTACGCTGTCGGGGTTGTTGATTAATTCCAGGCTTTCTTCTCTGATCGGTGCAAGTTCTTTAATCATGTTATCTGAAAGTATTTTTTTGCAATCAACACAGCCTATCTCTGCGGTCCTGCACTCCTTGTTAATCCTATCTATCTCTGATTGTTTGGAGAAATATTTGTGCAAGGTAAAGACATTACAAATATCAGGGTTTCCGGGATCATCTCTTCTTTTCCTGTTTTCATCCGTCACGGCTCTTGACAGCTTTTTCCAGATAGCGTCAGGCTCTTCGATAAGAGAGATATAATTATTCATGCTCTTGCTCATCTTATTCTTACCGTCCAGTCCCATGATCCTGGGGGCGCTTGAAAGAAGATGCTGCGGTTCGGGGAACAGTTCTCCATATCTCGAGTTAAACTTTCTCGCTATTTCGCGCGACAGTTCGATGTGTTGTACCTGGTCATCTCCAACAGGCACTGCACAGCCTTTATATAATAAAATATCAGCCGTCTGAAGAACCGGATAGTCAAACAGTCCGACATTGACGTTCTTTTCGTTCTGCCCCGCCTTATCCTTAAACTGAGTCATCCTCTCAAGATGTCCCATAGGCGTAAGAGTATTAAGTATCCACGTCAACTCCGTATGTTCGGGGACTTGAGACTGTACGAATATAATGCAGCGATCAGGGTCAAGGCCTGCGGCAATATTTGTAGCGGCGGCATTGATAATCCTCTTTTGCATTTCACCGGGATCATACTCAATCGTTATTGCATGGTAGTCTACAATTGAGAAGATACAATCGTATTTGTCAAGAAGACTGATCCAGTTTTTGATTGCACCCAGATAGTTTCCGATATGAACTTCACCGCTTGGTTGAATGCCACTGAATAATCGTTTTTTCATTTTTTCTAAATAATTCTGTTGGGTCCACTCCGTTTGACCCAACCTACGTGCTAACTCTCATTGGGTCTATATGTGTTGTATATTCTGTAGGATGGGTTAAGCGGAGCGAACCCATCAAAACCCTAAAATGTCATAAATGTTCCTGTAATCTTTTAACGGCTTCCTTGATGTCACTGGTTTTCCCGAATGCTGAAAACCTGACATATCCTTCGCCTGCCTTACCAAACCCTGCACCTGGTGTTGTGACAACATGCGCTTTAGTCAGGATATCTTCAAAAACATCCCATGACTTTTTACCGGGAAAAGCAGCCCAGATGTAAGGAGAATTAACTCCTCCAAAAGTTTTTATACCCAACCCCTCTAATCCATCTTTAATTATTTTAGCGTTCTCCATATAATAATTCACTTTTTCTTTTACTTCAGATAGTCCGGTTTCTGACAACGCTGCGATCGCTCCCCATTGAGCAATATTTGATGAACCATTAAACAGTGTGCCCATTACTCTTTGCCAGTCTTTGCCTACACTTTCTCCGTCATCAAATTTAAGCTCTTTTGGTACAATTGTCCAGCCAAGCCTGACACCGGTAAATCCGGCAGGCTTTGACAAGGAACTGACCTCAATAGCACACTCCCTGGCGCCTTCAATTTCAAAAATTGATCTTGGCAGGTCTTTTTCTTTAATAAACTCAGAATATGCAGCATCAAAGATGATTATTGAATTATTCTTTTTTGCAAAATCAACCAGCTCTTTTAGCTGCTTTTTTGTTGCAACAGCGCCTGTGGGATTGTTAGGTGAGCAAAAATAGATTAAATCTGTTTTTTTTGCTTTTGACAGATCAGGGAAGAAATCATTCTCAGCGGTACACCTCATATATTCTATACCATCAAATTCTTCTGTGTCAGTATTATATTTACCGGTTGCTCCAATCATTACTGATCCATCTACATATACCGGATACGCAGGATCCTGAACCGCAACTGACACATCACTGCCAAATAGAAAGAACAGTCTCCCGCAATCAGGTTTTGATCCATCTGAAACAATGATCTCGTCAGGACTTATAATACCGTTATACCAGTTCTTTGAGATTCTGGTTTTTAATTTGTCTAAGAACGCTTGAGCAAGTGCATCATCATCATATCCAGTGTATCCTTCAGGTGTACCAAGCTTAGTTACCTCTTTCTGAAGCCCTTCAACAATGTGTGTACTTAGAGGTTCGGTAGTATTTCCAATTCCAAGGCTTATTAATTTAGCATCCGGCTCTTTTTCTAAAAGCGCTTTTTTACGTCTTCCAATTTCAGGAAACAGATATCCTGCCTGCAATTTTGCAATATTTTCATTTCTTTTTACCATTATATTTCCACCTGTGTTTTAAAATTATTTAAATTATTAGAACCTAAAGTAGTAAAATGAAAACCAGTGGTTTTCAAACTTTCCCTTAATATACAATTAAAACTTCTCAAGTATGGAGTGCACCATCCCTGCCCGACGAATGGCAGGTGTGATGATGCGTATTAAAGCAAGTGACACCCGCAAAACATACTGGCGGGCAGGCGGTTACTGCACTCCAGAAAAACAACTCTGTACAACAATTTATGAATGCTCTCTTGTTTAACACCTAAATTGAGCGATCTTGTAGCCGCAACCTTGAGGTTGCGTAACTTACGTAAACCCATCGAGTGATGAAAAACGCAGGCTAAAGCCAGCGGCTACAACGGCATGTAATATAAAATCGCTCAATATAGGCTTAAATAACTTTCTTACCAATCGGACTTTGTTTTGCCGTCATCTCTTTTACATCAATTACGAGTACATTTGTTCTTTTTGCTGCGTCTGAAGACTGGGGAAGTCTCGGCGCCTCAGGTGCATATTTTTCAATAAGCTTGTTCAAGGCAGAGGTTTTTTCGTCACTATCATCGACGACCCTTATATCACCAAATATAATTACACTTTTGTACTCAGTTGTGGAACCGCATGGCATGCGTCTGCCGGGGATAATTGATATAATCTCGTCTATCTCAAAGCACACTTGTTGATTGAATGTTATATTATCAATCTTCCGGCCTTCATGTGCGCTATGAAAATAAATTTTATCTTTATCGTATACAAAATTAACAGGCGTTATATACGGTATATTATCGAAGCATGTTCCCAATCTTCCTACCAAAGCATTTGACAATAATTCCTCAACCTCTTCCCGGTTAGTAACTTTTTTGTCGCTTCTTCTCAAAACACTTTTTCCTTGTCCTGCAACCTAAACATTCTGCCTCTCTCTTGCTACTCAAAATATAAGGGCGTATTGCCATACGCCCCTACTTATTTGGAATTCAGGTTTAAATGTCTCTTCCTACAGCTCTTGCAACTGCGCCTGCTTCCTTCATCAGGTTTTCAAAATCTTCAGGTGTTATTGACTGGGGGCCGTCAACATAAGACTTTTCCGGGTCTTGATGCACTTCCAATATCAACCCATCAGCGCCAACTGCGATTGCACCCTTTGACATAGGGAGCACAAGATCACGCACACCGGTACCGTGACTGGGGTCGACAATTATGGGAAGGTGTGTCAGCCGTTTCAGCTCAGGAACAATACTCAATGACAGGGTAAATCTTGTATGTGTCTCGAATGTTCTTATTCCCCTTTCACACAAGATAACGTTAGGGTTGCCATGTGACAGTATATATTCACCTGCAAGCAGGAACTCATCTAAAGTGGCGGACATTCCCCTCTTTAAGATTACCGGTTTCTTACACTCACCCACTGCCTGCAGCAACAGGAAGTTAGCCATGTTTCTCGTTCCTACCTGTAATACATCAACATAGCTGCTTACCAGTTCTATATGTTCCGGGCTGAGTATTTCTGTGACTATGGCCAGCCCCGTTGCCTCCCTTGCCTTGGCCAGGTATTCAAGCCCCTTCTCTCCCAGTCCCTGGAATGAATAGGGGCTGGTCCTCGGTTTAAAAGCTCCTCCCCTGAGCGCAATAGCGCCGGCTTTCTTAACTCTCTCTGCAATATAATTAATTTGATCCTGGTCTTCTACCGCACAAGGCCCGGCGATAACGCCTATCTTTTTGCCTCCCAGGACATGATCATTTATTTTGATTTCCGTATCGGCTTTCTTTACTTCACGACTTGCTATTTTATATGGAGTTAAGATTGGGACGGCCTTTTCCACACCGGGTATGGAATCCCAGTACTCCGGTGGAATATCGCGTTTATCGCCAATTACGGCAATTACTTTTCTATTGGTACCTTCCAGCAGTATAGTTTTACAACCAACCTCCTCGACCTTTTCAACTACATGATCAATCTCACCCTTATCAGCAGTTGGCTTCATTACAATTATCATAAATGCACCCCCATAGTGCGGCATAGCCGCAACCAAGTTTGAAGTGACTAAAGTGAACTAAAATGCCTAAAGTTAATGTAATGTGATTTTCCTTTTGGCTTACTTCAAGGCTTAGTCGCTTTTAACTTCTTATAACAAAAAAAAAATTCTATCTGCGCACATTTGCGAAAATCTGCGTCCTATGTAATTTAATTACAGATTGCATACAAATGATTATCATTTGAACCGAAATATATAGTTCCATCATGGCCTATTAATGGTGATGATTCGATCCAGCCCTCAGTTTGATAACTCCACTTGAGCTCTCCTTCTGAGTCTATAGCATAAAGAGTTCCATCGCTTGAACCGATGTAAACGGTTCCTTCTGAATCCACGGCCGGTGATGACTCAATCCAGCCATTGGTCTTGAACTTCCATTTAAGGGTGCAGTTAGCGCTGATTGCATATATCTCCTTGTTGTAAGAGCCGAAATACACTGTTCCATCACTGTCTACTGCCGGTGATGACTGAACAGTCTTTCCTGTATTGACTCTCCATTTTATCTTGCCATCCGGATTGATTGCATACATAATGCCGTTTTCCGATCCGACATAAACAACTCCATCCTTATCTACAGCAGGAGAAGAAAAAGATTGATAAACATTGCTGCCAATCCTCTTACTCCACTTAAATGTACCATTGGGACCTAACGCATAAATAATACCTTTGCTTATGAGAAAGTAAATGCTTCCATCAGGCCCGATTGATGGTGAAGAACTTATAGAGCTGTACATTTTGTTCTTATAATCCCATTTCAGGTTTCCATATAAATCCGTTGCATACAAATTGCCATCTGCAGAACCGAAATAAATAGTGTTGTTGCTTCCTAAAGTAGGCGATGAATAAATCTCACCCTCTGATTCATAAGTCCACCTGAGACTGCCATCTGAACTTATTGCATAAAGTTTTTTGTCTCTGGAACCAACGTATATTGTACCATCAGTCCCAATAGCTGGAGATGAGGTAACTTCACCTCCTGTCTGAAAGCTCCATACCAGCTTGCCCTCAGGGCTGACCGCATATAGTTTCCCGTCTATCGAACCAAAATATATTGTACTATCCAGGCCAATTGCCGGTGATGATGTAATCCTCTTTTCAACTTCAAACTTCCACTTAAGTCTGTTTGTTTTGGCTCCCTTAAAAGGGCTGACCCCGGTATGTCTCAAATCATGCCGGAACATCTGCCACGGAGAGTCTGCCGCGTCTGCAATAGAAAAGTGTATGCTGAAACCAGCAACTAAAACAAGTGCAGCCAATAAAACATTAAATATTTTTTTGTACATAATTTAATTATTACCTGGAATATTAATAATTGAGCGATTTGAGTAGCCGCATCCTTCAGGTTGCGTGACTTACGCAAATCCATCAGGTGATGTAAATCGCAGGCTACCCGCCTGTACCTATTCGGGCAGGAAGCCAGCGGCTACAATAATAAACAATATCGAATCACTTAATAATATGTAAAATTTTATCCCTTATTTCTCTCCAATAGCATAAACATTACCATCACTTGAGCCAAAATATATAGTCCTGTCTGGTCCTATCGTTGGCGAAGATCTTATTATGCCACCGGTCTTAAAACTCCATAAGAATGTTCCATCAGGACTTAATGCATAGAGTTTTTTATCCCAGGATCCGAAATAAATGTTTTCATCAGAATCTATTGCCGGAGATGATGTTATAACGCCATTAGTCTTGAAAGTCCATTTCAAAATCCCATCAGGATTAAGTGCATAAAGACTACCGTCATTGGAACCAAAGTATACATTTCCATCCTTGCTGACGGCAGGTGAAGAATCAATCCATTTTCTTGTCTGGAAATACCACTTTTGTTTGCCGTCAGGGTTTAGAGCATATAACCTGCCATCATTACTTCCTTGATAAATCGTACCGTCAGGTCCAATTGCCGGCGATGATGTAATCTGACCTTTAGTTTTAAAATGCCACTTAAACTTACCGTCAGGATCAAGAGCATATATATGACCATCGTTTGACCCGAAATATACAGTACCCTCACTATCTATTGCAGGGGAAGAATCTACATACTTGCGAGTGGCAAAGGCCCATAAGATTTTTCCTGCAGGGCTAATCTTATACAGATAGTAATTGTCTGAACCTAAAAAAAGGTTGCCATTAGCTGAAATTACAGGTGACGAAGAAACCCTGCCTTTTATTTGTATTTTCCACTTAAGTTTACCATCCAGGTCTAAAGCCAATATTTTTCCGTTCCAGGCGCATACATAGATGACATTTTTTGAAATTGCCGGAGTTGAAAATATGTTGCTTCCAATATCGCAAGACCACTTAAGTGTGCCATCCGGTTTAATTGCATAAAATCTCTTGTCCTGAGAGCCTATGTATATCGTACCGTCACGGTCAAGCACTGCTGATGAATCCACAATGTTCTCAGTATGAAAACTCCATTTAAGATTATTACTGTCCGGCCCTCGTAGTTCGCTTCGCCCTGTATGCAGGGAATCATGACGGAATACACTCCATGGTGCACTTAACTCCTGTGCGGAAACAATAAACGCATTAGAGTAGGCAACTGCCGTAATTGTAATTACAATAAAGACTGTTTTAAAAGTAGAAGACCTGTTACACTTTAACTGAGTTGTTTTGATTTGTGTCATTTGTTATAATTTCTATCATGGATAAACCGTACTTCACAACAATCTTACTCTTCATGGTTGCCGTCTGTCAATTCATTATGTGCGTTGAATTGCAAGGTGCAGAAGCTATTCATGGTAACGATAAAGATTCCGGCATTAATGTTTCTGCACAAGGCCCGAAAATCTTTTTCGAAAATCCGGACTTTAATTTTGGCCAAATCTACAAAGGTCAAAAGATTGAGCATATCTATGAGCTTGAAAATCGCGGTAAGGATATCCTGAACATTGGAAAGGTAAAGACATCCTGTGGATGTACTGCCGCAATTCTAACCAATAATACTATTCCTCCAGGCAGCACTGGCGAGATCAAGGCTACATTCAAATCAGGCTCTTTTACAGGAAAAGTGACTAAAAGCATATCCGTCATAAGCAATGATCCTGAGCGTCCAAGTTACAAATTAACGATTTCCGGCGAAATTATTGAAGACGTAAGTACAGAACCCGGGAATATTGATTTCGGCTCAATATACATCGGTGAAAAAGCGGAGAAGACTTTTACAATTAAATCACAAACCACGCCTGATTTTAAGATAAAAAAGATTACGCCGTCCAAACCATTTATAAGCGCTTCAATTGCTGAAGAGAAAAAGGGTGAATATGTTATCAAGGTAGCATTGGAGAATAGTCCTGAAATTGGAAGGTTCAGTGGGGGAATATACCTGGAAACAAACAGCCAGATACAAAAAAATGCTAATATACCTTTTTTTGGAGAGATAGTAGGGGATGTTACCACTTATCCTAATAAAATCTATTACGGCCATGTCACCAGAGGAAAAGAGTTATCTCAAAAAATTTATGTTAAGGTTAATAAAAGTAATATAACTCTATCAAGTATTAAAACATCTCCGGATTATCTGAGCTCCAGAATTATTAATAATCTTGAAACAAATAATCCTCACTACTTAATAGAAGTGAAATTACATCCAGAAGCTACTGCCGGAAAGATTGGCGGGGTATTAGAGCTGTACACAAATAGTAAGATTCAACCTGTTGTAAGAATACCCATAATAGGAGAAATAAAGGAAGGTTAGATACCGGTACTGCAAAACCTGTATAACAGTAAAAAAGGAATCTTGTAATAGTTCACCGCAAAGCAGAGCAATGAAAAAACTTTTGGAAAATGAGAAAAAGCTACAGGAGTAGGGGCGTATTGCAATACGCCCCTACAAAACAACAATATTATTCAGTTTTTAAAACGTTAATCATAGTCTTTTTGTTGCTGGTTTTGTCAAATCAAAATAATGACAGGCTTTATGGAAATGAAACCGGTAAAAGTCTGAATAAAGCGCCATCAGGGCCTGCCATACACGTTATCTTTACCGGCGAAGAAAATGGTTATCTGGAACCTTGTGGTTGTTCGGAAGTACAGCTTGGTGGGCTTCCGAGACGACATTCATTAATCAATCTTCTGCGAAAAGACGATAATAACGGGATCATATTAAGCCTGGGAGATATCCCCGGCAAAGTCGGCAGGCAAGACGAAATCAAAATGGAAACAACGCTTAAGGCATTTGAACAGATGGGTTACACTGCACATAATATTGGCGAAAAAGATATCAGCATGGGCATTGATTTGTTAGGCTATCTGTCCCAGATAAGCAGTGTTAATTTTGTCTCAAGTAATATCGTTAATCTTAATCCTCAGATTCTCAAAATAGAGCCTTATATTATAAAAGAGATAAAGACAAAAGAGACAACACTAAAGGTTGGTATTTTAGGTATTGTGTCGCCAGGACTTATTGATGATGTTTATCAGGAAATAGAAGTTGTTGATCCCATTGTGTCGCTTAAACCTTTACTTAATAAACTGAGTGATAAGACAGACCTCTTAATATTGCTTTCTCACGCAGAAATAGAGGATTCTATAAAGATTGCAGAAATCTATCCGGAATTTGACCTGATAATCTCAGGTCATGGGATTGATGAGCCAGTGCTCCATCTTGCAAAAGTAAAGAATACATACGTAATTCCTGTGGGGGAGAAGGGTAAATATCTGGGAACAATTACTATACCGCCAGAATTCAGCCGGAGAAATGGAGACAGGTCTTCTAATAGTTTTTTGCCTCCTGCCGAAATAATATCATTAGATAAAAGATTTGAGGATTCACCTGAAATGAAAATACTGCTAAAAACCTATCAGCAGAGACTCATGGATGAAGAATTACTGGCACAGGTTTTTAAGACTGATCTGCCTTCAAACCTGACTTTTATTGGGAATGATGATTGTGCTGTTTGTCACAATAAGATATTCAGGCACTGGGAAGGCACAAGTCATGCGACTGCTTATGAAACCTTAGTGAAAGCTGAACACGAGTACGATCCTGAATGTATAGAGTGTCACGTTACCGGATTAAACTATTTTACAGGATTTGAAACTATTGAGTCAACTCCGGGATTGAGGGGGGTTGGCTGTGAAAGTTGCCATGGACCCGGAAGTAATCACAAAGAGACACAATCAAAAGATTACGGTAAAGCAGATGTTGAGATCTGTGAAATCTGTCATGAAGATGAACACAGTCCGAACTTCGAGTTTAAGGAGTATTGGCAGAAAATAATACATCCTCTGGAAGAAAAATGAAGTGAAATACTATTCCGGATTTATCAGCGATCAGTCTTTCAAGGCAAAGTTGTCCATTTTCTAACTTATTCTTTTTCCCACACAGATTTAAATAATTCAACATATTCACGCGCACTTTTATTCCAAGACCAATCCTGTTTCATGGCATTTTTTCTGAGGGCATTCCATTTTGTCTTTGACTGATACAATTCTAACGCCCTGTCTATGGCAAAGAGGAGTTCGGCGGCGAAATAGCCCTTCATCGTGAATCCGGTAGCGGTTCCGTTCTTGAGATTTTCAGCATCTGCATCAATTATAGTATCTGCCAGACCTCCGGTTTCACGCACGACAGGAATGGTTCCATACTTTAAGCTGTACATTTGACTCAAGCCGCATGGTTCATACTTTGAAGGCATCAAGAAGATATCGGCGCCAGCTTCTATTTGATGTGCAAGTTGATTATCAAACATTATGTTTACAGAGAGCTTTTCCTTATACCTGGGAGCCGCTTCCTTAAGCATTTGGTGATATCTTTCTTCTCCAATACCAAGTATGACAAGCTGAATATCTCTTTGCATTAATTCATCTAAAATTACCACCAAAAGATCAACTCCCTTTTGTTCAGCCAGGCGGCTGATCATACCAAGGAGCGGCGCTTTTGATTGTGGAAGATTCAGGATTTTCCGCAGGTGTTTTTTGCACATGGCCTTGCCGCGCAAATCCTCAGAACTGTATTTGTGGGATATAAATTTACCATTTTCCGGCGACCATTGACCGTAGTCAACACCATTAATTATTCCATAGAGCTTGTTTGCGTGTTCATTGAGCACACCTTCAAGCCCACATCCAAACTCAACGGTTTTGATCTCTTCCGCATACTTTTTTGAAACGGTTGTTACAATATCGGAAAATACAATCCCTCCTTTAAGAAAGTTGATTTTACCCCAATGTTCAAGCTGTAACGGGTTAAATAAGGAGTGGTCTAATCCGGTAAGTTTCATATCTTCGTGTTGAAACAACCCTTGATATGCAAGGTTGTGTATTGTCAGGACTGTTTTCGTGGATGAAAGGATTTTCTCGTGAGCATACAATGTCTTCAGATAAACTGGTATTAAGGCTGTCTGCCAGTCATGGCAATGGATTACATCTATTGACAATCCCAGTCTCTTAATTGCTTCAAGCACTGCCCTTGAGAAAAAAATAAAACGCTCCGCATTGTCCGGGTAATCGCCGGCTTCTGTTCCGTAAAGCGCATCTCTATCATAATATTCATCACATTGTATGAAATATACCGTGATGTTCTTTGAATCGGGATGCACACTTTTCCATAAATGCCCTGTGCAAACGACTTTACCAACCGGAATATCATAAGTTATATCCGTAAGCTCAATATCCAGTCCTGATTCTCTTACCGGCCTGTAAAGAGGCATGAATATTGATATTTCCTGTTTGGCTTTTTCCAGGTATAAGGGCAATGTGCCCACAACGTCAGCAAGACCGCCTGTTTTAGCGTATGGAATTATTTCAGGAGATACTTCTGCTATTTTCATATTTCTCTCTCAAAGCAAAGCTTTTGGCACATTGTCGTTCCCAAGCAGGAGCTTGGGAACGAGAAAGAGGCGAATGTATAATTATCTACCTTATATATGCCTCAGTGACATATCTCCGCATCATTCTATGAGTATTAAAGTAGTAGGCATTTTTACCAATAGCGCTCTTCATCATGCTAATCCATTTGTCTCTGTCTTGATAAAAGGTTGGGATTATTACTTCTTCTAGTTTTTTATAAAGATCGCTTGTGTCTATCGCATCAGCATTCTCATCAGGCACGGCCTCTGTTGACTCTGGACCAATAGACCAGCCGGTTTCTCCTTCTATGTGACCTTCGATCCACCACCCATCAAGGACACTGAAGTTCAAGACTCCATTGTGAGCTGCCTTCATGCCGCTTGTTCCAGATGCTTCAAGAGGTCTTACAGGGTTGTTCAGCCAGATGTCCACACCAGAAACCATCTTTAGTGCAGTTTCCATATTATAATTATCTATAAAGGCAATGTTTATCCTGCCTTTAAGTTTCTGTGAATATGAAAATATATCTTCTATAAGTTTTTTGCCTCCTTCATCCTTTGGATGTGCCTTTCCCGCATAAATTAGCTGGATCTTACCGGATGCGATCTTCTCAAGCCTTTCAATATCAGTAAATAAAAGGGACGCTCTCTTGTATGTGGCAAATCTTCTTGCAAATCCTATCGTAAGCGTTTCATAATCCATGTTCAAATCATGGATAGAGTTTACATAATCAATGAGTATTTTCTTTGCTTCTAAATGTGCGTTCCAAAGCTCTGCAGGCGGAACCATGTCAATCCTCACAAACAGCTCCGGTTCGTTTGCCCAGCCAGGCAGGTATTTATCAAATAATCGCTTAAAACTGTCACACGTCCATGTATAAGAGTGCACGCCATTTGTTATTGAGTTTATTTTATAACCCGGGAACATATTCTGTGATACCTCGCCGTGTTTTTTGGCGACTCCATTTACATCATTACTCAGGTTTAAGGCAAGAAGTGTCATGTTAAGATTTTCTTCCCCGGCAATGCCGCGAATAACCTTTTCCGGGAAATAATCGCCAATAACCCTCCGGTAGAGATCATAAGAAAACTTATCATGTCCTGCTTCAACCGGTGTATGTGTGGTAAATACACACAACTCTTTAACGGTTTCAAAATTCCACATGAACGACTCGTCCCAGACGTCCTTTAAATCATTCTTAAATTGATGCAAAAGCTCAAGGGTCAAAAACGCAGCGTGTCCTTCATTCATATGATATTTCTTTATTTGCAACCCGAGCTTTCTTAACATCCTGACGCCACCAATCCCGAGGATTACCTCCTGTTTGATTCTGTAACTATCATCACCGCCATAGAGATGATCTGTCAGCGCTCTGTCCTCTTCGCTGTTTTCCGGTAAATTAGTATCAAGAAAAATCACAGGGATTTCACCACCCCTGGGACTTATAACAGCATAAACCAATGCCTGAATATATACGGTTCTATCTTCAATTATGACATCTACCTTTTCCGGCAGGGTAGTCATAATTTCTGAAGGCGCCCATTGTGCGGCTAACTCTATCTGTCGTCCCTGATCATCTATGTCCTGTTTAAAATACCCCTTATGGTATATTAATGTTACTGCAACAAGAGGAAGGTTTAAATCAGCGCTTGATTTAATGGTGTCTCCGGCAAGTATGCCTAAACCTCCACTGAACGTGGGTATCTCATCTCTAAGACCAATTTCCATAGAGAAATAAGCGATCTTAGATCCATTTGTGTGTTTTTCTAATATTGACATTTAATTTTATCCTCTTCCATAAATCCTGGTCATTTCTAAAAGTTTTTTTGTGATTAACGGGGATAATCTCTCCGGTACGAGCCTCCATCTCCAATTACCCTCAATGCTTGCAGGCAAGTTTGTCCTTGCCTTCTCTCCCAGGCCAAGAACATCCTGCATGGATATTATAGCCATATCTGCGACAGAACTCATAACAAGTTTTATAAGTTCCCAGTGTATTTCTTTCTCTGTAACCTTACGTCCTATATATTCAAAGACCCTTTTTTTGTCCTCAGGACTTGCTTCTTTCTTAAACCAGCCCTTAATTGTATTGTTATCGTGCGTTCCTGTATAAGCTACACAGTTTTTTACATAGTTGTGAGGCGCATAAGGATTAGCCGGAAGGTCTTCTCCAAACGCAAAGAGCAGCACTCTCATGCCCGGAAAACCAAATTGATCCATTATTTCCCTGACATCAGGCGTAATAACCCCTAAATCTTCGGCAATAACCGGAAGATCATGAAAATGTTTTAAAAGGGTATCAAAGAAATCCTTCGCAGGCGCTTTAACCCATTCTCCATTCGTTGCTACCTTTTCACCTGCCTGTATCTCCCAGTAACCGACAAACCCTCTAAAGTGATCCAGTCTGATCATATGAAAGAACTTAAGGTTGTGTTCCATGCGTTTTATCCACCATGAGTACTTAGTTTCCTTAAGAACTCCCCAGTCATAAACCGGATGTCCCCACAACTGACCTGTAGAGCTGAAGTAATCCGGCGGCACCCCCGCAATAAAAGCAGGTTTTTTTTCTTTGTTCAGCTTGAAGATTTCCGGATTTGACCATACATCTGAGCTGTCATAATTCACATAGATAGGCAGATCTCCGATTATGCGAATGTTTTTGCTTTCACAGTAACCTTTAAGCAAATGCCACTGTCGGAAGAATATAAATTGGAGAAACTTTTCCATCAATATTGTTTCCCACAATCTTTCTTTCCACTCTCTAATCGTCCCTTCTTTTCTATCCCTCAGTTCTTCAGGCCACCTGCCCCAGTCAACCTTATTAAAATGTTTTTTTATAGAAATGAATAGACCGTAATCATCCAGCCAGTGAGAATTTTCAACAGAAAATTTCTTAAATTCATGATCGTCTTCTAAACTGTCTTTGTTTTTCTCGAAAGCGATCTTAAAAATTTCATCTTTATACTTCGTAACGGTTCTATAATCAACCCTTTTTTCCGGAAATACGGGATGATTTTCTATGTCAGATTTCAAAAGGATTCCCTGTTCCGCCATTAAATCAGGGCTTATCAGAAGAGTATTCCCGGCAAAGGCAGAAAAGCTGCTGTAAGGCGAGTTTCCATAGACAGCGCATGTCTGGTTTAATGGAAGTATCTGCCAGAAGCTTTGACCGGCCTCTGCAAGGAAATCCGCAAAACTATAAGCTCCTCGCCCAAGGTCTCCAATACCGTAAGGTGATGGAAGCGATGTAACATGAAGAAGTATCCCGCATCCTCTTTTTTCCAATTCTCCTCCTGTAATTTCAATGTGTTGTCGCAAATATAGAAACCACAGATTCTGCAGACCCGCCAGAATGCTTGCTTGACAACGCTATTCGGGCTGGCCTGACGGTGGCCTCTCTTTCGAGAGGATTCCAGAGTTGGAATCCTCTCGAAAGAGAGGCATGTCAATGACTGATTATACTTTTACATTCAGGTAATAGCCCAGCTTGAGAAAATCTTCAATCCACCTCTTTGCAAGGCTGTCTCCATTCCCGGCTTTTTCCTTCATCTTATTATGGAAATCCTTCCCTATTGAAAAGTAATTGTTTTGTGCCTTCCATAGATCAAGTGATAAAGACAATGGTTTTAATACTTCTAAAGCTCTGTCTATCTTTTCAAAAAGCCGTAAATCTTCCGGCTGCCGATACAGCTTCTCTATCAGTAAATTCAACCATGAGCTTGCGACAAATTCAATCGTAGTTGTATCGGTCTTGACAGGCCATCTTCCGGTTTCTTCTATCAATTTTTCAAGTTTTTCTATTTCTAAATCCTCTTCTTCAAAAATTCTTTTCAGGTCGGTATTCAGCACATATTCGGCCGCCGAGGAGAACGGTCTTGGTATCGGTATGTGTAAGCTGTTAAAATAATTCATTATAGTATAGTTGTCCTCGTATATTTTACGGTAAGAGGTTTCAACATCCTCATATCTTGACTTAAGTATCAGATTTAAGACCTTTCTCTGTTCGTCTTTAAATAGATGCCAGATAGAGTAGATGTTGCCTTCAAAGTGTATGTCCATAAGTCTTATCATTTCAGGGACATCGCCTTTTTCAAATGCCTTCTTTATTTCGTCCTGCATAATCAGGAAGTCTTCGTCTCCGGCAAATTCTTTAACGCCTCCGTTTATATTATGATCTCCAAGATGGAGCACCGCAAAGATAATCGTTTTCCCGTCCCATGTTATTCCGGAAGTAATGTTTACTTTTCCTACTGTAAGTGTTAGCTTTCCCGCCTTTATTTTGCCGCATAAAAAGCTCTTTGCGTTATATTGAAACGTTTTCATGTCTTCTTCTGGACATTTCTCAAAGATAGATGATATACTGTAATGCGCTCCAACCCGCAGGAGGTCGCTTTTGGCAGGCTTTACAAATGATTCATAAATTTCTGTAGTATTTTTAAACTTATTACCGGGAGATTTTTCTAAATATTTCAAATATTCCGATTCAATAGACAAATCCTGTAGCTCTTCTACGTACTGAATAGTTTTCAATGCATACTGCATTATCTGTATGGTCTCAATGCCGGAGATATCATCAAAGAACCAGCCGCAACTCGTATACATCAACATGGCATTTCTCTGCATCTCAAGCAGTTTTAACGCCCGTATCTTTTCTCCCTTTGAAAGTTTTCTGATAGAGTGTTTTTTCAAAAAAGCTTCCACATTCTTATGCGACCTGTCAAGCATCACCTCAACATATTCATTTCTTACATTCCACGGATCTTCAAAATATTCAGAAGCTTCACTTCTATAAATGGGAATGGCCTTATCCCTCAGCCAGTCCATAGCCTCTCTCAATGTTTTTCTCCACGCCTGAGTCCATCCCGGATTCATGCCGGTGTTGCACCCGCAATTATCTCTCCACCTTGCTACGCCATGAACACAACTCCATGACGAGTTTTCAGAGATTTCAGCTATATGAGTTGGGGGGTGTTTCTCAAGATACTCGCCATAGTTCGTAATCTTTGCCAGATTGTTAGATTCGATATAATATAGACAGTAGGAGAGCGCCATGTCTCCAAAACGGTGATGATGGCCAAACGTTTCGCCGTCAGTTGCGATATGAACAATCCTGGGATGGTCATTCACCATGTCGTTAAAAGCAGAAACCAGCCTTTTGGCAAACGCCTCTCCGTTATCTAACAATTTCCCGAAAGATACTTCCTGTGCAATCCGGCCATTATAGAAAAAGAGGGTTATAGATTGTCCGGATGGAAGGCGGCAGAGATAAGGCATGGCGGGATCGATCTTTTCTTCAGTTGCGTCAACCCAGTTCCCTGTATCATCTATCTTCTTAACTCTTTTCGCCTGCCTCTGAGCGAGCACCGTATACTTTATTCCCAGGTTTGCCAACACTTCAAGGGTCTCTATATCCAAAGCAGTCTCCGGAAGCCACATCCCTTCAGGGTATCTGTTAAATCTCTTTTGAAAATCCTTTATTCCCCATATTACCTGAGTATACTTGTCATTTTTATTTGCGAGAGGCAATATCATATGATTGAATGCCTGAGCCATTGCGGAGCCGTGTCCGGAGAAATTTTCCATACTTAATCTGTCTGCATCAAGAATTGCCCGGTAGACATCAGGCCTCTGTCTTTCCATCCATGACAAAAGAGTCGGGCCAAAATCAAAATTGATCCTGGCGTACATATTGGTTATCCCTGTTATCTTATTCTCCGAGTCGAGAATGCGTGAGGCCGCATTTGGTGCATAACACTCTGCGGTAATCCTTTCGTTCCAATCATGATATGGATATGCCGATTCCTGGAGTTCAATCTCTTCAAGCCATGGGTTTTCCCTCGGCGGCTGGTAAAAGTGTCCGTGTATGCAGATATATTTGTTCATGATATTTTGAGATTTAGGAATTGAGGGATTACGGAATCCCCTAATCCCTATGTATTGTACAGGGGACGGTCAGGCGGGACGCCTGACCTATAGAATGTCAATAATTATATAGGTCAGGCATCCTGCCTGACTCCATCCTCAATCCCTCAATTTCCTTCAGGGATTTATAAAGAATAAAACACTCAAAGGGGGTAAGATTAATGAAAGGGAGTGTGTTCTCCCCTGTGCAGGTGTCGGCGCTGCATTAACACCCCCAGAGTTACCGCAGCCGCTTCCGCCATATATGTCTGCGTCGCTGTTTAATACCTCCCTCCAAAAACCTCCCTGCGGGACACCGACATTGTAGTTGTTTCTGGGAACTGGAGTGAAATTACAGACGGTAAGAATTTTCTTGTCAGTATCCCTACCCTTTCTGATAAAACTTATTATACTTTGCTCCCAGTCATTAGAGTCTATCCACTCAAAGCCGTCTATTGAGAAATCTAACTCGTACATTGCCGGCTCAGCTCTGTAGAGATGATTCAAGTCTTTAACCCACTTTTGCATCCCTTGGTGAAAAGGATATTGCAAAACATGCCATTCCAGACTTTCATCATGGTCCCACTCTTTCCATTGCGCAAATTCTCCTCCCATAAACAGGAGCTTTTTCCCCGGATGGCCGTACATATAACCGTATAAAAGTCTCAAATTCGCATATCTCTGCCGTTCGTCACCCGGCATTTTTCCTATAAGCGAACCTTTGCCATGAACGACTTCATCGTGGGACAAAGGAAGAAGGAAATTCTCTGTAAATGCATACCATATGCTGAAGGTAAGCTCACTGTGGTGGGATTTTCTGTAAACAGGATCTTTTGAGAAGTATTTCAACGTATCGTGCATCCATCCCATATTCCATTTCATGCCGAAACCAAGACCTCCTACATTGGTAGGCCTTGTTACCATCGGCCATGCAGTCGACTCTTCTGCTATAGTCTGAACGTCAGGATGAGAAGCGTAGACTGCCTCATTTAATTGCCTTATGAAGCTTATGGCATCTATATCCTCTTTTCCTCCATATTTATTCGGTATCCACTCTCCTTCTTTTCTTGCATAGTCGAGATAAAGCATAGACGCCACAGCATCGACTCTGATAGCGTCAATATGATATTTATCAAGCCAGAAAATAGCGCTGCTTATAAGAAAGGCACGCACCTCGTTCCTGCTATAGTTAAAAATATAGCTATTCCATTCAGGATGAAATCCCTTTTTTGGATCGGCGTGTTCATAGAGACATGTTCCGTCAAAATAGGAAAGCCCATGTTCGTCAGACGGAAAGTGTGACGGCACCCAATCCAGTATAACACCAATTCCATTTTGATGAAGATGGTCAACCAGGTACATAAAATCCTGAGGAGTTCCGTACCTGCCGGTAGGGGCAAAGTATCCCACGGTCTGATACCCCCAGGAACCATAAAATGGATGTTCTGTAATTGGCATTAACTCTACATGCGTAAAGCCCATCTCTTTTACATAATCTGCAAGTTCATGTGCCATTTCTCTATATGCAAGAAACTCGATATTTCCATTTTCCTCAATTTTTCGTCTCCACGAGCCAGGATGCATCTCATATACAGAAAAAGGGGCATTCAGAGAATTGTGTTTATGCCTGTTTGTCATCCACTCATTATCGTTCCATTTATAATCCAGTTCCCATACTACAGAAGCCGTTTTAGGAGGTTGTTCCCAATAAAAAGCAAATGGGTCGCCTTTGTCAACTTTATAGTTGTTGTATCTGGAATGTATGTGGTATTTATAAATGTCTCCCTGATTTATGCCGGGTATGAACCCTTCCCATATGCCGGATCCATCTTCCCTTCCCTTTAATGGATGAGATTTCTTGTTCCATCCATTAAAATCTCCTGTAACAGAAACATTTTCTGCGTTTGGAGCCCACAATGCGAAAACAGCTCCGTTTTTTTCACCAACTGTCATTATATGCGCACCAAGTTTGTCATATAATCTATGGTGGTTTCCCTCCTTGAAAAGATATATGTCATGGTCCGTAATAAAGTTCACGTTATGGACTACGCCTTCTGCCCTGTTTTCTCTATCTTTCATTGTAATTATACTGTAAAGATTTTACTCCCTTGTTGATCTATTTTGCAATAATATTAGCGCTCATACATCTATGCTCACATTATACATAAATTCAGGAATTCTTGGATATTAAAATCCAGAAAATCTACTTATTAACAGACATTTGTTTCTTTGCAATCTACTTAAAATGTATTATACTACTCCTTGGAAATATCGACTTTCGCTCAAAAAAGAGAGGAGGTGAGTAGACGAAAAAACAATCTTGTCGGCATTGTCACAAGTAAGGATATGGCCATCTAATTGCGAAGCCAACGCAAAACCATTCCATTTTTCATTTCTATAAATGCAAAAGTCTATTTCAGTATATGTAAAGTATTTTAGAGGGAACCAATTTAACTTTTATCAGAGAAGTGAGGTGCAGTAATAATGAAAAAGAATAATGAAAAAACTACCACGAAAAGGACGATTAGAAAGAAAACAACATCAGAGAAACCAACGACAACGAGCGGTGGTATTAAAAAAGAGTATTTTAAGACCAAGAATATTTGCAGGGTAACGTTCAGGCTGCCAAAAATAGCGGCTTCCAATGCTAAGAGTGTTTATATAGTTGGTGATTTTAATAACTGGAATATTCATGCAGACCCAATGAAGAAGCTAAAAAACGGAGACTACACCATCAAGCTTGATCTTGAGCCGGGAAAGGAGTATCATTACCGCTACTTCATTGACGAATCAAGGTGGGAGAATGACTGGCATGCCGATAAATATGTAAGAAGTCTTTATGGAGATAGTGATAATTCAGTCGTTACGACTTTCTAATAACTTCACCCTTATTCACAAATTCCTTCCAATGATAATGGATTAAGTTTGTTTTCTCACAACGCAGTTCTTTTTCCGTAGCAATGATTGACACATGTCCAATAAAGACATATATAAATCACTCAAAGGCGAATTCCTGTCTGCTGATGCAGGATCATTGCAGAAGTCATTTGCCCGTCACCTGGAAAGTTCTTTGGTTAAGGATGACTACTCCGCTACAAAGTTGGATATTTACAAAAGTCTGTCCTATACAGTCCGGGATCGTCTGGTAGAACGCTGGCTTGCCACACAACAAACCTATTATGACAGGGATGTTAAACGAGTATATTATCTTTCTTTAGAGTTTTTGATGGGAAGAGTGCTCGGCAACAACCTGGTCAATCTTAATATTGTTGAGGAATGCTGTAGTGCAATGCATGAATTAGGATTTGAATTAGAAGATGTATGCGAGCAGGAATGTGATGCAGGACTTGGCAACGGCGGTCTGGGCAGGCTGGCAGCCTGTTTTCTGGATTCAATGGCAACCCATGAAATTCCTGCCTACGGTTATGGTATCCGTTACGAGTATGGTATCTTTTCCCAGAAAATTCAGGACGGCTATCAGATTGAAACCCCTGATAATTGGTTGCGTTATGAAAATCCCTGGGAAATAGCCCGACCCGAGCATTTGTATCCTATACAGTTTTACGGTAGAGTCCATCAATATAAAGATGCCAATGGTATCCTGAAAACCGAATGGTTAGATACCCAGGGAGTTATGGCAATGGCATATGATATACCAGTTGCAGGTTACAGCAATAATACGGTTAATAATTTACGCCTATGGGCGGCTAAATCTACCCGTGAGTTTGATTTAAGCTATTTCAATAAAGGTGACTACATCAAGGCAGTTCAAGATAAACAGCAAAGTGAGACCATATCCAAGGTTCTCTATCCCAACGACAACATTTTTGAAGGCAAAGAACTGCGCCTTAAACAGGAGTACTTCTTTGTGTCGGCAACTTTACAAGATGTTATTCGCCGTTACAAAAATACGCATGATACCTTTGATTGCTTTTCCGATAAAGTCGCCATACAGTTGAACGACACTCATCCTGCCATTGCGATTCCGGAACTGATGAGAATTTTCGTAGATCTTGAAAATATTACCTGGGAAAAAGCCTGGGAGATTACGACAAAAACCTTTGGGTATACCAACCATACTATCCTGCCGGAGGCGTTGGAAAAATGGTCCATAAGCCTTATAAAACATGTTTTGCCGAGACATTTGCAGATAATCTATGAAATCAACCGCCGCTTTCTGGAAGAGGTTGCCCGCCGGTATCCGAATGACGGTGAGCGTCTGTGCCGTATGTCGTTAATCGAAGAAGGAGGCAAGAAAGAACTACGCATGGCTCATCTGGCCATTGTCGGCAGTCATTCGACTAATGGTGTAGCCGAGCTACACACAGAACTCTTAAGATCTCAAGTATTCAAGGATTTCTTTGAGTTTTACCCAAATAGGTTCAATAACAAAACAAACGGCATCACTCCGCGAAGATGGTTGAAAAAATGTAACCCTGAACTCTCTAAATTAATATCTGGACAGATCGGCGATGGATGGCTGAAAGATTTGAACGAGTTGAAAAAGTTGATTCTGTTGCCGGAAGACGAATCCTTTCACAAGGCATGGCGGAAAGTCAAGGTTGACAATAAACAAAAATTAGCAGACTATATCCAACGCGTGAACGGTATACAGGTCGATGTGAATTCAATATTCGATTCTCATGTGAAGCGTATACACGAGTATAAGCGTCAATTACTCAATGTCTTACATGTGATCACACTTTACAACCGCATTAAAAACGGACTGGTTGACAATGTTGTTCCGCGAACCATAATCTTTGGCGGCAAGGCGGCCCCTGGTTATCATATAGCTAAATTAATTATTAAACTTATCAACTCAGTTGCCGAAATTGTAAACAATGATTCTAAGGTCTCGGACAAACTTAAAGTAGTGTTTTTATCAAACTACAGTGTGTCACTGGCAGAACTTATTATTCCCGCCACAGATATATCAGAGCATATTTCTACCGCCGGCACCGAAGCATCGGGGACTAGTAATATGAAATTCGCCCTTAATGGCGCATTAATTATCGGCACGTTGGACGGAGCCAACATCGAAATTATGAAGGAGGTGGGAAACGGGAATATATTTATCTTCGGTCTTACTGCCAGGGAAGTTGCCGACCACAAACGCCTGGGCTACAATCCACATGGTTATTACGATAACGATATAGAGATCAAAACAGCAATAGATATGATGGCAAGTGGGTATTTTTCTCCGTCAAATCCTTCACTTTTTATGCCCATTGTTGACTCTTTGCTGCGGCATGATCAATATATGTTATTTGCTGACTTCTCCTCTTATCTTCGTTGTCAGGAAGAAGTCGGCAAGGCTTATAATAACCAGGATGATTGGACGAAGAAATCGATTTGCAATGTTGCTAATATGGGAAAATTCTCCAGCGATAGAACAATTAGTGAATATGCTAAGGATATCTGGGATGTAGAGTCTGTGCCTGTAAACTTGGATGGGAGCTGCCGTTTGACCCTCTAACTGCACCTGACAACTTAAAATACCCAACGCATACTTGCAAACATTTTCAATATAAGCTAAAATGAAATAATGTTACCGCCACTTAAAAGAACTAACTTAATAATCTTAAAGGATAAAAATGCCTGAATTAAGAAGAGAACCTGTCTCAGGACGTTGGATAATTATTGCCACTGAAAGAGCTGCAAGGCCTACAGATTACAAAATTAATCATCAAGTCATAAAAAGCAGTTTCTGTCCTTTCTGCGAAGGGAATGAAGACAAAACACCGCCGGAAACCCTTGCATATAGAGATAATGGATCAGAGGCAAACACAGGCGGCTGGAGGGTCAGGGTCGTGCCTAACAAATTTCCTGCGTTACAGATAGAAGGTGAACAAAACAAGCGCGGAGATGGTATCTACGATATGATGAGTGGTATCGGCGCTCATGAAGTTATAATAGAAAGCCCCAGACATATTCAGTCACTAACTGCTCTTGATAATGGAAATGTTGAAGAAGTCTTATTATGTTACAGAGACCGTCTGATTGATTTAAAGAAGGACAAAAGGTTTGTTTATGGTCTGTTATTTAAAAATGTTGGATTTTCTGCAGGCGCATCACTCGAACACTCTCACTCGCAGTTAATTATGACGCCAATTGTCCCCCAGCTGGTTGCAAATGAGATGGAAAGCGCCGAAACATTTTACAAACACCGGGAAAGATGTATCTTTTGCGATATGATACAACAGGAAATAGATACGAATAGCAGAATAATCATTTCAGCAGACAAATTTGTCGCCTTTGCTCCTTTTGCCTCCAGATTTCCTTTTGAAACATGGATACTGCCTAAAAGACACGAAGCTCATTTTGAAAACCTGCAAAATTCAGAGATAAATGAACTGGCAAATGTCTTAAAGAGTACACTAACCAGGTTAGAAACAGCTTTGGACTTTCCTGCCTATAACTATATCATTCACAGCGCTCCATTTAATATAAATGAATCAGATTATTTCCATTGGCATATAGAAATAATACCCAGACTTACAAACATAGCAGGATTTGAATGGGGCACCGGATTTTATATTAATTCAACACCGCCGGAACAAGCTGCGGAAATTTTAAGAAATGTAAATTGTGACCATGAATAACGATCCTTCAGCATTTAATTCCAATACAAAAATATATAAACTAAGCGGCCTGCTGAATGAATATAGAGGAATGCCCCTTGACGAAGATTTATCAAAAAAGATTGAGGATATTTGTATAGGCTTAGATGCAGATTTTACCGAAAGAGACGCTGGAATCACAATAATGGCTGAAAATACTGAACAACCGGAGGAGCGGAGAAAATTAGAAAGAAGAAATAAAGATAAAATAATTGATGTTATCGGAATAGGCTTATGCCTGCTTGATAAAGATCTGAAAATTACATGGGCCAACCAGACCTTATGCGAGTGGTTAAATCTGAACGACTCGCCTGTGGGCAAATACTGCCATGATATTTATCACTGTGATGAGATAGGAACCGGCGTATGTCCGGCGGGAAATGTATTTAACGGAAATGTAAGCAGCATAATTGAGACCTGGATTGAGTCTAAAGACAGGAAGAAAATGTGCGTGCAGCATGTTGCTATGCCTATTATTAATAAAAGTGAAAATGTGAATAACGCATTGTTACTTACAATAGACGCAACTGAAAGCGAAAAGACATTAAACAAGCTGTTGTTGCTGCAGAGGCTTGGTGAGGCGATGCAAGACACTCTTCAACTTGACAAATTACTGCATTTAATATTGACATGTGTGACTTCCGGTTATGCGTTTGGATTTAACCGTGCAAGGCTTTTTTTAATTAATAAAGAACACGACGTTTTAAATGGAATGCTGGCGGTAGGCCCGTCTTCTCCGGAGGAAGCAAACCGTATATGGCAGGAAATGTCAAGCAAGTATAGCTCTCTTAAAGATTTACTTGAAGGGCTAGGCCATAGCCACAATATCGACACACTCTTAAACACTATGACAAAACTCATGGTGTACTCGTTATCAGATACAAGAGAGATTGTCATATCCTGCGCAAAAGAGAAAACCCCTATAATTATTAAAGACGCCGTTAATGACACACGTGTAACAGAGGAGTTCAGGAAGGCTCTGGGAGTGGATGAGTTTGTCTGTGTACCTTTGATCGCAAAAAACGATTCAATAGGTGTTATCGTGGCAGATAACGCCTATACAGGAGAACCTATATCCGAGGACCGTGTCAATACACTGACAATGTTTGCCAATCAGGCGGCGCTGGCTATTGATAATGCTGAAATCTACAAAAGGCTGGAAGACAAAATAAACCAGCTTACAGAAACGCAAGAGAGACTTATTCGTTCTGAAAAGCTGGCGGCCATAGGTTCGATGTCATCATACGTTGCGCATGAGATAAGAAATCCTCTGGTAACTATAGGCGGATTTGCAAAATCTCTTTCCCGCTTTAATTTTACAGACTCGAAAATTAAGACTAATATTGACATAATCATAGAAGAGGTAAATCGCCTGGAAAAGATACTCAATAATATCACAGACTTTGCCAAGCCATCGACACTGGAAAAGGTTGATGCGCAGATATGTGAAGTTATGGAGAACACGTGTATATTAATGGAGAATTATTTCCAGGAAAAGCACATAAAGCTACATAAAGACTTTGCAACTGATGTGCCTGTCGTCTCTGTTGATCCTGCACAAATAAGACAGGTTTTTCTGAATATACTGATGAATGCGGTAGAAGCTATGCCTGACGGAGGAGACCTGAATATAAAGATCATGTCCGCAACTGATTCTATAGAGATAGATATAACTAACAGCGGCAAGAGTATACCGCAGGATTTATTACAACGTATTTTTGATCCATTTTTTACTACAAAACAGAAAGGCACCGGTGTCGGCTTGCCTGTAAGCCTTCAGATTATTGAATACCACGGTGGCAGCATAGATGTAAAAAGCAGACATGGAGAAGGGACAACTATGTCAATAACGTTACCAATAAGATAACGGAAAGGAGTTCAAAATTATGACGACTATCCTCCTTGTAGAAGATGACAAAAACCAAAGGTTGCTTTACGAACAGGAATTAAGACATGAAGGTTATGAGATTGTAACTGCAACTAATGGTAAAGAAGCCCTGGAAAAGGTTCAGGAACAACTGCCGGACCTTATTATAATGGATATTAACATGCCAAAGATGGATGGTATTGAGGCGATGGGTAAAATTTTATGCAAAAACAAAAAGGTTCCTGTTATTATCAATACGGCCTATAGCAATTATAAAGATAGCTTTATGTCATGGGCTGCAGATGCCTATATCGTGAAATCTTCAAACTTGTCAGAATTGAAAGATAAAATTAAAGAAGTATTGGCAAATAAAGCCATGAATTCCTGATCCAACGTAAATAAATTACGATTATACAGTGTCTCGAGTGTTTAAGTCCGATAACCAGTACCAGACAATATTAGAGTACAAGACATGCCTTTAAGTAATACACCAGCACATGATAAAATGTTTACCATAATCCTTGCGGGGGGTCAGGGAGAAAGATTGTATCCACTGACAAAAGACAGGGCAAAACCTGCTGTGCCTTTTGGAGGCATATACCGGATAATAGACTTTACTTTAAGTAACTGTCTGAATTCCGGACTACGCAAGATAGTAGTCTTGACACAATATAAGTCATTTTCTCTAGATAAACATTTAAGTCTTGGATGGAATATTTATAATTACGAATTAAATGAATATATTGAGCGAATACCGCCTCAGCAAAGAATCAGCGATCAATGGTATCAGGGAACTGCGGACGCCGTTTACCAGAATATATACACCCTTGAAAAAGAGCAGCCTGAAATGGTCTTGATACTATCCGGCGATCATATATACAAGATGGATTATAGTAACATGATACTCTTTCACAAAGAAAACGAAGCTGATATTACCGTCGCATGCATGGAAGTGCCTCTAAATGAAGGGAAACGGTTTGGCATAATCAAGACAAATGAAGAAAACAGAATTGTAGGATTTCATGAAAAACCTTCAGAACCGATTCCTTCGCCAAACAATCCCGAAGCTGCGCTTGCTTCCATGGGTATATATTTATTTAATACCAAAACCCTGGTTAAGGCGATAATTGATGATGCTAAGAAAAATACAAACCATGATTTTGGAAAAAACATAATACCCGGAATGATACACTCAAAGAGAGTATACGGATACCCATTTGGAGATGAAAACAACTACTGGCGCGACATCGGCACACTGGACGCTTACTGGGAGGCGAATATGGACCTCGTACAGACGTCACCGGAATTCAATCTTTATGACAAAGATTGGCCAATCCGTACTCATAAAAAACAATACCCACCGGCAAAAACCGTTCTTGATAAAAATATTTCTGAAGGCCGAAAAGATATGATCATGAATTCTCTCGTTTCCGGAGGATGTATTATCAGTGGTGCAAAGGTAGAAGGATGCATTTTATCACCTGATGTTATAGTAGGCACTAATTCTGAAATTTACGATTCAGTTATAATGGAGAGTGTCAGGATAGGCAAGAATGTAAGGATCAGAAAGGCTATAATAGATAAATATGTAAACATCCCGGACAATATGAATATTGGTTATAATCTGGAAGAAGATTCTAAACACTTTACTGTAACCGATAGCGGCATAGTGGTAGTGCGCAAGGGAATGCATCTAATGTGATTTAACTCCACATATCGAAAAGTGGGAGGTTGCCTGAGGAATCAAAGGTAGTCTCTCTGGCAGAGGATACTTGCTCAAAATTATCAAGTCCATTTAAATCATCAAGATACCCCTCGGACACAATAATCTTTTCTAAATCGAGGGTGCTCTTTATCCAGACAATCCTCATGTGATGAGGATTTTCAATACCGCATGTTGATACTGCTGCTTCTATGGCGTCTTTGTCGCATTCAAAAGTCATGGGAATCTTTGCCCCTTCAGGCCGGAGGGCCGTAACGCAATTTATATACGTTTCCTGAAGGTTAATTTTGTTAACCAATTTTCGTGTAGTGAAATCTGCCAGTCCAATACCACACGCATTACCATGTGAATTTGGAGTCAGATCACGCACAAATATCCTTGATATTTCTGCACCTTCGTTAGGGGTTTTACTAGAGGTTTCGTCTTTGCGTCCAATAATATTTGTATCCATGCCGGTGCCGCTTATATCCTTGCCCATGTTGTCAATAATCAGCAAATCTATATTCCTGAATGGTAACTTTGCCATCAATTCAAAAGATTTCTTTCTAAGTCCGGGTTCTTTTTTAATGATGTCTTCTCCAATCATCGCACTGATATCTGCAATCTTGCCATAAGCATTCTCAACTATAGCTAATCCAAACAAAACAGATAGCTTTGACAAAACGATTGGAAGGACGGATTCAACTATCCGGTCAAAAGTATTCTTCATTATAGCTCTGTGGTATACCCTGGCGCCGGCATCCTTGCCAAGCCCGACCAGCAACATTTTTATCAGGCCGCTTTCTATCTCACCTGCAAAACGTGTATGCGGCTTTATTCTATTAATCGCAACAACGTGATCTGCATCAATAACGTTATTATCAACATAAACAGGAATGCCATTGTTGCTTTCTCCAATTTTAACAACATCCATGGTAGCTTTTATTGGCACTCCCATCTTCTTTTCTGTAATACCATACCCTTCTAATACTTTAAGCTGACCACTGACTGTGGCTCCACCATGACTGCCCATGGCCGGTATTATGAATGGCTTTCCCTGCAACTTAATTAATTCATCAATAACTGTCCTGGTAATCACATTTATATCTGTAATACCACGGCTACCGGCAGTAATTGCGATACTGTCGCCGGGTTTAATCCGTTTCTCCAGTTTCAGGTTAGCTATTTCCGATTTAATTCTTTCGGTTGCATTATCTACCGAATCAGATGGGAATTTCTGTTTGATCTGAATTAATTTGTGGCCGTCAATCAAGCTTCTCACTCCTTTTGTATTTGTGCCTTGCCAGCCGGGACTAGTTGGACAGATTGATAAAGAGAGCTAAATGGAAATGGTTTTTTTGTAGCGGGGGCCGGGCAATTCGGGAATTCCTACTCTTCATGCGCCTCATTTGTCAACTTATCTTTGTAGAGTTCCAAGTGTTTCGGCACCAATATCCCACCTGAAACAATCAACTTCATTCCTTCCTCTATATTCATGCTGGTTTCTATTATGTCTTCCTCAGAAAGGTAAATTAAAAAACCGGAAGTTGGATTTGGTGTCGTTGGAAGAAATATACTCGTTAGTTCCGTCCCGTCATCTGTCTTTATGTTTCCGGTGACAAATGCAAATGCCTTCATACCAACTCTTGGATAGTCAACAATAACTACACGTTTGAAAGATTCTCTGCTTGGGAGACTTATAATTTCAATTATTTTTTTAGATGATGTGTAAATATTCTTTATAATGGGAGTATTGTGCAAAATCGCTTCAAAAAACCTTAAGATCAGTTTTCCAAAGAAATTGGTCGCTATGACACCGATAAAATAAAGCGTTACAAAGGTAAGTACAAAGGCAACTGACGTGATAACAAACTCATCAACCGTACTATTTTTAAGAGAAAGTCCCATAAAAATGAAGATTTTTTTTACTACTGGAGAGAGGATTCCGCCTATTAAACCAAACAGAAATTTAATTACAATAAATGTAATAAAGATTGGGAAAACAACAAGAAGGCCTGTAACTAATTTTCTTCTAGTATTCTTCTTAAAATCCTTGAAATCGCCTGTGTATAGTCTTCCTGATTTCATATTTGATAATTTTGAGATTTAAGATATCAGATTACAAAAAGCCGCCAGAATACTATCATAATACCTGCAAGGATAAAATTAAAATCGGTAATACTTTCACAGACTAATCCACCAGGCATAAGTCGTTTGTGATATAGATACAAATATCCGCATGCATAGATAACACATGGAACAAGATAATATGAAAATTTCGAAGTCCAGCCAATCATGTGGCTGATAATCAGTAGTATTGTCAATAATATTGACATTGCAACTAGAATAGCCTTCGTGCTTTCTTTTCCTATTGCTATCGGTATAGTTTCCTTACCAATTATTCTATCACCCTGAACGTCCTTTACATCAAGTAATACTGTTCTTATAAATGCCATGCTGAAAGTAAATGCTAATACTACAGGAAGTGCTGACAAAGATGACGTTGCTGCTCCCAGGAATGGAATTAAACCTGTACTCACAGCCCATGTTATGCTTATAAATACCGCCTTAGAACCCGGAATCTGTGCCAGACTTCGATATCGGAAAAAACTGGAGAATCTCTTAGGAATTATAGAGACCCTGTATGCTATTCCAAATAAAGTTGCAAAAAACACACAGAAAAATACTTCTATGCTAACCGTAAATGCCAAAACGAAGGAAGTGATCGCCGCAGTAATACTCAGGACTATAAAAAAGGTTTGATATTTTTCAAAAAGCTTTACCCTGGCCGGCTCACTCAAGGCAGCGGCCTCTTTGTCTGCAAAATGGTTTAAAGCATACATTGAAAACAGAAATAGTGTTGCGATTGCACAGTATTTAATCCTGGGATCGACGCCGAGTAGAACAGCGCTCGAGTAGCTGAAACTTGCGGCGCCAATTCCAATGTACATAAAACTGCCAATTAAGATTGAAATTGCCTTTTCAGCAAATATCCGTATTTTCCTTATCTTCTTACCTTTAAAATCCTGCACTTTGTCGACAATTCTCTGGAGTAGCCAGTTAGGAGTTGAAGCGCCGGCTGTTACTCCAATCACATCGTAATCTACAAGTTTCCTTAAATCCAGTTCATCTTCTGTCTCTACCAGGAGTGTAGGTGTGCCTCTGTCTGTAGAGACCTGAACCAACCTGTTTGTATTAGCACTACCTCTACCGCCAACAACAATCATCGCATCTACCTCTTCGCTCAGACTTATTACTTCCGCCTGTCGCCTTGATGTAGAGCTGCAAATCGTATCAAACACCTTGTGATTTCCATATCTATGCTTGAGTTTCTCTACTGTTGATGCAAATGTACTCATATCCTGTGTAGTCTGGGCAACAACACAAATCTTTTCCATGTCAGGTAAACCTGACACATCTTTCGGTGAAGAAATTACATAACCATTACCTTCAGTATATCCAAGTAGTCCTATTACTTCGGCATGTCCTTCATCGCCTACTATAATAGTAGAGTATCCTTTCTTTGCATGTTCCTCAATAATTAATTGTACCCGTTTTACGCGAGGACAGGTTGCATCACATATCTCTGCTCCGGATGCTTCAAGCTCTCTCCTTCTTTCGGGTGTAATGCCATGCGCCCTTATGACTACAGTACTTTTGGACAGGTCAGTATCTTCATTGAGAGCGCTTATCCCCTTTTTCTCCAGTTTCTCAAGTACTTGAGGGTTATGTATTAGCGGCCCTTCTGTGTATACAGACCCGTCGTCTCTCTGCCTTTTATTTGCAGCATCAAGTACATTGTCCATGGCTTTGCGCACACCCATGCAAAAGCCTGCCGTTTTTGCAACTATGACTCGCATTTTTAACCATTCCTAAACATACATAAGGCCGACCATATCAGCCTATCCAAATATACTCTAGAATATTCTGTAAGTAATACTATCACCATACAATTTTCTTGTCAAAGAAATTCAGATTTGATAAGATTTAATGCCAGAAAAAATAACTGGTGCATGGTAACATTTTAGAATCTTTTTCGCCTAAATCTATCATTTCATGTAAAGATAAGAGGAGCGCTTAAAATGGAATTTTATGAAGTAATAAACAAAAGGAGAAGCATAAGGGCATATAAAAAAGGTCCTGTGGAAGATGATAAACTCAGTCGAATCCTGAATGCTGCACGGCTTGCACCATCTGCCGCAAACAAGCAACCATTCTCTCTTATCGTAGTTAAAGATGAAGAAACCAGACAAAAACTAAAAGAGGCTTATTCGCAGGAATGGTTTTATACGGCTCCTGTAATTGTATGTGCGTGTGCATTGCCTGATGATGCCTGGAAAAGAAATGATGGGAAGACATACGTTGATTTTGATGTGGCAATCGCAATGGATCATTTAATACTTGCTGCCTCAGCCGAAGGGCTTGGTACTTGCTGGATAGCAGCCTTTAAACCGGAAGTAGTAAGGGAAGTCTTAAACATACCTGACAATATGGAACCCATGGTTTTAACACCCTTAGGCTACCCGGAGACCATTCCTGAGCCAACTTTTCGAAAACCACTTGAAGAAATGGTAAGGGAAATCACGTGAACGCACTGCCATAGCCCACGCCTGGTACAGTTCTACGCTTTAGTGCAAATCTGGATTCTCTGTGAAAAATCCTCGGTGTTGTTTGTCCGGGGAAGCAGGGCTAGACCTCCATTTCGGGAGGTCGTGCCTGAGGCAGATTCGCTATGGCGAACGTCCTTGTCCGCCCTGGCGGGATTCCAGAATAACGGTTAACAATTTATTAAGGTATAAAAGATGACAACGATTGCAATCTCACGTTGTGAAGATTATGAATTAGAAAAAGTCAGTGCTGCTACTAAAGAATGTCTGAGCCTGATGGGCAACATTGAAACCATTGTAAGGCCAGGAATGAAGGTGTTGTTGAAACTGAACCTCCTTTCCGCCTCATTAGGGCCGGAAAGGGCGGTTAATACACACCCTGCTGTTATCAGGGCGCTTGTTGACATTTTTATGAAAGATTATGGCTGTGAGGTCTACATCGGAGATTCTTGCGGTAGCCTCAGAACCGGTTCAACAGATAAGGCCTTCAGGATTACACAAATAGACAAGATAGCGGAAGACACTGGAGCCATTATCGTAAACTTTGACAAAGATGAAGCCATTGACGTGACAAATAACAATGCTGCAATCTTAAAAGAATTTAAGATTGCAAAGACTGTTAAATCAGTAGACGTTGTAGTATCTGTCCCGAAGCTGAAAACACACGGGCTGACAAGATACACAGGTGCGATTAAGAATATGTTCGGCTCCATTCCTGCAAATGGAAAGAAGAATGTGCATCTGCTGGCGCCAAAGAACAGATTAATGGCACAGGCATTGGTAGATGTCTTCGAGATGGTGCAGCCTCACATCACAGTAATGGACGCTGTTATTGGAATGGAAGGTAACGGCCCTAACGCCGGAGATCCGAGAAAGGTAGGATTAATTATTGCCGGCTTTGATGGTGTTGCGTTAGATGCTGTGGCCAGTACAATTATCGGCTTTGACCCCATGAAAGTACCTATAATCAAGTACGCCCATGAAAGAAAGCTGGGTACTGCAGATATGAAGGAAATTAATGTAGTGGGTGAGGACATCAGCAAGGTAACAGTAGCTGATTTTAAGAAGCCTTCCAGCTCTGCACAGGATTTTGCATCTGATTATATCCCAAATTTCCTGCTTGCAAAAATGTTTGACAATAGCTGTTCATCCGTATCTTCAGTATACGAGCCGAATTGTACAAGGTGTTATGAATGTATTAGAAATTGTCCGGCAAAAGCGATGTCAGCTCCTGATGGCAGGGTTATCGTTGACGAGGACAAATGTATTGGATGCTTTTGCTGTGACGAAGTGTGCAATTATAAGGCGATTGTAATGAAGCGCACATTTCTTGGCAGGGCTTTCTTGAAAATGGCAGTGTTCCTTGGCGTAGAAAGATTGCAGTAGAAGTCTATTGTACTGTAGCCGCCCGCCTGGGCTGGCCTTTACTCAAAGTTCATTCAATGGAAAGAAACGGATACAAAGTAAAAAGTGATTGGCATCATTTCTTTGCAACATCAATTATCATCGAATCAGACGATAGTTGATTCTCCTCTTTAACTTTTTTGGCAACCTCTTCTCTATTTATAGTGATGTGCTTTGGAGCATCAATCCCCAGTTTGATTTGTTGATTATTTATATCTACAACAGTTATCTTTATGTTATCTTCGATTATGATGCTTTCACCTAATCTTCTTGTCAATATAAGCATTTTTTACATTCCTCATTAAAATTTTACCCGAATATTGAGCGATTCTCGACCAAAAATGCTCTATCCTGTAGTTTATATATAATATAACTTAAGTCAAGATGATTTACACTGGGTGATGGGTAAAGAAAGATACGTTATCAATAAACAGAAGAAAGCTTTTCCCTTCCCCGGACAAAAAGCGCCGAGGACCTTAATCCCATCCTTGGGAAGGGTGGGAAACGTGGTGATAAGAGAGTGTCCACCAATAATTGGTTATAGTTTAGTTCCTGTCTTGTATATGGTGTTCAGAATGCCAAAGTGTGCCTACCGTCTAATCACAAATAAATGGCGTTGCAAGGATTTAAAATGATAAAGGGTGGAGCGCTTTGGGGTTACAGACTAGACAAGGCAGATTGTAATTGACAGGTTTTATACCTTTTTGATATAAAACTAGTTTGTTAAATTTTTTAAAAATTTGCGGGAGATAAGCCTTGGCGAAAATAGAAAAAACTGTTGCAAGAGAAATACTCGACTCCAGAGGTAATCCGACAGTTGAAGTAGACGTAATACTTGACGACGGCACAATGGGCCGTGCGGCAGTTCCGTCAGGCGCATCTACAGGCCGTCATGAAGCCTGTGAACTGAGAGATGGTGATCCAAAACGATACCTTGGAAAGGGTGTTACAAAAGCAGTCAGTAATGTGACAGAAATAATCGGTCCGAAGATAAAGGGTCTGGACCCTTCCGAACAGGAAAACATAGACAAACTTATGATAGATCTCGATGGTACAGAGAATAAGAGCAGTCTGGGCGCTAATGCCATCCTGGGTGTCTCAATTGCTATAGCAAGAGCGGCCGCAAACGCATCAAGCAAACCGGTGTATAAGTATCTGGGAAATGATTACGCCCATATCATACCGGTACCGATGATGAATATAATTAATGGTGGTGAGCATGCCGATAACAATCTTGATATACAGGAATTCATGATCATGCCGGTTGGGGCTGATAGCTTCAGGGAGGCTTTAAGGATTGGGGCAGAAGTCTTTCACTGTTTAAAGAATATCCTTAATGCCAAGGGATACAACACAAATGTAGGTGATGAAGGCGGATTTGCCCCGGAGTTAAAGTGTAATGAAGAGGCCCTGATGACTATAATGGAAGCCATAAACAAGGCCGGTTACGAGCCGGGTAAGGATGTGTTGTTGGCGTTGGACACAGCGGCAAATGAGGTCTATAAAGACGGGAAATACGTTTTAAAGGCGGAAGAAGATCCGGAGAAATCTATAGAAGGTATGATCTCGTTTTATGAAGGCTTGGTCTCTAACTATCCTATTTATTCGATAGAAGACGGTCTGGCAGAGGATGATTGGGATGGCTGGAAAGTGTTAACTGAAAAACTTGGCAACAGGGTACAACTGGTCGGAGACGATTTATTTGTCACAAATATAAATAGGTTTAAAAAAGGCATTGATCTGGGTATAGCCAATTCAATATTGATCAAGCTTAATCAGATAGGCACAATTACAGAAACCATACAAACGATAGAAATGGCTAAATCAAAGGGCTACACTACCGTCATATCACACCGCTCAGGAGAAACGGAAGATACTATCATTTCCGATTTTGCAGTAGCAACCAATGCAGGGCAAATCAAAACAGGTTCACTTTCCAGAACAGACCGTATATGCAAATACAACCAGCTATTAAGGATTGAGGAAGAACTTGGGGATAAAGCTGTCTATGGCAAAGTTAAGATAAAGTAGTTTGATGCTGAATGCAGAAGAGTATCTAGAGCCGAGTATCATTTCCAATTTTTATTATTATGAGTAATAAAACATGTTAAGACGTTTCCTTTTTACTTTTTCTATAGTAGCTTCGATAATAATCATTTTTTCTGTTATCGTTACACAAAAAAGGGAAGAAAGGAGAGCTTTTGAGGCAAGACAAATGGAGCTTGCCGAAAAGGTAGATTCTTTAAGCAAAATAAACGAAAAACTAAAAAAAGAAAATAAAGCGCTCGTTGATGATCCGATACAAATTGAGAGGGAAGCCAGGGACAACTATGGATATACCAGAGAGGGAGAAGTTACTTACAAAAAATACAAATTTAATATTTCAGAACCTGAGAATGACAAGGCAGAGAAGCCGACTGAATCGGGTGGGTTGGAGTCATTCCTGTTTGACGGTCCATTCCCCTGGCAGGTGCCTTTGGGCTTGATATTGATTGCAACATTGTTTTTATGGCTTTCTTATAAATATGAACGTTAAGGCTTATATCGATAAAATTGTGAAAGATGCCAGAAAAGCATCACGACTTATGGCTGTTGCAGATACGTCAGTAAAGAATGCTGCACTGGAGCAGATGGCAATCAATCTGGTAAACAATAAAAATGTGTTGCTGACAGAGAACGAAAAAGACCTGAATGCCGCTCGAGAGGCCGGTATATCTTCTGCCATGATCGACAGGTTAATGTTGACTGATTCACGTATAGAAGATATGGCAAAAGGCATAAGAGAGGTTGTAAACCTTGGAGATCCTGTTGGTGAGGTAATGGAAAAGACTGTCCGTCCAAATGGCCTGGAAATTCAAAAGGTAAGAATTCCAATAGGCGTCATAATCATTATTTATGAATCCAGGCCAAATGTTACGGCGGATGCCGCATCTCTCTGCTTGAAGACAGGCAATGCTACAATACTTCGTGGTGGTAAGGAATCAATACATTCTAATATAGCAATTTATAGACAAATAAGCTCAGCGCTTGAAAAGGTTGGTCTGGACAAGAATGCCATTCAGGTTATTGAAACTGCTGACCGGCAAGCCGTTGACTATCTTCTCAAGGCAGATGAATATGTAGACCTGGTAATTCCCAGAGGCGGAGAGAGTTTGATACGAAATGTCGTTGAAAATTCCACCATCCCGGTCATAAAACATTATAAAGGTGTATGTCATGTTTATGTGGACGAATTTGCTGATCCTGACATGGCATGCGGAATATGTCTGAATGCGAAGCTTCAGAGGCCGGGTACATGCAATGCTATGGAGACCATGCTGGTACACGAGAATATAGCAAAAACATTCCTTCCGGTTATCTTCAAGGGTATGTCAGATTCGGGAGTTGAATTGCGTGGGTGTGAAAAAAGTAGCAGGATTATTCCTGAAATACAACAGGCTATCGAGGAAGATTGGTCAACAGAATATTTAGAAAAGATTCTTTCAGTAAAGATTGTAGCATCGATTGATGATGCTATCGGCCATATTTCTGCTTATGGTTCTTCACATTCGGATGCCATAATAACTGAAGACAAATCCAATGCAAAGAAATTTACAGATGAGGTTGATTCTGCTGCTGTATACGTAAATGCATCCACGCGCTTCACCGATGGTTTTGAGTTCGGAATGGGTGCAGAGATTGGCATCAGTACAGACAAACTTCACGCCCGCGGCCCAATGGGCCTGAATGAACTCACATCATACAAATACATCGTTCATGGAACTGGTCAAATCCGCAAGTGAAGACCCATTAAAACAAATAATATAGACAAGACAATGGGACATCAGTTGTCCTCATATAACTGAACAATTGAAAACAAATAACCATCTTACATCGACAGCCACTGGCGCACCCAGGAGCAACCTGCGAACATCAAGCATTGCTTCCTGCTAATAACTTTTTAAAATAGCCTTTTATTTCTACTATTGGTATTGCCTTTGGAGCGACCGGCGCTGTGTTCTCAACATCATGTACTATCCTTAAAACACCTGGCACTGTTCTTCTGACGGTTGACTCTGTTTCCCGAACAACCTGGACAGTTTTCTGTACACTTGGCTCCGGCCTTTGCGAAAGTTTCTCTATTACATTCTCTACTTTCTTAAGTTCATTTACGTTTGCTCTTCTAACCTTTAGGGTGTTTTTTGCTTTAAAGACTCCATTGATTGAATTCTTTTCTGAAGATTTCCTTTGTGCTGCTACTTTGGTTGTTGCTTTTTTAGATGTCTTCTTCACAGAATTACTTGTAGTTTTTTTTACTTTCTGCTGTTTTCCACTGGAGGTTATTTTTTTTACAGAAAGTCTTTTCTCTTGACCAATACGCTTTTGTTTTGAAGATTTTTTTGCTGGTGAACTTCCAGTACTTTTAACTGTTTTCTTTACTGTTTTTTTTACTTTGACATTTACCATAAATCTCTCCTTTAAAGAAAAGTTCAGTAGATTTATCAATCGAATCAGGCAGCATCACGGGAATAATTCTTGGTATCGAGTGATAGGTCTATGATTATGTGTTGGTTGGATAGGCTAAGTTGTTAGCTATGATCTTTAGAAATAAGTATGTTGCAATCCAGGAATGATTGCTTGCCGAAGGTAAAACTTCGTGGGTGAATACGCCTTAAAGCATTATAGTGTAATGAATTATTCGCTCATGTCAATAAAAATATGGGTAAAATGGGTGAGAAGGTAATATAGAAGAAAACTTTGTTATACTGTGGATTATTGCTGGTTTTGATCAAATCAGGTAAAAATCTTGTATTATTTCATTTGTTATTTAACTCATTTCCACGCATATAAAAATGCATGGCAATGAACAATATGGCGAAAGAACAGTAGCCCACAGAAAAATCACTTGCAACTCCATATCCAAACACACTTACCACACCATTTGGTGTAAGCTCATACGCATGGATAATGCCTACATAAGAAAGTAACGCCGCACCCAGAGACCACATACATGCTGTTAGAAATTTCTTTTCAATCAAGAATACAGAGATAGAAGCAAGTATCATAGAAGTAAAAATGAATCCTCTCTCCAGTGATATCATTCCGTGAATGGCCAGATTGTTGGCGAACGCTTCCTTGCCGATTATAAATAGAGTAGTTTCTGCTGATCTGAGAGTGCTTTCAACCATTAATAGACCCCATGCCGCAATTGCAGGGAAGAGGCCTATGGCTACTGCCATAGCATGATGTTTTGGAGTCTCCTGGAAGGCCTGAGCAACTATTACAATTCCGATCCACAACAATATTCCTATTCCGGCTTCAAGAGGAACCACTTTGAGTATAATGGTGACAAACCCACTTAGACAGATGATGGTTACAAATATGCCGTTTAAGATTGAATATCCAGCCCTGGCGCCAATAGCCTTCCAACCCGGATGGCCTATATAAATAGTGGTGGGAAAACAACTGCCAAATAAAGAGGCCACAACTGAACCGATTCCGTTCGTTAATAGAGATGAAGGTGTATTGTACTTGTCTCCAGCGGCCTCGGCGCTCTCAAGATTTTGCAGTGAACCCACGACATTAAATACCCCCATCGGAATAATGATTGAAATATATTGAAGAATATATTTACTTTGAATTATCTCAATCATGCTTCCGACGCAAAAATGTGGAGGGGAAAAGTGAACAAATCCATCCTTACTGACAATACTTTCACCACCCATATAACCCAACACCCAAGCCAATCCTGTACCGACTCCAATGGCAATCAGACCTCCCGGCAGTCCCAGAGGAAATCTCACTTTTGAGAAATACTGGACAAGAATAAACGCAAGCGGAAATAAGGCTATTAATGGTTTCTCAAATATCCTGAATGCGAAATCCATAGAGATAAACGTAATAGCAATACCTGCAAGAGTGGAGAGTAAGGCCGCCCTTGGAGTAATGCGTCTCAGGTATCCCCCGATTAATGCCCCCAGCATCTCTATCACTCCACTGAGGAAACAGGCAACCATACCAATCTTCCACACTAAGTACGGGTCCCTGGTAGCCTCATAAACCGGAAGCATGATAAAAAAGATAAAGGCAAAAAGACTAACCGTATTTATTCCATAAGGCAATGCTGTTACGTCATTCCTTTTTGTTTTGATTGCAAGCCTTCTGGCCTGCCATGAATAGAAAAGGTTCCCCAGAAGTATTGAAATAGCGGCTCCTGGAAGTATCACACCGAAGACAAGTTTGTCAGGCATGCCGCACAACATCTTGCAAAAACTCACGATGAGTATTAGCTGTACGAGATTATCAATGGCAAGGCCAAAAAATCCGTCTATATCTTTCTTGACAAACATTGAATAACTCATCTTTTTAAACTTGCTTTATATTGTAAGTGTTTGTTATATTTCATCTTTTGGGATTCCCAGTGGACTAAATTATGATTAAAAAGAAACAGCTTATAGAATATCTATATAATGCTCTTGACCGTGAAGAGGAAGCAAACAATCAATTTTATGACTATACAATTAAGTCACTTAAATATTACAAGTGGCTAAATGAAGATAAAAAGGAAAAGGTACAGAGCATAATAGCAAAGTTAAGTGATGATACTAAGAGACACAAGAATATCATAGAAAAGTTAATACAAGAAATTAAAATGAGTAATAAAGATGTATACTAAGGAAGCCATTACGGAAATATTTCAAAGAATTCTGAAGTTTGAAGAAGATGCTAAAACATTATATGATGATTGCATAGAGAAACTTGATGATGAGAACACTATCAGAATTCTGCGGTCAATCAGTAATGAAGAAAAAGGTCATATAGAACTTGCAAAACGTCTTATGGAGCTAATCCGGGAATAACTGCTTACTTGGACTTTTCAATATATCTCATTCTTAAATCGTAGAGAGCTGTATCTAACAGCTTCGCCTCATCTTCGGCAAGGTTTCCCTTTGTTTTTTCTCTAATTATTTCCAGTGTGTCAATTGTAAACTTTGCCTGGTCCAGATTCTGTTCACTCTTTTGGCTGAATGGGTTTTCCACTTCTCCTAGACTGATTAATGCCTGCGTTACAAGGCTTGATGCAAACAGGGAAAAACTTGCTTCTGGAATCCTTGGTTTGTCTTCTTGTGCAGATTCACTTTTCCCATCCACTTCTTTTTCTGAATCCGAGCCTGACTGTTTCAACTTTTCGTGATCGCCCATTTTCAAGCCTCCATTAAAACAGATCGATTAATTTTATAATATATCAACTATTAACATCCAGAGTAGCCTTAATAAATTCTTTAAACAAAGGATGTGGATTAGTTGGTTTAGACTTGAACTCGGGATGAAATTGTACTGCTACAAACCATGGATGGTCTTTTAACTCGATTATTTCCACTAACTCATTGTCCATAGTGAAACCACTGCAAATCATCCCTTTCTGTGCAAAAATATCTCTGTATTTGTTGTTGAATTCATACCTGTGCCTGTGTCGCTCTGAAATAATCTCCCGGCCATAACTTTTGCGGGCAATGGTGTTTGCCTCAAGCCTGCACGGTTGCGCACCCAATCTCATCGTGCCGCCCATTTTCTCAATATCCTTCTGTTCTTCTAACAGACATATAACCGGATCCGGTGTGTTAGTGTCAAACTCAGTACTGTTTGCTTCTGCAAGGTTGCACACGTTTCGCGCAAACTCTATAGCAGCGCAATGCAAACCTAAGCACAGTCCAAGATATGGGATTTTGTTTTCTCTGGCATATCTTACAGCCTCTATCTTGCCCTCGATTCCCCTTTCCCCGAATCCACCCGGTATCAAGATACCATTGCATCCCTGGAGAAGTTTTTCCGCACCTACCTTCTCGATATCCTCAGCCTCAATCCTTCTCTCCTTTACCTTGGTGGCATTACCGATGCCTCCGTGTGTTAATGCTTCATAAATTGATTCGTATGCAGATTGATGTCCGATATACTTGCCAACAATAGCTATTTCAGTAACCTTCTGTGGATTCTTCAGGACTTCCATCATATTGAGCCATTTGTCAAGGGTGCCTCCTTCAGATTTTAATTGAAGCTTCTTTAATATTATTTTGTCAAGTCCCTCTCTGACTAATAGTAAAGGTATTTCATAAAGGTAGGGTTTTACATCCATCTCCTCTATTATCGATTCTTTGTCCACGTTACAGAAAAGTGAAATCTTCTCTTTTATTTCATCAGAAAGTGGTTTTTCTGTTCTACATATCAATATGTCCGGCTCAATTCCTGCCTGGCGTAACATGCCAACACTGTGCTGAGTCGGCTTTGTCTTTATCTCATCTGCCGCCCGGAGATAAGGTATAAGTGTCAGGTGTATATACAGAACGTTTTCTCTGCCTATTTCCCTGCCAAATTGCCTGATAGCCTCTACAAACGGCTGACTCTCAATATCTCCAACGATTCCACCTATTTCTGAGATTACTACATCTGTATCCGCAGTTGCCAGCTTACGAATGCAATCCTTTATCTCATTCGTTATATGAGGTATTACCTGTATGCACTTCCCCAGATATTTTCCCTGACGTTCTTTTGTTATCACAGAGAAATAAATTGAACCTGTAGTACAATTACAATCCCTATTAGTAACTGTATTTGTAAACCTTTCATAATGTCCCAGGTCGAGATCGGTCTCGGCGCCGTCATCTGTAACATAAATCTCTCCATGCTCAAACGGGGCCATCGTACCTGGATCAACATTCACGTAAGGGTCAAATTTCTGTAAGCTTATTTTGTGGCCATGGCTTTCTAAAAGCATTCCAATAGAGGCCGCATTCAAGCCTTTCCCCAGGGAAGAAACTACACCACCTGTAACAAATATATGCTTTGTCATATACAACCCTTTATTTTAAATTAACCACAGATTCCGCAGATTTCACAGAATTTTTTTAAAAATGAAAAAGTAGTTATTAAGTTCAACCTACGAATCTTTTGTATCGGAGAGATTCTTCTCCAAAGTTTAGGAGTAATCCAACTTTATTGCGACTAATTGTAAGACTGTTTATCAATTGGGCTTCATCAACTTTTGTTAATGCTTTTTCTGCTTTTATTTCTACTATTACTTCTTCATAAACAATAAAATCTGGAATATAGAATTTCTTTAGTTTCTGGTTCTTGTAGAATATTTCCAATCGGGGTTGAGAAGTAAATGGTATTTGTCTTAATTTAAATTCAATCTCCAGGCATTCTTGATATACTGCTTCCAGATGTTTCGGACCTATGTCTCCGGTCTAAAATGTAACCTATGTTTCAGTTGCACAATGAACATCCCTGTCTGCCGACAGGCAGGCATTGCAGCACCAATAATTGCATGTGTCCTTGGATCTTTTTGCATAACTAAATATTCTTACAGTCATTTTTTGCAATTATTTATCTGTGAAATCTGCGAAATCTGTGGTTATATAACTATTTCATTAATTCTTCTATAGGTCTTCTAGACGGTATTTTCTTAAGAATCGTTCAAAATCTTCAGGTGTGTCTACTCCCTCACACATGTAAGGAGTGACAATAACCTTGATTTTGTATCCATTTGAAAGAACTCTAAGTTGCTCCAGCTTTTCTATCTCTTCTATATCCGGTATTGCAAGGCTGGGAAAGCTCAGCAAGAAGTCTTTACGGTACATATATATACCAAGATGTTTTAAAAAAAGAAACGATGTATTGTTTCCGGTACTATATTCATCTGGGGTTTTCTCTGATATGGAAAATTTAGAATTACTATTTTCATCTCTGATATACGGAATAGTTGCCCTTGAAAAGTACATGGCATAGCTATTTTTATCTATAACGACCTTTACGGCATTTGGATCAGTGAATTCTTCCATAGACCTTATTTTATTTGCAAATGTGCAAACCGCCGCTTCCTTTTCATTGTACATGGCTTCAATCAAGCCGTCTATCATACTTCCTCTGACGTCCGGCTCGTCTCCCTGAATATTCACAATGAAATCTGCATCCAGGTTTGATGCTATCTCAGCGATCCTGTCCGTACCTGATTTGTGATTCGTAGATGTCATTTTAACACATCCACCAAAGTGTTTTACCACTTCTGCAATGTGTTCATCATCTGTAGCTACAATAACCTCGTGAACATTTTTCGCATTAACTACATTTCTGTATACATGTTCGATAAGATATTTTCCCGTATGTTCTCTCGCTTCATTTTTAATTAATTTGCCGGGAAGCCTGGTTGATGCGTATCTTGCAGGGATAATGGCTACGGTCTTTGGCATATTTTTCTTTATCTAATCTAATCGTATTTTACAAAAGTCGTATTATAACCGTAAAGGGCACACAGTCAACTAAGTAAATACATTAGCCCTTACAAATAAAAGGCTTAGCTTGAGTTTGGGCAAGCCACAAAACTTCTCTTTTGCTCGATTGTAGTCAAATCTCTAGATTTGGACTAAATTCTCTTAGGAGAGGCGGGTATCCTTTGCGCTCCAAGACTTTTAGGGCTTCACCATCAAGAGATAAGTATCACTTGTGTATATCAGTGCTGCAAATACGGGTAATTTCTATATAATCCAGGTATACTTTAATAAGGTTTATCAAAGGCAGGGTCTATTTTCTTCTTCCAACTATTTTTGTCGTAGAATCGCATAATTAACCCACTTGAAGAAATAGCAATGTAGAAAAATATGAAAGTGATAATTCCAGAAAAAGCCTTGAACTGGATGAATGACCTACCCCCGTCCGTACCGGCACGGGCGGGCAACTTGCCGTTCAGGCGGGCTGGTGCGGATTAGTTATATCCGACACTTATACAACGAAAATCAAAAGGCGCGGTGAAGTCGGATTTCATTGTCCTGTCCCAATGTCTTATAAAATATTTATGCAAACGCAAGCCTATGACCTTTGGGTTCCGGGATAGGATCTCCAAATTCTTTGGCAGTTCTTATCCAAAGTTTCATTGCCGATTTCAGGTTTGTCAAGGCTTTTGAGTGTGTCTCACCATGGGCAATACATCCAGGCAATTCTGGTGCTTCTGCAACAAAAGCGTTATCTTCTTTACTCCAGTAAATAATGACTTCATACTTATCCATTAGACTTAACTCATAATTTGCCGAACTTGATAAGGCTTGGCCTTGTTACCTTCTTTTTGCAAATTGATCTTTTCCAATACCCCTTCTTTCCTGAATATATGATGACTGCCACTTACTCTTTTGTCGAAACCAAATCTTTGCATCAACCCTACTAAATCCTGGAAATTGATATTAGCATCTGATTGGCCCTTCAGTATTTGCATTAAAAGTTTTTCTTGTTTCCCCATGGTTTGCTTACTCTTTAATCGTATTTGATCACTCTCAACTCTTGTCAAACTTTAATTGATATCTATTATAGTAGCAAATCTAGATATATCTCAAGTCAAAAATATGCCTGTCACCATACAGAACTTCATCTCTGATAGGCTCTGTACATGGCTGATCTCAGCTTTCCCTTGATAGCTATTCAATAACGTGATAAATATCTCTTATGTTTATCAGTGCTGCAAATACGGGTAAGTTCTATATAATCCAGGTATACTTTAATAAAATCATCAAAGGCAGGGCCTATCTTCTCTTTCCAGCTATTGCTTTTGTCTACTTTCATGCGTAAAAAGTAGCAACTATTATAACCATTTACTAATCATCTTTCTTTGATATCTTGATTTGGATAGTACAAACGGCAAGAATTAAAGCTTCGGATAATAAGAGGATTGGAGATCAGGTGAAAATAGAAAATCTATCAAGATGATTTTCTGGGGAAAGTATTCCTATTACAACTTATTTCTTTTGTTTTTTTCTTGTAACGAATAGACCTGCTGTATATTGATTATATAAATCAAACAGAAACTCAATACGAGCGGTTTCATTTGTGAATGGCTGAGGGCGGTAGCATTTGTCAACAGCCCTGTCTAATTCTCCATGTGCCTTTGTCAGCCTTGCAGGTATTGAAATTGGGTTGTATAGGTCAGCGAGTGTACTGTCAGGGAAGGCTGAACGTGCATCAATAACTGCCTGAGCCAATTTTTCTACTGCTCCCTTCTGGCTACCCTGCACTTCAGAAGGCCACGGATAATTATTGTAAACAAGCCCTATTGAATAACGATAACGGCTTTCAAGCCTTCCTGCTGTGTACCGCATCCATGCCATGTGCATTGTTGAAGCAAGTATGCCAAAATGATAGAGAGTTGCATTGCCTGATATATTCACTAAATTACTTGCCAAAACATCAGATGTCATAAAACCAATAGGAATATATTTTCTCCTCTCTGATGATACACCAGGTATTATCAAGTAATGATCGGTTGGCATGTTTTCAACATGAAATCGTGTTGGAATAGCTGCCAGCTTACGGGTAGGTGCGCTCTTGCTTTTCGACCTGTATTCCTGCACTTTTTTTGCTCTTTCAAGACATGCAGGCATACTTTTCAGAGCCGCAGGGGAGCAGTCACCGAGCCACAGGCACCATCTTTCTATTCCGTTTAGAAACTCTCTTGCTCCTACCCACCGCCTGAAATATTCAGCAGCTTTCGGTTCTATTTTCAGAAATGCTTCTTTTTCTTCAGGAGTGAACAAATAATATCCGTTATCAATTGGCTTGTTGCCTATGCAGACAGTTGGCACGTTACAAAGCGGCCTTTGCCTGTTTTCAATTACAACGGAGGGACCATCTAGCAGGTAAGCATTTATATTTGATGCATTTATTTCATGTGGCTCTGAGCGGACATCGTCATATTCATAGATTTTCTTCTTTTTATTTTCTTTCAGAGAAAAACCAATAATGACGCAGTGCACAGCCGCCTTTCCCCTTGCTTCACTATTCCACTGAAAAGCTCTGTGAGCAAAATTAATTTTTACGTTCTTAGAAAACATATCTTTCCATAATACGCCTACCTGTTCACCTTGAGATATTGAGCTTGTAGAAACAAAGGCAACTTGAATATCTGTACCCTGAATATACTGAGCAGCAAGAAAGTACCAACCAGTGACATAGTCGAGGATACCAACACCTTTTGTTCCGTTGCTGACAGAGGCTATTTCTGCTCGTTGTTCCTTATTTTGAAATTTTGAACCAACAAAAGGAGGATTACCGAGTATATATGACAATTCACTTTTGGTAATAACTTCCTCCCAATCTATCCTAAGTGAATTGCCATGAACAATTTTAGCTGATTTTTTCAAAGGAAGTCTTACAAAGTATTGCCCAAATTCTTCTGAAATGCGCATGTTCATTTGATGATCCATGAGCCAGAGGGCTACCTCCGCAATCCTCGCTGGCCATTCTTCGCATTCAATTCCATAGAACTGGTCAACATCAATCCAGATGATTTCAGAAATATTAAGAATTCTTTGTCCACCTTTGTGGAGTTCACGTAATACTTCTAACTCCAGCAACCGCAGTTCTCGATATGTAATTACCAAAAAGTTGCCACAGCCACAGGCAGGGTCAAGAAACTTTAATGAAGCAAGTTTTTTATGGAATTCCTGTAGCTTTCGTTTATTTCCTTTTGCTTTCCTGAACTCATTATGTAATTCATCCAGAAATAAAGGAGTTATTAGCTTTAATATATTTTTTTCAGAAGTGTAGTGTGCGCCCAGGTTTCTTCTTTCTTGAGGATTCATTACTGATTGGAATAATGAACCAAATATTGCAGGTGATATTTTGCCCCAGTCCAATGCGTTGCATTCCATAAGAAGTTCACGCATTCCAGAATTAAATGCTGCTATTGGTAAATGTTCTTCAAATAACTTTCCGTTTATATATGTGAATTGGTTTAAGTGTTCATCAAGCGTTTTTAGTCGCTTTTCATTGGGCGTATTGAGTACTTGAAAATACTGAGCTAAAACAGCGCCTAAATCGCTTCCATCTTCCTTCGTTTTTATCTCAACAAATTCCTTGAAAGTATCTTTTTCAAATATTCCTGTATCGTCAGCAAACAAACAGAACAATAAACGGACAAGATATATTTCTAATGGATGTCCTTCATAACCACTGTCCTTTAGTTGGTCATGTAATTTTCCCATTAATTCTGCTGCTTGAATGTTTACTGGATCTTGTTCTTTGTAAGTTATTTTTTGATAACCGGCTATAAAACCAAACAGCTTTATATGCTTATGGAAGTCCTTTGTATGAAATTCGTTTTCGGAACCTTCCTCTAAATCATATAGTCGGAATTTTTCGAAATCGGATACTAAAACGTATTTAGGTAATTCATGCTCCTTTAATCCATTAAAGTAATCTAATGCCTGGGAGTATGCTTTGCTTAAATCTTTTCCTTTTGATTTATGCTCAACTAATAAGTTTCCTTTCCAGAAAAGGTCAATAAAACCATACTTGTCGTTGAGCTTTTTGACAGGTTTTTCAAATGTTGCCACTCTTCTCCTTGAAATTCCAAAAACATTGAAGAATTCATCCCAGAACGATTTCGCCTCCGCGTGTTCTCTGCTTTCATCAGCCCATTCTTTGGAGAATTTAAGGGATCTGTCTTTTATTTCGTTCCAGCTTAAAGCCATATCTATCCTAAAAACTTAATTTTTCTTTTAACGTTGTAACGACTTAGATAAGCTAACCCGCTTGGCGGAGAAAACTATGAATAAGAATAAAATAAACAAAGAATCTGAAAACATGAAAACACCGCGTAATAAAGGGGTTAAATTCAGCGTTTTGTTATAAGTTTTGATTCGTTAAATCCACATGATTTACATAAAAATACAGTGCTATACCCAAAAAAATGTTGAAGGCGAGGATCTGTAGTTGATGGGGTTAAGCTGTCTGGGAAAAACGTTGGCTTATTACACTTTGGACAAATGTCACCTTTTGGGACAGATTTGATAGTTTTAATATGAGAGATTAAAGCCCAAAGAAATAATAGGCAAGCAATAATTGTTGAAATAACAAAAGGCAAGGTATGATTAAGTTTGTAAAACAAAATAGCGAGAAGAGAAAAGATTCCGGCAGATATTTCAAACGCTTTTGTCATTGGTCTGATAATTTTTATTTTGGATTTTCAATAGGGTTGTTTGCCGCCATTATCTTAGATTTAATTTAATTTTTACACAATAAATATTTACAGTCGTTAAAAAAAATAACAAATTTAAACACTTTAATTTATGATATGATCCTGCCTGTCCAAAGATGAATTGCACCAGGTATTTTTTCCTCTGTTATTCCTCGGAGACGGAATACTTCTGTCAACATTCCTTCTGCTAATTCATGAGATAACACTGCATCATCAATAAATAGATCATCTAGAACAGATGTATTCGCAAGCCCATGCATTGAGACTTTTGAAAAATTCACAGATTCATAGGTATTTTTAAAATGCATTAATTCATTTCGAAGGTTTTTAAATTCTAAGAAAGCTTTGGAAATGCCCTTTTCAAAATTTAACCCTTTTCTAAAGATAATCTTAGGCCAATTTCTAATTTTATGATCCAAAGATTTCCTTTTTTCTAAATCCTCCAAAATTTGGTTTTTATGCTTTGTGAATGGTTCTTCTTCAACAATGATTCTAAAGTAAATATTAAAAAATGCTTCAACAATTGTTACCCCAAGAAAAATACAAAGAGCGATATCTTGTTTTTTTTCTTCCTCAGCTGTAATATTCTTGATCCGATTGATAGCCCTTTGCAAGCACTGAAAATATTGCCAAATTATTCTATTGGGCGATGATATTGCCATTTCCTTTATTTATTGATAATAGAGCTAGCGTCTATTTTTTGAATAGATATTTAAAATGTGGTAAAAGTGAGTTGTAACTACATTGTTGATTAATTATTATAAAAGAGTGGGGTTGTTTTGCAATATAAATCATTTTGGAGGAAAGATGATAGAATATCCATCATTTGACATAGTATATTTCTGTATGAAATGTCAATTCAGTAGGTTGTAGAAACACTAGGGATCAAATACTCAGGTAATTACTGAAATCAAGGGGAAACATTATTCATCAGTTGTTGGTATGTAAACTGTATTCATTTCTCATACAGCTTCATAACGTTTTACATCAATGCGGTTCTCGTGAGTCCTTGCCTGTGCAAGATCATAAGCCGCCTGCATGCGTAACCAAACGTCGGCACTGCTGCCAAAAGCCTTTTCAAGCCGAATGGCCTTAAGAATGCTTAATTGAAAATATCTTTTCAGGATAATCTATATTCAATACAAAATTGCTTAAAAAATTATTAACTCCTAAAAGAACCATACGAAGATTGGGCATGAAATCTATAGGTGTTTCTGAAATCGTATGAAGAAGTTTTCC
>JAIQZU010000083.1 GCA_021776915.1 Candidatus Scalindua sp. | reverse complement strand
GCACCGGTCACGTTCAACTTTTGCATTGAACGGACACGAGAGATTGTACCTAAGACATAAATCGGTGCCCTTAGTGGCTTTAATGCCAATTCAAAAGCTGCGTGCATGGTAATCTCGTGCCGCTCATGCTATTTGTTAGATGAAGCCTTCGGCAGGTTTTAGAGTCAAGCATCGGCGGAAATAAGGGAGTGCTGATAAAAACCCTTATATAGTGCAATGAACTCGGTTCTCTAACAAACGGATTCCAAGCGAAGACGGCAAGGTTAGTTGTGATGTCGTTTTTTATGTGCTCTTTGTCTCGCATGAATCCTAAACGTTAGGCGTCATTGGACTTTCAACCAAGGCTCGGAGTCTGTGCACAAACTATGATAGCCATTAAACCTTACAACCAGGGTCTAGTAGTCGAAGTAATTGGCATACGAACCTAAAGCCGATGTAGGAGTACTAGAGAATGAAGATAAGCATTTATCCCCACCAATTGTCAAGTCTTTTCGAGTATGTTGACTTTTCCTATAAAGCAGTACCTGGTTCTTTTATAAACTCTGTCTTCCACGAACACTGGAGGCATCTGAGTCAGTCTGCAGAACTAATTAGCGATGAGACTATTGTTCTTGATCTTGCACACTCTTCAACGGGTAATATTTTATATACGGCAGATATAACGGCATCATTGATAGAAGGCGGCGTTAAAAATCCAATTCTACCTTATTCTGGCAGGTACGAGCCCCTGACAAACTTTCTTTGCAAAATATTTAACGGCAACCACGGCAACATCGCTCCCCACAGATTCTATCTTGACAAATCCTATCGAGCTGAATGTATAGAGAAACATTTGACTCAAAGTGAGGGGACTAATTACGCAGATGTTATAGAACAAGTTGATCGTTTAATCCATGACGTAAATCGTCATTTTGGGGCTGTAGATTCAGCAATTGATAGAAATTACCCATTCCGCGAACCCGAAACTCCAGGACTGTTTTTAAGCCCGGAGCCGATACTCAACGCAGCGTACATAGAATCCCAGAGAATCATCTCGCCTGATAACGTTATAGCCATCCTTGCCATTTCAGGCATAAATGTGGTGCTTCCTTCTGTTTTTTGCGAAGAAGAAGGTGATCTTGAAATGTTAAAAGAGATTTGTGCGGAAGAGCGAAGAGATTATCTTGACGAGCTAACTTCAATGATACTTAAATGTTGCGATGGTCTAAGAGCTGGGGAATATTGCGATGCGTGGGAATTTGCGAAGGAAGTAACCGACCAAAAAATTCAAAAACATGTCAGGAGCTTGGAACAAGCGGTAATGAAGGGCGATAAGAATTTTCTGAAACGAGTAAAGGTAGGGTTGGAGGAGGGTATTCCCACCATCTGTACAGCCCATCTCAATCCTCCCAAAAGCCTTCTAGCGGCTGCAAAAAGCGGCCTAGCAACTACAGGAGCCGATTTCCTCAAAGTGTTTTGCACTTCCATGACAGATAAATCCGCCTTAAAACCAGCTGAGGGAAATTATTCCTTGGCTAGCTATGCTTACTACTTAAGGAACCAATCAAAACAGTTGTACGAGTATATAAGTCAATACAATGAGTTCGAAGAGAGACATAAAACAATCCGATCCAAAGAGAAGACGAGCACCTTTGAAGTTAGCTACAATGCTTATGTGGAGCTCATGGCGGAGGTTAATATGGCAGAGTTATATCTGTCTATCTATGGAGAAGGCTCCGGCCAATTAGCGATACCTATGGGAGAGGAAGAGCTGAATCCTTCAGCCTTAGCACTTCAATACGATTCACTGCGTGAGAACGTCTGTCGAGATATTATCAATTTGTGTATTAGTAATAACAGGTTGGGTGAATCATTTGAACAATTGTCTTATCTTAAAGGGCGCCGTCTGGCTGCGAATGAAGGAAAGAAAAGCTTACAGTTTGGTGGGTATAGTCAAGAGTTTGATATAGATGTAATGATGCTGGGTGCTGCTGACCGTCCACACTTTAGGGAGACAGAAAAAGGAGGTGGTATCGCACTGATTGAATTTTATTATCAGAAGCATGCTGAAAGCATTTTTGCCATTATTTCGATTGCACATGGTGGCGTTGCAACCGAAGAGAAACAGTTTAAATTATTTTCTGATACTGACACCAAACGTCTATATGAAACGCTCGTCTCCATGTTTAAACAGGAAGATGCAATAGGCCTTAATTCATGCGTGGAAACCATGTTGGGCATTATGGTAAAAGGATTTGGTAGTACTATAGATTTTTTGGAAATGCAAAAAGTAGAAAAAATTGTACTCGTTCCGCATCTATTCCTGCATTGTTTACCTTGGCATGCATGTCATTCTTTAAATGATAATCGTACACTTATGGAGCGTTTTTCAATTGTGACATATGCTAACAATGCACTTATTTATGAAGCGTCTATGAATAATAGGTCTTCAGGTAATCGTAAATATATGGTTGGGAGTAGTTTCGACGCAGCAGGACTTTCATCGGGTTGGTCTGGTTCACTGTTATCTATGTCGATGAGTGGAATGTATAAATCCATATCCGACAAATATGAGGGTAGAATATTCATAAACCCATCAAGAGAGGAAGTGTTACACATTTTACAGAATTCCGCTATTTTTGTTTTTGAGGGACATGCTCAGTCTAGCCTAAGTAACTATGAGTTATCTGAATTGATCTGCAGAGATGGTGGTATTACGTTTAAAGATATTACCAGTTTAGGCTGTCCAGTTCCAATATTTTTGGCAATACTAAATGCTTGTCAGACAGGCTTAACATCAAATGTGAATGAAATAAGAGATGAATATTATGGTCTAGATGGTGCTCTTATTGCGGGTGGAGCACAATCCGTAATTTCTACCTTATGGCCGGTTAGTGATCAAGCATCCTTCCTTGTGAGTGCAAAAATACAATTTGATTTACTTAATGGTTTTGGAAGGGAACAACCCGGTATTTTGCTTCCACAATGTGTTAATTGGTTGCGTACAGGCCAGTGGAAAGACACTTGGCCTGGCATTAGACAACATTTAGAGTTAGATTATTCTGATATACCTTCATTATACGGAATTGTAGATGAGGAGGCTCTAGATAAGAATGAAGCTTTCATCAGAAGCATTGACTCTTTGACGGCAGATGCTTTTAAAGAACCATTTTATTGGGCAGGATGGAAAAATACTGGTTGGGGTGGTCGTATAGGCGGTACTCCTTAGAGACCATTGTTAAAAAAACACCTGTTTGAGTCGGACTTAAATACTAGGTAAGGGTTATATTTATGCAGGCCTTAATTTTTTAGAGGAACATATTATGAGTTCATATTTGAGTGAGTTTAATAAAGCGGCTCAAAAGTTGTCGAGAAATCCTTTAGGAATTATTGCACTCTTTATTGTTCTTGTTTATGGTATTGCTGCATTAGTACTTGGTGTATCGTCGAATAACCTAGAACCTGGCGAAAAAGTGCCTCTTGTCTATTTTTTGGTTTGTTTCCCTATTGTTGTTCTAATTGTATTCTATCGACTTGTTTCCAAACATCACGTGAAATTATACGCGCCGCACGATTTTCAAGACAAAGAAGGATTTTTCAGAGCACTTTCACCCCATGAACAAAGACAAAAGCTCAATGAGGAAATAAAAGCTATTGAGGAAATTGCTAGACCAGAAAAAGAATTACGTTCAACTAAAATGGACAGAAGTAGGAATCTAACAGCCAAGTTAACACGCCATGAATATTTTTTGGCTGAGCAACTTGCGTTACGTGAGATTGAAACAGAGTTTAAAGTCCCAGTTCGTCGACAAGTTGCTGTTGGTAAAGATCATGGTGTCGATGGTGTCTTTGACCACCGAGGGAAACCATTTTTTATTGAGATTAAATATACTAAAAAGCCACAACACATAAGGATGTTAATACAAAGGGAGCTTTATAGGTTCTTAAAAATAGGCCATTCAATGAAACATAAACCTTCATTTCTCCTTGCTATTGTTATAGATGGTTTTGACAATGCAAATAAAAATCACGAAGCGAAGAAGCTAATTGAAGCAGCCGAATATGAAGTGAAAATTCGATTTTTCGATTTTGACGAATTAAAAGAAAAATATGGGTTTTCTTAAACAAACACATAAAAAAGCCTAACATTAGCATGCACGCGAAAAAAGGGCATTCTTCTTTGCTCGATTTCAGTAGCTTTAATCTCGTTCTGTTGCTATTCAAAAAGTTGTTGCTATTCCCCTTTTTCGCGTGATGCTTGGCGTTGAACTAAATCACTTCGTGATAAGACTTATGCCAGACAATTTTTCACAGATATACGCCTTGAGATTGAAGTTTTCAAGGATGCCGGGAAGAGGGTGGGTCAAGAAGTTAAAATCAGGTTTTACGCAGAAAAATTGGG
>JAIQZU010000082.1 GCA_021776915.1 Candidatus Scalindua sp. | reverse complement strand
CGGAGGCGGGAAGAAATCACAGGGCTTATATTGCAGATTACCCGAAAAGCTGAGAAATCAGGCTAATGGGCTTTGCAGGATTGATCCTGAGGCGTTTAAGTCTCCTATTGCCTTGTCCTGGTATGATGTGATGGCAAGCGCCCAACAAAATCTAAACCGGTATCTCCAGGAGGATCTTATCATAGTTTACCGAAGGGGTTGATTTTTGCCTGCCTTTCTTCGTCTTCTTTACCTCTAAAAGCCCTATGTCTTCAAGATATCCAACATCATTAGCGACATTTTTCGTATCTCTCTTCAGTATCTTCGCAAGCTCATAGATCGAGGAAGGATGATGTTTTTTTATAGCCCTTAATACCTTCAACCGTTCATCGGTAATAAATTTCCTCATTACACTAAGCGAATTGAAAGAAATAACGGATTTGGCTTTTACGTTAACGCCTTTAGATAGTTTTTTCATAACGTCCTTGGCCTCACCAATAAACTGATCTTCACTCATAATCTCAAGTTTTACGTTCTTAACTTTCATTTTTAAACCTCCTTATATCTTCGTAGAAATCTTCAAAAAGCTTATCTACATCATTAAAAGTATATGGATACTCCTTGTCTTTATAATGCCTGTGGTCACCCTTCCTCTCAGCGTTATCATAGCCAATAACCCTTTTGCCTTTTCTAATGTAGGCAAGGGAATATTTAAATCCATGAGGTTTGTCCTTGCTCCTGGCCACCTTCCAAACCTTGACCTCAACAATATCACCATTTGGATAGATCCTCTTATGAGAATAAACCGGCTCCGCCTTCATATAGGTTACAATATACCATATATCAGGAGATTATCAATAGGTTTTTGCCATTTGTTGAATTATGAGATTCCGTTCAATCCTACACTTTAACCTCCTTTTGCGTCCAATTTCGATTTTACGTTGATTCTAGGCGTGTTCTCCGGCCCGGAAGCGGGAAGAAAATATAGGGGTTGATGCTGTATTTTACCAAAAAGCTGGAAAATCCGGCTAATGGGCTTTGCAGGATTGATTTTGAGACGTTTAAATCACACCTTGACTTGTCCAGGTATGATGTGTTTTGAGTGAAATTGATAATTTTCCCCTTGATTTTGATAGTTACCTGAGTATTATAATTCCTAGTATTTCAACATTCTACAAGATTTCATACCACACAGACATATATACCATCAAGTGATGGATATGCTTTTCATAAACTACGTTTATATTTACGATCTTTGTAAAGGTATAAACTTTTGAGCAGGGCTTTCTTTTTTTCCCTTCTTTTCATCATAGCGTCACCTGTGTTTGCCGGAGATAGGGAACGTCCTATCTTTATAAGTGAAAATATATCTATTGAGATAGGCGAAAGGACGTGGATTAGTTATGGTAAAGCTGATAGGAACCATGCTGATAGTGACGGTACACCAAACGTAATTTCAGAATTGATATATGATGATGTAGACAGTGTGATTACTGAGTTCAATGTTAACTCTCTGTTTTACGACAGGTATATTTTCAATATTGATGTTGGTCTTGGTGGCATAGATGATGGCAAGTTAACAGACAGGGACTATTTAGGTGATAACCGTACAGGGCTTTTCTCTGTTGCAGAAGCTACGGTTGGTGACGAAACCGATAATGTTTTTTATGTCAATGCTGATTTAGGGTATAGGATATTTAACAAGAAAAAGAGTAGTGTTGATTTATTACTAGGGTATCAGCGTTGGGAAGAAAAATATGTATCTACCAAGGCAATACAGTTAGTTGACCCTCTCGGCCTGGTCGGATTGGGGCCACTAGCAAATCAAACCAAAGCAATCTCGGAGGAAACCGAATGGAATAGTTTGAGGGTAGGGGCACGTGCAAAAATCGAACTATTTAAGAGGCTATCAATAAAATCAAGGATTATGTTTGTGCCGTGGACGCACTATGAACATGATGACATACATCACCAGAGAACAGACCTCAGAAAAGACCCTAGTTTCAGAGTTAAAGCAGATGGTGGGTTCGGAGTAATGTCTGATACCACAATTTTCTATAATATATGGAAAGAGTTGTCAATAGAGGCCGGATATCAGATATGGGACATTGAATCAGGTGATGGTATATTGACATCCAGGGCGAACACCGGAAGCGTTGATACTAATTTTAATGAGGCAAATGCTACAAGACAGGGAGCGATAATAGGTATTAGCTATAGGTGGTAGAAATTTCATCCTTGACTTCTTTCCGGGTAAGAAAAAATAAATTTTGTTGTTGACAAATGTATGTAAATGAATTTAAATTACGTGGTATATGGTTGAAGAAGAAACAAATATTTCATTTAGGATAGATAAAAATACTTATAATAAGCTTAAGAAGTTAGCAGATAAGGACAATAGAAGTTTGGCAAATTATTTAAGAACAATAATAAAGAAGATTATAGAGAAAGAAGGGAAGCCCTAAAAATTTTTTGATTATCAAGTATGTAGTGTACACGTATCATAATACAATTTACGTTTATTTTACATTTACAGTCTTTAGAAAGGAGAAAATACTTATGAAAAAAAAAGATGTCTATAAAGAGCTTTATAAAGCTACTGAAGGGAGAAGGCCAACATATCAAGAGGAAGGCATCTGGCTTTTGGGCGCCTGGGCATCAGGAACATACGAGCATGAAGAAGGTAAACGAAAGATAGTTGATTTAATCAAACAGGCTCTTGATGATGTTGATGGTGCTAGATTGGACAGGGAGCCAGCAGACCTTCTGAGGTATTTAATTGGAAACAAGATTATAGATACACTTTATTAGGGATGTATTGTAATTGAAATAATCAAGGACATTAACTTTTAGAAGGGGGGTTTGTTATGGCAGGTATAGAAAAAAAAGATATAGAGTATCCGGTGCCGGATTTCCAGGGGGTCAGCGGTGAGGAGGTATTCCTTAAGGCAACTGCTTTATTTGGTGTTTATGACAGAGCTGTGGGATTGGAGATAGGACTACCCGTCATCCCTGAAAATGAACAGATCGGACTCAGGATGATAGGCGAAGAAATATTGGGGGATCTTGAATTATTGATATATGGCAAGAGGCCGTGGACAGATAGTAAATACAGGAAAGGAGACAAGGAGGATGATTGAAAAAAAGAAATCCAGTGATATGGAAAAGTTGGCGGGGGACATTATAGAAAAGTTGGCGGGGGACATTACGCTTGAACTCCGCCAGGTAATTGACACTTTGAATTTGTTGGTGGACAGCATTGACGATCTTGACGATAAGTATATAGCTTTGCAGTCAACACCTTGTGTTCTAATAAAGGCATTGGAAGTAACTGTAAAAAAGAGTGATGAAGTTTGGAATTATCTTCGAGAAAAAAGTAAAGGTAGTTTGAATTAAATCTTAATCGTAAGTAGAACAATTTTTTAAGGAGAAAATAATTGTGAGAAGGGAAAAGTGCAACAAAAATATTAGCGACAAATTTCCTATGAGTTATAAATTTAGGATGACCAGGGATATGAATAAAGAAACAATCTACACAAAGTTACAGTTCCTGGGAGACGCCTTGCAAAGTCTTTTGATGCATGAGAGTGATAACGTTCCAGCAGTAAGCAGCAATATAACCATTTGCGGCTTTCAAGCCCTTTTCGCTGAAACGATGATAGAGCTTGAGCTTGTCTTGTTTGGTGAACGCTACAGTGATTCTAACCACGGGATTGAAGATGTGGAGATGATCCAGGATGAAATAGATAAATAGCTCTTTTATTATTTTTCAAAAAAAACGGCTTTACAGGATCTCCGCAGCGCGGTTTAAATTGTGCATGATATACCAGAGCAATGATATTTTTTTATAGAAGGGGGGGGGTGATGGGAAAATGGAGAAGTTAATTACTGTGACAGAAGCGGCAGAGTTGCTGGGCTTGAATGTGGAGTCGGTGTACCGGCGTTGCCGCCTTAAAGAGATACCGTGCTACAAGATCGGGCGGACGTATAGGTTTAAGGAGTCGAAGTTGCTCCTGTGGCTTGAATCAAAAGAGCAAATGAAGCGTATGAAATGAGGATGATTGGCTCGATTATTTTATGGCCGGGTGTGATGTTGTTGGCGCTGTGAAGCGTGGAAGCGGTGGAAGGATAAGCGGAAGGTGATAAAGGATAGATATGTCTGAACACACTATTCAAGAAAGTTCGGAATAAGGAGGAAATGGTGACGAAAAAGATACTCGACATAAAAACGATACAGCAGCAGACAGGGTGGAAGAGACCTTGTGATACGATGATCTGCCAGGATACCAAGGTACTGCTAAAGATCAGGGAGTATTCCTTTGATTTAAGTAATGAGGGCTTTGTGAGATATTTTAAAGGGCGCACGGGTATATCCCTGGGCAAGGAAGATAAGCCTGAATTATCGCTATTCCTTCTTACGTCTCCAGAGGCCGAGGAGTGGCTTTTAACGAGCCATGATTATAAATTCCTGAATGGTGAAACGGTCCCTTTCGGAATCGATGAATACGGGCTTAATCCCAGGGAAATCGACGTGAGGATTAATAAAATATCAAAAGGGATGCTGCAGGACTGTTGGGAATTGTTTACAAGAGAAACAGAATCATAACTCACAATAAAAAAAGGGCTAGGGTAGCGCCCGAAAAGGTCGTTTCCCTTGGCGACCTGCCCTTTTTAAATTCAAGGGGAACTGTTATTTTAAGGGGATAGACAATGGCGAAAAAGAAAGACGAAGAGGTCATTACTGGTTATAAATTGAAAAGCAAACGGATAAGAAAAACAACAAAGAAAGTAGCATACGAAGATACCCCTTTAGCTAAAACAAAAAAGTGGGAAAGCGAGAAAAAGTCTAAAACGTTCGAGAGGCTCCAAGCGGTTTCGAGACACCGGGAATATATGAAAGAATATAAAAAACTCAAGGAACTGGACGGGGAATCTCTAGAAATAGAATTGCTTGAGATCTACAAAGAAAAGTATAAATCAGGCAAAAGAAAGCCGGTATATGTGATGGGTAAGGACTATCAGAAATTTCAGGCATATTTAAATAAAAACACAGAATACCAAAAGAAACTATTAGCCATACGGAAAAGAGTAGAGAAGAATCTACTAAAAAAAACCAAGCATGAAGATGAGATGATAAAAAAGTGGAAAGTTGAAGAACTTCCACGCCTATGGTTTCCAGATTATATAATAGAGCCGCAAAGCCAATACCCGGACAGACCAGCAGTTGTTGAATTGAAAAGCATACCGGCAAAGTTTAAAAAGGGTTATTTGCATTTACGAGTGGATTTGTCCAGGGGAAAAGGTTTGATAATTCAAGAGATTAGGGAAATAGTAGGGAAATATCTCAAAACAACCAAACATCGAGAGATTCAGGACTCAATATATGGCCGTCCAATTACACCATTTGAGGTTTATGACATGGTGCACAGAGGAGACAAAATGCGCCTAATAGACATTGCTAGAGAACTACTGTCAGGAAACAAAAAAATCACCTCATCAGACGCGGCATATAGCACTATAAGTAGAGCCTATAAGGCCGCAAAATCAAAAATAGACAACGTAATACAAAACAAAAAAACGCCGCCAGAGCTTGCTTTAAGTACGACTTGTACAAACAAATAAATCTATGCTATATTCAAATTCGATAAATAATTACAGCTTTATTATGGAGGACCAGCGATGGAACCCACAAAATTCTTTAATTTTACAATGCCGTTCGATATGTACACCCAGCTCCAAATGATCAGCCGCCGGGATGAACTCCCTATCTCACATTTCATACGCCGAGGAATAACTCTAGTCTTGACAGATAGCCAGGGAAAAGCCGCAAAGAGGAGTTCCAGGGATAACCGTTTTGTGGAAAAATATTAAATAATTGGGGCAAATATGACAATTGAGAACGAAAAAAAATTAATCCAACGGCTTAAATCCATCGGCCTCCGAGAGGGATCGGAGAGTTGGGCGGATTATGAAAAAGTCAAGAAACTGCTGCGGCAGCAAGAGTTATCTCCGGCTGAAAATGATAAAGCAACCAGAGTGGTCACAGAATTTTTAAATTGTACGCTGTAAATTAGGGGAATTATGAATTTTTTAAAATGCCCATAATAACAATGCAATCAAACGTAAAAGGCCAAATTCAGAAAAAAATATCTACCAACGGCTTTCCAAAAGATATAGATAGTGAGAAGGCCGTACTGGCTTGCATGCTCTTGGATCAAACTTGCATCGAGCACGCGATCGAATCAGATGTAGATGGAGATTTTTTTTATAACGAGGCTCATCGAGAAATATTCGACGCGATTGTAAAAATCAAATACGGTGATGGCCTTTGTGTTGACCTGGTCACACTCAAAAATAAGCTCCAAGGCAACGGAAAATTTAAGGGAAAAAATCATCGGGAGTTAGCACTCTTCCTTATGGAACTGGAAGAGACATTTTTCACCACAAGTAACTTTTTGCAATATATCAGGATCCTTGAGAAATGCAAGCACCAGCGACAACTCATTTTTGACGGCCTAAATACCATTGACATGGCCTATGATACCAACGGCCCAATTGATGCCGAGTATCTGACACGCCAGGACAATATTAAAAGGCTCGACATCGCCAGGTGTCTAGCAAACGATCCTCCGCCACGTAAATGGATTTTTGAGAACTTCCTCCCTCAGGGTATTATCTCAAGCCTTAATGCCTCTGGCGGCACCGGCAAGAGTTACTTAGCGTTATACTTTGCGGTATCGGTGGCAACCGGTATGCAAACTTTTCAATGCTTCAAACCTGCCCAACCACGCAGTGTTATTTATCTGGCCGGTGAAGATGCAGAGGAAGTTTTATGGGCGAGGTTAAAGAATATTATCGATTCGTATAAACATCTCAATTTGGAACTCCTGAAAGAAAATCTAAACATCTTTTGCGAGCAAAGCTCCCCGTTAATGGAGTTGGATGCGAATAAGCCTGTAATTACAAAAAGCTACTTATGGCTAAAGAGCAAAATTAAACAGTTGAATCCGGGGCTGGTGGTAATCGATCCAAAATCAAAATTTTTCGGTTTGGATGAAATTTGTAACACGCATGCGGCGCTTTGGCTGAATAGTCTCCAGGAACTCATAACCCCGGAAATCACCATATTGGTTATTCACCACGTCAATAAAAGCGGTGCAACTCTGTTTGATTCAGCCTCCGCACGGGGAGCCTCAGCCTTCATAGATGGCTGTAGATGGGCGGCCTCTATGCGTGTAATGGAAGAGAAGACAGCCGCGAAGTACGAAATCGACAACCACCGCTCCTATGTCGAGTTACTCGTGACCAAAAGCAACTATACGATACTACCGTCTGAGCCTTTAAGGTTCCGGCATATGGAGGGCGGAGGCATGGAACAAGTAGACGTAGAACAGCCTAGACGGGAGAATATTGTAATTGCGATCAAAGAAGCCTTGAAAACCAATCCAGATAAATTGGTTTCGATAAATGAAATCATTAAATTAGAAACTGGAGATTTCGTTAGAAATTACATCAAAGAACTCAATGGAAAGGTCTCAAGAGTTGAAACTAAAAATGCAATAGATTACGGCCTACAAACAGGATTACTTCACGAATTAGAGGTCTTAGCTGGTAAGAAAATGCGCAAAATAATAAGCATATGACTGGACAAAATATGACTGGACATGACTGGACAAAAAATTTCGTCCAGTCATATTGTTTTCTTAGCACATTGTAATATAAGAACTTATGTCAAAAATAAGACTGGACAAAAATAAGACTGGACAGAGCTGTCTGTCCAGTCTTAAGGTGTTGATAAGTAAAGGCTTAAGACTGGACAAATTTCACTCTCTAAAGAGAGAGATATAAAAGCTGTCCAGTCAAACAGCTTTTATATCTCTCTTGAGTTAGTGAGACCCGGATTTTTAGAGGAATGGATTACAGGATGATACTACATGAGGCATTGCTTTTAAATAAACCCCGGCGGCCGGAGGAGGTTATAATATGCGTTCATCCTCCTGAGCGTTGCCAATTCGCTCTGGCCTGTCGGGTAACAATTTTTATATTTTATATTTTTTAGGAAGGGATCGAGATGGAAAAAGAAATGATCAGCAAATGGAAATTTATGGATAAGGAAATCGACCAGCAAGAAGAAAACTTGGCGAATCTTCAACTTGATCTCGCCCAGGCACAGGATGCCTTAAGCCAGGCGCAAATGGACGCGGAATCCACGGACAAGGCAAGCAGATCAACAAGCCTTATGAGCGTTCAGGAAATTGAGGCGGCGAGGCTTAGCGCGCAAAAGGTAAATCAAGGTGTTGCTGATCACAGACGTGTCACGGAAAATCTTGAACTGGCCATTAAAAACAACGAAGACACTATTCAAAAAACTCATCTGGAGAAGGCGGCGTTGCAGAAAAGAATCTGGCAAGGCTACATCGAAGTGCTTACCGATGAAATCAGGGAGTGCCTGGGCGAGAAAGTTTATCAATATTGGTGCGCCGTCGGTGCGGCACACCCGGACGTGATTCAGACCTGTAATTTTGCTCAGGGCGAGTTGATGTATTCTTTTATAAATAAGCCCCTCGAGTTGGCTGCATATCGCAAGGAATTGTTCAGCAAAATAATTTCAGGGAAAAAGTGACCAGGGCGAGGCCAAGAAGCGGAGACAAGACAACGTGAACTATATCCCTAACCCTATAAATAACAAAGAGCTAACGTCAAAAGGTACTTTGACGGAAGCAAAGCAGTACGGGTAGCAAAGCAGCGCGCCTTTTCGCTAGAGCCAGAGGGTTTAAAAGGGTTGACTGAACGAAGGCGAAAATATTTCGCATGCCCCAACATTGAAAAACGCAAAAAATGCGCTGTTAAAAACTGTAAGGTTAGCTATTGATTAATGTTATGGAAGAGCTGAAGCGTGAATTGATAAAGGTATATAGTTGTCAAAAAAAAATAGCTAAAAACTCATGTTAACTTTTTAGAAAGTGTCAACTTTGACATAAGCCGGTTGACAGAAGAGGAGCATATGAAGAATATTTGAGGAGGAATAGAAAACGGGCCGCACGGCGCAGGGAGCGATTAAGAGAAGAGCAATCCAAAAAGGATTGAGGGATATATTTAATTTTATTTGAGAGGATGGTTCTAATGTTAACACAAACACCGCACGATAATATTATACGAATGAGGATCAACAGGTTGAAAGCTAATGGTTATTGCGTAATAAAACAGGAAGATCTAAAAGATCTCAAGGACACAGCCCCAGCACTCTATGATAAGGCTTTTAGTGAAGGACGTTTCCAGGGCAAGAAAGAAGGTAGGGAAGCAGAGAAAGCCGACAACTCCGCCAGAATCAGTGCAATGATTCGAAATTCGAAATCCGAAAAACCGAAAACCACGCTGGAGGAATGGGATGGCGACGCTGGTTTACGTGCTGAGTTCGGTGATAATTTTGGGGCTTACGAGGCGTACGAGAGGAATGTAAAAGCCGGCACAGCCAAAATCTTTAATGCAACCACAGAGATGTAGTAAGAATCAAAAAGCATACGCCGGAATAGTTAAAGGCAGGTGATGTGGCGCCTGAAAAAATTCAAAAGGTTGTTACCTCCGGAGGGGGATATCCGTGTAAGGGAAACGAAGGATCGTGATACTTTAGTTTTACCATGAAGAAAGAATCAATATGAATGCCCTAGTTGAAAATACCTTGACTTTTGAAGACTCTGTACGTTATCTTCTTTCTGGAAAGGAAGAGGAAATGAAAGGGACAATCAGAGCAAAAGGAAAATGTCCGGTTTGTTATGGCAAGTTTACCGAAATAAAGAAACTAGGGTTTATCTGCCCGGAACATCAAACAACCCCAAAGAGGTTTTATATCGATTTTTTCCATCAAGGCCAACGGTTCAGATTATTTTCAGACAGGCAAGGACAGCTTCTTGACTCATATCAGCGTGCAGAAAATCTTTTAAGCCGTATTGACAGCGAGATTAATGATCACACGTTTGACCCGACAAGGTACGTCCGGCAAGAGTTGGAAAAGTTTTATGTCTCGAATTTACTTGATAAGTTCCTTGATTACAAGCTGACGGGTGACAAGATAGCTCCCAGCTATGTAAGGCATTACGGGCGTTATACAGGGATTGCAAAAGATTACTTTGGTACAAATGATGTGAGGGATTTACGCAAAATAGACGTTGTAAATTATCAAGATTACGTTAGTGAAAAGTATAAATTCGGCAATAAGACCTTAAAGAATTGCATTGATATATTCAAGACCTTTCTTATGTATCTAAAAAAGGATTTAGAAATACTGAATGTAGTTCCAAACTTTCCGGTAATAGAGATAGATCCGCCAAGAACGACATGGCTAGCACCGGACACACAAAGAGCCGTGTTTGATTATGTACCAGATCAAGACAAGCCTATAGTGGCCTTTCTTATGCTCTCAGGGTGCAGGCCGGGGGAGGCAAGGGCTTTGAAGTGCAAAGACGTAGATTTAGAGAAAATGGTAATTACTGTCTCCGCGACTTTCTCCAATGCCATTTACAGGCAAAAGAGGAAAGGGAAGAGATCAAAGAGGGCTGTTATACCAATTCACCAAGAAATATTTGAGCACATTAAGCACAGGGTTGAAAACAATCTACCAGAGGCTTATGTGTTTGTTAATAGAGCCGGTAGCTACTACAAAGAAACCAGCTTAATCGTGATGTGGCGGAAGGTGCGGCATAAGGCCGGTCTGGACAAAAGCGTAAGGTTGTATGATGCATGCAGGCATTCATTTGCAAGCCAGCTAATCAATTCCGGTGTGTCTATCTATAATGTTTCTCAACTTCTTGGACATTCCAACATCAAAACAACTGAGAAATATTTGCATAATGATTTGAGTAAATTAAAAATTGACATATCCAACTTATCACTTCAAGAGAAAGTAATAAAATTGACAAATTTAAAGAATGTGGATACTAGCCCTTGAAGGTAGGAATACCAAAACCGTCACCAGACCGTCACCGGAAGAATATCTCAAATTTTAAGTGACTATATATCAGTAGTTTAGGTGTGTGTTTTATGGGTTCGACTCCCCCCGCGGGCTGTATTAAAGGTTAAGAGTGCACAAAACAAAAGATGAAAAACTAGAGATAAGAAAGTTTGGAATAGGCTTAACGGTACTGTTGTGCCTTATTGGAGGGTGGCAATTATATAGAGGGCATATTAACGCCTACACGTGGTTTCTCGGATCTGCCGGTCTGATTCTTGCATTAGCTTTTTTTGCTACAATTGTTTTAAAGCCGTTATTTAAAGTAATAACTACAGTTGGTCATGCAATAGGGTGGGTAAATACCAGGATATTGTTGGGCATTATTTTTTACATAATTTTTACCCCAATAGGGATTTTGTCCAGGCTGCTAAAAAAAGATCTGTTAGACAAACGTCTTGACAAGGAGGCAAAGTCATATTGGAATAAGAGAGATGGAGGTGAGATTGCTAAAGAGCAATATGAGAGGCAGTTTTAGTCATATAATGTAAATTTCAATACAGAAATAATTTGGAGGAATCTAAGTGAGCAAGATATCTATATTCAAGGAGTTGTGGGATTTTATGAGGGTACGCAAGAAATTCTGGCTTGCACCTATTATAATCCTTCTTTTGTTATTAGGTCTGCTAATAATATTTACTGAAAGCTCAGCCGTTGCACCGTTTATTTATGCTCTGTTTTGATGCTGTTATACTAACGTTTAAGGGTTTATAACCATCAGGAAGAAAACCAGGAGCATATTGCTGGCAACTTGAAGATACATAAAAAGCCTATTCCTTCTACAGGGGGGATAGGCTTTTTTTGTTCTGCGTCCGTTTTGTTTATTTTAGGTTGTGTGAACCTGATTTATGAGTATAATTTCTAACTTGCAGACAAAGACTTTAGTTGTAAGACCTTAATGTGAGATTAACCAAAATGAATATACTGGGAATTTCAGCTTTTTATCATGATAGTGCGGCGTGTCTGGTGAGGGATGGTGAGATAATAGCCGCTGCACAGGAAGAGAGATTTACAAGGAAAAAGCATGATTTCAGCTTTCCAACTAATGCCGTAGAGTACTGCCTGAAAGAAGCTGGAATCGATGCCGAAGAGTTAGATTATGTCGGATTTTACGATAAGCCGTTTATAAAGTTTGAGAGGATTTTGTATAGTTATCTGGCTTACGCTCCTGTAGGGATAAAATCTTTCTTTAAGTCAATGCCACTGTGGATAAAGCAAAAACTGTTTATTAGAGACATTATAAAGAAGGAGCTTGGTTATAATGGAAAAGTGTTGTTTCCGGAACATCATGAGTCTCATGCCGCTTCCGCATTTTATCCCTCCCCCTTCTCAGAGGCGGCTATATTGACTGTTGATGCTGTAGGTGAATGGGCAACAACAAGCTATGGCGTTGGAGAAAAGAATGACATTAGTATAACGTCAGAGTTGAAGTTTCCACATTCATTAGGGCTTCTATATTCCGCTTTTACATATTATACCGGATTTAAGGTCAATTCTGCTGAATATAAGGTCATGGGACTGGCGCCCTACGGAGAACCCAAATATGTAGATATAATCTTAGACAAGTTAATCGATCTGAAAGAGGATGGTTCTTTCAAGCTGAATATGAAATATTTTAATTATTGTACGGGACTTACTATGACCAATGGCCGATTTAATAAGCTGTTTGGCGGGCGTCCCAGCAAGCCCGGGTCCAAAGTTACACAAAGGGAGATGGATCTGGCGAGGTCCGTCCAAGTGGTTACAGAAGAGATAGTTTTACGCATGGTAAATCATGTTTATAAAGAAACAGGGAAGAAAAACCTGTGTCTTGCAGGAGGAGTTGCCCTGAATTGTGTGTCAAATGGCAGACTGTTGAGGGAGGGGCCTTTTGAGAATTTGTGGATTCAGCCTGCAGCAGGCGATGCCGGCGGCGCCCTGGGAGTGGCGTTGTTAATCTGGTATAAGTATCTCGGAAACAACAGGAAATTAGACGAAGCAAGGGTGTTGCAGAAGGCGTCATATCTTGGTAATTATTATACGGATGAAGAAATAGAGGGTTTTCTTACAAAAGAGGGGGTTCCTTTTGAGAAACTTGAAATGGCAGAAATCCCTCCAAGGGTTGCAGAATTGATTGCAGGTGAAAATGTGATAGGCTGGTTTCAAGGAAGAATGGAATTTGGCCCAAGGTCGCTTGGCTCAAGAAGTATTATAGGTGATCCACGTTCAAAAGAGATGCAATCAATTATGAATCTGAAGATAAAGTATAGAGAATCATTCAGGCCGTTTGCTCCAACCGTGTTAAGGGAACATGTTTCAGATTATTTTGATATAGACTGTGAGAGTCCGTATATGTTACTGGTGGCAAACATAAAAGATGAAAAAAGGGTAAAGATGTCAGATAAGGAAGAAGAGTTATTCGGCCTGGAAAAGTTAAAAGTAGCACGTTCAGAAGTTCCTGCAATTACACATGTAGACTACTCTGCAAGAATCCAGACTGTAACTAAAGAAGATAACCCCTTATTCTATAATGTGATAGATGCGTTTTATAAAAAAACTGGTTGTCCCATGATTGTTAATACTTCCTTCAATGTGAGGGGAGAACCTATTGTGTGCAGACCGGAGGAAGCCTATAAATGCTTTATGAGAACAGGAATGGATTATCTCATTATGGGCAGCTATCTCTTAGATAAAAAGAGACAAAAGCCTGTTGATCTCGATACTGATTGGCAAAAGGAGTTTGAACCGGACTAAACATGGAGAAAATGATAATTGAAGGCGGCAATCCCTTGCAGGGAAGGGTCCGTGTAAATGGTGCGAAGAACGCTGCGCTGCCTATTATGGCTGCATGTTTGTTGGCTAAAGGCACTTTTAAATTAAAGGGAATACCGGATCTTACAGACGTGAAAACCCTTTGCAAGATTCTCAATGAGCTTGGTGTAGATACGAAAAAGTGTCCTGATGGTTCGCTTGAAATAACTGTCAAGGAAGAGAAAAATGTAACAGCTCCTTACGATCTTGTCAGGACGATGAGGGCATCGATTTGTGTACTTGGCCCTTTGCTTGGAAAGCGAGGTATGGCAAAGGTGTCTATTCCGGGAGGATGTTCAATTGGCTCCCGGCCCATAGATATCCATATCAAAGGTATTGAATCGCTTGGCGCTCAGGTTGACGTAAAGGATGGATATGTCATTGCAACAGGTAAAAAGCTGAAAGGGAGCGTAGTTGATCTGGGAGGTCCGTATGGCTCCACAGTTTTGGGTACCTGTAATGTTATGATGGCAGCCGTTCTTGGAGAAGGAAGGACTATTATAGAAAATGCTGCTTGTGAGCCTGAAGTGCAGGATCTGGCTAATTTTCTCAACAAAGCCGGAGCAAATATAAGTGGAATCGGCGAAAAGAACCTTATTATAGAAGGCGTTGATGAGTTGAACGGGGTTGAATATGAGATAATACCGGACAGAATCGAAGCTGGAACCATCATGATTGCAGGAGCAATAACAGGAGGCAGCATAGTATTGGAGAATGGTATATCCGGGCATCTGACTTCAGTAGTTAACAAATTACGGGAAATGGGCGTAGAAATTCAGGCTTCTGACGGTAAGGAGGAGTTTAACGGGGTAAAAAATGGAGAATGCACAGTTAAAAGTGATGGGAACATCAAACCTGCAAATATCACGACATTGCCGTATCCAGGCATGCCTACTGACATGCAGGCTCAATTCACTGCGTTAATGAGTATTGCAAATGGTACGAGTATTATAACAGAGCGAATATTCCCACACAGGTTTATGCATGTAGCAGAGCTTAACAGAATGGGCGCAGATATCAGGAATGACGATGCTATTGCAATTATTAAGGGTGTACCGTCTCTTTCCGGGACAACTGTGATGGCCTCAGATTTAAGAGCAAGTGCCTCGCTGGTAGTTGCCGGGATGGTTGCCAAAGGGATTACAGAGATTAGAAGGCTTTATCACATTGATAGAGGGTACGAAAAGCTGGAAGATCGCCTGACAAGCCTGGGTGCAAAGATATGGCGTGAAAAGGAGTAGGGGGGCATCTCAACTGGGACGGGCAGGAAATTTTTGAACCCGTACCACGATATTTACATTGAATATTTGTTCAATTTGTATTATGTTACAACGTTTAAGAAAATACAGGGATATTTGCCTGATTATGTTCCTCCTGTGAATCCGGATGGACGTTATGGCTTGAAAATATATTAAAGAATTAACGAAAAGGTAAGAAATGTTTGAATCGATTACGGACAGCTTCGAAACAATATTTAATAAATTAAGCGGAAGAGGAAGGCTGACAGAGCAAAACATAAATGATGGTTTGCGTGAAGTCAGGGTTGCGCTTCTGGAAGCAGATACAAACTACAAGGTCGTAAAGGACTTTATACAGAAAGTTACAGAGAAGGCAGTTGGAGAGGAAGTACTTAAAAGTGTCAAGCCGGGACAGCAAATAGTAAAGATTGTGCAAGCCGAGATGGAACACCTTATGGGTCCGGTTGATTCTACCATAAAGTATGTGGACGGAGACATTACAGTAATTATGCTTGCAGGATTACAGGGAAGCGGAAAAACAACAACGGCCGGTAAGCTTGCAAACATGATATTATCAAAGGGGAAAAGCCCTATGCTTGTAGCCGCTGATATACAGAGGCCGGCGGCAGTTGATCAATTGAAGGTTATCGGGAAGCAGCTTAATGTTCCTGTCTATTCTGAGGCAAATTCTAATCCCGTTAAGATATGCAAATGGGCAATGAAACGTGCCTTCCTTGACAATCATAATGTTGTTATTATTGATACTGCGGGCAGACTGCATATTGATGAAGAGTTGATGTTGGAGTTGACGCAGATTAAGGATAAGATAAAGCCGACTCAGATATTTTTTGTTTGTGATTCTATGACCGGACAGGATGCCGTTAACAGTGCTAAAGAATTCAACTCACAACTGGATTTTGATGGTGTGATCTTAACAAAATTGGATGGTGATACCAGAGGAGGTGCGGCATTATCAATCAAGGCGGTTACGGGTAAGCCTATAAAGTTTGTAGGAGTCGGCGAGAAACTTGATAAACTTGAAGAATTTCACCCGGATAGAATGGCTTCCAGAATACTTGGAATGGGAGACGTTGTATCTCTGGTTGAAAAGGCTCAGCAGGTTGTTAATGAGGACGAAGCCGTAAAATTAGAGAAAAAAATTAGAGAAAACACGCTGACGCTTGAAGATTTTCTTGGCCAGTTACAGCAGGTAAAAAAAATGGGTCCGATGAAAGATATACTTGGCATGATACCTGGAGTGGGTAAAAAAATGAAGGGGATGGATGTTGATGAGAATCAAATAAAAAGGGTTGAAGCCATGATTCGTTCAATGACGCTTGAAGAGCGAATGAATCCGGACAAGATTGAAGGAAGCCGGAGAAACAGAATATCTCGTGGAAGCGGTACTGACGCTCATGAGGTTAGTCAATTATTAAAACAGTTCAAACAAATGAAGAAGATGTTCAGGTCTCTAAGTGGTGCAGACCCCAAAAGCTTTTCAGCAGAAGGGATGACGCCGGATTTAATGAAGATTCCCAGAAAGATCAGGAGTAAGCGTAAAAAAGTAAAAAGAAAAAAGAGATAATAAACACGAACAGTTAAATATAAATATTAATGCTTAATTAAGAAAAGGAGAACGTTTAATGGTAAAGTTAAGATTAAAGAGAATGGGGCGGAGAAACAGGGCTTATTTCAGGATTTGTGCCTTTGATGCACGGGAAGAGCGCGATGGAAGAAGTATCGAACAATTGGGAACGTATGATCCAATGGAAAAAGATGAAGCAAAAAAGGTAGTATTAAAGAGAGAGAGGATCGAGTACTGGCTTAGCGTAGGCGCTCAACCAACCGAAACAGTAGCCAGTATTCTCAAAAAGAATAAAATAGCTGTAAAACAATAATTTAGCTTACTTTAGCCACTTGCTTGTTGCGTCTTAATCCAGAAACGGATTTGGAATCCTCCCGAAAGGGAGGCAACCTTGCTTCCCCGGACAAAAGTCGCCGAGGACGTTTCGCAAGGAATCCAGAATTTATATATAAATTATGAGAATAGATATCTTAACACTGTTTCCTGAGATGTTTCATAATGTATTAGGTGAAAGTATAATGAGGATTGCAGGCGAAAAGAAACTTGTGAACTTCCACCTGCACAATATCAGGGATTTCTCAAATGATAAGCACAGGTGCGTGGATGATAAACCATACGGAGGAGGTGCCGGTATGGTTATGAAACCTGAACCGGTTTTTAATGCAGTTGAGACTGTGGAGGCGCAGGAAGATGTGGTATCAACAAAGATATTGCTGACGCCACAGGGAGAAACGCTTAACCAGGAAATTGCTGATGATTTGTCGAAGAAGACTCGTTTAATGGTAATTTGTGGACACTATGAAGGATTTGATGAAAGAATAAGATCCGGGATAGATGTGCGTGAAATTTCCATAGGTGATTATGTGCTTACTGGCGGTGAAATACCCGCAATGGTTGTAATAGATTCGGTTGTTAGATTGGTTCCGGGAGTCTTAGGCGGTAACAGTTCGCTGCAGGATGAGTCATTTATGAATAGACTTCTGGAGTATCCACAGTATACGAGACCTGCAGAATTCAGGGGAATGAAAGTTCCTGAAATCCTGAAATCCGGCCATCATACAAAGATAGAAGAGTGGAGAACGAAAGAGGCCATTGTGAGAACGCAGGAGAGAAGACCGGATTTATTAGAAGATAAAACAAAATAACAGAGATAATACTTTACGTAAAGGAGTTAGTACCATGAATATAATCGATGTAGTTGAAAAAGAAAATCTGAAGGAAGATGTGCCGCAGTTTAAGGTTGGTGATTTGGTTGACGTGCACGTTAAAACAATTGAGGGTGATAAGGAGCGTATTCAAATATTTAATGGCATGGTTATTAGTAGAAAAGGAAGAGGGATCAGGGAAACATTTACCGTTAGAAGAATTGTGCAGGGAGAGGGAGTTGAACGTGTATTTCCTGTACACTCTCCAAACGTAACTGATGTAAAAGTGAAAAAAAGCCATAAGACAAGACGTGCCAAATTATATTACCTGCGCGACAGGAAGGGAAAGAGTGCACGACTGAAGGAAATCCGCAAAAGAGTAAAGAATACAAGTGATGTTAAAGAAACGGTTCCTGTTGTGGTTGCTGATGAACCGGCTGAGACTACAAAGCCTGCAAAGGCTCCGAAAGCCAAGGCTAAAAAGAAGGGTGAAAAATAATCAACTGAATCCTGTAGAGCTTTGCATAAAGGGTGAAAACCTGGCTGTGAAGTTCCTGAAAAAAAGAGGATATAAGATACTCAAGCGGAATTATGCCGGCAAGAGTGGGGAAATTGATATTGTCGCATACGATAAGGGTACCATTAGCTTCGTTGAGGTGAAGACTCGACAGTCAGAGAATTATGGCCCGCCGGAGCTGGCGGTAACAAGAGAGAAAAGAAAAAGGATCATCCGAACTGCATTAAACTACCTGGCAACAAATCATATCGATGGCATAGATTACCGTTTCGACGTTGTTTCAATCCTGTTTAAAGATGACGATACCAACCCGAATATCGAATTGTTCAAAGACGCATTTACGGCAGATGGAGTCTTTAACTGACATTGCTGTTTTTCTTGTTTAACCACACATTTGTGCTAATATTTTAGGAATTAATCCTTTAGGGTTTTATCCTTTTAAAACTGTAGTCGCAGGCTTTAGCCTGCGTTTTTTATTGCTAAATTAAATTTATTAACTAATATAGAGCTATTATTCTTTTTCATCCTTGAATGGGAATAATGACCTGGAGGACATAAGTTTCCGCTTATGTCTTCCTTTTTTTGAAATGATAAAACTATAAACTACTTATCTACTTTTTAGTCTTGCTAAAATTGTTTTATAGTACCCTCTATTCTAAATTCATATTTTCATTAAATTTAGATTAAGGAGAACACGTGTTTGCACAGATTCTTATAGGAGTTTTCAAAGAATATCTCTCTAGGGCTTCCTCAAAATATGTATATTTTATATTCTTTCCAGAAATAGCCCTTTCTATTGCTTTTGCTTATATGTCTATTTTCGTTTCAGATGAACCTGTCTATATTGTATCATTACTTTTTATAGGATATACAGCATTTTGCTATTTCCAGATCCGAAAATATACAAAACACAGTTACAAACAAATTTCTAAAAACTTAGGCAAAATTGCATTATGTGTTGTTCCAATTATTTTAATAGTAGGCAAAGTAGTGTTTTTTAGTTAATGGTTCTTGCCAACCTCCCACTGTAGTCAGATTGTAGTCAAAATGTAGTAAACTCCAACAAATACACCAAGGCACAACAGGACTCAACAGGAAAAGAATAAACAAATAAGTTACTGTTATAGAAACTGATAGTGGCATAACAGACATTAAATCAAGCAATTATGAGAAACAACAAAAATGACAAAATTATAATTGACACTCATGCACATCTGGATTTTAAGGATTTCAAAGACGACATTGATGAAGTAATAGAGCGTGCGGGAGAGGTCGGCGTTGAGTACATGATCAACGTTGGAACAACTGTTGCCTCCAGCATTAAATCTATTGAACTGGCAAAACAATACGAACAGATTTATGCGAGTATAGGCATACATCCCAATGAGGCCTCGAAAGTTTCAGGTGAGGAATGGACCAGGTTGGAGGCATTGGCAGGCGGGAACAAGGTCGTTGCAATTGGCGAGACAGGGCTTGATTACTATCGTGACCGCAGTAAGCGGGAAGACCAGAAGCGCCTGTTCCGCCAGCATATAGAATTGGCGCAGAGGCATAACCTGCCGGTTATAATTCATAACCGTGATGCAAGCGATGACTGTCTTGACATCGTCCGTGAATATAATGGAAAAATAAAGGGTGTTGTTCACTGTTTCGCCGGTACTGTGAAAGATGCAGAAGAGTTCCTGAAACTTGGATTCCACATTTCATTTGCAGGGCCTGTAACCTTTCCCAAGGCTGATAATTTGAGGGAAGCTCTGAAAGCCGTTCCGGTGGAAAGGCTGCTTCTGGAAACAGACTGTCCATTCCTGGCTCCACAGCCAAAAAGAGGTAAACGCAATGAACCTTCATATCTTCAATATACCATTCCGGTTCTTGCAGAATTATATAAATTATCAGTTGAAGATATTAAGAGGATTACGACTCTCAGCGCAAAGAATCTGTTTGGTATTGGGCAGGTTAGTACCAAAGGTGAAATTGCTTACGTTATCAGAAACTCTCTATATCTGAATATAACAAGCCTCTGTTCCAACAGGTGTGTATTCTGTTCAAGGGAGACAGCCCCATACGTAAAGGGACATTATCTCGGACTGACGCAAGATCCGACTGTTAAAGAGTTAATAGATGCCATTGGAGATCCGTCCGGTTATGATGAAGTTGTATTCTGCGGTTTTGGCGAATCTACTGAACGTATGGATGTGTTGACGGCTGTTGCCGGATATTTAAAAGAAAAGGGCGCTACCGTGAGGCTTGATACAAATGGCCTTGGAGATTTGATTAATGGCAGGTCTATATGTGAGGAACTTGAGGGGTTGATAGACACAATCTGTATCAGTCTTAATACAGATATTGAGGAAGAATATCAGAAGCTCTGTCATTCTGAATTTAACGGCAAGGCCTACCCATCCTTAATTTCTTTCATCAAGAAAGCAAAGAAGTTTGTACCTGACGTGATGGTTTCGATAGTGGGCATGCCGGGAATCGATGTTGAGGGGTGTCGGAAAATTGCTGAAGAATTGGGCGTTCGTTTCCGGGTAAGGGAATATAATAACGTCGGATGATTGTTTAATTAAGCTTTAGAATTCAAAATGATTATTCACTCCGAAAATATGATCAACGGCGAACAAATTCCCATTTACTAAGAAATCGGGCTAAGTGTGATCAAAGTTGTTTCAACTTTTCACAGACTGAATTCAACAACTAATTACTCTTATATTCAGTCTCTCTGTCTATCCTTCTTGCCATATCACTGGTGTATTGTAATCACGTGATCTCATATTGTACTTTATACAATCCGTAAGTCTCATTTTACCCCAAGGATAATGTAAAAGACACCCATTGATTGCAAAAAAAATAAACGAATTATCTATTGATATAAGTAAAAATTTGATTAAAATGTTTTCAATGGTACATTAATTCTTGTCGTAACCATAAAATTTCTAAGATATGGAATTGTTAATGGATTATAAGTCTCCCAACATACCAGAAAAGGAGGATAAATCTTGGCTAAAAGAGAAACCTCAGAAGCAAGGACATTAGTACAGATACTGGAAGAGGCAATAGAGAAAGAACAGCATTCTTATGATTATTATGCGAATGCAGCCAGACAATCCGGCAAGCCTTCAGTCAAAAGAATGTTCTTACGCCTTGCAGAGATGGAGAAAGATCATTTCGCTGAATTAAACAAACAACTGGATTATGTTAAAGCGCAAATAATAGTTGATAGTGCAATTACCGGCGGCAGTTAGGCATTTGAGATTACTTCCCATGTCAAACACAAACGATAAATAGATAAATGGATATAGACCGAGACACACTTCAACAATTATATTACTATTTGAAATTGACCAGGCATCTGGAAGACAGGGTCACATCCCTCTACCGTCAGGGAAAGGTTGTTGGCGGTGTATGGACAAGTAACGGCACCGAGGCCGTCTCGGTGGGGTTTTCATATGCTTTGGAAAAGGATGATATAACCGCCCCTTATTTCAGAGACATGGGGGCCTTTCTGATAAGGGGCATTACTCCAAGAAGGATAATTGCGCAATACTTTGGGAAGAAGACCGGAGTTTCAGGGGGGAAAGAAGGTAATGTCCATATTGGTGACATGAACTTTGGGGTTATTGGGTTCCCCAGCCATCTGGCGGACAATTATCCGGTCGCTGCAGGCGCTGCACTGGCTTTTAAGATAAGGGGTGAGAAGCGTATTGCTGCAGCATGTACAGGGGATGGAGGAACCAGTAGAGGCGATTTTCATGAGGCCCTTAACCTTGCATCCGTACTTAAATTACCGGTTGTATTCTTCTGTAATAATAATCAGTATGCCTACTCAATGCCGCACGGGAAACAGATGGCTGTAAAAGATGTTGCCGACCGTGCCCTTGCTTATGGAATGGCAAGTGAAATTGTAGATGGTAATGATGTAATTGCTGTATATACGGTGTCAAAAAAGGCATACGAAAAGGCAAGGGCGGGTGATGGCCCAACATTTATTGAGTGCAAGACCATGAGGATGCATGGCCACTCAGAACATGACGCCGCAAAATATGTCCCCAGGGAACTTCTTGAAGAATGGAAAAAGAAAGATCCTATACAGAGAATGGAAAAGTATTTGATTGAAAACAACATGGTCTCTGAAGCAGAGATGAAAGAGATTGACGAACGTGTTCGGGATGTAATAGAGGATGCTGAAGAGTTTGCTGATAAAAGCCCATATCCGGAAGGTAAGGAGGCGCTGGAAGGACTTTACGCTACTCCCATAGGGAGGGATAAGGAGTCATGAAAGAAATAACATACGTTGAGGCGATACAACAGGCGTTATGGGAGGAGATGGAGAGGGATGATAGCGTATTTATCCTTGGTGAAGATATTGGCGCATACGGAGGCGCATTCAAGGTCACAGAAGGAATGCAGGAAAAATTCGGTGAAATGCGCGTACTTGATACACCGCTTTCAGAATCCGGATTTACCGGAGCGGCAATAGGCGCTTCGCTTGTCGGGATGAGACCGGTGGTTGAAATGCAATTTGCGGACTTTATCTCCTGTGCCTTTGATCAAATCGTAAACGTGGCTGCAAAAAACTTTTATCGATGGAAAGGCAGGACGCCAATTGTGATCCGCGCTCCGTATGGAGGAAACATACATGGCGGAGCGTTCCATTCCCAATGTCCGGAGGGATGGTTCTTTCATACACCCGGACTCAAATTAGTTGCCCCTGCGTTTCCGTCAGATGCCAAGGGACTGCTCAAAGCTGCAATCAGAGATGATGACCCGGTCATCTATTTTGAACATAAATATCTGTATCGAAGGATAAAAGAGGAAGTGCCGGAAGATGATTACGTCGTGCCTATTGGTAAGGCAAGAGTTGTAAAGGAAGGAAGCGATATCTCAGTGATAACATACGGCGCAATGGTTCATACAGCGCTTGATGCTTCAGAAAAACTGGAGGAAGGCGGGATCAGTCTGGAAGTTGTTGACCTCAGGACTCTTTTGCCATTAGACAAGGAAACGGTCTTTGATTCGGTAAAGAAAACCAGTAAAGTAATTGTCCTTTATGAGGCAACAAGGACCGGGGGAGTTGGCGCTGAAATTGCCGCATTAATCTCTCAAGAGGTCTTTGAATATCTGGACGGGCCCGTCCAGCGCATATCAGCGCCTGATACACCGGTTCCTTTCAGTCCGCCAATGGAAGAATATTACCTTCCACAGGTTGAAGACGTTGTTGAAGCTGCAGAGAAACTTGTCGCATACTAGAACCTAAATTGAGCGATTTTGTAGCCGCAACCTTGAGGTTGCGTAACTTACATGAACCCATCAAATGGTGAAAAACGCAGGCTACCCGCCTGCCCGCCCGGCAATCCGTTCGGACGGGTACCTATTCGGGCAGGAAGCCTTCGGCTACAATGGCATGTAATATGAAATCACTCAATTTAGATTTTAACTTTCCAGGACAGAAAACATGGCTATAGACATAATTATGCCTCAGATGGGTGAAAGCGTAGCAGAGGGAACGATTATACATTGGCTGGTTAATGAAGGGGATAGAGTTCAAAAGGATCAGCCGATTGTTGAGATAAGTACAGATAAGGTGGATACGGAAGTACCTTCTCCAAAAGCGGGTATATTGGGGAATATAATCCATAAAGAAGATGCGACAGTACCTGTTGGGACAGTTATTGCCACGCTGGAAGAAGTTGAGGCTGCAACAGTAGAGAAAGTCGCCGAAGCAACGGCTGAAACGGCTGAGAAGGTTGCTGAAACAACATCTGAAACGACTGAGAAGGTTGCCGAAGCAACGGCTGAAATTACTGAGAAGGAGGAGATTGTACCTGCTGAAGAGAAGAAGGTAGAGGAAAAACACGTTGCTGTTCCTCCCCGTCCGCATAAAACAGAGGCCAAAATCAGGCTTTCACCTCTGGTTAAGCGGATGGCCAGAGAATACAGAATTGACCTGAGCAACGTCCGGGGAACCGGCATTGGCGGCAGGATTACAAAACAGGATATTCTAAGCTACACAAAAGGGAAACCTGTACCTGCGCCTTCTGTTACTGAGGAAGAAACAGGGGAGAAAGAAAAGATAGTTCCGGTAAACTCCAAACGTAAGATAATTGCTGAACGATTGGCGGAAAGCAATAAGACTGCCGTACACGTAACCACTACCATTGAAGTAGACATGTCAAGGATAGTAAGATTCAGGGAACAACATAAAGAGGCATTCTTCAGGGATGAAAAGGTTAAACTTACATACCTTCCCTTTGTCATGCTTAATACTGCACACGCCCTTAGACAGCATCCTGTATTCAATTCATCATGGTCAGATGAAGGTATAATCATGAAAAAAGAAATAAATATAGGAATTGCCGTTTCCCTGGAAGACGGCCTCATAGTTCCGGTTGTAAACAATGCTGATAAAAAACATCTTGAGGAACTTGCCAGAGTAAGCCATGACTTGGCACAAAGAGCCAGGAATAAGAAATTAAAGCCTGATGAAGTCATGGGCGGTACATTTACAATTACAAATTACGGCTCCAATGGGAGTCTGTTTGGTACGCCTATTATTTTACTGCCTCAAATTGCCATATTAGGAATGGGGACGATAACGAAGAGGCCTGTTGTTATAAACGATGCCATTGCTATCCGATCCATGATGTATTTGAGTCTTTCATTTGATCACAGGGTAGTAGACGGCGCCAAAGCCGATAAATTCCTGAAAACTATAAAAGACGGCCTTGAAGGCTGGGAACAGGAACTAAATGAAAAGATGCCTCCTGCTGAAACCGGGTATGGTGGAGTATGGTGAAGCCTGGCAGCTTCAGAAACGCCTCTTTACAGCAAGAATGTCAGGCCGGATAGAAGACATATTGATTACCCTTCAACATCCCCCGACATACACGCTTGGACGTAGATACAAAAACGTTAATCACTTCCTGATTGATAAAAATCAACTGAGAAACAGGGGGTTTTCTATTTATAGGGTTGACAGGGGCGGTGCTGCCACATATCACGGGCCCGGGCAGATAGTATGTTACCCCATAATCGGGATGAAGGCCTTTACAGAAGATTTTTACATCTACCTCCGGATGCTGGAAGATGTGATGATAAAGACGCTACGTGATTACAAAATCAAATCACGACGTATTGAAGGGTTAACGGGTGTCTGGGTGGGAGAGAAGAAGATCGGATTTGCAGGCGTCAGAATAGTTGGCGGCACGACTATGCATGGGTTTTCTTTAAATGTAAATAATGACCTTTCACCTTTTGACATGATCGTGCCATGCGGAATACAAAATGCAGTGATAACATCACTATCGAAATTGTTGAAAACAAACATAGATATAAGAGAAGCAACTGACCTGATTGTCAGGAATTTTAATAATGTTTTTAAGACAAAGACCCATATTGCAAGTGTGGAAGAAGTACTGAAGAAAATAGATGCAGACCCAAAGCCTGCTCAACTTCAATGTATTATGCAGTAAATCCATCTCATTTACCTTGACTCCAATACCGTATTACTTTATTATTACACTTCATACTTACTATCAACATAAAAACTTACCATAAAGAGAAATGTGGCAACGTTATCTTAAATAAAGGTTTATTTTTACAGGGATGTTGAGCCCTGTGGGCGAAATCCCTGTCCACCGTACAAGACTTTGACAGGCGTGGCGCCGAAGCTTATTCCACTTTTGTTCTATTGCATGGAACTACGGTGGAGACCTGCAAAGTTTTCACCCGCAGGTGAGTTCGTGACTCTGTGCGCAGGCTGATAAATAAATGAACTTTCACTTTGTTTTTCTATAATGTAGTAATCTTGCCTTTCTGTATTTATCGAGACTTTCTAGTCTTACTAACCCAAAACATATTATGAAAGAAAGTTGGTTATGATTAGTATAATTCTTGACTATTTACCTGTTATTCTATCGTGTATTGCAGCTATTGTATTGTTTATTGGAGATAAATTTTCATGTTCAAGGAAGACTTATATTATTGGAGTTGTTGTTTTGCTGCTTTTGGGAGCGATTGCAAGCGGAATTAACATTTGGAAAAATAATACCGAACAAGGCAAACTTCTGGGTTTAATTAAAAAATCAGAATCGAATATAGGCACATTGTTAAGGCAAGTCGCTGCTGGGAATGTTGACAACAAAACAATATTGGAAAAACTTGAATATATTCATGAAGATCTGATCTCAGAAGGGAAAAATATTATTCTTGTGTCCGGGCCACAAGGTCTGCAAGGTGAACAGGGGCTGCAAGGCCCGCAAGGCGAACGAGGACTACAAGGTCTGCAAGGTGAACGTGGGTTACAGGGTCTATCAGGGGGACAGATATCTCAAGGTGCCGTAGATAAGGTTCCTCCCGCACCTCCTACAGGTTTACAGGTACAATAACAATAAATAAAGTGGAAAAATGAAACGAAAACTGGCCAAGTTTGCTTATGACTTAACTGATAGTAATTTCCTACTAACATAAAACTTACCACAAAGCGAAATGTGGTAACGTTGTCATAAGTAAAAGGTTTATGTTTGTAGGGATGTATATAAATGAACTTTCCCTCGGATTCTCCATAGAGTAATAGACTGATCTTGCCGTATATCATTACAATAGCGGTATTATACAGAAACTATATTATAACTTGTTGGGCACTGAAACCATGACCGCACTTAATTCCATAGTCGATTGGGCGGAATCCGATTTGCCGGAATGGCAAAGCGATGCCGTGCGGCGCCTCTTGATCCAAGACGTCCTGACCGACAGTGACCGTCAAGAAATTCTTTCTATGGTGAAAGCGCTTCACGGTCTTCTGCCAGATGGAGTCACGCCGACGAAACCCCAGCCTTTGCAGAAAGGCATGGTGTCCGGCGCCTCGAAATCTAAGGCAGACGTAGTACTAAAAGCCGTGAAGGCGTTCCGCAGCATCAACAAGATCCCAGATGGATCGACGCTCCTATTCGGTCATCAAGGTATTACCGCAATCTATGGTGAAAACGGGTCTGGAAAATCTGGCTATGCGCGCGTGCTCAAACGGGCTTGTCGTGCCAGAGATACTCAGGAGCGCATTCTCCCGAATGTCTACTGCCCTGAGGCAGGGGCGCCCGCAAAGGCCACATTCAAACTCTCTATCAATGCCGGAGCCGACCAAGAAATTGAGTGGGAGGACGGTAAACCGAGCGACGAGGTTCTGACTAACATAACAGTGTTCGACTCGAAATGTGCGCGTGTGATCGTTGATGAAAAGAACGAGGCCACCTATCTGCCTTATGGTGCCCACGTGTTCGAGGAGCTAGTAAATCTTCTCAACTGGATCAGGCGGGAGATTGAGGCCGAGAAACCAAAGTCGGAACCGTTACAATGGCCGGAGATTGCGCCGGATACAAAATCTGGCATCTTCTTGGCTGGCCTCACCCATGGTACCAAAGAAAAAGAAATCGAAGACACCGCGGCTTGGACAGACGATGATGGCGACAAGCTCGAAAAGCTCACCAAACAGTTAGCGGAACTTGAAGCCAACGACCCCATCAAACAAGCCGCCAAAACCAGAAGTTTCAAGGAGCGTGTTACCAACTTAAGAATATACATTGATCACCGTGTTGCTGCCCTTTCCGACGAACGCCTGGGAAAGCTCAAGGAGGTTTTCAGCGCTTTGGCCGAGGCGGAAAAAGCCGTTGAGTTTGCTTCGCAGGCCACGCTCCAGGATGAGCCTCTGGCTGGCGCCGGAGAAACCGCGTGGCAGATCCTCTACAACGCGGCCAAGGATTACTCCACGAAAGTCGCGTATCCGGATGATACATTCCCAGTGGTCGGCGAAGAAAGTCGCTGCGTGTTTTGTATGCAACCGTTGAACGAAGACGCTAAGCAGCGGCTACTTCGGTTCAAGGCCTTCATGGAACAGGCCGCAAAGAAAAAGCACGAAGATGCGAAGAAGGCTCTAGGCACCGCTGTTGAGTCCATCAAAGTGCTGAAAGATCAGGCCACGGCGAGCCAGCACGCCAATACAATCGGCGAAGTAAAGCAACGTGACGAAAAGGTGGCGACTGCCACGGAATCTTATCTGGCCGCCTTGAATAGCCGAATTGTATACTTCGATCAATTGAACGCGGGGACCGAAACAGGCGAACTCCAGCCTCTGCCAAACAGCCCCACCAAAGCGCTCACGCAAGTCATTGATGCTCTGGAGAAGGAGGCCGAGGATTTTGAAAAGACCGTCGACCCAGCAGAAAGGCAGAAACTGAAAAACGCGAAGGCGGAGCTGTTGGCGAGAAAGTGTTTTGCTGACAATCGCGCGAAGATACTTGCCTACCTCGCGGACCTCAAGACAGCCCATAAATGCGATCAGGCACACGCATCGACTGATTCGGCTGCAATTACCCGCAAAGGAAAAAACGTCATATCCGAAGCCTTAACGCCTCAACTCAAGGGCGCAGTCCAATCAGAGTTGGAACTGTTGGGCGCAGCCCACCTACCCCTTAACTTGAAGCCATCCGGAAGTAAAGGTGAGACGTTGCACCAGTTGGAACTCAAAGGCGCAAAACCGGATCGTAAGGTCAGCTTAACGGATGTGCTTAGCGAAGGAGAGCAACGTGTCGTAGCTCTGGCCGGATTCTTCGCTGAGATCGGTCTAGGGCATCATTCATGTTCGATCGTGCTTGATGACCCGGTGAGTTCGCTTGACCATCGTTACAGGGCCACAATCGCTGCCCGACTCGTATCGGAATCGCGAAAACGCCAAGTTCTAATCTTCACGCACGATATCGCTTTCCTGTTGGATCTCCAAGAGAAGGCAGGAGAACTCGGAGGGATGCACTTCACCGCTCAAACGGTTCTCCAGCAAAACGAAGCCGCCGGTATACCTAATGATGGGCTGCCATGGCACGCCATGCCGGTAAAGGGCCGCTTAGAGCATCTCCGAAACACTCTAAATAACATCAAGAATTTGTACGCTACAAACCAAGCGAAATACGACAAGGAAGCCGCCTTCTTGTATGCGCTTTTGCGTGAAACCTGGGAGGCTGCCATCGAAGAAGTCGTGTTCAACAAAACGGTCGTTCGTCACGGCAGCGAAGTCCAAACACTTCGCCTGAAACAGGTTGGTGTGACGACCGACCAATATAAGGCGATCGACGTTAACATGTCGAAATGCTCAACTTGGATGGCCGGGCATGACAAATCCAAGAAGTTAGATGTTCACCGCCCTGCGCCGAATGAAGTCTTGGCCGGTATCGACACATTGAACACCTTCGTTAAGGAATGCAAAAAGTCCAGCGAGTCCCTCAGAAAAGAACGTGATGCCGCACTGGAACCTTCGACTGCCAAAGTAGGTTAACCAAGCGCGAATGGCTCCTGCGGAATGGGAAAGTGCCCAGCAATTTCATCCACCAGATGGCGAGAACGTCGTCGGCGCTGTCGCGGCAAGTTCATTGTCGCCACTGGTGATGAATGGCGTTATCCGACACCGTACCATTCCTTAACAGCAGCGTAGAGTTCGTCTCTGGTCCTTGCGGCTATTAAGTCCGCCTGGACTTTTTTACGCTGTGGATGATGCCTGCTGTATCCAACTGCGAATTTGCGGAAATATCTGACGCTCTTTTTCATCGGGCGTGTTTCTGCTATCAACTCATAGTGTCTCAGGAACACCTCTCCCTGTTCTGCAAGGCTTGGGCCTTCCGGTTTTTGCCTGCCTTCCCACAACGCACGAGCCTCTCTGAATATCCATGGATTACCGATAGCGCCTCTTGCTATGATTACTCCATCCAGTCCGCTGGTCTTCAGGTGTTCGACTACAGTTTCAGCGTCCATCAGGTCACCGCTGCCAATGATGGTTGCCTGTGGAAACTCACGTTTTACCTCTGATATTATCTCCCAGTTACTCCTGTCACGGTACAGATTTTTTACGGGCCTGCCGTGGATGATTAGTGCATCAACTCCTTCTGCAACTGCGTCCTGACATATCTGCCAGAACTTATCCAGTGACTCCTGACTGTTGTCAAATCCGTTCCGAAGCTTGATAGTCACAGGGCATGAAACTGATTTCCTCACATACTGAAAAATCCTGATTGCTGTTTCAGGCTCTTTTAGCAGATATCCTCCACTGAAGCGTCTGAGCACTTTCGGGGCAGGGCAGGCAAAGTTCAGGTCTATCAGATTGAATCCAATATTTGCAAATGATTCAGCCGCTACTGCCATCGTTTCCGGATTTGAACCGAGTATCTGGGCGCCGACCGGGCCTTCATCTGCTCCGGGGCGGGAATACAGCCTGTCAAAGGCTTTCCTATGCAGAGCGATCTTGTCGAGCATGACGCCTGTATATGTAAGCGGAGCGCCATACTTGTGGGCAAGCACTCGCATGGCCCTGTCAGAGTATCCGCTTAAGGGCGCCTGGAAAAATGGCACATCAAGTCTAAGATTACCCAGTTTCAACATTATTCAATTATTCCTGCTTCCTTTATCATTTTAGCTTTCCTTCGCGCTCTTTGCGAACTCCATGCCCGCCAGTTTGGAGGCTGTGTCATAATAAAGTATCAAAATGTGATATCATTGATTTTCTGATAAAAAGAAAAAGCAAAAAACCTATGAGACTTACATCGAGCTGTTTTCTTATTTCAGAAACATGGTAATTGTTATTAATAACCATGAAAAGACAGAGAGGTACTCCTTGCTCACACAGTACTGAGCTGCCCAATGAAGTTCTTAACACCACCAAATAATGTAATCATTCGTGCAATGTTAAAACAGGTAGCGGCAAGAGATAATTCTGCTTGTACACCTTCCCTTCCGCGTAAAAGAAAGTTCGTCATCCCAAGATTCCTCTTAATATGTCCAAACGGATGTTCAACACGTGACTTTCGCCGTTTATAGATATCCTGTGACTCTGGCTGCTCGTATTGTCGCTCAAGCTTTTCTTTGACCTCCTCTTGTAATAATCTGACAACCTTTCTTCCGCTTTGGGCATTGGTACATTCACAAAAATGACTGCATTGTTTGCAGATATTAGCATCATTTATACGATACGCTATCGATCTGCCGGGCTCATGCACTCCTGCATAAACAAGTCTATGTCCTTCCGGACAACAATAGCAGTCCTGATCTTTATCATAGATAAATTTGTCCTTGCTAAACGGCTTTTCTTCAGGATTACGTAATGCCTGTCGCTGTGATGGAACAATAACCCTGGTACCCCTACGGTCTATCTTCTCCAGTTCTTTGGTATATGCATAGCCAGCATCTCCACAGCTAATCTCGCACTCCTTTCCCGTAACCTGTTCCGCCTGGATAATCTGACTTGCAAATTGATTCTTATCATTTACATCACTTACTACATCCGTATGAACAATAAGTCCATGTTTATCATCCACTACACTCTGCACATTGTAACTTGCATGTGATCCTTGTATACTCCTCATCAGAGCACTCTCTGGATCTGTCTGGTTTATAGTCTTTGGTGATTTCCCTTTCTGCTTTTCCTGTTCTTTGAAGCTCTTCAGAACCTCTTGTATTTTCGTACGATATGCTTTATTATCAGCAAGCTCTTTTTTCATCTTTACCAGAGACTCCTGAGTACTTTCTTCTTTATCAATACGCTCGCATTCCTCAAAAAGCTTGTCTATATTTCTACCTATCTCAGATAGCTTTTCTTCATAGTGCTCCTTCGTATAATTTGCGCCTCGGGCTGCATTTGCCCTGATTTTTGAACCGTCTACAAAGAGCACATTACCTTCTATTAAGTCTAATTCTATACACATTCGCGCACACTTCTTGAGTATCCCTTTTAACACCTTCTTATTCTTACGACGGAATTCTGATATCGTCTTATAATCCGGCTCCAGTCCTCCCATTAGCCATATGAATGACAAATTATGATGTATTGCTCGTTCCAGTTTACGGCAACTCTTCCAGCCGTAGGAATATCCATATACGAATAATTTGAGCATTGCTTTCGGGTCATACTCAGCATTGCCCACTTTACGAAAATTAATCTTAATACCAAGTTCTTCTAAATCAAGCGCCTCTACGAATGCATCATATGCTCTTACAGGGTCTTCTTCTCCAACATAATCTTCTATACTTTTAGGCAACAAAGCCATTTGTTTACGATTACTATATCTATATGCCATTCATATACCTCCTTTCTTGAGGTATATTATACCAAAGACATTTCATGTTTACTAAGCCTTCTAATTCTTTTGTCCTTGTTATTATGACACAGTCTGTTGATAGGCGGGTGCGTTGAATTTCTATATCCGTCATTCATCTACCTCAATCTTCAATATTCAATAGTCAATCTCAAGTCTTCGTCTCTATAATCATGGATTACATGTTTTACATGGTATTGCCCCATCCCGCATAGCATGTTTCCGGGATTGAAAGCCAATTATGTCTTCCTCTTTGTAGGTTAGCTCTTTGCAATCTCGCCGATGAAATAAACGGGAATTTTTTGAAGCGTAGACGCGTCCGCTATAGGATTTTTCTTTATGTGTTGTATCCCGGATTGCAGGCAAGGTATTTGATTCCGGTTTAAGTGCGCTGTCCCATGTAGACATCAGGCGTTCATGATAGTGTTTGGCTTGAGAGTGTTTACCCTGAGTATTGTAAAGCACCACAAGATTGTTCAGCAATGTGGCCAGATCCGGATGGCCGGGCTTAAGGGCTTTTTCATTTATTGCCAAAGCCCGTTTATAGAGATCCTCAGCCTCGGCATATCTAGCCTGTGAGAAGTAAAGGGTCGCCATGTTGCTCAGGGATGTGGCCACATCCGGATGGTCCGTCCCCAGGGTTCCTTCCCTGATTGACAATGCCTGTTTGTAAAGCTGAAGCGATCTGGTGTATTTACCCTGTACTTTATACAGCCCTGCCAGGTTATTAAGGGAAGTAGCATATTCAGGATGGTATTGTCCATGGTTTTTCTCGCTTATTGCGAGTGCTCTTTTAAGAAGCGGCTCTGCTTCGTCATATTTGCCTTGAGCGGAATAGGTCAAGGCAAGAATATTCAGAGTTGCTACTATACTATCCTGGTCTGATCCGGATGCCTTTTCTTGTATTGCCAGTGTTTGCTTGAAGAGTGGTATTGCTTCCTCATACATCCCCTGTGAGTAATAAACTGACCCCAATTTGCTCATGGATGTTACAACAATAGGCTTGTCGGGACCAAAGGTCTTTTTCCTGATCTCCAGTACGCTCTTGTAAAGAGGTATACATTCTGTATATCTGCCCTGTGCCTGGTAAAGTAACGCCAGATTATCAAGATCGGTTGCAACCACCGGATGGTCTTTGCCAAGCGCCACTTCATCTATTTTCAGTGCTTTCATGTAAACAGACTCTGCATACGAATATTTGCCCTGAGAAAAATGAATCAATCCCAGAATGCTCATGGATCTGGCCAACCTGGGATGACCAGGACCAAATGTATCCTCGGCAACTTTTATTGATTCTTTAGCGGTACTCACCGCATCAGAATATCGCCCCTCCTTATGAAGCACAAGAGCCTTTGTCTCCATATCGGTTAGCAAATCTTCCGTGGCGTATACAGGTAAAATACAGAGTGTGGCCAGTGTTATCAGCAAAGCAACCTTAATTGTGTTGGCAGCCGGGCGTAATACATGATTTTCAAATGTTGTAATGTGTTTAATCATTGATGTAATTGAATTCATACCTGGAATAAATTTCTGCATAGAAATTTCAATAATATTAATCACACTTCGACTCCGCTCAGTGTGACGTCATTCCGAGCGGAGTCGAGGAATTTTGTCGCGATAGCGACCTAACTTTCTACCTGCCCGCCAGTTTGTCGGTCGGGAATCCCCCAATACCTAAATCCTTGAATTCATAAATCCCTCAACTTATAAATAATTTGCTAAATATTATCCAAAATATTAAGATGCAAATCTGAATATACAGGTATCAGATTGAAAGCATTATATCAAGCATGAAAAAAATAGTTTTACAAAAGAGGTAAATTTTTAATGTTAAGAGGCGCGCACATAAACGACGTAGACCGGATGAATAAATTAGTAAACCACTTTGCTAAAACAGACCTGATGTTGCCAAGGTCGTTGAGTGAGTTTTATGAGAATATTCGTGATTACTATGTATACGTCGAGGACGGTAGTGTTGTGGGATGTGTAGCATTGCATATTTTCTGGAAAGATCTGGCAGAGATTAAATCAGTAGCAGTCGAAGAAAACTATCAAAAGAAAGGAATCGGTAAACAACTTATACAAAAGTGCCTTGAAGAAGGGAAAGTACTCGGAATAAACAGGTTGTTTGTCCTTACTTATATCCCGGAGTTTTTTGAGCATATGGGCTTTAAGCGTGTTGACAAAGAACTTCTGCCTCACAAGATCTGGTCAGAATGTGTAAAGTGCTACAAATTTCCAGACTGTAATGAAGTCCCGCTAATGATTGAAATCTAGGGTTATTGTGGTTTCTTCTAAAGCCCGGCTAAGCGTGGCAAAGGCGCAAAATATGTAAATTAAAACTTCTTTAGCAATGATTTGTGTAAGGCAACCGGTTTGTCCGTGTCAGGAGATATTAAAGAGAAATGGGGGATAAGGGAAATAATATAGATAAGTTTTTCGTAGGCCGGAGAGGTGAAGTGGATGAATATTCGGCAGACAAAGAGAGGTGCAAACATGTGCGTTTTCCGGTATTTGTTGCTATTAAATATGGAGAAAGGAGGTGCTATGCATTTCAGGATTTTGTCCTGAATATAAGTAAGGGTGGTGTTTTTATCAAGACTGACAAACAAATTCCTAAAGGTTCCATCGTCGTGATGCATTTTTACATACCACCTGAGGTGCAACTCCTCGGTACGTTTGAAGGAAAATTAGTGGAAACTAATCACAATAATCTCAATTGTCCTGAAGGATTTTATGTGAAGTTCATAGACTCTGATAATGAGTTAAAGAGGTTAGGAGAGTTCCTGGAAGAACAACGCCACCTTGTTGACAAAAAGGTATAGTTTTAATATCCAATTCCCGTAGTGAACTTATTCCTGTCCCAGGTTTGCTCTTATATCTTCCAGTATCTTTAGCCCTCCTCTTCCTAATAGCTTGTTTGCAAGCTCAATACCCATAGTAGAGAAATCATCTACCTTGCCATCAACAGTATCTCTGATTACGGTGGCTCCATCGAGTGAGCACACAACTGCTTCTATCTTCAGATTAGATGGATATATGACTTCTGCGAGAGCGCCTATTGGAATCTGGCATCCTCCCTGGAGCCTTGCAAGAAGGGCTCTTTCTGCCTTTACTTCAAACATGGAATTATAGTCAATTAAGAATCTTATTAAATCCTTTACCTTTTGATCATTTTCCCGAACCTCTATGCACAGCGCTCCCTGGCCTACGGCGGGAAGCATTATGTCATACGGTATGATCTCACTTGCTTTGTCAGCCAGGCCAAGCCTTATAAGGCCTGCCCTCGCCACAAGTATTGCATCAAGATCGCCTGAGTCTAATTTCTTTAATCTGGTATCCAGATTACCTCTCAAATCAACTATTTCCAGGTCTGGCCTGGCGGCAAGGATTTGTGACCTGCGCCTCAAACTGCTTGTTCCAAGCTTTGCATTTTGAGGAAGGTCTTTCAGCGAAACGTGATTTTTGCTGATTAGAGCATCGTGCGGGTCTTCACGTTTTGTTACCGCGCCGATTTCGAGACTGTCAGGAATTTCTGTAGGCATATCTTTTGCGCTGTGGACAACCAGATCAACTTTCTTATCAATAAGGGCGTTTTCCAGCTCCTTTGTGAACAGTCCTATGTTTCCAATCTTTGACAGTGGCACGTCGGTTATGTTATCACCGGTTGTCTTAATAATTTCTATAGCGAATTCAATCCCCTCGTGAGCTTCCTCCAGTTTGGACTTTGCCCAGTTGGCCTGAATCAATGCCAGTTTGCTGCCTCTTGAACCAATAATATATTTATTTTGCTCTTTCAACAAACCACTCCTTTTTAGAATATAATTAGATAATAATAGAATTTATGAGAATTTCTTTGAAGTCTATTTGTCTCATAAATCATTTTCATTGTCAATACATTTTAGTAATTAGTGTATGTAACTCATGGCTTTAGCCTTGATGAATGTTTCGTGTCAGTATATAATTCCCTTGGTGAGAGGACCATAATAAAATGATAGAAATAAAATCAGTTGATAAAGTAAATGCCACGGTCAGGGTGCCGGGGTCGAAAAGTTATACAAACCGGGCACTAATAGTGGCCTCGCTTGCTACAGGTGAGTCGACAATAAAGAATGCCTTATTGAGTGAAGATACCCGCATTATGATTTCGTGTCTTAATGAAATTGGTGTAGACGTCGGTAGCATTCCGGAAGAAAATGCCTTAATCGTAAAAGGATGTGAGGGAACGATACCGGTAGAGAAGGCAATGCTTTATGCCGGTAACGCAGGAACCGTCGTACGCTTTATGACGGCGGCCTTGACTCTTGGTAATGGGCAGTTTGAGATCGATGGTATAGAACGTATGAGGAAGAGGCCCATAGCACAATTGATTGATGCCTTAAACCGGCTTGGCGCTGATGTGGTTTCAAAGGAAGGTACAGGCTGTCCGCCGGTTCTGATAAAGGCCAGCGGATTAATGGGTGGAAGAGTTGAAATATCTGGTAATGTCAGCAGTCAGTATATCAGCGCTATCCTTTTGGCTGCACCTTATGCATCAAGTGATGTTCGTATAGTAGTAATTGATGACCTCGTATCAAAGAATTACGTTGATATGACTATAGATGTTATGAGTAAGTTTGGGGTAGGAGTGGAAAGGGATTCTTATAAGGAATTTTGTGTTAAGTCAGGCCAGAATTACAAAGGTTGTGAATATATGGTAGAGCCTGATGCATCAGGCGCCTCATATTTCTTTGCCGCCGCCGCTATAACAGGCGGCAGGGTTAGGGTTGAAGGCCTTGGTGAAGATTCGCTGCAAGGTGATGCAAAATTTGTTGATATCCTGAGAGAGATGGGATGCAGTGTAAGAAAATCATCGGACTGGCTGGAGGTTGAAGGGGGGACATTAAGGGGAGTAGATGTGGACATGAATGATACTCCCGATGTCGTGCAGACCCTTGCATCTGTTGCGGTATTTGCAGAGGGGAATACGCGCATAAGGAATGTTCGTAACCTCCGTTACAAGGAAACGGACCGTATTGCAGCTGTTGTTAATGAACTCAAGAAAGTCGGAGTTGAGGTAAAAGAGTTTGATGATGGTATTGAGATTAATCCATCTCCTCCACATTCTGCAGAAATATCAACATACAATGACCACCGCATGGCGATGAGCTTTGCCCTCATCGGTTTAAGGGTGAAAGGGATTAAGATAAAAAATCCTGAGTGTGTTGAGAAAACATTCCCGGATTTCTTTGAAAGATTACAGCAATTGTGTCTGTGATACAATTGCGAATTGTAGTCAAAGCGGCTTCTAATCTTTAGCTGTTGCCATAACAACTTTTTCATGTCAAGGGACTCTTCGTTGGAATGTGTTACGTTATTCCTCATCAACAATAAAATGAATATAAATCGAGTTTTGATAAATAATATAGACTTGTCTTCAGTAGATCACGACAGGTATCTATTTAATTATCGACAAGATTCGAATGCCTTAATGAGTTCGATAAAAGAGGTGGGGTTAATTAATCCTGTAATATTAAAGAAAAACCAGGATGCTGACGAGACGTATTCTATTATATGTGGCTATCAACGTATCAAGGTTTGTCAGGAATCAGGATACGAGAGTATTGAAGCAAAGGTTGTAGATGATTTTACTGATGAAGGACTTCTTCTGTTAAGCTTTCATGATAATTTATCTTCAAGAGGATTCAATGAAATAGAAAAGGCAATCGTTTTAAAGAAGTTTCTGGAGACTGGTTATTCTTACGATAGATTGATGTCTGAAATAGCTCCACTCCTTGGTGTTCCGCCCAATAAGAACATTATAGTCAAACATATTGACATTTTAGCCCTTGATACTGAAATAAAGAAATCTGTGGCCGTTGATGAACTGGAGCCGAAAAAAGCCTTTTTACTTATTACACTTGATGGTGTTGAGAGAGATATTGTGTGGAGAGTTCTCTTTAGAGAATCAAGTATTAACGTTAATGAGGCAAAAGAGACAATTAGAAACCTGCTAGACCTTAAGCAGATAAAACAAGTGGGAATGGTTGAATTGCTCTCTTCAAAAGAGATCAGCCTTATAATCTCAGATAATAAATCCAACAAGAGACAAAGAGGAGAAAGAATCTGCAGATTAATAAAGACCATGCGTTATCCTGTTATTAGTAAGAAGGAGGACGAATTTGATAATTCCTGCAGGGAACTTGGGCTGGATAATGATGTTCGTGTTAACCACTCCAGATATTTTGAAGGAGATGAAATTCGGATAACCATAAGGGCTTCGAACGAAGAAAAGTTAAAGGCTAACATAGAGAAGCTTCATTCAAATTTAAAGAATGGGGTATTTAAAAAGATATTTTCTATAATTAAAAATAATTAGACAGGATAGTCGGGATATAGAAATATCATAAAACAGATTTCAGTTTGTACCGACTAAAATATACCGAAAAGGACAAGAATGGATTGGAGGCTTTTTTAAGACCCCCATATTGTCATTTCAGGCTCGATCGGGAATCTATCTTTTCACCGCGAAGATCTGTGTCCTGTTCTAATAAATCGTAGGGAGATGTAGTAGTGATAGTTTTAGGGGTTGATATTGGAGGTACTTTTACAGACTTTGTACTGTTTGACGGAAATGAATTAAAGGTACATAAAGTTTTATCCACGCCGCACTATCCTGCTGAGGCTGTTTTTGAAGGAATCAGCTCCCTCAAAGTGTCAAAAAGACAAACATGCATAATACACGGTTCCACAGTTGCAACAAACACGTTCCTTGAGAGGAAAGGGGCAAAAGTCGCATTGATTACCACGAATGGATATGAGGATGTGATAGAAATTGGCCGGCAGGCAAGAAGTTCGCTTTACGACCTCTTCATTTTCCGTGAATCACCCCTGGTACCGCGAGAACTCAGATGGGGAGTAAAGGAGAGGGTTACTGCAGCTGGTGAAGTTGTGTCCGGAATAAAGAGGAGTGATTTAAAAAAGATTAGTACTAAATTAAGAAGGCAAGGGATAGAGTCTGTTGCAGTGTGTTTTCTTTTTTCTTACAAAAACACTGCAAATGAAGAGGCCGTGATGAATGGGCTGCAGCAATCAGGGATACATGTTTCTGCTTCCAGCAGGATATTACCTGAATATCGTGAATATGAGAGGTTTAGTACTACTGTAGTTAATGCATACGTTTCACCAGTTATGTCAAGATATATAACCTCACTGGAAGACGGTCTGGGGACAAACAATATAAGTATAATGCAGTCTAATGGTGGTATTGTTTCTACCGGAAATGCTAAAGAGAAAGCTGTTAACTGCATTCTCTCCGGCCCTGCAGGAGGTGTAATCGGGGCGTCAGAAGTAGCAAGGCTTGCCGGTATAAAGAAGATTATATCATTTGACATGGGCGGAACTTCGACAGATGTTTCTCTCTGTGATGGTGATATCCGCCTTTCCACACAGACAGTTGTCAGCGGTATGCCCATAAAGATACCTGTTATTGACATGAATACAGTAGGAGCGGGGGGCGGATCTCTCGCATACATTGATCCAGGCGGTGCTCTCAGAGTAGGGCCGCAGAGTGCAGGTGCAGATCCGGGACCTGTCTGCTATGGCAAGGGGAAGAAAATAACAGTTACTGATGCTAATCTGTTTCTGGGAAGAATCAGCCCTGAACACTTTCTTGGCGGAAGGATGGAGCTTAAAACCGACATGGTGTTCAAATATATGAAAGTCCTTGCAAAGACGATGGGTACGACTCCCGTAGAGGCTTCTGAAGGGATTATAGATGTTGCAAATGCGAATATGGAAAGGGCTATAAAGGTAATATCAGTTGAGAAAGGATTTGATGTAAGAGATTATGCACTGGTCTCTTTTGGTGGTGCGGGGGGACTTCATGCATGTGAGTTGGCAGGTCGTCTTTCAATGAAGAAGATTCTCGTGCCTAAGAATGCCGGAGTACTGTCTGCATTGGGTATGACGGTAGCTGATATTGTTAAAGATTATTCAAGGAGCGTACTGTTAAGAGTGGAAGAGAGTGGATACAGGGAACTTGTGAAATTGTTTAAACCGTTAGAATCAAAAGGTATAAAGGATGTTCTTTCAGAAGGCATAGGTAAGAACAGGATTAAGATAGAAAATTCCGTAGATATGAGATACATGGGGCAGGCTCACGAGCTTAATCTGCCATTTAAAAAGAGTTTTATCGATGATTTTCATCAACTCCATAAGCGTTCGTATGGTTACGCAAATCGGGATTATTCAATAGAAGTAGTAAATATCAGGGTAAGGGTAAACGGGAAGAAGAGAAAGCCTGTGATAGGGAAAAGACCGAAAAGTTCTTTGGCGAAGGAGCAGCCAATTGGCAAGAAGACGAAGTGCTTTTTCAGGGGAAAATGGTTGAGGGCGGATGTCTTTGATAGAAACAGGATACAGAAACATTCAAGGATTAATGGGCCTGCACTGATAGTTGAGGACACCTCAACAACTTTTCTTACGCCGGAGTATATCTGTAATGTTGACGATTATGACAACCTGATTATAGAAAAAAGGATATAAAAACATGCAGCAGGATAATATCGCAATTGAAGTTAAAAGACTAAGAAAAGAATTCAAATTAAGCTCATCCGGTAAAGGCTTTCTTGGTAAACTAAAAGCGCTTTTCCATAGAAAACACAAGATCATTACGGCTGTGAATGATATTGACTTTAAGATAAGACGTGGGGAGTTTGTAGGATATGTTGGTGAAAATGGAGCCGGTAAATCTACCACCATAAAGATGCTGACGGGAATACTTGTGCCGACCTCCGGAACTGCAAATGTAAATGGAATTGTTCCTTTTAAGGACCGAAAAAAGAATGCAGCAAAGATTGGTGTGGTATTTGGCCAGAGAACTCAGCTTTGGTGGGACCTTCCTGTTCGTGAGTCATTTGATTTGCTCAGGGTAATATTCCGTGTGTCCAGATTGGACTTTGACCGCCAAATGACAAAACTGGACGAAGCGCTGGGTCTCAGGCCTCTTCTGGAGATGCCGGTGAGAAAGCTCTCTTTAGGCCAGAGGATGAGATGTGATATTGCAGCGTCTCTTATTCACAACCCTCCGGTGCTCTTTCTAGACGAACCGACAATCGGCCTGGATGTGCTGGCAAAACAATCTGTAAGAAATTTTCTCTCGGAAATTAACAGAACAGAGGGAACTACCATTATTCTTACTACTCATGATATGAACGATATTGAACAACTTTGCAAACGGCTTATCATAATTGAAGAGGGAAAGATTATATTTGACGGTGAAACCGGGTTTTTGAAACAAAAATTTGTCCATGAGAAGGTAATAGAGGTAGAATTTTACGAAGATGATTGTGTTATGCAGGGAATACCCGGAGTCACCGTTGTGCGGGAACAGGGATGTAAGAAATGGCTGACAGTTGATAACGATAGTTCCGGTATAGGAGAGGTTATAGGCGCCATTGCCTTTCGATATAAGATAAAAGATATATCCGTAAAAGAGCCGTCAGTGGAAAGTATTATCAGGAACATTTATGACAATCGTGTAAAGTTGCCACTGCCTTCAGGCAAAACCATAACTTGATATTTATAAATGTTAATGCTAGTAACACTTCGACTCCGCTTAGTGTGACGTCATTCCGAGCGGAGTCGAGGAATCTAACTTAATGAGATGAATCCAAAGCTTTTCTTTAAATTCGTATCCATATCGTTCCAGAAGCAGGTTACGTATAGATTTGATTGCTTCATTGGAATCGTGAATGGATTCTTATACGTCTTCATATTCACGTCATTATGGAAAGCATTGTATTCACAGTTCGGTACTACGATGCATAATGGTTTTACATTAACTGCCATAATAACTTATGCTGTCCTGGTAATGGCAGTGAGGATATCCTTTACGATGGACGATTCAATTATCTACAGGAAAGTTATGGACGGCTCAATCGCAATGGAGCTTATAAGGCCGACATCATTTTTCTTTATGAACCTTGCTGAGAATGTCGGCCACTCTCTTTTTCACATTATGGCCAGGACCTTTCCTATCGTCATAATGTCAATTTTTCTTTTTGATATCTCTATTCCGTTTGAACCTGTAAGATTTTTAGCATTTCTTTTCTCATTTCTTGCCGGTTACATATTAATCTCCATGCTTAACTTCGCTGCGGGATTGCTTGCATTCTGGTTCGTAGAAATCTTTCCTTTCATGCTCTTTAAATATGCATTGTTCACCTTTTTTGCCGGAGGAATAGTGCCTATAGATTTCTTCCCGGAATTCTTGAAACCATTGGTTAATTTTCTTCCGTTTCAGTATATGCTTTATTTTCCGACCGTTATCCTGACGGGACGGGTTCCGTTAGCAGAAGTTCATTCGATAATTATCTCACAATTAATCTGGATATTGATAATGGGAGTTATTTGCAACCTTATGTGGAGTGCCGGTAAGAAAAAACTGGTTATTCAGGGAGGATAAATGGAGCTAATCAAGATTTATCTTACACTGTTTGCAACATCCATCAAAGAAAGGATGGAGTACAAAGCAAGTTTTCTGTTCTATGTATTTGCCATAATGACTTTTTATATCGGGCAGATTGGTTTGCTTTTTGTACTCCTGAACCGCTTTCATCAAATTAAGGGATGGACGATGGGTGATATGGTTTTCTTATACTCTCTTCATGCATTTGCCTACGGGTTTACAAATCTGATTTTCTCACAACTGATTAATTTTGATAAGATGGTTGTGGACGGTGAGTTTGACAGAGTTTTGGTCAGGCCACTTAGTCCCCTGGGACAGATTATATTTTCCAAATTTGAGGTGTCTACGGTGGCACATCTTGTAATCGGGTTCACTGCCCTGTATTTTGGTACACACCTTGCCGGTATAGAGTGGACGTTTAAAAAAGTTCTGTTGTTTCCCGTAATTGTTGGTGGAGGAGTACTAATTGCCGGCGGAATACGCCTGATGGTGACGGCAGTTGCTTTCTGGACACTAAGGAATCGGTCTCTGGTTCATACGGTTATATTTTCAAGCAAGGAGTTTATTAACTATCCGATAAATATTTATAACATGGGAATGCAGTATTTTCTGACATTTATATTCCCGATAGCATTTATCAACTTTTACCCTGCACATTATTTTTTAGACCGTTCGGGGGAAGGTCTCCTGTATCCGGCGTTAGAGATGGGAACTCCAATTGTAGGCATTATTGTGTTTACTGTATCAGCCTTCACATGGAAAGTGGGTGTTAACCATTACCAGAGTACGGGTTCATGAAATCCATTCTGGCAGAAATATATCTTTGTTGTTCAATACAAATAAAAAAAAACTTTTCAATGTTTACCATAATAACTAAATGGAGAGGGGTGCGATATGCGAATATTGGATGAAAACTTCAGGAAAAACATAACAATATATATTTCTCAATGCGCGCTTGCAACTATATCAGTTTTTATTGTGCTGATGGTGCTTGATGTTGTGACGAATGCGGTCATAATTGCCGCTTTGGGGTCGAGTGCATTTTTAACATTTACAATGCCTGAGGCACAGATATCAAGACCAAGGTTTATGATAGGTGGATATATAGTCGGCATAGCTGCGGGTTGTCTGTGTCACTATTTATCTTTATGGTCATTAATGTCGTGGACATCATTTATTCATGAGTCCCCGCATGTAGTGTTTGGTGCAATGTCTGTAGGATTGGCGATGTTTGTGATGGTAATTACGGATACGGAACATTCTCCCGCAGCGGGTTTAGCATTGGGACTCATTCTTAATGAGTGGAGTTTCTTGACGATTGTTGTTGTTTTTGTTGGAATTATTTCATTGTCGGCTATAAAGTTGGTACTTAAGCCTGTATTGAAGAATTTGCTGTAAATTGTCTTTTAGTAGAGAGTGTGGTTTAAAAGGAGCGGAGTGTACGGAAATCAATTGACAAGATGATTACAAACATTACAATTAAGCTTTTACACTGGTCTAATTAAGAAGTCTTATTAATTTCAGAAGGGAGAGAGAAATGGCAACAGCCAAAGCACGTCACATATTGGTATCAAGTCAGGAAGAGTGTGACAAGTTAAAAGAACAAATCGAAAATGGGACGGACTTTGCGGATGTGGCAAAGGAGCACTCAACATGCCCATCAGGAAAAAGTGGAGGAGATTTAGGAGAGTTCAGTCCCGGCCAAATGGTAAAAGAATTTGATCAAGTCGTTTTCAGTGATCAAGTCGGAAAGGTTCATGGCCCCATTAAAACCGATTTCGGATATCACCTGATAGAGATTACTGATCGTACGGAATAAGCGGGTTACCGGCTTGCAGGAGCAAGCTTCAGGTGTCTAAAACACGAAAAATCAGCCATTGAAACAGGCCTTTATCGCATAATACGTGTGTTGGTTATACGGTAATGTTTACTTGATCAATACACAGGATTTAGAGGAGCAGAAATGAATATATATGTAGGAAACCTTTCTTATGAGGTTACGGAAGATGAAGTCAGGGATATTTTTTCACCATATGGTGAAATATCAAGTCTATCAATCATAAAGGATAAATATTCCGGCCAGTCAAAAGGGTTCGGTTTTGTAGAAATGCCTAATCAGGCAGAGGCTGAGGAAGCCATTAAGACTTTAAACGAAAGTGACCTAAAAGGTAGAAATATTAAAGTTAATCAGGCAAAACCCAAGGAGGATCGTCCAAGGCGTAGTGAGAGGTATTAATATACCCAACCTACTTTATTAATCAAAGGGTTGCAGTGGACGTTACTAACCGGTACCGGTTGGCAACGTCCCTCCCGATGATTTTTTTGACGGGCGAAGCTGTTTGGTGAGGCAAAACAGTAAGAAGCATTCCGATCTGATATCCCCGGAGTTTGTATCCTGCATATATTTATTAAATATCAATGTTAACCGCATCCACTCGTATCCTTAATATTCTAGCCGCATTAATCTGGTATATTGGCGGTATCGTATTGCTTCTAAAGGGGTATTGCTTGCTGACTGAAGCACAGTTACTGAATCCGGATATGTGTTGGATCTGGCTTGCCGTTGCTGCAGGGTCAATCATTGGCGGGTTAAAAAGTAAATTTATTTTCAGCAAATGCTGCCAGAATAATCTGGCCAGAATACGCTCCCTGGAACAGCCAAAGGTCTGGCAAATCTTCAGGCCATGGTTCTTTGTGTTCTTAGCCGCCATGATTACAACTGGTGCAACCTTATCCAGACTGGCACATGACAACTACTACATCCTGCTAGGCGTGGCTATATTGGATTTCAGCATTGCTATCGCTCTGATATGGAGCAGTTATGTTTTCTGGGAACAAAAGGCATTTGTAGGATAAAATCCATATTTATTCAGCCTAAAGACAAATCAAAGCCGATATCCATCTCGTCTTTTATCTTCAAAGTCCCCATCATAGCCTTGAAAGGTTTAATTCCGTAGTCTGTCTGGACTATGGTAAATCTTCCTTTTAAACCGCCACTGCTTGTATCTATATCAAAATCTATAGGCTTGGTAACTCCGTGCAGACTTAAATCTCCGCTTACATGACAACTGTCACCATTTTCCTGAATAGACTTGGAACTGAAACTGGCAGTAGAATATTTGTCCGGATGTAAAACCTTCTTGGCCATATCTGCTTCAATATCTGCTATATCCTTTTCTTTTAATGTGCCCGGATTGCGTTCTCCATCTTTCATTGCACAATCTACTTTTAGAGAATTAGTCTGTATTTCCAGTTTCAGGCTTCCGGAAGCAAAACCACCCTCAGGCACGTCTACATCAACTTTGAAATCATTTATATCAATTAATAAATCGTGTGCTATTTTACTAAGTAAACCTGACTTAAAAGTATAAGCAGACACCTTACCGGAATTGCCATTCAAACTATACGTACCAGTTTTTAAAGACATGATCTTTCCTCCTCAGTTTCTTCTTTTTTAAAATAAAAAGCCGTCACTATGACGGAATGATTGAATCATAGAAAGACTACGTGTTTGGAGCATATATGTAAAAGCGATTTTTGGTAAAATAATACACATTAATAAAAATCAAGTACAACGAAGTATTTTGATTTTCGCAACTATAGTGCCAAAATCAAAAAGGCACAAAAAACATAATCTTGTTTTCTGTAAGTACAGCTAAATATATATAGATATAAAAATTATTAATTATATGTTTATTTTCAATACAACCTAAACACGACACACGTTTGACAGAATGTCAAATATAATATTGCCACTCAAAATTTTTGAAGACACAATGTCAACAGGTAAAGTTTGCTATGGGACGGCTATGTAACATGCGTAATAAAATGAACTATTTCAGAATAGAATCAGAGAATATACATAAAAAGCTCTGGAAAATACTTTTGGAATATATAGTATATGCATAGTCTCTGATAATAATGTATAGCAAATTCTATTAGGAGACAAAATGATGTTGGTTTCTGACAAAAGTTATACTTCTGGATGAGCTAGGGCTATTATAGGGAATAAAAGGAAATTAAATGCTGAGAGCGTCAATTGATTTAGGGACTAATACCTGTCTTATGCTTCTGGCGAAGGTTGAGTCTGGACAGATAAAGAAGGTGATGGGCGATTATGCCCGAATTATTCGTCTGGGTGAAGGTGTGGACAAAACCAGAAGTCTGCAGCCGAAGGCTATGGAAAGAACACTTACATGCCTTGCCGAATATAAAGAGATAATCTCTGAAGCCGGTATATCGCCTGGCGATGTGGTATGCGTGGCTACCAGTCAGGCAAGGGATGCCTCAAACGGTGTAGTTTTTTTTGATAAGGTTGAATCAGATTACGGCTTCAGGTTCACAGTTCTTTCCGGGAAGGACGAAGCGCGTTTGAGTTTCTTGGGTTCTCTGCTTCCCGGCATGGCCCCGTCTAACTATACTGTGGTGGATATAGGAGGCGGAAGTACCGAGTTTGTGGCGGCAGAAGAGGATCGAAGTGTGGATTTAGGGTCTGTACGTTTTACGGAAAGATATCTGAAGTCTGATCCAGTAGCCGATGAAGAATATGTGGTCTGCCTTGATAAAATAGATAATAAGCTTGATGAACTTGTGGACTGGCGAAATTCTATTCCGGCAGATATGCAAATGCTGGCTGTGGCGGGTACTGCAACTACACTCGCTTCATGGCATCTGGAGCAAGATGTGTTTGATGCTGCCAAAGTAGAGAAAGTTCAGTTGTCGAAGGAGAATTTGCAACAAATGGTTGCAGACCTGAAGTCCATGACAGTTGCTGAAAGACGAGAGCAGGTTGGTATCGAACCAAAACGTGCAGACGTCTTACTGGCAGGGGCGATGATTATGTGGAGAACGATGGAGAAATTGAGATTTCCAAACTGCAGTATAAGCTCAAGGGGTTTGAGATATGGGGTGTTAATGGATTCACGATTTGCGATTTGAGATTTTATTTGTCTGCAAGATTGTGTCTGCTTTGCTGGTTGTAAGAAATTAGCCATCATTTTGCTTAAGCAGCTTCATCATTGGCGCATAGTTCCATTCGGTTTGATTCTTTACGGCCAGATCCTTAATCTTCGTATAATATTTCTCGTATATATCCTGCAGGGTTTCTGTGTAATCAGGGTTGCAGAAAAAGACCCGGCATCCAAGTGCCCTGTGTTCTCTTATTGTGCACTTATTGTCTGAAAGAAATGGGCATGTCCCCTGGTCAGGGTCAAAAGGTGGTATTTCTACGTTTTTCAGGATATAGTCTGTTTCAATGGTTGAAGCATACAATACATGGTTAAATTCATCAAAATGACAACAGGTTCCACAGGTATTACAGCCTGGATTGATACCCGCAAGTTCTGCCTCGAGTTCTTTGTATATTTCAACGATTGCCGGGTTGTTAACAGGAAGATGGTTCATAACTTGTGCTATTCTAATATAAATTGTTTCAATAGTACAAATAGAAATTTGTCTTGAAAACATTCTTCTTCAGTGGTAGCCTTTTCGTAAATATATATGTTTAAACAAGGTCTTTATAGGAGGATAAGAAGATGGATGATAAACGATATTTCAGCCGTATCAATTTTACTGCCAGGACTCAAATAGAGTTCAATGACAATGTTTATGAAGGAGATCTGTTAGATTTGTCTTTGAGGGGGGCATTATTAAGCTTTAAAGATCAAATTCCTCTGAAAATGCATGACGGCTGCACATTAATAATCTATCTTCATTCTTCTGATATTAAGTTGATATTTGAAGCTGAGCTTACACACATACACAAGAATAATCTGGGATTTAAATTCCTGAGAGAAGACGTAGGTACAATGACACATCTCAGGAATCTACTAAGCCTTAATGTCGGTGACTATGACAAGATCACGGACGAATTAGACTTCTGGTTGAAAGGCTAAGATGGAATGGTTCATCCTATACCATTATCATTTCCCTTAAACACCATTAACTTATCAAGTGTAATTATGGGCATATCTTTTTAAATGGAAATCTGGAAAAAACTCATTTATACGAAACAGTTCTGTAGAGTGATTAGCTTTTATCACAGTAATATAAGAGTAATGTTGTGCCGGTTGGAGGTGATAAGGCTGAAAAGACTGGTACTCATATTTATCTGTTTGCTGTTTCCCCTTGTGGCGAATGCTCAGTCATTTACACAGGAACAAGTATTGATACTGCAACAGGTGCTGGCTGACGATGGTTGTATTGATAGGGAAATGCACCGGAATTTTTGGGTTGAGGCGCCTGCTCTTAGCAAGGAAGAATGGATTCCGTTGCAAAAATGGTTAATCAGTCAGACAACTTTTCTAAATGAGTACCAGAAAGAACTTTGGGAAAGTGTTATGATTTCGCAAGTTTACGGTAAATTAGTAAAAACCGGAAGGTTGATTGAGTTGGAAGGTGAATTGGATAAATGGATTAATGGAGAAGTTCCTTTTGTAGAAGAGAGCGCTGGATATTCTGCTTTTAGTAAATCATTTGTCAGTCAATTAGAAGTGTCAAAAAAGAATGCAGGTATAATACTGCATTCGATCACAAATAATAAGTCTTTTACTGATGTTCGTGGAGAGACAATAGTACTGGATGAATCATTTATAAAAAACATGCTTAGTCAACTGGACGCAAGTTTCATTAGACTGAGGGTTTTAATTAACCCTGAATGGCCAGAGTCAGACGAAAGCCATTTTGTGCAACATGTGGCACTGCGTTCCTCCTATAAAAAATTGTCTGTATCTGAAGCACAGGCAATGGGGACTATAACAATACACAAAAAACATGAAAAGGGGTTTTATGGTTGCAGTACGATTAATCATAATTATGCGTTAAAGATAATAAATGGTGACAAGGTCGTTGTAGACAATGTAACTAACTTGATGTGGTTTCAGTCCGGTTCTTCCGAACCTGTGACATGGCAGGAGGCAACGCAGTGGGTGAGTGGCTTAAGAGAGAGGGGGTACGCCGGGTATAATGATTGGCGGTTACCGACTTTAGAGGAAGCTGTATCATTGTTGGAATTGAGTAGAAAGAATGGCGACCTGTATATAGAGCCTGTATTCAGCAAAGAGCAAAGATGGATGTGGACCGGCGATAGCCATAGTTCGGAATCCGCAGCATGGGGTGTGTACTTCAATTACAGTCTCGTCGTGTGGTACGATGACAACTACTTCTATGCCCGTCCGGTTCGTACTGTGAAACAACGTGATCATGTAGCCTGGTTATCCGAGTTATTTGATTATTGTTGCTTATACTTTTCGTTGTAGATGGTGAACCTTCTTTACCACGAACCACATCTCCCTCCGCCAAAAGGCATGTCAGGCCTGCAGTTTATATTCCATCGTACACCTTTGAATTAAACATGGCAATTGATGAATTAATGGACACTTTTAAGCTAAATGTTGAAGGCTGTTTTTAGAGAAGTAACAGCCGGAAGCAATAATCTGATAGGGTGGCATTCGTAAGCAATACGGTAGCAAGGTGTTACAGGCATTGTCTCGAAAGTGTGGTATTTTGGAATGATATTGCATGCAATAAGTGAAGAAATGGTACGGTTGTTGCGAATTAAGCATTAAATGTGCAATTAATATAACATTTTTCAACTAGTAAATTGCAAGTTTTAAGTCAGGAGGTGGGAGAAAATGGTTCTCTGGTTTATAGTCGGATTTATAGTTTGGGCATTGTGTATATTATTTATGTTAACAATCATTAAAGGTGGAAATATAAACAATGGATATGAACAGAAACTACACTTCAGATACATGGAAAATACTCGAAAAGTTAGAAATCAAATAAGTGGTTTGGTAAAAGGGACTGCATCTGCTTTGCATAGCTAAAAATGGTTGATTGTATGATCAGTTTCGTACTTGCTTTATTGTATGCGGTATAGACTGAATTTGACTAAAGTTATAAAGATATTAACCGATTATTATAGATATAGCTTTTACAACTATTTTTTCTTTCATAACAAGTAGAAATCAATGCCTGTCGATAATAAGTACCGTAAAAGGAAACAAAAAAAGAAACCGTTTCTAAGAAGACTTTTAGCACAATTAGGGATTCTTCCATTGACAAATGAGATGGCCTTAGTTTACACATGTATCTTTATTGTCCTGGTTGTTCTCTATAAGCCCATTATGGATTTTTCTACTATGTATTTATTTTAGCATGGGCATCATGATATCTACAGTTTCTTCAGTTGCAAGTTAACCTACTCAAAAAGTAATTGGTTAAAAGCTACTGTCCATTACCCTTTAATGATACTTGTGCCGTTTACTCCTGAGTTTATAATCCTCTCCTGAATATCAATCTTTCTTTTTCAGCCATGAAATTTGCCACGTCGTTAGATAGAGACTAAAAATGTTATGACAGTAATAGCACCAGTTTGAATTATCGATAATGTCTCAGTCAAAGAGGGTGGTGGATATTTATTGCCCTCTTTTTTTATTGATTAATTTACTGTCCTCGAATTTCAAAAGAGTCTACGAAATACCTGTCCGAACGACCTGTCCGGGCGGGCACGAAATGACACAGAAATAATACTTTCGAGGTTAATAGCATCGCCGATGCACCAATGCACTTCATTTCAGTGTCTATCCGAAATTTTGTTGTACGGGTTTACGTTTTTTCCCGCCCGTGCCGTTTCGAAATGGAACCCCGATTCATACGTGCAAATTAAACTGCTTGATTTGTCACAGTCTAGCGCACCGCAAGAGCGCAGAACGCAAGAAAACTTTGGAAAAATTTAAAACAACATAATTTCAGGATTGTTCAGCAATTTTCATCACTTACTTTTAGAAAATAATAACTTTGCGAGCTTTGCTAAGCGGTGAACTATTACCTTGATTTTAGTATTTGATTTTATTACCTTTTGCTTAAATGTATATACATAGTACGAAAAAGTATAGTAAATGGTTCCAAAACAAGACGTTCTTATGGTCTTTGATAGCCTGTTACGTTACGCTCATTTACTCGACACTTTACATAATGAGGCCTATCCTGAATTTCTTGAAGATGACCTTAAAGGGCTACCTGAACCTGAGTGTTGGTATAATGTTTCTTATAATATTATCTCTTGTCTTAGCTCATATCATTAGTAACCGTGAACGTTATAGCGTGAGCCAATATTTGTGGTTTTCATTTATAAGTTGTTTGTACGGGCTTGTTATCTATATTCTTGAACTGCCAGAGGAGCAGGTGCATTATATTGAATACGGAGTTCTAAGTGCCTTGATTTATCTGGCTCTTACGCATGACATAAATAATGTATCTATATATATTTTCTCGTCAATTATAGTATTTGTTTTTGGGGCTATTGATGAGGGAATTCAGTGGTTATTACCTAATAGGGTCTTTGATATAAGAGATATAATAATGAATGGGACTGCAGGTATATTGGTACAGTTGTTAATAGCGATGGTGATAAGTAAGAGGAAAGTTGTGTTGGTTGATCATACAGATAGTTCATAACAAATATGCCACTCGAAATATGCGTAGACGTTTGTGGTAAAGTCACTATAGCCGGGAAAAGAATCATGCTTGAAAAGAAGGACTATGCTGATAATTTCTGTACGTTACATTATCGTGAACTTGTCAGACGATTTTGCAGCATTAAAGAAGATGGAGACCTTCAGTATAGTGTAAATGGTAAGAAAATTAAGGAGCAGTTAGTAAAATGCATATGGTCTGAACAGCTTTTTAAAAAGGACAAAATGTATACTGAGGATGGATTAAGGATGGAGGTTATTTCATCCGGCCTGTGGAATCTGGAAGAAGGCCCCGATTTCAAAGACGCTGAAATTCTTTTAGAAGGAAAGGGTGTTGTAAAAGGGGACGTTGAAATACATGTCTGTTCGGGTGATTGGGTGCGCCATGGACACAGTAAACAAAAGGAGTATGAAGGTGTGTGTCTGCACGTCTTTATGTGGAATGACAGGAAGAATAAATATGTTAAATTAAAGAACCGGCTGGTCCCTCAGTTAGAGCTTTATAATTACTTGAAATATAGATTGGACAAACTTTCCGATATGATCGATATCGAGAACTATCCACACACCGGCAGCGCTAATGCCGGGCCTTGCCAGAAGAGACTGAGCGCAATTTCACTTGATGACAAATGGGTTGGGTACTTTCTTGATTATGCAGGTGATGAAAGGATATTGGTTAAGGCCGGCAGATTTAGGAAACGCTTGAACACGCAGACATTCGAGCAGGTTCTGTATGAAGCAATTATGGAATCACTTGGCTATAAGAATAATAAAGAGCAGTTCAAACATTTGGGGACTATTGCCTCAATAAATGAGATAAAAAGTTTAATACCATCGGATGTTTCCATACAGGAAAGAAGCCGAAAGATACAGGCACTGTTATTTGGTATGTCTGGACTTTTGCCCAGCCAGTTACCCAGATACGCAAGCGCTAAGGATAGCCTTTCTCTTGATTATATCAAGGAAGTTGAACAGATATGGTCAGTAATCAAAAATGATATTGAAAATAAACCGATGGATGGAAGGTTATGGAGTTTTAAATATTCCAGGCCTGGTAATTATCCGACAAGGAGGATTGCTGCGATCAGCAGTCTCCTTGCAGAAAACTTTGAGACTGGGATATTCAGAGTGATTTTAAAGTCTTTTGAGCAGAGAAATAATAGCAAGAGTGGAATAGCAGGAATTAAGGCTATCATTAGAAATACAGAGTCTATTCTTTTAGAGCTATACGATGAATACTGGTCCTATTACTATATATTTGGAGGGAGAAGGTTGAAAATCAGGGGAAGATTGATTGGCAGGGAACGGTCTTCAGTCATATTCATTAACATAATTATTCCGGTATTACTGGCATACGCACGAAAAATGGACGATGCGGTATTAGAGGAGAGGTTGTTTAAGGCTTATAAGCTGCATTCAAAATTATCGCCTAATAATATTACGAGGTTTATGAACTATAGAATCCTGGGAAAAGATACACAGAAAGAAGACGTCGTGAACACGGCAAGGCGCCAGCAGGGGCTTTTGCAGGTATTTAAGGATTTTTGCGAAAGTGATGATATTGCATGCAAAAGATGTGTACTTTTGCAGTCAATTAATTCAATGGTATAGGTTATTTTAATAAAGGAATCACACAAGGACACGGTGAAAAGAGAATGAATTTGCAAAGCATTAAGTATTTCTTAGTAGGTATTTTTGGCTCGATTTTTATCAGACTTTTGTTTAGTACAATGAGTATTAAAGAAATTCCGGGTGGTTATTCACGAAACCTGGAGCGTCAGGGTAAACATGCGATATACGCGTTCTGGCATGCGCATATGCTGCTTCCGGCTTACGTAGGCAGACGACGTAATGTAAAGGTTTTGATAAGCCAGCATCGTGATGGTGAATATATTGCACAGATTGTTCAGAGGTTAGGCTACAGTGTTGCCAGGGGGTCTACAACCAGGGGAGGTGCAAAGGCGTTGCTAAAAATGATAAAGAAGATAAAAGAGGAATCGATATCTTTGGCAATAACGCCAGACGGTCCGAAAGGCCCCAGATTTGTTGCTCAATCAGGAGCAATACTATTAGGGCAGAAGACACAATATCCCATAATTCCGATGATGATATATATGGCAAAGTATTGGGAACTTCCAAGCTGGGACAGGTTTTGCATACCCAAGCCTTTTTCTAAGGCGAGAATTTTTTATGGAGAGCATATTATGGTACCGCCTAAACTGGAAAAGTCTGATGTGGAGGAGTACCGGTCATCATTGGAGAGGGTGCTTGTTAAGCTGGGAAATGAGACAGAACGCATGGTTGATGACATATAAGATTTTTCTGTCCTCCCCCTTTAATAAATGTGGAATCAGGGGGATCAGAGTATATTAAAAAGCCTCATGATGTCATTCTTGGTAGCATAGATCATAAGGGAGAGTATTAATCCCAAGCCGATGTAGTTTGCAATTGCCATTGTTTTTTCACTTATGGGAGAACCCTTGATTTTTTCAATACCAAGGAACAGAAGATGTCCACCATCCAGTACAGGGATAGGAAGTATATTGATGACAGCCAGGTTAATGCTGATGATAGCCATGAAATACATGAGCTTGCCAATCCCGGATTTTGCAGATTCATAAGAGGCCTGAGCGATAAGTACAGGGCCTCCTAATGCCTTTGTTGATAATTTCTTAGATACAAATCCCTGTATGGTCATGTAGATTCTTTTGATATTCACTATCGTTTTATGCGTACCCACAATACATGATTTGGCTAAGCCATATTTTCGTATTATCTTTTTTTCTTTGAACTTAATCCCTAGCAATCCCTGTGCATTTTTTTCGTTTTTCTTAGGTATAATTGTCTTGGTGATCGTTTCGTAATTGTGCATCCACGAGATCTCAAATTGTTTGCCCTGACTGGCGGTAACTAATGTTAATAGCTGATTCCATTCTGAAACATTTTCTCCTCCAATTGATGTGATAGTATCGCCGGGTTTTATGCCAATTTTTTCAGCAGGAAAACCTTCTACCGTTGAATCTACTATCAATCCATAGTGAGGGAAGATGCCTTCTGCTAATTCCTTTACTGTTTCTTCTCCGGATTTTGTTAATTTTATGTATTTTGTGTTATTGCCTCTTGCAACCTGTAATGTGACTATTCCATCTGGTGAATCATTTATTGTGTTTATTAATTCTGTAAAGCCTTGAACCTCCTGCGAGTTTACTTTAACTATCTTATCTCCTTTTTGCAGTCCCAGTGAATGTCCCAGGCTATCCTGCTTTACGCCATCAAGCTTTGTTGTAGCACATGAAAGCCCTATCATCCATCTGGAGACAACTGATGGAGTAACCTTTAAGTCTACTATTGTATCATTGCGTAATACGGTAAGGATAACCTCTTTGCCTGGGTTTGTCTGTTCTATCTCTCTAAAATCATCTTCTGTAGTGATCTTTTTACCGTTGACTTCCAGTATCTTATCTTTAACCTGCAATCCAGAATTCTGAGCAGGTGCATCTGAGTTCTTTATAGCAAAAATCTTGTGTACCTCCAGAGTGGTTGCCGGTGCGATTCCTATACGTTGGATACCAACTGAAGGGTCATATCTTGGCACAACATTTACGTTGAATACATGATCGTCTCTTTCGATCTCCATATTAATGCCTTCAGGAGAACCATTAAGCGCTACTGAAATGAAGATATCTTCAAAATCAGGATCGGAGACGTTATTTATCTTGACAATTTTGTCGCCCGGTCTTATGCCGGCTTCCCAGGCAGGCCATCCCGGCATTGTACGTCCTATTTCCGGGGTAATGAAAGGGACTCCGACCCTGAAAGCAATGATAAAGGCAACAAACGCTAAAATTGTATTGCAAGAGACACCTGCTATGAGTACTGCGGCACGTTGCCATGGCTTTTTAGACATAAATTCCCATTCTTCACCCGTGTTCGATTCCTCTCTTTGCTCTCCTGCTAGTTTTACGTAACCTCCTAATGGGATGAGTGAAATCCTGTAATCTGTTTCACCTATTTGCTTTCTGAAGATTGCAGGGCCAAATCCAAGTGAGAATGCGTGTACTCTTACACCAATCTTTTTGGCCACTAAAAAGTGTCCAAGCTCATGAACAAAAATAAGTAAACCTATACCAATTATTACTAGAACAATGTTAGATGATATTCCTATGATAGGCATGTTTTCGTCTCCTTGCGAGCGTATTCGTCCGCATCTATGATATCCTGTAAAGTGGGGTCATTTATAAAATTATGTTCTTTCATAACGTGTTCTACCGCCTTTGTGATATCTGTAAATTTGATTTTATTATCTAAAAATGCCTGGACAGCTACTTCGTTTGCTGCGTTAAATGTAGCGCCCATAGTACCGCCTTTTTCAACTACTTCGTATCCTAATCTTAATGCCGGGAATTTGTCCATATCCGGCTTTTGGAAATTAAGAGTGCCCAGCTTTGCAAGGTCAAGTGATTTGACATTGCCGTTTTCTCTGTCAGGGTATGTCAGTGCGAATTGTATAGGCACCTTCATATCAGGTAATCCCATTTGTGCGATGACAGAACCGTCACAGAACTCTACAAGCGAATGGATTATTGACTCAGGGTGTATGACCACCTCTATCTGAGTAGCGTCCAGGCCAAAAAGCCATTTTGCTTCAATTACTTCAAGGGCTTTATTCATCAATGTTGCGGAGTCAATTGTTATTTTCTTCCCCATGTTCCATGTTGGGTGGTTTAGTGCTTCTTCTCTTGTGACTTCCGACAGCTTCTCCTTCTGGTGATTGCGAAACGGCCCTCCGGAGGCCGTAATTATAATTTTTTTTACCTCATCACGATGTCCTGCCCTTAATGCCTGAAGCACTGCACTGTGTTCGCTATCAACAGGGATGATGCTCGTACCATTCTCTTTTGCCATAGGCATAATCAACCCACCCGCCATAACTAAAGCTTCTTTATTTGCCAGGGCGAGGGTTTTTCTGTTTTTAACTACTTCAATAGCAGCAGGAAGTCCTGCTGCTCCCACTATAGCCGAAAGGACTATGTCTACATTTTCTTTGGAAACCATCTCCCTGACACTGTCTTTGCCATTAAGAATTTGTACAGTATTGCCTGATAGGCTATTTCTTAGTGACTCTACACATCTTTCATCCGCAAGTGATACACTTTCCGGCTTAAACTCGTTAACCTGTTTCGATAATAATTCCCATTGTGAATTTGCCGACAATGCCACAACCTTATATTTATGCTTCAGGTTTCTTATAACGTCCAGAGCACTTTTACCTATTGAACCGGTTGATCCGAGGATGACGACATTCTTCATATTTATATCGTTTCGATTTCTTCCAGCAATGTAGAAACCATTTCACTTTCTGGAATCTTTCTTATTTTTTCGCCTTTTTTAAATAAAAAGCCGACGCCTTTTCCGCCGGCAATCCCTATGTCTGCCTCCATCGCCTCTCCGGGGCCGTTAACAATACATCCCATAACGGCAATCTGTACAGATCTTTTTTGAGAAGGGAGCCTCTTCTTTACTTCATTAACAATGTTCAGAAGATCTATTTCGCAGCGCCCACAGGTGGGACACGATATTATTTCTGCGTCCGTTCTTTTCGATAGTCCAAGCGCTTCCAGAATCTTATAACCTGCCATTACTTCCTGATGAGGAGGGCCTGTAAAAGAGACTCTCAGCGTATCTCCAATTCCTTCTGAAAGCATACCCCCAATACCGATTGCGGATTTTATTATTGCGTCATCCGGTGCGCCTGCAGCCGTAATACCGAGATGCAGGGGATAGTCACATTGTTTCGCTATAGACCTGTATGCATCCATTGTTTTCTGTACATCCGATGCCTTCAATGAGACAATTATATCCTTAAAACCCAATGACTCGAAATGTTCACAATATCTTAATGTTGTCTTAACCATTAATTCGACAAGATCCTCTTCATGTCCATCATTGCTTCTGATAGAACCGGAATTAACTCCTATTCGAATGGGGATACCTTTGTCCTTTGCAAGGTGTACAATTTCCTCCAGCTTATCTTTCTTTTTCATATTGCCGGGATTGATACGAATTTTGTCTACACCTTGTTTGATGGCTTCTATGGCTAGATTATGTCCAAAATGTATGTCTGCGACCAGTGGTATGTTTATCCTCTTTTTGATTTCACCAAGGCATTTTACTGTTTTAACATCAGGAACTGCAACCCTGATAATATTGCACTTAAGTGCTTCCAGTTCGTGGATCTGCTTTACTGTTGCCTCGATGTCGTCTGTGTGAGTATTTGTCATTGATTGAATAGCGATTGGTGCATTACCACCAATCGCTACTGAACCAACCATGACTGTTCTTGTTTTACGTCTATTTAACATTTAAAGGCTGTATATAATTGTTAATATCGAATTTAACGAACTCATTCTAACAGCTTTTTATATAAACTCAAGTTATAATATCATGCATGAACACAACCGAACAATGATGCTCTTTGTTTCTCATCAACAAGTGATTGTTTGAGTGAAAGTGTGAATTAAACAAAATACTTGACACTTCCTTGTCACGGCTTATGATATATTTTAAGCAGGAAACAGGTGAATAATATGGTAAAAATAGAAAAATATTACATTGGTATGCACTTTAATGGGTTACGTGCTTATCATTAAGAATGGAGGTGCGACTTGGCTTCACAGAATGAGAAATCTATACAGAAATCTGACTCATCAAATGTATCTAAGAAGAAACGTAAATCGTTATCATGGATGACTTCTCTAAGATTCAGATGGATGTCACAGATTTCATTCTTTGTTTTAACAATATACATAGGGTGGATGTTTTATTTATTTGTAAGATACTGTGAAACCGGCGGTGCTACTGTCTTTGTACCCAGGCCGCCAGGGGTAGAGGCATTTTTGCCTATAGGAGCCTTTATGGGTCTCAAGTATTTTCTGGGTACTGGCAAGGTTGACCCTTTGCATCCGGCAGGCTTTATTATTTTTGCGGCAATATTGCTAACCTCTTTTCTTTTTCAAAGGGGCTTTTGCAGTTGGATATGCCCTGCCGGTACAATGTCGGAATGGGCATGGAGGATTGGAGACCGCATAAAATCCAAGTTCAATAAGGGTGTTAAATATTGGGTAGAAGCATTTCCTGTAAAACTTACATGCGGCCTCAGCATGATTTCTACTCCGATAGTTGCTTTGATGCTCCTTGATATTATAAGTTTTGCATCATTCGGCTCGCCAAATATGAAGTTTATTTATCCTCTTATGATTGCAGCCATTATTATACCTTTTGCTCTTCCAAGGAAAATATGGCCTGCACGTGTGGAAGATTCTATTGCGCGTGCATGGAAATATTCTATACTCGCTTTTTTTGCAGTTACTATTGTGATTAAGATGCCTGCGCAACAGCTTGAAATAATGTTTACGAATGTTCCATTTATGAAGGTTGCAGATGTCAGGATGCTGAAATTTTTTACCGATATGTCTATGCTTGCAGCAATTATATTATCGATTATTTTCGTCTTTTCCTTTTTCACAAAGAATTACTGGTGTAGATATTTTTGCCCTTATGGTGCCCTGGTTGGCGTTTTAGGATGGGCCAGTGTGTTTAGAATAGTTAGAAACAAGAAAACATGTATTGATTGCAGCAAATGTACTGTTGCCTGTCCGGTACATATTGAAGTAGAGAAAAAGAATACCGTTTATAATCCGGAATGTCTGGGATGTTACGATTGTGTTGATTCGTGCCCTGTAGACGATACTCTTGATATGAAGCTTCTGGGATATGGCAGGAAGATACATTACGCTGTTTATGCCGGCTTGGTTGTTGGTTTATTCGTAATATTTATGAATACGGCGCGTGTTACCGGATACTGGTACAATAACATACCATTGCCGGAATATATGGAAAGAATATCAGACTTAGATAATCCTAAGTATGAACATAAGCAGGGAGAGTTTAAAGTTGAATAAATTAGCTTCTTTCTGTTGTTGATTTATCTATGTTAAACAAAAACAACATTTTTCATGATTTGATAGTAGAAGTAAGGGCATTAACAGAATCCCACGACCCCAGTCTGCTTTTTGAAGACCTCCATACAGACTCAATTGATGGTGAGTATCATTTTACGACATCAAAGAAAACATTATTTATGATGAGCAGGGTTATCGAAGACTCCTTGAAGTTACATAAAAAACGGTGTACATTATATTCCGGATATCAGGAACTAAGCAGATTTAAGGAACACAGTGAAAGATATGCAAAATTGGCGAGTCATGCTGATCAAATATTCATTATAGGCATCGCAGACTCACCTATTGAAAAGGTAGCGGACAACGTTCATGTCCTGACAAAGAATGCGGATATAATTCGCGAGAATTGGATATCAATAATTAAAAACCATAATATCCATATTACGCTGATAGCACAGGAAGTACCTTCTCAGAAGCATCACGAAAGGTATGTTGGCTTTTATACAAACAGTAAGTCTCTTACTGAAAAAGCTGTAAACATCTTAAATGAAAAGAATATACTGAGTGATGCCACAATCTCAGGCAAACAAACCTATTTTAATATCTAACATAAAAGTTCCCAGTTTAAAGTGCCTGAAATGCCTAAAGTTAAAAAAATATTTTTCCGTAACTTTAGCTCACTTCAAACTTCCTGCCCGAACTGATTGGCAGGCGGGTAGGCACTTTTGACTTTTTCTGAGACTCAAAAAACTTTCTCAAACAAGTAATAATATAATGCCGGATAAGAAAATAAAAGTTCTCGCTATAGGCCCACATCCTGATGACGTTGAGGGGGGGATGGGTGGCAGTATAATAAAATTCCTGAAACTTGGTCATGAAGTTCATATTCTAGACCTTACAAACGGGGAGCCCACTCCGCATGGTACTCCGGAAATAAGGAGTGTAGAATGCAAAGATGCAACTGCCTTACTTGGCGTAACAGGCAGAACAACACTGGGACTGCCAAACCGTTATCTTTTTGACAATACAGAATCGAGAAATGCGGTAGCCGAGGTTATTCGCAGGGTGAGGCCTGGCATCATGTTTTTACCTTATTGGGAAGATGCCCACCCTGATCATATACAGGCAACACAGATTGGTGAGGCGGCAAGATTCTATGCAAAGCTGACAAAAACCGATTTAGCGGGAGAACCGTGGTATCCCGGGCGTATTCTTTATTATCTGTGGTCTCATCAGAGGGTGCATCTGGAGCCGGCCTTTATTATTGATATTAGTGATGAATTTGAAAGCAAGGTTGAAGTAGTCAAATCATATAAGTCCCAATTTGTATTTAATGAAGATAGATGGAAAGATGTGAATAGGCAATTGCATTCATACGGTCAGTATTATGGGTCATTGATTGGAAAGCAATATGGGGAGCCATTTGCAAGCCGTGAAAAATTGGGATTGAGAGATATAAGAGACTTGATTTAAAGAAATTTAGGGATTAAAGAATTTAGGAATTAAGGGATTGGGGAAACTCGATACTTAATAAAAGTGTCTAAAGTTTGAAGTGAACTAAAAGCGCCTAAAGTCAGATAAACTGTTACCACGCTTAGCGTGGTTTCCGCAACTTTAGTTCACTTTAAACTTCAAACTTATTATGATGGATTGAGGGCATAAATAGTATCATTGCAATCCCTAAATTCCTTAATTAAAGGCAAATGAATACATTTCCAGTTGGCAAGTTAAATACAAATCTCCTTGGCGAATTACTGGGTGCTGTTAAAAATAGAGATCCACGGGTTATTGTAGGCCCGAAGGTTGGTGAAGATGCTGCGGTAATAGATTTTGGAGATAAGTATCTTATTGCAACAACTGACCCCATTACATTTACATCTTATAAGATTGGATGGTATACGGTTAATGTAAACGCAAACGATATTGCAACTATGGGGGGGGCGCCAAAGTGGCTTCTTGCGTCAATCTTCCTGCCGGAAAACAAAACGGATAGCAAACTGGTTGAGGAAATATTCCACGATATTGAAATGGCTGCTGAAGAATTAGGGATAGTTCTTTGTGGCGGACATACAGAAATTACTCAGGGGTTGGATAGGCCTATAGTATCAGGGCATATGCTTGGCGAGGTGGATAAAGGAAAATTAGTGCAGAATTCAAATGCGAAGGTGGGAGATGATATTATATTGACCAAGGGTATTGCAATCGAGGGGATGGCGCTTCTTGCGAGAGAAAAAGAAAAGGAGTTGTCTGTAAAATATGGAAATTTGTTTGTCAGGAAAGTTCAGAACTTTTTGCATGATCCAGGGATCAGCGTTGTAAAGGAGGCTCTTATCGCAAATCAAGCGGCTGATATTCATGCGATGCACGACCCTACAGAGGGAGGCCTGGCAACAGGATTATTCGAACTTGCAAGGGTATCGAACACAGGTGTTATAATTTATGAAGAGAAGATTAAGTGCCTGGATGAAGCGAGGGTTTTATGCTCTGAGTATAATCTTGATCCGATGGGCGTTATAGCTTCCGGTGCGTTATTAATAGTAATAAACCCTGATGACAGAGAATCTGTGTTAAGTAAACTTGCGGAAAATGGTATTGAGTGTTCGGTAATTGGCAAATTGACTGATAAAGAGGATGGCCTGAAAATAATTAGAAACAGAGAGGCGAGTGATTTGCCTTTTTTTGAAGTAGACGAAATTACCAGAATCATATAAATCAAAAGATGGATACGTGTAACTTGCTCTGATTATTATAATAAGCTTGACACTCATAGATATTGCTTGTAGTATTACAGTTATCAGCACAGGGACACGCTAATGGAATTTATTGATCGTAAGTGCTTGTTATAATAACACTTGAACAATTGTCTGAAAGGTAGATTATGAATGGTTATGGAGACCAACCGGAATTCAAATTTGATAAAATACAACTTGAACCATTTAAGAAGTTTATAATACCCATAGCAATTGTTATAGGTATTATCATTCTTGGGTACTCTACTGTATTTACTGTAAAGGCAAATGAGGAAGCTGCAATGTTGAGGTTTGGTAAGTATCTGGAGACTGTTGGGCCGGGATTACATTTTAAGTTGCCATTTGGTATTGACAGGGTATATGTTGGAGAGGTTAAGCGTATATACAATGAGGAATTCGGTTACAGAACTCTTCGGTCTGGTAGGGAAAGTGTGATTGACTATAATTTTAGAGGTGCACAGGAGGTTTCTCTAATGTTGACCGGGGACAGAAATTGTGCCGAGGTGCATTGGGTAGTAAGATATAAGATTAAAGATCTGAAAGAGTTTCTTTTTAATGTGAGGGATGTGAAAAGTGCTATAAGGGATGTCTCCGAAGCTGTGATGAGAAGGATTGTAGGTGACAAGTCCATTGATGAGGTACTGACTATAGGAAGAAGGCAAATAGAGGGTGTTGCAGAAACTGAAATAGAAACAATACTTGACTCATATGGCTGTGGAATCGATGTGCAGGCGGTAAATCTGAAAGGCGTCAATCCGCCGGGACAGGTTAAGGATGCCTTTGATGCTGTAAACAAGGCGGTGCAATTGAGAGATCAGATTACAAATGAAGCTGAGGGAAGGAGGAACAAGGTTATACCGGCTGCAATGGGAAAAAAGGAACAGGCGATTAGTGAGGCAGAAGGATATAAAATAAAGAGGATAAACGAGGCAACAGGAGATACAAAGGCGTTTCTTGCCGTTTGGAAAGAGTATGAGAAAGCAAAGGACGTAACCAGAAGAAGACTCTACCTTGAAACAATGGAAAGGGTAATACCGAAATGTGAAGAGATTTATATAATTGATAAAGATCAAAAAGGGATTTTACCAATACTTAACCTGGGAGAGAGCAGGGTGACGAAATGAAGCAAACAGCACAAATATACATTATAATAGCCATGGTAGCAGTATTGGCAATAATTATCATAGCCAGTAACTCTTTTTATGTGGTTGACATTAAATCACAATATGTGATTACCCAGTTTGGCAGGCCGGTCAAGGTTGTAAAGGAACCGGGATTAAATATAAAAACGCCTTTTATCCAAAAGACGAAATACTTCGAAAAGAGGATCATCGAGTGGGACGGAGAGTCAAGTGATATCTTGACAAGAGATAAGGAAAACATCGGTATTAATACATGGGCTCGTTGGAAGATAAATGAACCACTAAAATTTTATACATCATTAGGAACGGAAGATAGAGGGCAAGGTGTATTGGACGAGGTTATAGGATCTGCTGTAAAAAACATAGTAAGTTCGTATCCTTTAAATGAGATTCTCAGAAATACTAATCGGAAGCTTGTATACACGACAGTAGAGTTGGAAAAGGCGGAATTGGATAAGAAGGTGGAAATTGTTAATGGCAGGGAGAACCTGGTTAAAGAAATACATAAAATGGCCAATGAAGAATTAAGTGAGAGATACGGCATGGAACTGGTTGATGTCAGGATAAAGCACATTAATTATGTTCCGGCTGTTATACCTAAAATATTTGACAGGATGCGCTCAGAAAGAATCAGGATTGCAAATAAATACGAATCTGAGGGCAGAAGGGAAGAGGCGCAAATATTGGGGTATATGAAAAAGGAGTTGGAGAAGATAGAATCCGAAGGCTATAAGATAGCAACTGAAACTAGAGGAGAGGCGGATGCTGAGGCAATCAAAATATATGCAGATACGTATGGGAAAGCTCCTGAATTTTATTCTTTTACAAAGACCCTTGAAACATATGAAAAAACGATTGACAAGAACACTCATTTGTATTTAAGCACTGATAGTGATTATTATCAGTATTTAAAGGGTTATATTGGAAAAGAGGAACCTCCTGATATTTTGTCCGGTCAGTAAGTGAAGGACAGGTATTGGCCAATTAGTAAAAATTCTACGAAGCCAAAGAGTGAGTTGGAAAAGGTTTTATATTTTTTTTTAAACTGAACGTATAACAGGTCTGGCTGCATCTCGCACTTACCCCATTGAATTAAGTTGTGTTGATAAACTGCTATATTAAATATATCAAATCGCTAATTTTATTACAGCCCTCATTAGAATGAGCATAAACGATCTTCCTTTGATAAAAATTTATGCATTCAAAACATCACTTTGTTTATGAAAATAAAACGGTTTTTGTTTATTTTCTAACAATATCCGGCATAATACACCTCATCTTTATCTTTTCCTCATCCAGTGTAAGCCATCTCCTAAAACCTTCGTTTGACTTCAGTGATAATGCTTCGAAGAAGAGGAACTATGTAATCGAGATAGATCTTGAATCCGAAAAGGAAGAAGAAAAAATCGTTCAAAACGAAGAAGAGTCAAAGGAAGAGGTAGAAGCGGATAAAGAAGATATCCCGAAAGAGAAGAGACAGCTTTTTGTAGATACACCTGATAATGCCGTAGACGAAGAAACTCAAACGGATACTAATAAAATAGGAGAAAAAGGGTCTATCGCAAGAGACATGTATACAGGGGATGATAATGTAAATGACAAGCCCAGATTAGAGAGTGATGCTGATTTTCACGGAGAGGTCCCTGAAGAACTTGCCTCCACTGCATTTCAAGAATCAGGTTTTCCCGTAGATGCCAGTTACGGTGAATCCTCAGAAGTTGTGTCGGAGGATTCTTCCCAACCTGTAGTTGAGGAGCAAACAGCCGATAGCTTGCCTGAAGTACCTGAAGTGAGAGATGGTGAAGAGTCGCCTGTTGACAGTGAAGTAGTCGAAGCTTCTCATTCTGAACAGCTGGTCTTGATAGATGATGAGACGCAGAATGTGCCTGTCTATAAAGATATCAAAGCAGAGAATCTTGAAGCAATGGATTCTCAAACTCTTAACAATAAATCTGATAAAGAACAATTGGAGAATATTGATAAAATAGAGTCTGTAACACTGGAGTCACACGTAGTTATCACTGAGACAGAACCATTGAAGAATATAGAAGCTGATGTTGCTGTTGCGGAAGAAGAAAAAGAAAAGATAGTCGAGCCTGTCGAGGAATATACAGAAACAGCTTCAATTCCAAAGGCAATGATGAAAGAAATAATCGAAGGCAGCAAGGAGAGTATTGCAAACAAAGTTCAAAACAATATTACAGCTTCTGATCCTCAGGCAAACAATATACCTGCCGGAAATGATGCTCCTTTCTTTGAAGATAATATATCAAATTCACGAAATACCGGTGCAGAATCTTTTAATATAAAAAAACATGAATACGCTCCTTATTACAAACACATAAAGGATAAAATAAGATTATACTGGTTGTTGCAATACGGCACAGATGCCTCTATAAATCAGGTAACCAATGAGTTTAAACCTGTAGTTGTGACATTTAAGGCGCTTCCTTCTGGTAAAATAGCCGATGTAATAATTGAAGATTCAGCAGGAAATGAACTTTTAGCTTCTAAAGTACAGGCATCGATTCAAAATACTATATTAGATAAATTTCCGGAATATATAGATGAAAAGTATATAAATGTTAAATTCAGTTACTACTTCTTTTAAAACGGAGGCAATATATTGGAATGGTTAATGGGCGGAGGCCCAATAATGATACCTTTGTTTATTTGTTCTGTCCTGGCACTCGCCGTTATCCTGGAGCGTACTATTAGCCTGAGGAGGAGCAGAGTTATAAAGCCGGAACTAATCTACATTATTAATGTTATTAAGGGCCCAAAAGATATCCAGGCGGTAATTAACAGATGCGATATTATAAAAGGGCCATTTTCCAATATAATCAAACGTACAATCTCCAATACACATTTGTCAAGAGAGGAAAAGGTGCTGGATATTCAGGCCGCAGGAAGGCAGGAGGCCAGAAACCTGGAGAGAATGCTAATAGTGCTGGAGGTTATTACGGCAATTTCTCCGCTACTTGGATTACTTGGAACGGTACTTGGTATGAGCCAGGTTTTTGACGTAATATCAGAAGTGGGATTGGGGCAGACAAAAGCTTTTTCCGGTGGAATAGCACAAGCCCTCAGGACTACCATAATTGGACTGGGGGTGGCAATACCATCTTTAATAGCGTACAGTAGTTTTGATAGAAAGGTTGATAACCTGGTACTGGAGATGGAGAAATACTCAATGTTGCTCTTGAACAGGATTTATTCTACAAGGAAAGCTGAGAACAGCATGAGTTCTGAGAAGGAATAACTATGCAATTTCGTATAAAACGATACATAAAACCGGTAATAAATATTGCTTCTCTGGTGGATGTACTTTTTTTGCTTTTAATATTCTTTATGGTTACCTCTGCATTTGTAGAACAACCGAATATTAAATTGGAATTACCTTCCACCAGGCATTCCGAGGTAACCAAGATAGAGAATATGGTATTAACCATAGCTCGTGATGGAGGATTATTTTTGCAAGATAGGCCGGTTGATAAAAAAACCCTCGAAAAAGAACTCAGAAGAGTAATTCTGGACACCGGTGATGAGGTGCTGGTATTGAAGGCTGATAAATTTGTGCCTTATGGTGTAGTGATTGATATTATGGATACAGTTAAAGGGGCAGGCTTTAAAAAGGTAATTGCTCCAACAATTATGGAAGAAGAATCAGGGAAATAGTAACAAAAAATATCAGGAAGGAGTATGTAATTTGTTGAGTAGTAACTTTAAGGCTCTTATTGGGATAATGGAAAGGCTCAGAAGTGATGAAGGATGTCCCTGGGACAAAGAGCAGACGCATGAGTCGTTGAAATCCTGTTTGATTGAGGAGGTTTATGAGATAGTTGATGCAGTGGACTCAAGAGATCCTGAACAGCTAAAGGAAGAACTTGCAGACCTGTTTTTTCTGATAATATTCTATTGTAAAGTAGCCGATGACAGTAAAAATTTTGATATAAATAATGTCCTTGAAGCATGTTTAGAAAAGATGATCAGAAGGCACCCTCATGTCTTTGGAGATAAGACAGCAGGAAATGCAAATGAAGCCTTAAACCAATGGAACGAAATAAAGAAGCAAGAAGCAGAGGCAAAAGAAGGTGGCAAAACTAACAAAAAGAAATCAATCGTGGATAATATTCCAAGGCATATGCCGGCTTTGCAAAAGGCACAAAAGGTTCAGAAGAAGGTTGCGCGAGTAGGTTTTGATTGGGAAGTAATTGAAGATGTTATAGCAAAGGTTCATGAAGAGCTAGAGGAGGTCAAGGATGCAATCAATAATAAAGAAAGGGAGCAGGTAGCTGAAGAGATTGGTGATTTACTGTTTGCAGTGGTGAACCTTTCGAGATTTCTTAAACTGGATTCGGAAGATTTATTACGAAAAAGCATATCCAAATTTATAGGTAGGTTTAAGAAGGTAGAGGTGCAAATTGCTGATGCAGGGAAAAAAATAGAAGAATGTTCTTTAAAAGAATTAGATGATATCTGGAATAAAATAAAAATTTGATGTTAATCACGGAGTGTGTAGCTATTTTATAAAAAGGTAAAACTAGCGTATCCGCATAATTTTGTTGACTTAACAGGGGATACTGCAATATAATCCGCTTCAAACAGGGGAGGTCTTTTGTTGTTCTAACTGCGATTTGGATTGGCTAAAACTCTACACAATTACCATATTATCAACTGAGTGCGGTAAGTATTTATAACGTCAAGTCTTAGGTGAGATTTTTTTTTGTGCATGGCAGATTTGCACCAGAATCATCAAATGCTCAGAATAAAAGTGTAGTTATTGAATATGTAGTAAGTAGTTTTATGTTTGAATGTTAGAGCTAACTTCTTTTGTTGTTTTTACGTTTTGGTATATCCGTTGCGTTAAGTGACATTTTGATTGTGTTTTTTGTGCGTTAAATATTTATAAATATTTTTAATTTAAGGTTGTTGTGAACTTTATCTTACGTACGTTAACAAATGGATATGCAAATTCCTAATTTTAATATCCGCAAGAAACATACCTTCCATAAGTTATTGTCTTTAGCATCTAAATCTATCCCAATAGGAAACGTCCATTTGCTTTTGTTGCTATAGTCAAAAGATGATTTAGTGTTTATGCAAAACAATTTGATCGGTCAGTATGTATTAGCTTACTTTACTTTATTTCTAAACAAAATTAACAAGAAATAGGAAGGAGGGAAGTACATGCATTTTAAACCAAAAAATGTAATGTGGCTTCTGTTGGTTGCAGTTGCTGCTGTATTCCTGATGTTTGGCGTTTCAGAGGCGGCAGATCCCACAGGTGACAAGACTTTTGCGTTGGACATCAGGGGTATTAACATGTCCAATAACTTTACGTGGATTTTAGTATGTGGCTTTGTGATTTGGTTCATGCAGGTAGGGTTTGCGTTATTAGGAGGTTTATTACCAGCTAAGAATATGCTCAGCTACATGACACACTGCTTTATTGCCACAACACTCGGCGTTATTATCTACTGGTTTGTTGGCTTTGGAGTGATGTTTGGTGGATTTGAATTTCTGGGACATCATGTGGGAAAAGGTAATGCTTTTATGGGCCTGAGCGGTTTTATGCTTCTGGGAGATGCATATGACGTCAAGACAATATTATTGTTTATTTTTCAGGCATGTGTAGCAACATTTATCGGTAGTATAATTGCCGGCGCTGTCGCTGAGAGGATGAAACTCTGCTCTTATGTTCTTATGTTTATCTTCGTATATATCTTTATTTATCCTGTATATGGACATTGGGTATGGGGAGAAGGATGGCTGTGGAATCTGCCTTATGGTGCCGGAGTGAGAGACTTTGCGGGGTCAGGGGTGGTTCATGCAATTGGCGGAACTATCGGCTTCGTTGGTGCATGTTTTCTAGGACCAAGAGCCGGTAAGTATAATGAGGATGGTTCATCTAATTCCATACCGGGTCATAATGTTGGATATATGATTATCGGAACGATAATTCTTGCATTTGGATGGTTGTTTTATGATGCCGGAAGTACATTGGCAGCAGGCGATTTGAGGATGTCTGTAGTAGCTGCGAATACAGCCCTTGCAGGTTCAATTGGAGCTGTGACGGTTCTCTTTCTTACTTACTTGTTATCTGGCCATACTGATGTTGGTGAAGCATGTAATGGTGCTCTGGCTGGTTTTGTTGCGATCTCTGCACCATGTGCATATGTCGCACCCTGGGCAGCAGTTCTAATAGGATTCCTGGGTGCCGTATTATATCTGATTTCTTTCTGGATTATTGGAAATAAATTTAAAGTTGACGATCCACTTGGTGCATGCTCAGTTCATGGTGCCAATGGCTTCTGGGGGTTGATTGCCCTGGGTATCTTTGCTGATGGTTCGTATGGCGGAGTTTATGGTGTAATAACCGGACATTACGGACAGTTAGCCTCACAGTCTATTGCAGCCGTAGTTGCATTTGTATGGGCTGGAGGAATGGCATTTGTGTTGTTCAAATTGATCGGAGGCAAAGGTAATAGTCATTCGAAGATGAGGGTATCTGATGATATAGAGAAAGAGGGTCTTGATCAGCACATTCACGGTACAGCATGTTACCCTGAACAATCATAAGGGGTAGACGTTTGCTACGTAGCATGATCAGAAAGCGTAGTAAAGTAATCTCTTGTAAACATTAAACTATCTGTACCCAATTGAATAGTAGGGTAGGTAGTCGCCCGTCAGTGTGGCGGGCGACTACAACAGATTACTCCAGGCTATTCATGGTTGATTGTTCATATATTGCTTCGGTGATTTCTCAGATAATTCTCTAAAAGCACCGGACTCACACCTTTTAAAAAGCTAAAAAAAAATAGATAACAGTGATGCTATGCTATATATTTTTGAGATATAAAGCACACGTCCACTGCTAACTTGAACAGGTCTTTAAATACAGCAATACAGTGATATTTTTCACCCTGGAAGGCCCGGTAAAACCACACTAGAGGCGGATTCGCACTTTCAGGCCAATTCAGAAATCAGCAGATATCCGGCTCTGTCGGGGGAGCTTGTATTTAGAAAAACTTTAGTTTTATGCAATCCATATTTCAATATAAGACTGAGTATGCGATATCTTCATATTGGCAGATATACACCACATTATGAATTGGTGAATTAACACTATGCAAATAATGTGGGTATTGCAAGTGTCGGCTGCCACAGCGATTATGCATGTTCAGTTATTGTTATTGCATGTTATGGTATATATATTGCATAACTTGGGTCATGAATGAAATTCTTTTTAAACACGGTACGTTTTAAATTTGAAAAGTTTTGTAAGATGCGATGTATAAGCAGAATAATTTCTATTGATAAAATAATGTGTTTGCACAATGTGGTGGGTATAACTATGTGTATGCTCGCATACAAAACTGAAAGATTAGAGGACACTTTATAATTTTATACATTAGTCATACGCAATTTCTTTAAATAATTATAAGGAGGTAATTTTAATGAAAAAAGTTGAAGCAATTTTTAGGGATGAAAAAATGAGTGCGGTTAAAGAAGCCTTAAAAGAATTGGGAGTGTCTGGTATGACAGTTACTGAGGTTAAAGGGCATGGAATACAAAAAGGTATTACTGAGGTTTATCGTGGTAGATCGTATGCTGTAGATTTGTTGTCAAAGATTAAGGTAGAGGTGGTTGTTGATGATAAGGACGTAAAGAAAGTTACTGATGCAATCTGTGAAACAGCCAGAACCGGTAGCATTGGAGATGGGAAAATATTTGTGTCTAATGTAGAAGATGCGATACGGATTCGAACCGGAGAAACCGGTGAAAAGGTAGTTTAAAATAATATGTCTTTATATAGCTTGATTTCTAAAACAAGGATATATAGAGGGCTATTCTTTAAAGGAGGTTAAACGAATGAGAAAAATTGGTTATATAACAATCTTAATATCGGTCTTTATGGTGGTCGCATCTTCAACGTTATGGGCAGATGAGAGTGCTCTTGATAAAGCTGATAATGCATGGATACTTACATCTGCAGCCCTTGTTCTTCTTATGACACCCGGTCTCTGTTTATTTTATGGTGGTTTATGTTCTGTAAGAAATATAGTTAATATGCTCATGATGTGTTTTATGTGCATTTCCATTGTAAGTGTTCAGTGGATTTTATGGGGGTATAGTTTGTCTTTTAGTGGCGGAAACTGGTTTATTGGAGGTCTTTCTAAAGTTGGTTTAATGGGGATAACACCCGACTCACTCTCAGGAACAATACCGGAATACACGTTCATGATCTTTCAGTGTATGTTTGCAGTTATCACAGCTGCTCTGGTATTGGGGGCTGTTGAGGGGCGGATGAAGTTTAGTGCCGTGTTGCTCTTTGTTCCTCTTTTCGCTACTTTCGTGTACGATCCTATTTGTCATTGGCAATGGTGTGAAACCGGCTGGATGTACAAATGGGGAGTTTTGGATTTTGCCGGGGGACTGGTTGTACACGTATGTTGTGGAGCCGGTGCGCTTACACTTGCAGTAATGTTGGGGTCGCGTAAGAGACAAAATATAACACCCCCTTGTAATCTCCCAATGGTATGCCTGGGAACAGGTTTACTATGGTTTGGCTGGTTTGGTTTCAATGGTGGCAGTGCTTTGGCTGCTGATGGGAGGGCCGCTTTTGCATTTACTGTGACAAATACCGCTGCAGCTACTGCTGCTTTTGTATGGATAGTATGTGAGTGGCTAGAGACAGGGAAGCCGACATTTCTGGGTGCGCTTACCGGAGCAATTGCAGGGCTTGCGACTATTACACCTGCCTCTGGTTTTGTCGGACCTCTAGGTGCCTTGCAGATTGGAATTATGGCTGGTGTAGGCTGCTACTTTGCTGTGACAAAGCTAAAACCTCTTTTTGGCTTTGATGATGCACTGGATGTTGTTGGAGTACATGCTATTGGGGGCACTATCGGCACATTTGCTGCAGGGCTTTATTGTACTAAAATGGTAATGGGGCCGGATGGTGTTGATGGTTTATTCATTGGATGGGGCGCTGAAGGTCTCACACAATTGGGTAAGCAGTGCGTAGGCATTCTGGCTACATGGGGATTTACCGTTGCCGTTTGTGTTATTATAGCATTAATTGTTAAGTACACGGTAGGGTTAAGGACGACTGAGGCAGATGAAGAAAAGGGACTTGATATTACGCAACATGGAGAGATTGCCTATCATCTGCAATTAGAAGCAACAAGTACACTGAGGAGATAAGAGGTTTCTGGCTAAAACACTTTGTAAACCTTTGATTCGGGCTTACATGAGTTTTTAGTTAAGACGAGTTTTATGGTGTAGTTTAGAGGCGTCGTCTATTTTAAGAAATAGACGACGCCTTATTTTTGTTTGAAATATCCTTCAATTTCTACTGTAAGTTATAAAGGCATTGTTTTCTCAGTTATTAATAACAGAATTTGTTTTATCAATAACCATTCCCTGTATCACACGTTCTTTAATTCATCTTTAAGTATCTCTGCCGAAGGCATTCTCTTTGATGGGTCTTCTTCAATGAGAGCCATGGCTATTTCGTTTAATTTCGGCGGTATAGCATTATTAAACTCGATTGGCGGCTGATTAGTTTTTGTCCGTAATTTGCCTGTCAGCACTTCATACAATATTAATCCAATCGTGTATAAATCGGCTCTCCCGTCAATCTGCACCTGCCTTAACACCGCCTTTTCACCTTTTCTGTCTGTGACATCTTTCAATAAGTCATTCATCTGTTTTTGTTCCGGTGACGCATATTCTATAGTTAACCCCTTTATAAGCTCTCCTGCTTTTATGGATAGTTCTAAATCAATCAGGCCAACTGTTCCTGTGCTGGGATTCAGAATAAGATGGCCCGGTTTAATATCGGTATGAGCATATCCTTTTGAATGGAGATATTGTAACGGCTCGGAGATGCTTGCAAAGTATTTAACAATATTTTCTATCTCATCAGAATCTGGCAAGCCCTTCTGCTTGTAATATTCTACAATGTCCTCACCTTCAAAGTGCTCTAAGACAATGAAATGTTCTTTTAATACTAGTTTATCGTTTTCGAACAATTCTTCTCTCCCTGAATCATATCTTTTTGGAATCTGTGGATGAGAAAAGTTCTTCAGCACATCGTATTCACTGAAGTAGCTGTAAGTGGGTGAGTACTTGATTCCCCATTCTCCGCTTCCTGGTTCAGACAGCACTGCGTAGTTTGCTCTGTGTCCCGGCCTGTATTTAAAACGCTCAAATTGGTATTTTCCTAAATTATACATATTGTACCTCTTAAATTATTCTGTTAGTCTATAAATTAAAACCATAAAAGTTATAAATTACATCATCTACTATTATATTCATCAAGAAACCTTACATGCATCCTCAATTTAGAGACTTTCATAAAGAGTACATTCTGCTATATCATCCAGGGCAGGGTATAGTACTAGATAAAACAAGAAGTGGAAAAGCTGATGTAGGAAATGTACATAAAGTATAAAGCAGTAAAGATTATCAGCCAGAATAGCAATTAAGTCCGTGTTCATATAAATCAAGTCCGGTATTTTCTTCTTTAACAGGTACTCTTAATCCTATTGTTTTCTTTAAAAGGAAAAAGATTAAATAACCAGTTCCCAGCGACCAGGCTAGAAGAGTAACGAGGCCAATAAACTGTGCCAGAAGTTGCCATCCAGAACCTGTTATTAATCCTTTTACTTCTGAATATGAACCATCGGCAAAGATCCCTACGGTAAGCAGACTCCATAGCCCGTTTGCGCCGTGAACGGATATAGCTCCGACAGGATCGTCTATACGTAGTTTGAATTCCATTATATGCAGGGAAGCCTTTAATATTAGACCGGCAGTTATGCCAATAATCACGGCAGCCCAATGTGGTACATAAGCGGCGGATGCAGTTATAGCCACGCAACCAGCCAGAGCGCCATTGCATGTCATGACAGTGTCTGATTTCCTGGTTTTAAAATATGAAATGTACAAAACAGTTATCGCTCCAGTGATGGCAGAAAGGAACATATTAGTTGCAATTATTGAAATCCTTAAATCAGTAGCAGCTAAAGTGCTTCCGGCATTAAATCCGAACCAGCCAAACAGTAAAAAGAGTGTTCCAAGTGCTATATAAGAAAGATTGTGTCCGTGAATGATGTTTGGAGTACCATCAGGGTTGTATTTACCAAACCTCGGGCCAACCATCCATGCACCTACAAATGCCATCACACCGCCCATACCATGAACCACACCTCCTCCGGCAAAATCTTTCATTCCTGATCCAAATGGCAGGTGTGCAAGCCAGCCTCCACCCCATACCCAGTGGCCGAAAACCGGATACAAGAACCCACAAAGTATCATGGCGTATATCAGATGAACATGAAACTTAAAGCGTTCGGCAACAGCACCGGCTATAATAGTACAGGTAGCGACAGCAAACATCATATGAAATAACCATACCGATGAAGTAGAAAAATCATAAGCATTACCGGCGAGAAAGAATCCACTAAAACCAATAAAGGCATTTCCCTTCTCCAGACCAGAGGCGAGAGATGAGCCGCCGTACATTAATGCGAAGCCAAACGCCCAGAAAATAAGGGCGCCAACACAGAAATCCATAAAACTCATCGTTAAGTAATTTAATGTATTTTTCTTCTGCAGGAACCCCGCACCCAGAAATGCAAATCCTGCCTGCATGTTAAAGATAAGAAATCCACACAATAACGTCCACGCAAGGTTAACAGCTATCTTTAGCCCTTCTATGTCTCTGGTCTCTGAGTACATTGTGAAGCTGTCTTTCTGATCACCAGCTTCAGTAGTATTAAAGGCAGAGAATAAAACAAAAGCTATAATAATTGAAAATACTATCCAGGCTAAGTATTGATTTTTCATTGATTTTTTATTTTAAGGATTTGAAAATTACTAAATATCCTGGTTGTTGTGATGGGTAATTTAATGACAACTAAGCGAACATAGAAGGAAAATCAGCGGCCAGAGGTTGTGTAAACTTTTACTCAACCGTTTGGCCGCTGATTGATTATTGTGAGCTGACAACGTATAACGTCTTAAATAGCAGAATCACCTTGCTCTGCTGTTCTTATTCTATAGACGTTTGAAAGCTCGGAAACGAATATCTTTCCATCTCCAATACTACCGGTTTGACCTTCTGAAATAATAGTTTGAACTACCTCGTCACAGACTTCGTCTGCAACAGCTAGTTCAACCTTTATCTTTGGAAGCAGATCCACTTTATACCTCTTTCCCCTCCAAACCTCACTTACACCCTTCTGATTACCATGTCCCTTTATCTCTGTAACAGACATTCCTCCATAGCCTTTCTCTGTCAGAGCATCTTTGATAATATCAAATTTTTCAGGACGAATAATAGCTTCTATCTTTTTCATAAATGACTCCTCCTTTGGTAATATGCCTATGTTTTTAATAAATAATATAACACAATTATATTCAAATTGAGAAACTTTAAATACTAAAATACATTAAGATTTACTTTTCAGTCTCTTTTGGCTTTGCCGTTATCCAGATGCCAAGTTTTTCTGAGTAAATCTTCTCTCTTTTGGCATCTTTGGCAAATGCAGCTTCCAGTATTTCAGTGTTTTTTTGTCCTTCTGTGTCTTCCGCTGCTCCTTCGATTTCTGCGCCTAAAGGAGCTTCTGCCCCTGTTTGTAGTCGATAACAAGGTGAACCATGGATGTTTACGTCTAGACCCTCTGATTCTACTCTTTCAGACACTCTTATTCCAATGGTATTTTTAAGTATAAAGAACATCAGACTGCCAAGGCCGCCAGCCCATGCCAGAGCGACAATACATGCAATAAATTGTGACAATAACTGTCCACCGTTTCCTGTTATCAGCCCGGAAACTCCACCATACGAACCATCAGCAAAAATACCAATTGCAAGTAATCCCCATAGGCCATTTGCACCATGTACAGATACAGCGCCAAGAGGGTCGTCTACTTTTAGTTTCTCTTCAACAAACCATAAGTTTGTCATATATACTATTGCTCCCAATAAACCAATTGTAACAGCAGCCCACGGAGCCACATAAGCACATGGAGCGGAAATAGCAACAAGTCCGGCCAGGAATCCATTGCATGCCTCGCCTATATCCGCAGCACCGGTCTTCAGGTATGAATAATAAAGTACTGTAACCGCTCCCATTGCTCCTGCAATAAATGTATTAGCCGCTACGACTGAGGCGCGTAAATCTCCTGCTGCAAGGGTGCTTCCTGCGTCATAACCCAGCCACCCAAATGCCAGGAGTACTGTTCCAATTACCATGTAGCCTACATTATGGCCGGGAAAGAACCCCGGTGTACCATCCTTACTGAATTTGCCAATTCTTGGCCCCAGGAAGAGAGCGCCTACAAAAGCCAGAGTTCCTCCGATTGCATGGACTACTCCTGAGCCTGCGAAGTCTCTTACACCTGAACCAAACGGCAGATTCCACAACCATCCTTCTCCCCATACCCAGTGGCCATATAGTGGATATATAATTGTGTATATAAAGAAAAATGAAATGACATAAGCTCCTAGTTTCATTCTTTCTGCAACAGCCCCGGCAATTATGCTTCCTATGAATGTTGCTATAACCGCCTGGAACAGGAACATCATTATCGTTCTTACGTCATAAGAATCACCCAATAAAAGAAAACCGCTCCATCCAATGAATGCATTGCCTCCACCCAGATGCTTTCCTAAAAATTCAAACCCGCCAAACATTAATGCGAATCCTGCAACAAAGTATATAAGCGCTCCTAATGTGGTAGCGAGAAAACAATGAGTCATATAACTCAAAACATTTTTTGCCTGAAGGAGCCCGCCTAAAAATATGAAACCTACCTGCATAAACAATATTGTGAAACCTGTCAACAAAACCCATCCAAAGCTTTCTGACATATCTACGCCTCTGAAGTCCAGTGCAAATGTATGCTCGCCGGTTGGGTCGCTTGCGATTGTATGCTCGCCTGCCCACGCCATATTAGTACAAAAAAGCAGCAGGCATAACATGAACAAAAAAGAACATATTATGTTTGGTCTTCTTAAACCTCTTAAAAGATACCCCATATATTCACCTCCTTCACTAAATTTATAATTATTAAATCCGATTGATAATCCTGATTAAATTCAGTCAGTTAGACAAAAAAACAATTTACAAGTATTAGAATTTCTGCTAGGATGAAAGGCGTTAACCCACCTTAAAAGCATTATATGTATGTTTACATTACACCACCTCCCATGGCTTTAAAATATGTATAAAATTAAAAACTACACATTTAGTACTTTTAAACTTGACGCAGACTTGCACAAGTCAAATTATGCTGTATTAGAAGATGACCAGTCTCTCGGTATTAAATACAACCCTTCTCTAGACTTTGAAGATGAGTTTATTATATTGCAAGGATTAGACCATAAACAAATCCCTAAGGTTTATGATTATGGAAACGATACTCTTTACAAAGATGATAAATATGTACTAAAACAGCACTTTATAGTACTCGATCACACGAACAGTATAGATCTTGTTGGTTATTTCAAGGAAAAAACATCTCAGGATTTCAAGGGGCAATTAGAGCATATTATTAAATGCTTTATAAGCGCTTGTGACCCACTGGATTATTTACATTCAAAAAATTATTTACACTGTGATATCAAACCAGGCCATCTGATGATAGAGCCAGATACCTGCACAGTTTATTTAATTGATTACGAACTTGCAATTAAAAAAGCCGGACTTTTAAAAGGCATTAGTCAGGATTACGCTTCACCTGAACAAAAGTCACTGTTAAAAGATTTAAGGAATCCACCTGAAGGTGTTCCTCTGGAAGCAATTGCATTCTTCCTGTCCCTGAATGATCAGTCGGATATATATTCATTAGGCGCAGTTATGTATGAGACCGTAACCAATAAAAAATGGAAGGAGATAAAACTCCCTCCAAGAAAAGTTAATAAATCAGTACCTCAAAAACTGGAAGATGTCGTAATGGCAACACTGGAGGAAGATCCTGCCAATAGGATTGCCACCGCAAAACAACTAAAACAATTGTTAGAAAACATTACATGAGGTAAAAAATGAGATTCTTAATTATTTCAGACATTCATAGCAACCTTGAAGCCCTTGTCTCAGTTTTTTCAGACCTTCATAATAGTAACGAAAAAATAGATAGAGTTTTGATACCTGGCGATATTGTTGGATACGGTGCAAATCCCAATGAATGCTGTACCATCGTTAAATTTTTAAAGAGCGGTAAATCATCCTTGAAAAATGAAATTCAGTCAATTATTCAAGAAATTGATATTGATGATACTGACAAAAAAAACATAACCGATTATATTTTCTCTCTGGGCAAAAAGGCTAACGTAGTAGCAGGTAACCATGACAGAGAGGTAATTGGACAACCTTCACTATGTAGTACAATGTCGACTTCTGCAGGCAATGCTGCAAGGTGGACAACTAAAGTTCTCCATAAGACTAATGTGCGATTTCTTAACTCTCTATGGCTCAGGAAAAAGCTAAGGAGATTTGGTATTGAATTAGTTCACAGCACCCCAGATTACCCACAGGGTTATTTATATATAAAGAATGCGGCAACTCTAAAATATGAATTACTATATTCTAGCATAACCTTTTCCGGTCACACACACAAGCCTGCGGCGTATCTATATACAAAAGAAAAAAGAAACGTCTCCGCCTCTGTCTTTCTCCCGGTAGACCAATTCGATAACAGGCTAATGCTTGTTGAAAGAGAATCAATGGAAAGGTTGGAAAGATTCAATGTCTCATTGAGTCCCAGCCAGCGTTACTATATTAACCCCGGTTCGGTTGGCCAACCACGAGACGGCACTCCCAAAGCCTCTTATATGATTTATGATACTCATTCACAAATAACCTTTCTAAAGAAGGCAGAGTATAATACAGAGATAGTAAAGAAAAAAATTCTTAAAGCCGGACTCCCATTTGATCTTGCTGATCGCGTAGTAAAAGGAATTTAATATGGTGTCTTTTCTTTATCAGAGCAAAATTAGTACCAAACATCTTAATAGCGAAGAGCGTTGACATTTGAAAGAATTGGATAATTTGGTTGGGATTTATTTATTGGTTATGTAAGGTGCCTTGTGTGCTTCTAAGGTTATATAATGAAAGGACATATATAAAAGAGGCAGGATGGTGGTATTGTGGCGAATTGCATGAAACCGACAAACTGGGTTTTATGATTTATTTATTGGTAGAATAAATTTCTAATATTACCTTATAAAGACTGTCAGATATCAGCCAGATGTTTTAAGGTGATGAGTGAAGTAGGACTTAAATTCATTCATTACCTTATCTTTACAAAATTGTTGTTTTTACTTATTTTAATGAGATCACATTTTGTTTTTCAACAATATTTATAAAGTTGGTGATTTAGCTGAGTTGTAAAAAGATGTTTACTTTAAAGTATTATATTTCAGTTCTTGATCCTTCAAATAACTTCCGTCTATATTTTTTAAAAATAAATGTAAATATTACAAACTGATCATGTAATATTTACATTATTCATTTTATCTAATGCGATTTCTCTTAATATGACAAAATATAGCTGTTTGTCATAAGGTATTAGAATTCATACATTTGTCAGGACAATTCCCGCTCGACTCTTCTCCTTTCCTGCGTGCGGCATATCTATTGCGATAGTTGCTTAACATGTGATTATGACAAGTAAACTTTAATAGGGAGAAGAGGATTCAGAGTTATTCTTTTCAAAGGCCAAAAAAAACAAGAAAGTGATGTGACCAATTTCAATTTATAAAAGTTGTAATTACTAAAAATGCAAAAAATTCTTATCTGTGATTCGGACGAGTTGTTTAGATGCAATTTAAGGAGTGCACTTAAATCAGAAGACTTTTACATACAAGAAGCATCCAGGCCAGGTGAAGCCGTAAAGTATGTGTTGAATGAAGTGTTTGATGTAATAGTCTTTTGCCTGCAATCTGACGATACGAACGGTATACAGATTTTCTCAGCAATAAGAACGATAGATTATAAACTGCCGGTCATAGTTATTACTGACATTAACGAACCTTTATCTTCCGTGTCTTCAATTATTCACGAATCTTTCAGATTGTTTCAGAAACCAGTTGATTGTAATGAGATTGAAGAGGCTATTCGTGAAGCGGTCAAGGTGAAAGCAGATAATAAATGATATGTTTCTATTTTAGCTATGGAGAGGGACCAATTTAATATGGAGAAAAGAGAAAAAATAGTTTTGGTAACTGGGGCAACAGGTTTTCTCGGGAGTGCAATTACGCGGAGGTTTTTGACTTCTGGTTATAAGCTGAGGTTATTAATAAGGAAAAGAAATTATGATACTTCGCCAACCTCATTTGGGTGGGAGAGTACGATAAAGGAACTTATTCTTGGAAGTCAGCCGAATGAATACTTGCAGGAACAGCACAGTATTAATGGCATCTGGACAAATGCAGATGAATCACTATATAATTTGTTTTTGAATAATGTAGAAATATTCGAAGGAGATATAACTTCCAGTTATTTGGGATTAGAGAAACAAGAACACAAAAGGTTGTGTAATGAAGTAGACGAAGTCTTTCATTGTGCGGCAGCTACACACTTTGAGAATCAACAAGCGGACGAGCTTGTGACCGTCAACGTTAAAGGGACGGAAAATATGCTGCAGTTTGCCAGTACCGGTAAGCAAAAGAGATTTCATTATGTCAGCACAGCGTATGTGGCAGGCAAACAAAATGAAATTGTTTACGAAAACGAACTGGTTGATGAAGAGCCTCTATTTAATAATGAGTACGAAAGGAGTAAATTCATTGCCGAACAAGTTGTGATTCAGTATGCAAAAAGTAATGAAATTCCTTATACGATATACCGTCCGAGTATAATAGTAGGAAATTCTAAAACGGGGGCTACCTGTAAATTTGATAATATATACATTTTTGCAAAGGTTTTACTCAATATCAGGAATAGCGTTATTGATCACAAAAGTGAGAATCTAAACGATATTTCCGTAAGGGTGCCCGGAGTTCCAAATGCCCTGATCAATCTGGTGCCTATAGATTATGTTGCCGATGCCATTGTTGCAATCTTAAAGGTTAAGGAGAGTATTAACAAAATCTTTCATATTACAAATCCAGATCCACCGGAACTCAGTGAATTAAGAGATTTGTTAATGCCAGTTCTGGGAATCAAGGGGATAAATGTGAAGATTGATGGACAAGTGGAACACAAACGTTTGAGTGCAATCGAGAGATTATTCCTTCGCCATACAAAGACTTATTACTCTTATCTGTTTAGCAGATTGCGGTTTGATTGCAGAAATACTCAGGGTGTATTGGAGAGTGCCGGTATAGTTTGCCCGGCCATTACAAGAGATTTAGTCAAGGTATTAGTAGATTTTGCTATATCTCACAACTGGGGGGATGCAAAACAAACAGCATCACAGAAAGCTGAGATAGCTTGTTAGTGTTGAGATTTTATTTCAAGTGTGTTGAGTTTTTTTATAACAATATTTGAAAAGAACGTATTAGTTATGAACAATAAAGCTTGCCAGACAATTGATATTAAACCAGAGAATACCGAAAAACGGCCGGATATTACAAGTGAAACAACTCCTGTAGAATATTTTGAAGAGTTAATGTTTGCCAGAGTGAATTTGTGTTCATTGTCAAAGATTGAGAGTCTTAACGCTGTTATCAGATTTGTAATTGCCGGTGACAACGCGGGCAGCTGGACTATTGAAGTGGAAGCCGGACTCTTAAAACGTGTTGTAAGAAATTACACTGCTACCAGTTCGCCATCTAGTGAGGCTGTGTTGGTGCCATCATCAACATTTCTAATGAACAGTGAGACCTTGATGTCTATTATAAGAAAGGAAATTACGCCGCAACAGGCATTTTTCAAGAAAATGGTTCAGATTGAAGGCGACATAGCAATTGCGCTTAAGATGAACGTCCTTGTTAATTATTTGTAGTATCTTAATTATGCCGGGAGCAATTCTAATGGGGTTAAGGCATGTTACGAAGAATCTGGAAAGGAGGTACTGATTTATGAGTAATAGTATCACGTTAAAGGTACTCGGTGATTATGGTCCCTTTTCAAGGGAAGGTAAAAGCATAGGATATCGTGTAGATATTGGCAAATCCAGCTATTTAGTAGATTGTGGGGCGCCTCTTTTCAAGCAAATAGGGGGTCACGGACTCAAAGATATTAAGGGTCTATTCATTACACATTGCCATGACGATCATAAAAGATGGTTTACTGACCTTGCCCTCTTTTATAAGTATGCACCAGATTTCACACACAAGCTTACACTTTATACAACAGACATAATCAATGATGAGTTGAAATGTTCCTCTGGCCCAGCTCTTAACAACAGTCTTTCATTTTGTAGAAAAAAGATAGAGGATATTCCCTATGAGGACTATATAGATTTCCGGACAATTGGGCCTCATGCCAGGTATAAGTTAGTATCCAGGGATGACGGTGGCGGTAAAACAAGTCTTTATGTTATGGGCAGAGATGGTAGTGTCGCAGGCCCTGATACTGCGAAGATAGTTATAAGCACAAAAACAGGAAAGCCGAGGATGCTTTTTAAAGACCCTGTCCAAGGAGAATGGGTTGAGCCTGAAAGCTTTTATCCTTTCTCTTCAGATGTTTTTTATGAGAATAACAAGAATGTACTTGATAATGGAGAAGGAGATACCATTGAGGCAGTCAAAGCGCCTGTTTGGCATGGCTTACCTGGTATAGGGATAAGAGTGAAGACTGATAATGAGAGCTTAGTATTCAGTTCTGATACGGTTAATGATGATGTGTTGTGGAAACAGCTTTATACAGAGAAAATAGAGCAGAATTTCGATAATCTATCAAAAGAAGAGTTTGTGTCTTCGTCCATAATCTATGGTGATATTAATGACTATATAGAACGAGCATGGAGTGAGGAAAGATATAAAGAGGCAGTGAATGCATATAATGATGCAGCTGTTGTACACGATGTATCAATGAGAAATAGCGTTGTTCACACAGACTATGAAAAGCTGGAAAATACTTTTTTGAAAAGAGACGGGACTATATTAGTCCACAGCCCAGATAGAATGACTTCTGAATGGACATTATCTAATGCAGGCAAGACATACGTAATTGAGGGTAATGTGTTTCTTGAGAAAGTGGGTGACAAACTTTACCCAATGAATGCGGATGTATATCATAAAGAGGCAGGGCGATATTATGTTGGATACAAGAATGAGAAAGGGAAATACACTGTCTATGGGAAAGATGGACTCTTAAGCCTTTCTAATGATTATAATTTCAATGGTACACCTCTTTATAATATTGATTTGTATGAAGATGTATCTGGGAAATATTTCGAAAGATTGGAAGTAGAAGATTCGGCATATGTAGAGAGGGCAAAAGGAAGGGTGGAGTTAGTTAAGTATACAGAGGATGGGAGTAGTGGGGAGATAATAGACGGCAATAAAAGGGATATTTTAAATGATAATAGATGATCTACCCAGGGTTTTAATAGCTGTTAATATTTGAGTCTTTCTTTCATTTCAGGGGATACGGTTATTTGCCGGAAGTAATTTTAAATGGGGTCAGGGTATATTCTGCAGGAATAAAAACCTGAAGATGTTTGTAGATTAACGTCTGAATTTATATGGAACGGATTGCCAGCATAGTACTGAGATATCGTATATTGTTTTTTGTCCTGATAGCGCTTTTAACGGGGCTCTTTGGATATTATGCAATTAAAGTAAAGACTGATAATTCCATTGAGGTTTGGTTAAAGCAAGACGATCCGAAGCTTGATTATTATTATGATTTCATAGATAAGTTTGGGGATGAAGAGTTTCTCATAATTGTAATTGACGGTAACGATCTTTTTGCCGGTAAAGAAATCAGGTTAATTAGCAATATTGCAAACCGGCTTAAGGAGGTTGAAGGAGTCAGGGACGTAATATCTTTAGCAAGTGTCTACAAGGACAAGTTATCGGCTCCATACTTTAAAGAAATTCTGAAGAAAAACAAGTCAGTGTCCGTTACTGAAGTCTTTAAAGAAGAGGTTTTGGATGATCCTGTGTACGTTAACAATGTGATATCAAGTGATGGTGAAACTACTGCAATTGTGGCTACTGTGGCCAAAGGGTCGACGGAATCAAGGGTTAAACTGGCAAAAGAAACGAGAGAAATCATTATGACTGCGGGAATGGAAAAGAAAGATAATTCATCTCAGCCTCTGTTAATAGAAGGAATGGGGGATGCGAAAAGGTCGCCGAAAGATTTCTTTCTGGCTGGCCCATCTATTGTAAATGCTGAACTTGATAGAATGTCACAAAAGGACATGAAGACTTTCACTCCGGTAATGTTTGCGGTATCCCTTGTTATTCTTGTAATTCTATTCAGGAATATTTCCGGTGTGTTAATTCCTGCTGTAACAATCAGCATTAATATTATTTGGGCTGTTGGTTTGTTTGTTGTTTTTAATAATAAGGTGAATATGGTTTCAGGGATGCTTATACCTCTTATCTTCATAATTTCTCTGGCAACTACTGTGCATATTCTTAACAGGTTTTATCAGGAGGTCAGGCTTACTGGAGACAGGCGAAAGAGTATACTGGCAACAGTCAAACATATATGCGTACCTTGTCTTTTTACATGCTTAACTACTTCAATTGGCTTCCTTTCGTTGATGGTTAGTGATGTAACACCTGTTAAGATCACGGGTATATTTATGGCAGCAGGAATTATGATGTCCTTCTTTGTGTGTATAACACTTGTTCCGGGCATCCTTTCTCTTTTTCCGGGATTAATGAGTTCTTCCGTAAACATTCAAGAGGATGATGGGGTAAGTAAGAGAGCATTTAGTGGTATTTATGGATTTATCGGCAGGTTTGTTAAGAAGAATACTATATATGTCTTTACTTTAAGTTTAATATTCGTTGGTTTCGCAATTTATGGAATCACAAAGACAAAAGCTGAATCAAACGTCTTCGAGTCATTTCCTGAAAGTAGTGAGATATCAAGATCAACAACGCATATCGAGAATAACTTGATGGGACTTCTCCCCATGGAGATTGTCATAAACGCAGTAAATGCCGGAGGTGTTTTTCAACCGGAAGTTCTTGCTAAGGTGGAAGACTTACAGGATTATTTAAGCAGTATACCAGAAGTAACAAAGAGCATATCTGTAGTTGATTATGTAAGAAATATTAACAAGCTACTGAACAAGGATAAGCCAGACAATCAGGTGATAACCAGGGATAAGGCAGTTGATTATGTAAAGCTGGCCTCATTACATGGGGACAATATAGTTAAAAGTCTTTACACTGAAGATAATAACGAAGGGCGGATTACGGTAAGAATGAAAAATGTTGATTCTTCCAGATATCAGGAGATAGTAGAGAATATTGAAGGATTTATTAAGGCAAATTTGCCTATAAGTATAGGTTGTACGATTACAGGTATAGTGCCGCTCCTTATGGATATGCAGGGCTACTTGATTGAAAGCCAGATAAAGACATTTACGCTTGCCTTTATCCTGATTTTCATATGTATCGCCTTGTTATTGAAATCAGTGAGGATTGGCATGATGAGTATGATACCAAGCCTTATCCCCATTGCTTTTACACTGGGTGTTATGGGATATCTGGGTATAAACCTGGACGTTGCAACTATTATGATAGCGAGTGTGGCAATCGGCATATCAGTCGATGATACAATCCATTTCCTATACCGTTTTAAAAGTGAATTTCAGAAAGACGGGGATCATTATCTTGCAATACAACGCACTCTCTCCGGAGTGGGCAGGGCATTGATTTTTACTACTGTTGTTGCAACATGTGGATTTCTTATTTTTTGTCTATCTAGCTTTAAGCCCATTCAATATTTCGGGCTGCTGACTGGTGTATCGATGATAAGCGCTTTGGCCGCAAACCTGTTTATATTACCTTCATGTATTCTACTTTTTAAACCAAGATTTGCTTAAATCTAATTACCCTATGTAGGGGCGAACGGCCGTTCGTCCCTACACACTTGAAAAATGCTTAATCTAAAAAGAGTTGATTCATTTCAGTTCCGAAATGCAAAGTGGTTTGGCTTGTCGCCAGATGAATGGCTGCCGGTAGTTATTTCAATACACTTTGATCCTCACCATGGTAGCCAATACTGGCTCAATAAAGAGAAAGAGCTTGGGATTAATGCGATAAAAGAGATAAAGACTCTTGACGATCTTAAAATCCTCGGGCCAATGTGCGAGGATGATTTAAGAAAATATCCGATTGAACATTTTATTCCAAAATTTTATTTGAACCAGAAGACTTCTCTTGTTCTGGGAGAGACTGCCGGTACTACAGGCAGGCCTAAGGTTACTGCTTACAGAAGAGATGAATTCCTTACAGCCTTTGTTGACTGGTTTGTTTATATTGCCGGGATGCGGGGGTTTCCGGCTGGAGGCAACTGGTTATGGATCGGGCCAGGCGGCCCGCACATAATTGGTAAGGCAGTAGGGCATGTCGCAAACAGAATGGGGAGCATGGATCCTTTTTCCATAGATTTTGATCCCAGGTGGGCAAAGAAGCTGCAGCCTGAATCAATCGGAAGCAAACGTTACCTGGAACATGTCCTGGAACAGGCTTTGGACATCATAGAGACACAGGAAATAGATGTCTTGTACACCACGCCACCTGTTCTGGATGCATTAGCCATGCGGATGAGCGCTCAAAAGCGAATGGGAATCAAAGGGGTGCATTACGGTGGTATTTCAATAGGAAAAGATGCATACAAGAGATTCAAGGAGGAAAACTTTCCTGAAGCAGTTCATATTTCCGGGTACGGTAATACTCTTTTTGGCCTATGCCTGGAAGTGGAAGAGTCCTCCGTATACGATCTGGATTACTTTCCGCTTGGGCCAAGAATGATAGTGCAGGTAGTGTCTACGGATGATGGGCATAAGCCAGGTTATGAACGTCTTTCAAAGACAGTTGACTATGAGGAGGAAGGGCAGGTGGTATTTCACAGACTTGATGAAAGCTTCTTTATACCAAATATGTTTGAACGAGACAAAGCTGTCCGAATACCTCCAACTTCTACGGCAATAGAGTATGGAATTACTCAGGATGGTGTAAGGAATCCTACATTACTGAAGAATAATGATAAGTTAGTTAAAACAGGATTGTATTAATAATTTAAATGTAATTTATTGGAGATGTAAATATATGAAATTATCACAGACCAAAGTGGAATTACTCGCCCCTGCCGGTAAATGGGATGTTTTGGAGGCTGTAGTAGGTGCAGGGGCGGATGCGGTCTACCTTGCCGGTAAACGGTATAACATGCGCGCACATCGATCAGATTTCAATTTTACTAACGGGCAATTAGCGCAAGCCGTGGAATATGCTCACGAGCGTAATGTAAAGATATATGTAACAGTAAATAATCTGATTAGCAATAATGAAATAAACGGGCTTTATGATTACCTGAAATATCTTCAGGATATTTTTGTGGATGCTGTAATAGTTCATGATCTGGGAGTTATCAACCTTGTTAATGAGGCTAAGCTTACTATACCAATGCATGCCAGCACAATGATGAACGTGCATAGTGTAGAGATGGCAATTGAATTGAAGAATCTTGGTGTATCAAGGATCATTACCTCTCGTGACATTACTCTTTCTCAGGTAAAAGAAATAGGAGAAAAATGTGATATTGAAACCGAGTATTTTATTCATGGCGACATGTGCGTCAGTCAGAGCGGCCAGTGTCACTCCAGCGGTGTAATATTCGGCAAAAGTGCGAATCGTGGTGAATGCATGAAGCCATGTAGATGGAAATATAGTATAGTGGAGAGTAAATCCGGAGAGAAGATTGGGGATTTGCCAAATGGCTACCTTCTTGCTATGAAGGACATGTGTATGTTTCAACATATACCGGAGTTAATTCAGGCCGGAGTAAGTTCCTTTAAGATAGAAGGAAGGATGCGGCATGAAGATTTCCTTAAACCGGTTGTCGGATTATATCGTAAAGCAATTGATGATTATCTGGATTCACCATTTACGTATTGGCATAAGACAGAAGATTTTGAAAAAATGTATAAAGACAGGGTCAGGGACTTTACTACTTCAATGGCATTCTCACATGCAACGTCAAATGTATTTGATTATACAGGTACCAGAGAACCTCTATTCTTAAGCCGTGGAGCAGTTGAAAAGAATCTGACTCTCGAAGACCTGAATGACAATCCATTTGGAATATCTAATGGTAATCTGAAAAGCAGAAAGTCTCTTGCCGTAAAGATTTCTAATGTAAATGCTGTAAAAAGAGCATTGAGTGCCGGTGCAGATTACATATACCTGGGAGCGGAGGTGTCTCCTATCAGGGGAGAAGGTTGGACGAAAGACCTTTTGCATGAGGCAGTTAGTTTGGTACATGATAAAGGCAGGGAAATTGTATTCGGAACACCGCGAATATGCACATCACGGGAATTATCAGAGATTGAATGGCTCTTTGAGGTAGCAGAGGGAATAGGGGTTGATGGCGTGCTTATTCATAACCTGGGTGCATTGCATTGTGCCAAACGTTTTGACCTGGACATAATCACCGATTTCTCATTTAATGTCTTAAATGCAGGTTCCGTTAATATGCTGGAAAAGTTAGGTGTTAAAAGGATAACTTCGTCTATTGAATCATCATTTACTGATCTTTATAACCTTGCAGATGAGTCAAGCATCCCTGTCGAGTGTATAGTGCATGGCTCTCTTCCCAGTATGCTGCTTGAGCATTGTTTACCGGCGATGTTGGTTACCAAAACTAATGCTAAAAGTAGTTGCAGGTTACCTTGTCGTTATATCAACTATGCTCTTAAGGATGAGAAGGGGGAGATCAGACCGATAGAAGTTGACCAGTATTGCAGGAATCATATTATGTTTGCTACAGATTTATGTGTGTTGCCTTATCTTAATTCTTTTTTGATGACAGATGTTGAAGTTTTTAGAATTGAAGCACAGTATTATGAAGATGACCTGGTAGAAGAAGTAGTAAGTCAATATCGAAAACGTATGGATTTGTTAATGGAAGACCCGGAAGTTTTCTATCCTTTGCCTGAATCTGAGTGGAACAGCCTGGTAGAAAAATGCCCGAGAGGTTTGAGCTTATGCGCTTATGCTCAGGATATTACACGCTCAAGAAGTACCCTGGAAGTTATGAAAACAGCAGCGCAGGCCAATTAATACGTGACATAAAATGAAAATATTCAAAACTGCATGTATTTCGATATTTTTTTTCCTCGCAATATATTTAGTAGCAGGTACTTCTGAGGCCGAGAATGACAGATTTGAACAGGCAAAAAAACATCTTGATAATGGGATTCATACATATAGCGAGCAATTATTGCATGATGCAAAAAAGATTTTCCTTCAACTGATCAAGGAGAATCCTTCTGATTATATTTATGTTCACTATGTTGCATTGACCCACCTTGAATTTTGTGACCTGAAGAACTTTGAAATTGCAAAGTGTTCAGTAAAGAAAGAAAAGAAGGCTCTGAAAGCTGAAAGAGTTGCTATTGCAGAGGAAGGAATACCATACGCTGATAAATCTATTACTCTTAAAAGTGATTTTTCAGATTCACACAGGGTCAGGGGTGCTCTTATATCAAACAGGATATCCGGTATGTTTTCAGGGATGAGGAACGGGGGTCTGGCAGAGGAGGAAATAGACATGGCTTTGCAGATTGACGATAAAAATGCTATGGCTCATATAGAGAATGCAAGAAAATTTATTAACAAACCCGGGCTGCTCGGAGGGGATATAAATAAAGGAATAGAAATCCTTAATACTGTTGTAAAGGACAACCCGGGATTGGAAAAAGGGTATATAAATTTAGGTATTGCGTATCAGAAAAATGGTGAAGCAGAAAAGGCCATAAATACGTTTAAGCGCCTATTGGAAATTAATCCAGACAATCCGGAAGCCAGATTTTTCCTGGACCAACTTATGTTTTCAAAATAGTAGGCCTTCGTTCACAAGCTGGAGTTTGTAGCACATCCTTCCTTTCGGAATGAATCCAGTACTGGACTCCTCCAGAAATGGAGGATTTTACCGTAATTGAAAATTTAATCATGCAAAATAAAGAATCATATATCGGCCCACAGGAAATCATTCGTAAAAAGAGCGAATACCTGATTCCCTGTGTTTATCACTTTTATAAAGAACCTATGCAGGTCGTAAGGGGAGAAGGGCAGTACCTCTTTGACCATCAGGACAAAAGATACCTGGATTTTTATGGTGGTGTTTCAGTATTGAATGCGGGGCATTGTCACCCTGAGATTGTTGATAAGATATGTGAGCAGGTGAAAACCCTTCAGCATACTACAACCATATACCTGACTCAACCGATAGTAGATCTTGCCGAGAGACTTGCACAGATTACTCCTCAAAGCCTGAAGAAAAGTTTCTTTTGTGCAAGCGGGTCAGAGGCTAACGAGGGGGCATTACTGCTTGCTCAACTATATACGGGGAAACATGAGTTTCTTTCCCTCTATAACGGATTGCATGGCAGAACGAAATTAACGATGAGCATAACGGGGCTGAAATTCTGGAGAACAGATACTAATCCTGTTGGAGGCATAAGTTTCGTGCCTGATGCCTATTGTTACCGATGTGCCTTTAATCTTAAATATCCTGACTGTAATATTGAATGTGCAAGACAGATAGAGAATGTCATAGAAACTTCCACATCAGGAGAGGTTGCGGCATTTATTGCTGAGCCTATTCAGGGTAATGGAGGTATTATTACGCCTCCTGATGAATATTTTAAAGTGGTGAGAGATATTCTGGATAAGTATGGAATATTGTTCATTACGGATGAGGTACAGACTGGCTTTGGAAGAACCGGTAAGATGTTTGCCATCGAACATTCAGGAGTTGAGCCGGATATTATGACATTTGCCAAGGCAATATCAAATGGAACACCTGTTGGCGGTTTTATAACCTCTGATAAAATTGCGGCATCGTACCAAAGACCGGGCGCATCTACATTCGGTGGTAATCCTGTTACGAGTGTGTCTGCATTAGCTACTCTGGATGTAATAAACAAATACAGTCTGGTAGATAATGCAAAAAACATGGGTGCGTATCTCAAGGAAAGGTTGAAAGAACTTCAAGATAAACATGTATTAATTGGTGATGTCCGAGGAAAGGGTTTGATGTTGGGAGCGGAAATTGTTGACCAGGGTAAAGAACCTGCTGTACAGGAGACAGACATAATCCTGGAATATATGAAAGATAAGGGCGTTCTTATAGGAAAGACGGGGGCCAGCCGTAATGTTCTGACATTTCAACCTTCTCTGATAATAACTGAAGATAATATTGACGAATTGGTTAATGTGCTTGACGGTGCGTTGTGCTATGTTGAGAAGCAACAGAAATAGATTATTATTTTGGAATCCTCTCGAAAGAGAGGTTTAGCCCCGTTTTCACGGGGAATCCAAGATTTAGATACATCGTCATCCATAATAATTATGAGTAAGACCTGCAAAAAAAATAAATTCTCACAAAATATTAATAATTGGTTTGAGGAACGATACCAGCTTGAGGATGTAATTGAGAAAAACCTGACAAAAAAGTTAATACCAAAGGGGATTAGCTGGTTTCGCTGTATGGGGGGATTTGCGCTGATTGCATTTTTAATGCAAGTCGGTACGGGTATTTTTTTAGTCTTTTATTATGTGCCTTCTGCCAGCGAAGCATTTAATAGTGTTCAGTACATAAGGCATACCGTTTCCTATGGATGGTTGATTCAGAAGGTTCATGCCGTAGCTCCACACTTTATGGTTGTCGCATTAGTTGTGCATATGATAAGGATATTGTTTAAGGGTCTCTACAAAAACCCACGGGAGTTGCATTGGGTATCAGGCGCATTACTGCTGGTGCTGACGTTGGTTATATGTTATACGGGCACCTTCCTTCCTGCTAACAGTCTGTCATATTGGGGTGTAAGTTCAGTTGGTGGTGAAGTTGCAATGCCCACTATGGTGACTGATCACACGGTAGGGTCCTATCATGATGGGGGGACAGTTTCTAATCGTAATCTTGTTGCTGTCTATGCATTGCATATTGCTTGTATACCAATAATGATGTGTATTATAATGGGGTTTCATTTCTTAATGATACGCAGAACTGGTGTTTCAGAACCGCTTTAATTTAATGTATAGGATTTCTATTTTGGATACAGAGTTATTGTACAGATTTAGTTTTCTAGTTTCGTGTTACGGTAAACGATTGATGAAGGACGATTGTCTCGTCTTTCGTCTATCTTGCTTCGCCCCGCTCAGCGGGGCTTCGTAATTCGTAACATTTAACCATCTACGACAATCCCTGTCCCAGTCCGAACGGATTCATCCGGGCGGGCGACTTGTTTGGCGGGAGCATCCTATTTAATACATGGTGGACTACAGTAAAGGAAGAAGTGAAGAAGAACTGGAGGCTTTTTATCCTAACGAGATCCTCAGGCACACTTTATTGACATTTCTTTTTATAAGTGCTGTCATGCTTGGGGTAATGTTTTTTCCCGAATCATTCCAGAAATCAACAGATGAATTTGCCTCATTTCCAACCAGACCCCCGTGGTTTTTGCTCCCTTTCTATCACTGTTCCAGTTTAATTAATAATAAGATTTGGCATGTTACCACTCTTGCGATTTATGCAATAACCTTTATCAGTATTCCTTTCCTGGATAGAAATTCTGAAAGGAGTTTATGGAAGAAACCGATCTTTCTCTCTATAGTCATTATTAATTTATTAATGATTATTGTATTTGGTTTAATTAAATTTCATTTATAAAAATGATTTATAAACGCATGTGTAAAAACCCCTTTCCACTTGTGTTCGGTATGGTAGCTATAATTACAATTATGGCCATATTTTCCGGCTGCAAATTAATCGAGAACCTGCATCCCGAACTCGTTATGAGGGGAGAAGATTCTATAGGGTCGCATAAATGCGGTGAATGCCATGTCGATATTTACAATGAATGGGTGGAGTCTTCACATTCGAAGAGTTACACCAGTGAAGAGTTTAGAGTCGCCACTAACAATTATGAATTTAAATTCTGCATAAGATGTCATGTGCCGGAAACTATATTTACATCATTGGAAGTTGATCCTGACAAAACGGCAATCTCTTTGTCTAAACCAAAGAATGGTGAAATAGCGTCAAGGGATTACAATCTGAATGATGGAGTTGATTGTCATGGCTGTCATCTTACTGTAGATTGCACGCTCGCTGGCCCACATGCGGGAATCTCTCCACATCCTATAGAGAAAAAAGAAGAGTTGTATAAAGGGAGCGAGCTTTGCGGTAAATGTCATGTTGATACATACGAAGAGTATTTAACGTTTGTGGGAAACGGTAATGATGAAACATGCCAGGATTGCCATATGCCAGCCGTCAGGCGTAAACTGATCCAGAATGAGCCGTGGCAGAAATTACATGTAAAGAAGGAAGGGAAGGCACATACTTTTTCCAGTTTAAGTGCCTTGGAAAGTAATAAAGACTTTATAGAATTGGCATTTACTGAATTAAATGACAACAAAAACCAGATAAAAGGTAACGTGGAGATTCTGAATACTAAGGTTAACCACTCAATCCCTACCGGAAAATACGGATATAGAGAGGTTCTTTTGTTAATCAATCTCAAGGATAACTTTGGGCTGATAGTCAAATCTAAACAGGAGAGTATGTTTGTTGAAATGGGCACTCAACTGAAACCGGGAGATAAGAAGATTTATAGTTTTGAGTTTGATATAGATGGCGAGAATGGTGTGAAAGAGTTAGAGGCCGTTCTTTTCAGGACGAATTTTAATAGAACTAAGAAAACTTTGCTTGCAAAGGTAGAGTTGGAATTGAGTCCATCGCAGAGTTCACAGTAGGGGCGTAAAGTCCTCGGCGCAGTTTGTCCGGGGATCGCTATATACTATTACTTTGTAAAAACTTCTTTTCCCCATTTACATGAGAACAAGCTTTAGAAAGTTTTTTTGTCATTAAAAGTTAAAAGTGCCTAAAGTTTCAAGTGAGCTAAAGTTGTGGTAAAAAACAAATCTTTTTTTTTAACTTTAGGCACTTTAGCTCACTTTAGTCACTTTAGTCACTTCAAACTTGGATGCAGTTATACCCACTACCACATACTATGCTGGAGAATATCAGAAAAAGAGATAGAAAGAGCGTCAAGATACTGTCCATAGTGACAATTCTGTCTGTAATATGTTGTATTACGTTGTTTGAGATAGCTGCACATAAACCGGACTCTCCAAAATTCTGTGCAAGATGTCACAGTATGCAGACGTCTTATAATACCTGGAAAGAGACGGTTTCCTGTAATACAGACTTTCTGAATTGTCACACACATGATGGTAGCGGCAGGACATTGTCTGTTGAGATTGAGGATAGTAACTGTACAAAAACCGATTGCCATCCTGTCGAAAAACTTACCTCTGATTTCTCAAAATACAAGGATGTGTTTTCTTTTAATCATGAAACACACTTGAAAGAATTCCCTACTAATCTTAAGTTACGTTGTATTGGATGCCATTCGTATATGGGCAGAGAGGTAGAGGAAGGGGTAGAAACAAGACATTTTGGTATAGATGAGGATGCTTGTTTTGTCTGTCATTTCATAAAAGGAGAAACCCCTTTACTTACTACTAATGATAAAAAGAATGTAGATGGATGTTCACTCTGCCATAAGGACGTACAGATAAAGGTTATGATATATGAAAAGGAGTTTGATCATTTAAAATTTGAGAAGGAACTGAAAGTAGAATGCACAAGCTGTCATTTTGAGACTATCAACAGGGGCAACGATGTAGAAAAGAAGAATTGCTACTATTGCCATACAAAGATTCCTGCGGAATATGAGGGTGCAGACAGAATGCACAATGACCACGTGGCAGAACATAATGTCCCATGCTCTCCTTGTCATGGTGGGTTTTCCCATAAGTGGGGAGATGAATACATTAATAATATATTGCCTATGAGAGATATTGATAATAAAGATAAGGGCATTGAGAAGGTTTCAGGTATGGCCATGGTTGCAATATCAGGTGATGATACTATTACTGCGAAAGACGAAACACTCATTTTAGAGAAAGAGCCATATTTGTTGCAAAGAGAATTATATGCAGGTAATGGTGGCAGGGGAGTAGAAAGAAGTCCTGACCCGATGTATCTTGCTACAGTCAATTGCACCGCATGTCACAAAGACAAAGATCTGGCTATCGATCCAAAGATATGTAATACCTGCCACGAGAAGGGATTCGACAAAACAATGGCAGAGCAGAAGGAATATATTGCAGGGATGTTAGACTCGTTATCGGAGTTGTTAATAGAATCACGATTGCAGGGAGTACCGGAATCACTGATTGATGGGATCCGGTATAATTATGATTTGATTGTAAAAGATGGAAGCTATGGGGTGCACAATATTAAATATGTCAAAGATTTGATTAATTATAGTATACAACGTTTGGAATAATAGTTCACCGCTTCCCGGACAAAAGGCGCCCCTGCCTGCCGGTAGGCGGGGAGGACAAGAAGGAGCAAAGTACGCAAAGTTATTAATTTTTAGAAAGTAAATGATGAGAATTCCTGAAGGTAGGGGCGAACTGCCGTTCGCCCTTACTTCGCGTCCACTACGCCTGGCGGGAGTAGGAAAGAATTCATATGCGCAAAATCGTATCAAGTATTAGTTTACTTCTGGCTCTGTTTCTTTTACCTCTTCCTTCAGAAGGCAAGATTGCTTCTGCTACAGAGACATTAGGTGAGGTTGGGCATGTTCCGTTGCAGACGCTTACAGAGAAAACAGATTCCTGTACGGAAAGATGCCATGTCAATTACATGGCATATGAGAATAAATTTAAATCACTTAAAAGGGATGAAATATTCAGACATAAGACACATTCGTTTGAGCAGGACATGGACTGCATATCCTGTCATGACGATAGTGAGGTTAATACTAAAGAACATGGAAAATTAATAATTGAAAAAGAAAACTGCCTTAAATGTCATCATGTTGAATTAAAAGTATCTAAGTGTAAAAGATGCCATAATGAAATTGATGAGAATCCTATGAAATATAAAAAGGAAAAATTCCTACACGGGTTTACGGCGGAAAGTGATGTTGACTGTGGGTTATGTCATGTTAATGACCAGAATGCTTCGATAAAAAACGAAGAAATCAATTGCGTTAAATGCCACCATACAACTCCGGATTTAGATTGCGTAAAGTGTCACAAAGATGACATGGACAAGTATCATAATGTAGATATAGAAAGGAAGGGCAGTCTTTCATGGACTGTATCCTTCAGACACTCACAGCATCCCGTAAAGGATTTGTCATGCAAGGAATGCCACTCAATCAGTCATGAGAA
>JAIQZU010000081.1 GCA_021776915.1 Candidatus Scalindua sp. | reverse complement strand
ACATTGCACATATTAAATACACGATTTTAATAATTTCGATGTACCATGTTACTTCCTTCGGCAAAACAAAACGCATTAAATAAACAAAACATGACATACCGATAATATAAATGGCCAAATTGAGTATACCTCCAATGAGGTCATCATTGGCAATATCGCTCGGTATTTTCTTTTTTAGAATCAAACGTCGAAGAACATAATAACTACCGAGGAAAAACCCCATTATGAATATTAACCAGAATATCAAGCCACCCATTTTATGCCTGAAGTTGTTGCCTAACGCTTGAGCTAAGCTAACCCGCTTGGCAGATAAAACTATGAAAAAGAATAAAATAAACAGAGAACCTGAAAACTTGAGAACCGCACATAATAGAGGGGTTAGCTTCAGCGACTGGTTAGCATTTTTTATTTCTTATTTTATTTTCAATAATACTTTTTGCAGATTCATAGACTTTAAATTCATCGTATTCACTTAACCAATTTTTACAAGTCTCGTTTTCTGTACCAGGGCAATATTTTCCATTACTACCATATATAAATCTTAAATCATGAATTGTGCAAAATGGATATTTTTCGATCTCAAAATACCCATAATCATAAATTTTTACTTCCCATTTATAATTATTAATTGTGAAATATTTTGTTTTGTAATGTAATTTTGATGATGAACGAACTTTTATTATTTTTAAGCAAGCGAATACAAGAAGAACCGAAATTATGGTTATCCATATTGGTGTTGGTGTTTTTAGTATCTGAAGTAAAAACCCTAATGTTCCAGTTGCCCAAGCAATTAAAACAGGTAGACCAATTGCACTCACAATTATTAAAGCAGTTATATTATAAAATAAGTTGGCGAAGAATTTTATTATGCTTTTTGTTAATAATTGTCTCATGGGCATTGTTTTTTCAATTATTATTATATGCTAACGACTGAAGTGAGGTGCGCCGTGAGGCGTAGAAAATAATGGATAAAAATAAAACAAGCAAAGAATCTGATAATTTAGAAATCGCACCTGATAAAGGCGTCAACTCCACTGACTTGTTAGGTAATATTGATATAACTAGAAAATTGCAATTCTGGACAACCATTAGGGCATACCAAAGTAGACACTCGCATAACATTAGGTATTTTTCTGATTCCTTGTTGCAAAGTGGATTTAATAGTTTTGTCGAAACAGTTGCAACAGTACTTATGCGCTTCTTGAAAATGTCCCACAAAGTCATTTTCTATATAAGCAAATACTCCGGGAGCAATTTGCTTTCTCATATAGCATTCTCTCTCAATTTGCCAGTCTTTAAGGCGCATGATTTCTTTTTTAAGTTTATCTTTTTCAGACGACAAAGAAGAATACGTTTCGTAAGCAGAGATGATTTTAGTTTTAATATCAAGCAAGGCATTCGTAGCCTCGATGATGCTTTCTTGAGTATTTGCAGTATTACCAGTTTGCTTGAGGACATCGCTAACAGTTTTGAAAATAGAAAGGACTGAATTAAGACCTGATAATGCTTGTGGTAAATATTCAATCATATTAGATACCTAACGACTGAGATGACATGCGAGAGAGTTACAAAAAAATAAAGAAAGCAATAAGACTTAGATCGCACAAGTATTTCGAGTCAATGTCCATCGACTGGTTATAAATATTTAAGGATACCAAATGATCCTAAGAATAAAATTGATAGTGAAACGAGTATGGGGAATATTTTTGATAATATTTCTTGATACCAAGAAAACTCTAAAAAAATGGGGGTCTCCTGTACGTTACCCCCTCTATCAACCAAATTCTTTATCTCCCCTGCCATTTTCTTGTATGCTTGTGGTTCGGCAAGGAGAAGGTAAAGACCAGAAAGTATTGATAAGGTCATCATTAATATTGAGATCAGAAGAAGGACACTCAGTAACTTTTCGTTGGAATGGGGCTTGGTTTGAAATCCGATCAAAAGGACTAAAGATGGTGTCAGAATAGTTATTGTGATACGTATCCATTCTAGTCTTTTTTTGTAACTATCTAGCATGGATTGTTGAATAAGTGGAAGAGCTTCAAATTTTTCTTCTATATTTTCCATGTTTATAACAGGACATAGCTCAGCTACTAGCGAGAAACTGAGCGTGTAACTTACAATTTAAACTTTAGAAATCGCAACGGCTTTGCTGGTTAGCTGGAGCGATTGGTTAGACCGGAGAAAGTACCATGAGTGAACAAACAGAAAAATTTGAACATTGGGCAATCGTAGAAGTGTTCGGACACCAAACTTATGCTGGCAAGGTAACAGAGCAAACAATAGGTGGAAATTCATTTGTAAGGATTGACATACCAGAAACATCTAATACTAAATCATTCACCAAGATGTTTGGACAGAATGCAATTTATGGAATAACCATTGTTGATGAAAAAGCGGCAAAAGCCAAGGCTGCCATTTTAAGGTCAAAGCCAATTGAGACTTGGGAATTGGGGAGTATGATCGAACAAGCAATTAAAGAAAAATTAATTAACGCTAAGCTTATTGATATAAATTAGGTCTAACAGTTCAGGGATGAGCGACACCATAGGTGGCTTAGCTCCATCCGTTGGTTAGATATTTTGCCGAGGACAGAATTATATGATTAGAGTGTTTCCAAACCGAACAAGTTTTACACCTGATGATGATTTAGCTTTTGTGGGCTTGCCACCATTATTTAGACCAAAAGAACAAATGCCTGTAAGGGTATCATGTACATTTACATGGGATAAGCCAATAGCTGAGAGATTAAAACAGGAATGGTCAGTATACTATGAAGATGTAGAGGTTGGTGGTCCTGCTTATGTTGATGAAGGAGGAGAGTTTACACCAGGGCTATTTATGAAAAAAGGAATCACTATAACAAGCAGGGGGTGTAATAAAAAATGCAAATGGTGTTTTGTACCAAAAAGAGAAGGGTGTCTCAGAGAATTACAGATTAAGGAGGGGTGGATAGTAAACGATAATAATTTGCTACAATGTAGTCATCAGCACATAAGAAAAGTATTTGATATGCTGAAACGGCAACCGAGGGCGGCAGAATTTAAAGGAGGAATTGACAAAACATTGTTAAAAGATTGGCATAGAGACTTATTTGATTCGATAAGGATAAAAGAACTTTGGTTATCATGTGATACTGAAAACGCAATACCTCAACTGGCAAGAGCGGCCAGAATTTTAGACGGTATTAAAACTTATAAAAAGCGTTGTTATGTATTGATCGCTTTTACTAATGAAACACCATTACAGGCAGAAAAGAGATTAGAAAAAATATATACGTTAGGTTTCTGGCCATTTGCTCAATTATATCAACCTGAACAAAAGCGAACTTACAGTGAGGCATGGAAACAACTGGCTCGAAAATGGTCGAGGCCGGCAGCGTTTAACACTTATATGAAAAATAAGGCAAAAATCTAACATAGATTAGACTGCCTAAACGCTGTATTATAATACAGCTATCTGGTAAATTATGGTTGTAAATATATTAAAATATTGCTATTATGTCAAATTAAATATTCTATTGAAAAAGAGAAATACAGATAGTGGATACAATTTAGGAATTTAAGAATTGGGGAATTCAGGGATTAGGGTATTTGTACCCGTTCTCTATAGTTTTATGAAGGATTAGTATGAAACTATTGGATCAGGTTAGAAATGTGATTCGGATGAAGCATTATTCGATTCGAACCGAGCAGGCGTATGTGGACTGGACCAGACGGTTTATCCTGTTTCATAAGAAGCAGCATCCTAAGGATATGGGTGAAAAGGAAATTGCTCAATTTATTTCCCACCTGGCAACTGATAGAAAAGTTGCCTCAAGCACTCAAAACCAGGCCTTAAACGCCATTGTATTCCTTTATAAACAAGTACTTAATGTGGATTTGGGAGATTTCGGGCACATGGAGCGTGCAAAGAAGCCTGAAAGATTGCCCACTGTAATGTCCAGAGATGAAGCCGGACGGATACTGTCATCAATGGATGGCATACACCAATTAATGGCTAAGCTTCTCTATGGTTGTGGGTTACGGCTCATGGAGTGTGTCCGCTTGCGGGTTAAAGATATCGATTTTGATCAAAACCACCTGATTGTCCGTGACGGAAAGGGAATGAAAGACCGCTCAACGATGCTCCCGGATCAATTGAAACCTTACTTGTTGGAACATCTGGAACGTGTAAAGACTACGCATGAACAGGATTTAAATAAAGGATACGGTGAAGTTTTTCTGCCTTTCGCATTGGAAAGGAAATATCCGAATGCAGCGCACGAATGGGGCTGGCAATATGTCTTTCCTTCCGGAAAAATATCTAAAGACCCCAGGAGCGGCAAGTTGCGCCGCCATCACATCAGTGAAAATTCCTTACAACGCGCCGTCCAGAAGGCGGCGCGCAAGGCCAATCTTACAAAACATGTGAGTCCCCATACGTTTCGACATAGTTTTGCAACACATCTTCTGGAATCGGGATATGACATCAGGACGGTGCAGGAGCTATTGGGCCATAAGGACGTGACCACCACGATGATATACACCCACGTCATAAGAAAGGGCGGAATGGGTGTTCAGAGTCCTCTGGATACGCTAGATTTTGTCCGCTAAGGAGTGCAGGAAACTCAGGAAAATTTATAAACAAAGCCCTGGATTTTGAACCCCTCCTGTAATTCCTGCTTTCTTAAGAGATATTATTTCTTTGTCTGTATATGTTAATGAGTATTACCATACAAATACTTACCGGGCCAACGGCCTGTGATAAAACGGAGATCGGGTTTAATGTTGCACGGGAAATTGGCGGCGAGATAATCTCTGCCGATTCAATGCTTTTTTATCGGGGGATGGATATTGGAACGGCAAAACCCTCATTGACCATGAGGGAGATTATTCCTCACCATTTTATCGATATTATTGATCCATGGGAAAGTTACAGTGTCGGGAAGTATGTCAAAGATGTAGAAGATTTAATAAGCAACGCTAACAGGGGGAAGCGGAAGTTTCTTATTGTCGGCGGCAGCCCTCTTTATATAAAGGGTATTATTGACGGTATCTTTAACGGCCCTGAGGCAGATTGGAATATTCGCTCAGAACTGGAAAGGATTGCAGAAGAGAAGGGGAACTTGCATGTTCATGGCATCCTGCAAAAAATAGACCCTGTTAAAGCCGGGGAACTGCACCCGAACAATCTACGACGTATCATACGCGCTATAGAGGTGTATAAAATAACAGGTGAGCCTGTTTCGGCACTACAGGAACAATATAAAATTGCAAGAAAGAATTATAAGTTTAAGATCATTTGTATTTCAAGAGAGAGAGAAGATATTTACCGGAGGATTAACGCACGGGTTGAAACAATGTTTGACAACGGCCTTGTTGATGAGGTTCAATCTTTGCTGGATAGCCCTGAAGGTTTAAGCAGGCAGGCAAGACAGGCGCTGGGCTATAAGGAGGTTATTCAATATCTTGAAGACGGGCTTACATTAGATGATGCTAAAGAGACGGTAAAATTAAACACACGTAGATTTGCCAAAAGACAGATGACGTGGTTTAGAAGTTTTCCGGATGTTCAATGGCTGGAGGCAGAGGAACATGAGGATTTAAAAATCATTTATGAGAAAATTATTACTTTATTAGACACTAATTTCACGAATTTACACTAATTTAACTTTGACATTCTTCATGAATTTTAGAGCAATTTACAAAAAGGGGTTGGATTCTGTCCGGCTGTCCGGGGGGAAAAGCGCTTGGGGTCTGGAGGTAGGCGACAGTGGGTTAAAAGCTGTAAAAGCAAGCGCTCGCGATGGAGAATTATTTATAGAAGCAATTGACAGGATCGACTATTCCTCAATTGAACATGGGGTTGCGTCTAAAAAACCTGAACTTATTGAAGACGCAGTAAATATTTTTAAAGAACGCAATTTAATAAGCAAATCTGACAAAATAATCGTTTCTCTTTCAGGGAAAATGATACTCTCAAGATTTTTCTCGCTCCCGCCTATTAAAAAAAGTCGTGTTGCCGATGCGTTAAAATATGAATTGCGTAAGCAGGTTCCTTTTGAGCCGGATGAAATTATATGGGATTATCAACAGTTTGAAGGTGATAGGATAACTGATAGTGGCGTTAAAATAGGTTTATTTGCCACAAAAAAGGAAAATATATACAATCTTTTGCCAAGCCTGGCTCCAATAAGGGTAAATCTGGATGCAATTCAAATTACGCCTATTGCAATCTATAATCTTGTGCACTTAAGTTCCGGTTCAGTTGAAGACGTTATTGTTGTAAATGTTGAACAGGGAAATACTGATTTCATAGTGGTTGGGAGATCAAAATACTGGAATAGAAGCATTCCTATTTCAGAAGTAAATACCACCCTGATACGGGAAATACAGAGATCAATAGGATATTACGTCTCTGTCACAAAAGGCACTAAACCGGAAACTTTATACCTGATGGGCGAAGTCTTTGAAGATGATAATAAAATTAAATTTGTGGATGAAAACCTGGAAAGCAAAGTCAGGTTCTTAGACCTGTTAGACAAAATAAAAATGTTAAAAGATTTTGATCGTCCTGCATTAAATAAACAAAATATTTATGGCTTTGAGACGGCATTGGGGCTTGCCATACAGGGCTTAAACCTTGGCGAAATTAAAATTAATCTGCTTCCACTTGATTATGTTAAAGAACGGCAGGTTTCAAGTCGAAAAATATTAGCTTGTGTTATTACAATGGCAATCTTTCTGAGCTTTTTTACACAAAGTATTAAAGATTATATGATATGGCAGCCTCTTTCAAACGGAGTAGATACCGTAACTGAAACGTTAAATGAAGTAAAAAAAATGGAAAGAGTTTATAAGAGTATAGAGAAAAAAGTTAAAATAGAGGAAGATAATTTACATATGTGGAAGTCAATAGGCGCCCAGGGACGTTTCTGGGTAGAAGCGGTCAGTAAAACTCTAGATTCAATCCCGGAAAATGTATATTTATTGAGTATAGAATCTTTATGGGGTATTCCTCATGCTGATAAGAGGGTGAGTAGTAAAGGCTTTTTTAAAAAGGAAGGAGAAGGTACTTCTAAGAATATTGATACGTCGAAGGAAGGGTTGATTATACGCATTAGGGGAGAAAGTTATGCACCAGAAGTGTCGTATATAGAGGAAAAAGTTAGAAAACCAATAGAGGAATTAACCTTATCTGATCAGAAGCTACCTGCATTCATCGATGTAAGGTTAGTGCAAGGCTCTGTACAGCATGTCAAGGATACAGACAAAAAGTATATATCTGAAAATACGGCTGATGGCATAAATAGCAAACCGATTTCCTTTGAAATACAATGTATAGTAAACCCTTTGTTATTCTGAGGGGGAACGACGAAAAATTTAACGTTGACGTATGGGAATTTCAAAGTTGTCAAGATAATAAGTTTTGGAGTACGGTGACCGCCTGTCCGCCAGTCTGTTGGGCGGGTGTCACTGTTTTAATAAATGCATTGACGTGGTCAATGCACTCCATAGCAACAAAAAGTAGCTCGCCTTTGGCGAGCCTGGTTCGCAGGGGCGTAAAGTCCTCGGCGCGGTTTGTCCGGGGATTGCCATACGCCCCTACTCAATCATCAGGCGGGTGGATAGCTAAGTGAACTTATCAGATATTAAAAAAAATAAATTCTGGTTGTCTATCGGGGGGATAATATTTTCTATGATAGCCCTTTACCTTTTGTTTGTAAATCCCTTCAGGCTGAAGAATATTAAGAAGGCCGAGACAATTGAAAATGTACTGGCCAGGCTCGAAAGATATGAAAGACAGGGCGTTAAGCTTCTTAATACAAAGTGGATAAAGGCTGAAGAGGACAAATTAGAAAAGATCAAGGAGATCAGACGGGAATACGAGGTATTTTATAAGGAACAAGACCGTCATCTCGAAAAGGTTTTTACTTCTGTAAATGGGGATGAGATTAATGATGAGGCTCTATGGCAAAACAGGTATATTCAGGAGGTAAATATCCTTCAGGACAAGATGAGAAATCACAACATCGCATTAACTGAAAACACGCTTCCGTTTAAAGAATGGAAGGTTGTAATTCCCACATGGGAAGACATTGTTCCCGAACAGAAAAGATTTTGGATTGCAGAAGAGTTAATAAATATAATACTAAAGAAAGAAATGAATGTTCGCTATCTTGAAAGTATTAATTTTGAAAAGGAAAAGGAGCTTCACGCCAATGCTCACGCTGAGTTGTTTGGTTTTATTCCTTTTTCTATAAAGATAAAAATGGATGCCGAAGGCCTGCTTTTTTTAATTAACGAGTTTTCAAAATCAGAGATATGTTTTGAGATAGAGACTATTAATGTAAGCGGGGAATTGGATAGGCGGAGGTCGCCAAAAGGAGCAGAAAAATCATACCAGCCTTTACATATAAACAATATTCAATCTCCTTCCATGGTAGATGTTATTATTGAGGCATATGTCGTGGATTTCAAGATGTAATAACGCAAAGGATCTTATTTCAAGACTTGGCACTGTTTTGGGCTATTAAATAATGGAAAATGCACAAAAAGATAGGATATACGGATATTTAATTAAAGTAGTTTTATCTTTGATTTTACTCTTTTGTTTATATAATGTCGCAAGTATCCTTTTTCTTTCTCCTTATAGTGGGAAGAAATTGCAATCAAGAATTTCCAGTACTGTTAATGCTATAGAACATAATTTAAAACGTGCAGGGCCTGAGAATGCGGAAAAGGTAATATATAAGTCAAATTTAGTGAATAAAGTTAATGGCTCCACCTGGGCAAAACAAATTGCAAGGACTTCAATTTTTGCGGGTAGGGTAGATACAAATATAGAAGAAGCAGATGAAGAGTTTGTTATATATAAACAAGTTGAAATGCCGGCTAATACAGAAATTATTTTTAAGGGCCTGGCCGATGATCTTGCATATATAAACATACGAAGAGAGATAGATGGGCAATGGCGCGAATATGGATTTCCAACAAAGATAGGTGAGAGGATAGGCGGAAAAAAAATTTCAGGCGGTAAAACATTGGATTTTACAACAAATTATGTACTACAAGACATCGTCTATAAGGCACAAAGGCCGTCAACACTAATGAAAAAGGCTGTTATATTGAACGATGCCGGAGAGTTTGTTGGCACCAGGATGATGCCAGGCGAGACATTTATGAAAACTACGTCCAAGATTAAGTATAAGGATGAATACGGCAATATAAATGAATTATGGCTGAAGGAGTCTGCAAGAACTGCAAAAGTAGAGGAAAGTGAAATTGGTGTGGAGAATGAATGATGAGGAATGTACCAGATGAGGCTAAATTGATAACATCAATTTAGATTGCAATCAGGAACCACAGATTTCACTGATCAAGTTAGGCCGCTATCGCGACAAAAGACTATCCTTCGACTCCGCTCACCCGCGTGCCGGACGGGCAGGGGGTGACGTCACACTGAGCGGAGTCGAAGTGCTATCAACATTGAAATTCCTATGCACTAAATTAATAAGATGTAACTCATTCCTTCCCGCCCGGCCAGGCCGTTCGGACGGGTAGGTTTGAGTCGATCAGCAGTAAAAGATTAAAGTAGGAGCGAACGGCAGTTCGCCCCTACCACAAAGATTTAAAATGGAAATTCCTATATAATTAAATTACGAGAAAATATGAAAACTGTTCGGAGAAAAATCCCTGCGATAATAATGGTTTGTTCCCTCCTTATTATAAGTGCATGCCAGCTTATGCCAAACAAGGCGCTCGATACAAAAAATGATAAAGCGCCTGAATTAAGCGATAAGACGGCATCCAATAAATCTCAAACACATCCCCATCAGAAAGATCTAGCCGAATCTGCACAAAAAGAGGCATATCCTCCTGAGGGATTAAAAAAAAGGGGCATCAGAAGAAGAGGAGACAGGATAATTCCCGAAAGACAGGCAGAAACTCCGCCTGTAACGATTACTGATGAGATGAGGAAGCAGATGATTAAAGATGCAAAACAGGCGGCAAAAGAAAATAGATATAGAGACGTCATTTCTATAACTGATACAATATTGAAAGCGAGGCCAGGTGATGGAACCGCTCAAGCCTTGAGGGAAAATGCTCAGGCGCTTCAGGAAGACTTGAGGCACAAAAAAGTAATAGCAAAAATAGGACAGGTTAACGCACAGGAACGCAACAGATACTTTGAAAATCTGAAAGAAAAGACAATACCTTACAATGATTTAGTGCAGTATACAGACGAAGATGAGTGGGAAGACATTAAGGGCAGGACGCTGAGAGAGGATCCGGAAAAGAGACTTGAGGAAAATCGCGAGCATACCGAAAGGCTGAAGCTGTCGCCATCTCCATCTCAAAAGCCCATCCCACAGGAAATGCAGATGAAACTGGGAGAACGGCTGTCAATTGAGTTTGTAAATACCCCTCTTCGAGACGTAATCTCATTTCTCCAGGAAAAATCAAACATGAATTTCTTTTTAGATAAAGATGCCCCGGATGCAAACGTAAACATAAAACTTAATGATGTTCCACTTTCTGTGATACTGGATTATATTTTGCCGAAAGGCCTGGGTTATGTGGTGAAAGATAATGTAGTTCATATTACCATGGAACCCCTGGAATTGAGGGTCTATGACGTTCGCGATCTGCTCATAAACCTGGAAGACAGGAAAAGCCTGTCGGCACAGGTAGCAGCAACAGAAACTGAAGAGGGAACCGCTTCTGCGGGAGAGGGCAAGGGCGCCTTTGACAGGGTTCAGGAGATTATTGATTTGATTACCGGCACCATAGAGCCTGCATCATGGTCGGCGAATGGGGGGAAGGGCATGATAGCGGCGCGGGAGGGGATGCTGGGCGATATCGTAGTTACTCATACACTGGATGCGCACAAAGAGGTAGAAGGCCTCCTCTCTGCCCTGAGGTCTTCTGCAGATCTTCAAATAGCTATCGAGGCGCGCTTTATTGCCGTCTCGGATAATTTCCTGGAGGCATTTGGAAACAATATAAATGAATTGGACTTTACTCAAGGAGCAGACGACCCCAAAAGAAGGGGTATCTTTACCGAAGCGGGTGATACGTTTATAGACACAGGAACAACTAATGCTTTGGGAGCAGCAACAGGTATAAATCTTACTTACCAGATATTCGATGGTTTCTTCCTCAAGGGTTTTTTGAAGGCGGTGCAGGAGAGCGATGAGGCAGAGACAGTAACAGCTCCCAAGATAACCCTGTCTAACACTCAGAGAGGGACTATTAAAGTAGTGACAACGACAAGTTATGTAGAAAGTTATACAATTGTGAGCCAGACACCTCAGCCTGTGATGGCCGAAATAGACGACGGTACCACATTTAGCGTAAGGCCCGTTGTAAGCGCTGACAGGAAATATGTCTATCTGGAAGTACATCCTGTTATCACTTCTGTTACATTTAATGATGAAGCTTTTACAACCGGCGGCGGTACCGTCGACGGAACAGGAGATGTAATTACGCCAGCCAATGTTAACCAAATACAGATCCCTACAACCGTTAAGCAGGAATTATCTGTTACTGTTTGTGTGCCTGATAAAGGCATCCTTATGATTGGTGGTTTAGGCAAAAGCTCGGAAACGAGAACATCAAAAGGTGTCCCAATTCTTTCCAAGATTCCTATTGTAAAAAGATTGTTTTCCAGCGATGTGATCGATAGAGATATTACCACCGCAGGTAATCTGATTATACTCATAAAACCAACAATTTTGATCAGGGAGGAAGAAGAAGCCCGTGCCTTTGCAAGGGAAAAGAGAGATGCAGGAATCAAATTCCCAACGTATGGAAGATAAAAATCTAAAACATATAAACGTTAATTCCGGAGGTTATGGAAATGTTTAAGAAACAGGGATTAAACACAATCCTGCTGGGCATTATTATAGTGTTGCTTCTGCTTGTACTTTTTAAGACTTCGCCAAATTATGTTATTGCCCAGGGTGATGGCGGAGCGGGTGCAAGGCACGTATTTGCATTAGTAGGCAACCAGCAAAATAATAGAGAATCGTTCTATCTGGTTGATACGAGGCAGGAGGTAATTATGGTCTATGAATACGGTGTACAGGGTGACGGTTTGGGACTGGCTTCCGCAAGGAGTTACAAGTATGACAAATTATTGGAGCAATATGGCAGAAGCAGCTTTGGCCCGAATGTCGAAAAGATTAAGAAAGAGATAGAAAGCAGGAAATGACAGTACATCAGTCTCCCAGACAGCCTCAGCATGGAGGCAGAGTTTTTTCCTCCGGCCTCTGCCGCTATTCTGTGTTGCAATTATAAATTGACGACTTGGTCTATAGGATATATAATGCGAAGCTTTGATAACAGTTATCTTTAACAAGATGTCCTTTCTTTGTGGCGGTGTAGCTCAGCTGGTTAGAGCGGCGGAATCATAATCCGTAAGTCCGGGGTTCGAGTCCCTGCACCGCTACCATATCTTTTGGAATTTTCGCAATGATTCAAACGCAGGCGATAACCTGCTTGTTTTTCCTTTAATATAATTTTCTATTGACAAAGATATGTCTTAATAATAGTATTTTGCAATGCCTCAAAAATTCTTAGTAGATTTAGATACAATTGATTTAAATGATGTAACGGCAGATATTGAGGGAATCAGGGCCGTAGTTCCACATCGTTATGAAATGGAACTATTAAATGGAATAATTAAATATGACCCTGAAAACAAAATAATTATTGGATTTAAGGACGTTAAAAATGATGAGTTTTGGGTACGTGGGCATATCCCTGGGCGTCCGCTTTTCCCTGGCGTGTTGATGGTGGAAGCAGCTGCACAGCTTTGTACCTATTATTTTAAGAGTTCTTTGCAAAGTGATAAATTTTTTGGCTTTGGCGGTATTGACAAGGTTAAGTTTCGAGGTCAAGTGCTCCCTGGTGACAAGCTGATTATTATTGCGAAAAACACAGAATTAAGAGCCAGGAGAGCTATCTTTGATACTCAGGGAATAGCAAATGGCAAACTTGTATTTGAAGGTAAGATAATTGGCATGGCAATCTAATGGGGGTTGTTAACAATATAGTTTTTTTGGTTTTTTCCTTTTTAGAAAGGGGGATTTATGAATAAGCAGGACTTAGTTGAAGCGGTAGCAAAAGAGTTGGGAACATCAAAGGCTGGGGGGGAGAGAGCTGTAAATGCTGTATTATGTGGTATCAGTAAGGGTGTAAAGAAAGATAAAAGCGCTCAGCTGATAGGGTTTGGTACTTTTTCGATAAAGAAAAGGAAAGCCCGAACTGGAAGAAACCCCCAAACCGGAGAAACAATTAAGATTAAAGCCAGCAGAACAGTAGGTTTTAAGGTAGGCAAGAAATTTAAAGATATGGTTTGAATCTTGTCAAGATTGCCGTGGGTCTCACTTTAAGCAAAAACATAAATACGCGACAGTTCCATTGTAAAAACGCTTTTAAGCCGTGAGTAGTTTTAATCTGAGCACCTTTTTGACAGGCGCTTGTTTAAAGCAAGTGCCTGTCAAACAAGTTTTTTTCTCTTTGCTGTTACCCGTTCTCAATATCCGGCCTTTAAACTCCATACCACTCTCTTACAACCTTTCGGTATTTAACTTTTAAGCAGGTGAATATTAATGGGAAAATTATTTGGAACAGATGGAATAAGAGGAGTAGCGAATATATTTCCAATGACCCCTGAAATGGTATTAAGTATAGGAAAAGCTACTGCCCATGTTTTCAAAGAAAAATGCGGAAAGAAGAAACCTAAATTTGTTATAGGAAAAGATACCAGATTGAGCGGTTATATGATTGAAAACGCCCTGGCATCCGGGATTGTATCAGTGGGTGCAGATGTTTTACTTGTTGGCCCTATGCCGACGCCCGCCATTGCACATCTAACTAAATCGTTAAATGCTGATGCAGGTATTGTTCTCAGCGCTTCACATAATCCTGCTGAAGATAATGGAATAAAGATTTTTAGCGAGGATGGATATAAGCTTCCGGATAATGTTGAGGATGAGATCGAAAAATATGTTCTATCAGCAAAAGTAAAGACAGAACATATAAAAGGCGATTTGATCGGGAAGGCGCATAGAGTCGATGATGCTAATGGAAGATATATAGAATTTGCAAAGGCTTCCGTAGAGAGCATGAGCCTGAAAGGATTAAGGATAGTACTGGATTGTGCCAATGGCGCCGCATATAACACTGCACCGCATATATTAAGTGAGCTGGGAGCAGAGGTTATTGTGCTGAATGACAGGCCGGATGGATTGAACATAAATCTGAATTGCGGTGCATTGCATCCAGAAAAGATGATGGATGTAGTGAAAAAAGAAAAGGCACATATTGGAATAGCGTTAGACGGTGATGCGGATAGGGTTATAGTTTGTGATGAAAAAGGAAGAAATATTGATGGCGATCACATAATTGCAATATGTGCTATTGACATGAAGAAGAGAGGTGCGCTTGTCAAAAACAGTGTTGTTGTTACTATAATGACCAACAAAGGCTTTGATTTTGCAATGGAAAGAGAAAGTGTAAAAGTAGTTAAAACAAAGATTGGTGACAGATATGTTGTTGACGAGATGAGGAAAAAAGGATACGTATTAGGAGGAGAGCAATCCGGGCATATAATATTCTCAAATTATACAACAACGGGAGATGGAATAATCTCTGCCCTGCAATTGTTGAGAATTATGAAAGAGCGGGGCGAAAAGTTGAGCAAACTGGCAGAGTGTATGAAATCACTGCCGCAGGTGCTTGTTAATGTTAATGTAAAGGAGAAGAAAGATATTAACAAGTTGAAAGTGAATAAAAATATCAGGGATGCTGAATCAAAGTTGGGGAAAAAAGGAAGAGTACTTGTCCGGTATTCGGGCACAGAGAACCTGTGCAGGATTATGATTGAGGGCGAGAACAAAAGAGAGATTCAGAAAATAGCAAATGATATTGCGAAAATTATGAAGAAAGAGATAGGAATATGATACAAGCCGTAATAATGGCTGCCGGAAAGAGCACAAGGACGTGGCCGTTGACATTAACCAAGCCTAAACCATTACTCAAGGTAATGAATAAAGAGATAATAAAGCACAACCTGGACGCCTTGCAGGGATTGGTTGGTGAAGTAATCATAATAGTTGGTTTTAAGAAAGAGATGATAATAGGAGAAATAGGCCGCAAGTATGGAAAATTAAAGATAAGATATGCTGAGCAGGAGGCACAGTTGGGCACGGGACATGCCCTGAAGTATGTTGAAAAATTAATTAAGGGTAAATTTATAGTTATAGGCGGTGATGATATTTTTTCCAGGAAAGATATTAAGGCATGTTTAAGGCATAAATATGCTGTCCTGGGATGCAAGGTTGAAGAACCTGGCAGGTTTGGTGTCTTTGTTGTAAAGGGCAGAGAGGTCAAAAAGGTTGTCGAAAAACCTGAAAAGTTCATTTCAGACATAGCTAATACAGGATTATATGTTTTTGATAAATCAGTGTTTGCGTTTAAGCTCAGGAAAAGTCAAAGGGGGGAATATGAAATAGTTGACTATATAAATGCGCTTGTAAAAAAAGAGAAGGTCGTGTGTGAAAAAGTGAAAGGACACTGGCTGTCGGTGGGATATCCATGGGATTTAATTGAAGCAAACAGCGTCCTGGTTTCTGAAATAAAAAATGACATAAAAGGAAAAGTAGAAAAGAATGTTACCGTAAAAGGAAAGTTAAAAGCAGGAAAAGGCACGGAGATTTTGTCGGGGACATATATAAACGGAAATGTGATTATTGGAGAAAACTGCCTCATAGGGCCTAACAGTTATTTAAGAGGAAACACTTCTATCGGAAACGGCTGTCATATCGGACAGGCCGTAGAGATAAAAAACAGCATAATTATGGACAATGCAAAGGTACCACATCTCTCTTATATTGGAGACAGCGTTATTGGAGAGAATAGTAATTTAGGTGCAGGAACAATAACGGCGAACTTAAAACATGATAACAAGAATGTAAGATCTGTTGTGAAGGGCAAAATAGTTGATACTGGAAGAAGGAAATTCGGGGCTATAATTGCGGACGGCGTACATACCGGTATAAATACGGTAATCTATCCCGGACGGAAAATCTGGCCGGGAGTGGGCACATTACCTGGCGAGGCAGTGAATAAAGATAAGATGTTCTGAGTGTATGAAGATCATTAATTGCTCAATGCTATTACTAATTTTCGGCGTTCTTCAAGAGATCTGAGATTTTGGTAATATACGTATAAGGTGTGCTGTCATTAATTTCAGATTTGTAGAAATTGTAATGCCTGCCATGTTGCATTAATGCTGTAGACATGCCAAGCCTCTTTCCCACTTCAATTTCGTCTTTAATTTTATCGCCGACACAAAGAACCTGTTCCGGTTTTAAATCATACCTAATTAAAATTTCCTTAAAACATTTCTCTTTTCCCCGTGGGTTATCTGTTATGATTATTTCATCAAATGCCCTTTCAAGGCCAAGGACCTTTATCTTCTTTTCCTGCATCTCTCTTTTGCCAAATGTAACAAGGAAGAGCTTATAGCCAATTCTTTTTAATTCGTCAATTGAAGCCATTGTGTCAGGAAATAAAATGGCACCTTCTACCTCCAGAGTATTAATGGTATTAGAAATTTCCTCACAGAACTCTTCGGGAAGGTTGTATTGTTTTGCGATTTCATGGGAGATGTCAGCTTTTGGGCCAAGACGGTCTTCGAGTTCTAATTGTAATTTTAACGCCTCTGTTTCGGAGCACTTGATCGCCTTCGATATGATTTTAGCGGCAAGTTTTTTGCTTTTTAAAACCAGCGTTCCACTGCAATCGTATAGAGTGTCGTCCAGATCAAATATGATTGCCTTAATCCTGTCTGAAATGTGAAACATAGGCTTAGGGGTTATGAGGTATTTTTATGGCGTTAATTGCGTGGCGTGACAGTAGCTATTGTGCATATACCCTGCAGATAGCATCTGCCAGCTTTTCAGGATCATGTCTTATTAAGTCCTGCTTTTCCCACAATACTCTTTTTTGTTCAATATTCTCAATTAAATCTGTAACCTCTACAGCTACATTATTATTTTCTAAATTTTCATCAAGCGCGACAATATCAGCGCCTTCTTTTCTATATTTTTCGATTATTTCTTCACGCGGAAAATTGTTATTGACAAGCACGTAATCCAGGATTCCCTCTCCAAGATACTTTGTAATTGCTTTAATGTGATCAGATGCGGTGTAATTGTCTGTTTGTCCGGGTTGCGTAACGATATTACACAAGTATATCTTTACGGCTTTTGTACTCTGCAGAGCGTTTTTTATGCCTCCTACAAGAAGGTTACTTATGACGCTAGTGTAAAGACTTCCCGGCCCGATCACGATTATGTCTGCTTTTTCGATCTCACTGATTGCGTCTGGTGGGCATTCGACATCATTTGATTTCAGAAAGACCCTTTCGATAGGCGCTTTTCGTGGTGCGCGTACATTAAACTCTTCTTCTACAACCGAGCCGTCCTTTAATTCAGCACAAATGTGAGTACTTGTAAGTGTGGAAGGCAGGACTTTCCCTTTGATTGTCAGTATCTTACTAGCCTTTTTTATTGCCTGATCAAAACTGCCTGTTATATCTGTTAATGCGGTCATCAATAGATTGCCAAGGCTCATTCCGTTAAGCGAACCTTTATTAAACCGATATTGAAAAAGCTGGTATAAATCCTTTTCCTGTTCTTCGGTTTCTGAAAGTGCAACCAGACAGTTTCTTACATCTCCGGGAGGTAATATGCCGTATTCTTCTCTTATGACACCGGAACTTCTGCCGGAATCTGTAACTGTTACAATTGCCGTCAGTTTTTCGCTGTATGTTTTCAATCCTTCAAGTGCTATTGGAAGTCCGGTACCGCCGCCAATAGCTAATATCTTTAAATTGTCATGTGTCTTTCCGGTATCTTTCAATTTGAGCAAAGTCGGCAGTTGAAAAAATCTTTTTATCTTGTAATCCGGTTTATTTGAGCTGTCATAAGCCGTTTCATCCTTAAATCTTCCGTGTAACATTTGGACGGTTACCATTCCCTTGGATTTCGCAACTCTAAGTTCTCCCCTCACCCGGTCTCCAACGACAACAACATTCTGTGGAGACAATGAATACTTTCTGACAATTGCCTCAAAGCTGTCCTCCATTAACAGGCCAACTTCCTGGTCGTTAATTATTATTTCATCAAAGTAAGGCTTCAGGTTAAGCAGTTCTATCTTTTTATATTGCCTTTCATAAATTCCTGTTGTCAGTAAAAACAGTTTGTATTTATCTTGCGCCAGTTTTTTTAAAGTTGGTACAACATCCGGGAAGAGTTGTATATCGGTCACTTCATTGCTGTTATAAGCCTTCAGGGCAGAGCGAACAAGCTCATGACCCATATTAAATTTATTTGATATTTCATTGAAAACAGGACAATAGGGACCATGCTCTTCTGATAATTTTTTTTGCAATAAATATGCTTCTTCTTCCGTACACGGCAGCCCCGCATTAACCATTGCCCTTGCAGCACGTTTTCGTGATGCTTCAAGCAACGAGCCGGTACAATCGTATAGCGTATCGTCAAGATCAAATATAATTGCTTTCATAGTTTTCTTTTAATAAGAATTTCAAAGTATTCAGGCAGGAGCCAACTCACGCGGACGAACAGACTCGCGGTAGCGAGTTCAACTTACTCTACTCTACTTTCAAGTTTCTAATTTCAGATGGAAAATCAACCTTGCCGCCAACTGTAATACCGTTTTTCCTGAACCAGCCTTCCTCCATTTCAAGAGCAAACCTCACTTTAACCTTTGATGTATGGCTTGTTAAACTATATGGAGCCATAGTCTCTATCTGTGTAATTGTTCCGCTGGAATTTATGAAGGCAATAGAAAGAGGGATTCTTGTATTTTTCATCCAGAATGACAAATTGTGTTCCTGTGGATAGATAAATAACATACCGTGGTCATTGTCTAATTTGTCCCGAAACATCAAGCCTATTGTACGTTCTTTTTGTCTAAAAGCAACTTCTACACGAGGTTTTTTGTCGTGTATATTTATTTCGTATGTATTGTCTGGCAAATTGGAATGACTGGAACAGCTCCAGAGCATTGAAGTCAGTACTAGCAGAAACATGATATGCAGGTAGCTGTTTCTTGCGATGCGGAATGATGAGTCCATATGGTAGTTATTTTGCGGGAGAAATCACAGGATTTGCAGGACCTCTGAATTTGGCAACCGGATTGACTATAGCGAGTCCCCGATAATATGTAACCAGCCCGTTGACAACTTTTGTAATTATCTTATTAAAGGATGCCCTTTCCCTAGCTCTTTCCAGTTTTATTTCCGGTCCCTTTTCATCAGTTATAGGTATCATTTTAACATTACCGAAATCCATTCTTAACATATTGATCATTCCACCATCCCCTTCCATTTGCTTGACTATTTCGGCAGAAGGTAATGCGGCAATGTAAGAAAGCGGGTATGTATAATCTCTGTAGTTTTCCTTTTGTATATATGCTTCACCTTCAATTGACAGTGTCTTCAGATATTCTCTAACAGTATTGAGCTTTGCTTCATTAACGTCTTCCTCCTTGACTTTTGTAGCCTTCTCCCTGTCAGTATTGATTTTCCCTGTGATAATTGTCCTGGCAATTGTTCCCTGAGACTGGAAGGTATTAACGTTAATTTGTATACAATCCGGACTTATGAATTGAAATGAAAAAACGTCCTTCGTTTTTTCGTCATATATTGAGGGATTTGCAAATTTAATATTAACATTGTGTATTTCAAATTCTGGTATCAGTATTTCGAGAGGAAGGATTATTTTTGATACAGTCATTGCACCCGGAATGATATTTCCACTCCTGTGGATTTCATTTTTATCATTTGTTATTTCAACAAATCTTTCTCCTGATGATTTTTGTATAACATAATCATGATGCATTAAGAATTTATCGAAAACATATAGCCTTTCCTCGCCGTTTCTTTTTTCACCATGCCTTAAACTTGGTGAACGTGTACGGGCCCTGGCATCCCTGAAATATATTGAATCCTGCAGGAAATCCTCTAGCTTGCTTAACGGCATGCTGAAAAAAGGCTTACGTGGGCTATTCATAATCTTATAATTTAAATAATCAAACCTATTAAAGAAAAATAAGATTGTTTATAAATTTTTATATTACCGTGTATTTTAGTTTAAAACAAAAAAATGTCAAGATGTTATTTTATGTATTTATGTATTAAGGCCTGTTCAATAAACAGGTTAGATACATATCTCTTTTTGGGCAACAAAGAGACAATACATATTTTATCGCATAGAACGCTCCAATCTTTAGTGTTTTTTTGCCTATTTTAAAACTTTCGTCATGTTTTTTTGTATTTTCCATGGTTATTTTTGACAGAACTTTAACCGCCATCAAGCTTGTCTAGCTCTTTTAGAAGCTCTTCCTGCCGTGCGGATAGCTCCTTTGGAATGTCTATTATTATTTTTACTAATTGGTTCCCATTTCTCCCATCTTTAGTTTTAACCCCCTGCCCTGTCATTCTTAAGGTTTGATTGGATTGTGTGCACCTCGGTATCTTTAGCGTTGCCTTACCCCTCAAGGTTGGAACTTCTATTTCTCCGCCTAAAGCAGCTTTAGTAAAAGAAACCTTTGCATCGTACTGAATATCCAGGCCCCTTCTCTCAAAATATGGATGTGACGCTATCTTAACACATATATGCAAATCACCGGCGCCTCCACCCCTGATACCAGCTTCGCCCTGGCCTGAAAGCCTTAATGTAGAACCGTCCTTAATCCCTGCAGGTATCTTAACTGATAACGATCTGGTTTTAGATGCTCGTCCTTCACCATTACAATCAGGACATGGATTATCAATCTTTCTTCCGGAACCATTACAATTAGAACATGGATTGCTAATGGTAAAAAACCCTCCAGCAGGTTTTTGCTGCCTGCTTATATGGCCGGTACCGTTACATTGTGAACAAACAGTCGATGCTCCGCTCTTGGCACCCGTTCCCTTGCATGCCTCACATGATTCATTCTTTGTAAATCTAAGCTGTTTCTCGCATCCCAACGCTGCATCAATAAACGAGATTGTCATGTCATGTCTAAGGTCTGAACCCCGCTGCGGACCGGTTCTTTCCCGGTAAAAACGTTTGCCAAATATATCTCCAAATATATCCCCGAAATTACTGAATATATCAGCGTTGTTTTCAAAACCATGAAAACCCATATCCTCAAGTCCTGCACGCCCCCGTAAGTCGTACATCTTCCTTTTCTCAGGATTGCTGAGCACTTCGTAGGCGTTTGCGGCTTCCTTGAATTTTCGTTCAGCTTCCTTATCACCCGGATTTTTATCCGGATGATATTTGAGGGCCAGCCTTCTGTATGCTTTCTTCAGCTCATCATTAGTTGCACTTTTGCTTAGCCCTAATATCTCATAGTAATCACGTTCTTTGACATTACCATTTGCCATACTCATACCTTTTTAATTATTCGTATATTAAGCATTCCTTCAGAATAGTTTGCCTCAATTTTCTCACCAAAACACTTAGCTGGCAAGTGTACCTGTCTTTCAAAATACCCGTAACACAATTCTTCTATATGTCGTGAACCGGTTATCGTTCCGTGTGTATCAGGCCTTTCACCCCTGATATATAAAACATCATCTTCCTCTAAAGATATATCAATGTCTTCCTGAAGTGTGCCCGGAAGCGCAACATTGAGAACAACCTCTTTGTCAGTTTCATACATGTTTATCTGCGGCGTGAAAGATATTTCCTTTGTTGATGAAAAGCGATCAAAGAAATTACTGAACAATTCATTCACTTCCTGTTGTAATCGTACAAGCTCCTGCCACGGGTCCCACTTTTCTATGGTCATTTGTATCTTCCTTCATTTTAATACAATTTGACAGACTTAAAACGGTAAGCTATATACACTGCTTCATTCGCTGCGGAAATTATTGAGGTTTTACTGAATTTGAAACTTAGATAAGAAAGTGTAAGAATTTTCTTCCTGCAAATTCAAGGTATTCAATGCATGGAATTTCTTTAATTACTTAGAATTTCAACATATACGCCGAATCAATGCATTCCATTTTTTCTATTGATAAGAGGGTCTCCCCGGAAACTACCGCATCAACATTTATGACTATCATCGCTACCCCCCCAGTCCCTTTTCTGCCAAATGTCATGTGTCCTATATTTACATCTTGATCACCCAGCATCTTACCTATTTCTCCTATCAAACCCGGTTTATCCTGTCCAAACAAGATCAGGACATGTCCAATCGGGCCCATGTCAACACGATAGTCATTTATTGTCTCTATTTTAGGTTCATTATTTTTAAATACGGTGCCTGAGACAGAGCTTTCACCGTTATCTGTATTAGTCCTGGCAAAAACCAGATTAGTATAATCCTCCGACGTACTACTGATTGTTTCATTAATTTTTATTCCTCTTTCATCAGCCAGTATACGGGCGTTAATGATATTTACATCCTCATCTAAAACATGTTTCAACATGCCTGACAACAGACTATCCGTCAAAGGACGTATATTATTTTTTGAAACGTCACCGCTGAATTGTATATCTATGGATTTTATTCTGCCCTTTACAAGCTGGATTAAGAGTGCGCCCATTTTTTCTGTTAGAGTTATGTAAGGCTTAAGCTGTTGAAATTCTTCCGGGCCTTGCACGGGCATGTTAACCGCATTTCGTATATTATTGTCCTTTAATGCATCTACCATCTGCTCAGCCGCATCCCTGGCAACGGCATACTGAGCTTCCTCTGTCAGAGCACCAAGATGCGGAGTCGGAAGAACATTGTCAAGCGCTAATAGCTTATTGCCTTCCGGTGGTTCTTTTTCAAAGACATCAATCGCCGCTCCAGCCACCTTGCCACTTACAAGTGCATCATAAAGCGCATCCTCTGAAAGTATACCGCCCCTTGCACAGTTTATTATTCTTACACCATCTTTCATTAACGCAAACTCACGACTGGAAATCAGGTTTTTGGTTTCGTTAATTAATGGAATATGTAATGTTATATAATCAGCTTGTTTGTAAATGACGTCAAGGTCCTTAACGAGTTGGATATTCAGCTTTGGAATTGTTTCACTAGAAACAAATGGATCATATCCCAGCACTTTCATCTCCAGTGCAATAGCACGTTTTGCGACTTCTTTTCCGACCTTACCCAACCCAATTACGCCAAGTGTTTTTCCGGAAACTTGAGTACCCATAAATTTTTTGCGTTCCCACTTCCCTTCACGAACAGAATTGCATGCCTGTGGTATATTCCTTGATAAAGCTAAAAGAAGCGTAATTGTATGCTCTGCAGTTGATGTTGTGTTGCCCCCAGGGGTATTCATTACGATAATCCCTTTTTTCGTAGCAGCAGGCACATTTACGTTGTCAACCCCAACACCGGCCCGGCATATTGCACGAAGCCTGGCAGCATTTTCGAGAATTTCAGGAGTACATTGGGTACTGCTTCGGATAATCAAGCCGTCATATTTACCTATCTCTTTCTGCAATTCTTGCGGTGTAAAATCTGTCTTTACTGTAACCTGAAAGTGTGCATTTTCCAGAATCGTTTTACATATGTCCGGAAGACTGTCTGATATTAATATCTTCATTTTTCTTAAAGTGTATCCTTTACTTTTGCCCAGAATAGTGAGTCTGCCAAATTTAAGTGCTTAATATATCAATGCTTGCAGCCATTCCTTTGTCTGTCCATCAAATAAGCTTTGCAAAGCCGCGCTCACGTTTAATACCTTTTTGATTTCATCTTATGTTCATGAGCAAATGGACGGTGAGGGATTCTAGCATGCGTTTTGGTGAAAATCAAATGCAATCTATTTAGCAAAAGCTTTAAGGGTTGTAAATTTAATATTATCATTAAGCACAAAAACCTTTTGATTTTTAACACAAATTTCACTATATCTTAAAGATAACAAAATGTTGTTTGGATGGGGATAGTTTTGAAGAATTCTAATTCACAAAATTGACGGAGGGGTAAAATGATACTTGATAAATTGATTTTAATTAACCACTGGCTTCATCTTTCTACTGCAGCTCTCTTAGTAGGGGGCATGATTTTTCTTGTAGCAATATTACGGCCGGTGTTGGGAAGAAGCTCATCAATTTCAGGAATAGGGACATTTGCAAATGATGTCCATGAAAGGTTTCGTGTTTATGTCGGCATATTAATAGGGGTGCTTATTGTTACTGGAGTCCTTAATTCGGTTGACGGCTTTATGTCTGCTGCGGAAACCGACCCAAGTACAGCATATAAAACTGTAATCCGCATTAAGATTATACTGGCTATCTGCCTCTTTATTATCTATGGTGTAAATGCCTTTTTGATCAAGGAAGAGAAGACGGAAGAAGATTGTTCCTGCTTGATTCAACCTCCTGTTTATAAGAAAATATTACAGATAATTGCCCTTGTATTGGTCTTTACAATATTGTTTTTAGCTGCATCATTGAGATTTTTATAATAAAATTGATTCCGTCTAAATTACCTCTTTAATGGCTTCCAGGCTTCAGAAAAACGCTTGACTTTCATATTAAGCAAAGTAGAATTAACAACTAAGGATTTATCTGTTGTTGCCGATAAGAAGTATTATGCATTAAAATTAATATGTATGAATTAGTTGTTCACAAAACATTTGCCGGCGCTCATAATTTACGGGGTTACGAGGGAGAATGTGAAAAGCTGCATGGCCATAACTGGAAGGTAGAGGTAACGCTTAAATCGGAGAAACTTAACGAGCTGGGTATGGTTATGGATTTTAAGATTGTGAAAAAGACACTAAATGAGATACTTTCTCGTTTTGATCATTCTTATTTAAATGAACTCGAAGAGTTTAATCAAGAAAATCCCACGACGGAAAATGTTTCAAAGGTAATATATGATAACTTAAGCGAAAAGTTACCTCCAGAAATACTTATTACTAAAGTAAAAACATGGGAATCTGAAAATTGCGCAGCTGCATATTATGCATAAGCCGTTCTTTTACAAGTCATAAGTGAATATTAATTTAGACACTCCTATTCTTCAATTAGCTTTAGATTTTATTGACTTAAGACGCGCTGTTAAAGTAGCCAGAGAAGCTGTAGATGCAGGGGTTGGATGGGTTGAAGCGGGAACTCCCCTGATTAAGAGCGAAGGGCTAGATTCTGTCAGGACACTTCGGAAAGAGTTTCCAACAACAACGATAGTTGCTGACATGAAAACAATGGATGCAGGCCGCCTGGAAATGGAAGCGGCCGCTAAGGCTGGAGCAGATATCGCGGTCGTTATGGGCAGTGCGCCAGACTCAACTATAAAGGAGTGTATCAGTGCAGGGAGAAATTACGGAATAAAAATAGAAGTCGACTTCCTTGGAATTCACGATTGTGTCAAACGCGCAATAGATACTGAGAAATGGGGAGCCGACATTATAGGTATTCATACCGCTATAGACGAGCAAATGCTGGGTAATAATCCTTTTGAAAGACTTTCGGAAATTTGCTCAAAGGTTAAAATCCCTGTTGCCGTTGCAGGAGGAATTAATTCTGAAACGGCAGTTGACGCAGTAAATGCGGGTGCAAAAATTATAGTGGTAGGCGGTGCCATTAGCAAAGCAACCAACATAAGAACCGCTACTACTAATTTAAAAAAAGCTATATCAAGTCGTGAGCGGATAGCCGCAGATTTTTTTAAAAGAGCTGCAAACGGCAATATACACGAAATACTAGAGAAGGTTTCTACCGCAAATATATCAGACGGCAGTCATCGTCTAAAAGGAATCACTGGGCTCAAATGTATAAGCTTGGAAACTAAGATGGTCGGACAGGCAGTAACTGTTCGGACATACCCTGGTGACTGGGCAAAAACTGTTGAGGCAATAGATAGAGCTGAAAAAGGAAACATAATAGTCATTGATTCCGGAGGTGTAGGCCCTGCCGTATGGGGAGAGCTTGCTACGCATAGCGCTATACAGAGAGAACTTGGGGGGGTTGTCGTAAACGGTGCAGTTCGAGATAGTAGCGAGATCAGAAAATTAAAATTCCCTACATTTGCAAAACTGGTAATGCCAAATGCAGGAGAGCCTAAAGGTTTTGGCGAGATAGGCATACCCTTAAATATTTCAGGTATTACAATAAATAATGGCGATTGGATTGTTGGCGACAGTGACGGTTTAATTGTCATACCAAGGCGTGAAGCAAAAGAAATGGCTAACCACGCAATGGATTGGCTGGAAAAAGAAAACAGGATCCGTGAAGAAATATCCCAGGGAAAGACTTCTCTAGGAGAGGTTATGGAAATATTAAAATGGACAAAGAAATGAAAACTTCAAGGAGTTGCATATAATGAAATGTGAATCATGTAATAAAAAACTGGCAACAGTACATCTCACCGAAATTGTAGAAAATGAGAAGAAAGAAAGGCATTTCTGTGAGGACTGCGCTCAAAATGTTACAAATCATTTCCCTAAAGCCCCTTCCCCATCTGATATTTTAACAAGTCTTATCAACCAGGTATCTCCAGAAATAAGAGAAATGTCAAAAACGACTTGTCCTGTATGCGGACTTTCTTATCTGGAGTTCAGGTCTCAAGGCCGTCTGGGCTGCCCCATGGATTATAATGTATTTAAGAAAGGGCTTTTACCTCTTATTGAAAGGATGCATGGCAGCTCTCAGCATGTGGGGAAAGTGCCTGCAAATGCTGGCGCAGAAATTATCAAGAAAAACGAACTGATACAATTACGGAAGGAATTAAATGAAGCAGTAGAAAAAGAAGATTACGAAAAAGCGGCTGAATTAAGAGATAAAATTTATGAACTTTCAGGAAATGTTGAAGATGGAGATTAAAGATCTTTCAGACAAAACGGGTGAGTGGCTCAGGGGTACCGGCAAGGAATCTGATATTGTAATAAGTAGCAGGATTCGCTTGGCGAGAAATATTGCCGGGTTTCCTTTCCTTTCACGTGCTAATTTAAAACAAAGAAAAGAAATAGAATCCTTACTTAGAACGACTATAGTCGAAAGCAATATAACACAAGATATATCTTATGTAAATTTGAGCAATGCGACTCCGGTCGACAAGTTGCTCTTGGTTGAAAGACACCTGATCAGCAAGGAACATGCTGAGGGTGAAGGAGAAAGAGGTGTTGCGTTCGGGAAAGCAGAAACTATTAGCTTGATGATAAACGAAGAAGACCATCTCAGAATCCAGGTAATCCACTCAGGTTTTGAGCTAAAAAATACATGGGAGACAACTGACGAAATTGACAATGTCCTGGGAAAAAGCTTAAATTTTGCATTTTCTGCAAGGTTTGGATACCTGACTGCATGCCCGACAAATGTTGGTACAGGCATGCGGGTTTCTGTAATGTTACATCTCCCGGCACTTGGCATGACAAAGCACATTGAAAAGGTATTCAATGCTGTAGGAAAACTCGGTTTGGTAGTCAGAGGCCTATATGGAGAGGGGACGAAAGTCTCTGGAGATTTGTATCAAATTTCAAATCAGTTTGCATTGGGAAAATCTGAGAAGGAAATAATATCCATAATTGAAAGTGTGATACCCCGTATTACAAGCTATGAAAGGATGGCCAGAAAAGCTTTAGTTTTAGAAAGCAAGGACCAGCTGGAAGATAGGATTTGGAGGTCATACGGTATGCTTAAGGCCGCTCGAATGATAACCTCTGAAGAAATACTACAGTTACTTTCACAGGTGCGCATGGGTGTTAACATTGGTCTAATAGATGAGATCGAGATGCAAACCCTTAATGAACTCTTTGTCCTGACACTTCCAGGGCATTTGCAGAAATTGCAGGGCTGTGAATTAGACTCTACACAAAGAAATATTATCCGGGCCTCTTATGTAAGAAAGAGGCTTGACGGTTTATAAAAAAAAGGTGGCAAAAAATGTTCGATAAATTTACCGATAGAGCAAGGAAAGTGATGGCTCTCGCAAGAGAGGAAGCAAAGAGATTTAATCATGAATATATAGGGACAGAGCATATTTTACTTGGTTTGGTAAAAGAAGGTAGTGGCGTAGCCGCAAATGTCTTACAAAATTTAGATATCGATTTGAAAAAGATACGCATGGAAGTAGAAAAGATAGTTCAAGCTGGGCCGGACCTGGTCTCAGTTGGGCAATTGCCTTTCACTCCAAGGGTAAAGAAAGTATTAGAATACGCTATGGAAGAAGCAAAGGCTATGGGGCATAACTACATAGGCACCGAACATCAATTGCTTGGGTTACTCAGGGAACAGGAAGGTGTTGCAGCGCAAGTATTGTTAAATTTAGGCGTAAAATTAGATGGTGTAAAAGAGGAAGTAATCGAGCTTCTAGGTGCGGAAACAACACAAGGCTCTAAAGACAAAGAAGAAAAAAGAGGAAAGTCAAAGACGCCTGCCCTTGATTCCTTTGGTCGTGATTTAACACAACAGGCAAAGGATCAGGAACTGGATCCCGTAATTGGCAGACAGTTAGTTATTGAACGCTTGATTCAGGTTCTAAGTCGTCGAACAAAGAACAACCCTGTTTTGCTGGGGGAAGCAGGTGTTGGAAAAACGGCTATAGTAGAAGGATTGGCGCAGGCTGTGGTGAGTGGCGCTGTTCCAGCGCTTTTGCGTGACAAAAGAATTGTTGCTTTAGATTTGGCGATGATGGTTGCAGGAACAAAATACCGAGGCCAATTCGAAGAGCGAATCAAAGCCGTAATGGGAGAAGTTCGTAGAGCAAAAAATATAATCCTCTTCATAGATGAGCTGCATACATTAGTAGGTGCAGGAGGTGCGGAAGGAGCAATCGATGCCTCTAATGTTTTAAAGCCCGCTCTTTCCAGAGGAGAAATACAGTGTGTTGGCGCAACTACTCTTGACGAATACAGGAAATACATTGAAAAAGACGGTGCGCTCGAAAGAAGATTTCAAACAATAGTAGTTGACCAGCCTTCTAAGGAAGAAACCGTTGAAATTTTAAAAGGTCTAAGGGATAGATATGAAGCACATCATAAGGTTCGAATAACTGATGAAGCATTAAAATTTGCTACAGAATATGCAACACGATATATCACTGGAAGATTCTTGCCTGATAAGGCAATAGACGTTATTGATGAAGCGGGTGCGCGTGTAAGATTAAAGGCAACCACGCATCCTCCTGATTTAAGGCATATAGAGAAAGAAATAGACCAACTCGAAAAGGAAAAAGATAAATCCGTGGCGTTACAGGATTTTGAGAGAGCGGCAAAGCTGAGAGATAAAGCGGACAAATTAAAAAAGAAAAAGGGTGACGTAGAAAAAGAATGGCGGGAGAAATGTACGGAGATAGACGGAACTGTTGATGAAGCAGTTATCACAGAAGTAGTTTCAACCATGACTGGCATACCGCTCAAACGTTTGGAGGCAGAAGAAGCAAAGAGACTGCTTAATCTCGAGAATGAACTTCGTAAAACTGTAATAGGACAAGATAATGCTATCACTGCTGTAGCAAAGGCCGTAAGAAGGTCAAGGGCAGGTCTACAGAACCCAAACAGGCCTAGTGCCAGCTTTATCTTTATAGGCCCATCAGGAGTTGGAAAAACACTTCTCTCAAAAGCCCTGGCTAAGTTTTTGTTCGGAGAAGAAGATTCGTTGATTCAAATAGATATGTCTGAATACATGGAAAAACATAATGTATCAAGACTGATAGGCGCTCCTCCGGGCTACGTCGGTTTTGAAGAAGGAGGACAGTTAACGGAGAAAATACGAAGACGTCCCTACGCCGTAGTTCTCCTGGATGAAATAGAAAAAGCACATTCAGACGTATTTAATATGTTGTTACAGGTTCTGGAGGAAGGAAAATTAACAGACAGTTTTGGGCGTCATATTGATTTTCGCAACGTAATTATTATAATGACTTCAAACATTGGTGGAGACATAATTAAAAATACAGCCTCGTTAGGGTTCAAAAAAACATCTGGAAAGCAGTCTTATGAATCTATTCGAGAACAACTATTACAGGCGGTTGAAAAACATTTTCGCCCGGAGTTCATTAACAGGATCAGCGATATTGCCGTATTTAGAGACCTTACAAAGGACGATCTGAGAAAGATTGTAGAGATCGAATTAGAAAGTATACGTTCGAGGCTTAACAATTATAATATAAAGCTTTCAATAACCAAGGAAGCAATAGACTTTCTTATTGATAAGAGCTTTAAACCAAATTATGGTGCAAGACCGCTTCATAGAACCATAGAAAACTTAATAGAAGACCCGCTTTCTGAAGAAATACTCAGAGGCCGGTTCAAAGATAACGACTCTATTAAGGTAAAACTGAAGGAAGGAAAACTGATTTTTGAAAAGGCAGAGGTAGAGGTAAAGGAAGAATTAGTTACAACTGATTCGAATAGCGAATAATTGAACAGTAGTATAACAAATTGAGTGCATATTTAAAAAAGGGGCTTTTAAGCCCCTTTTTTTATTGCTTGCAAGAACACAGCTATCTTGTGATAATTATAAAATGAAATGAGAGAAAATAAAGTTATATTATGACAAAATCCGGTACTGTTTATGTCTGCTCGGAATGTGGATGGAGAACCAGTAGATGGGTAGGTAGATGCTCCGGTTGTGATGAGTGGGATTCAATGACAGAAGAGAAATGCGAATCAAGATATGTCCACATCATCCCGGAATATGATATAGAGAACCCTACCCGTATATCAGACGTAAAAACGATAAGCAAGCTTAGGACCAATACCAACATTGAAGAGTTTGACAGAATCCTCGGCGGTGGTATCGTGGCAGGCTCTGCAGTTTTGGTTGGGGGCACGCCTGGAATAGGGAAATCAACTCTCCTGTTACAAATATGTCAAAAATTCAGTGAGCAGGGTTTCGTATCCTTGTACGTAACAGGGGAAGAATCGGCCGCACAAATAAAATTACGAGCGGACAGGCTCAATGTATCTTCTAAGAATATTTTTTTGGTTGCAGAAAACAATTTAGATGTTATCCTTGAACACATCAAAAAAACCAGCCCTAAACTTGTCATAATTGACTCAGTACAAGCTATGTTCAAGCCGGTTCTCGAATCCTCTCCGGGAACTGTTTCACAAGTAAGGCAATGTGCTAATGAACTAATTCAAATATCTAAAAAAACTGAATCTTCAGTTTTTTTAGTAGGACATGTTACAAAACAAGGAGTAATTGCCGGTCCCAAAGTATTAGAACATCTGGTCGATACAGTACTGTACTTTGAAGGCGAAAAATTCATGTCATTCAGGATATTAAGGGCGGTAAAGAATCGCTTTGGACCTACAAATGAGATAGGAATTTTCGAGATGCGCAACCACGGACTCAGGGAGGTTAGAGATCCTTCAGAAATGTTTCTCTCCAGAACACAAAACCTGGTCTCAGGGTCTTCGATTATCTCTTGTATTGAGGGTACAAGAGCCCTTCTTGTAGAGGTGCAGGCGCTTGTAACCAGGTCAAGTTTCGGTACTCCGGAACGTAAAGTAAGTGGTGCAGACTATAACAGAGTTGCTATGATAATAGCCGTGCTGGAAAAAAGAACCGGCCTTCTCTTAGGAGGAAATGATATTTTTGTGAATGTTGTTGGCGGTGTAAAAATCGACGAACCGGCAGCAGACCTTGGAATTGCGATTGCGATTGCATCCAGCTTCAAGGACGTGGCAATACCTGGTGATACAATCATTATTGGTGAATTAGGTTTGGGCGGTGAAATTAGAGGGGCGAACCAATTTAGTAGCAGATTGAAAGAAGCGGAAAGGTTAGGATTTAAAAATGCCATTGTCCCAAAGGACAATTCAAATGATACGTCAGAAATAAAATCTCTAAATATTACCGAGGTGTCTTCTCTTGCAGAAGCAATTGATAAAATCTGTTAATGACGAGTATTCTTTTATGAAACATTATACTGCCCTGAAATTTGTATCTTCACTTTTATTGATAATACTGATATCTGGCTGTACTCTCTTGCCAGCTAAAAAAATTAATAAGAAAAGTAACATAGTTGGCGCAACAATCAATGACCAGAATGCTTCTGTCGAAATACGAGAAGAACTTGATGAACAGGGAAACGTAATAAAGAAAAACTTTAAACATCCATACTACTTTACGGGATCAGGACTTGCGAATATCTTTTCGTCCATTTATTACAAACAAAGATCATTAATCAAGGGTAGCACAGGTAGAAGGAAATTATTCAGGCAGGAAGAGTTGCAGGCTATCATACCGCCCATTATAAGTGCATTTTCAATGGCTACTGATTCTCAGGATATTTTAGTTTTTTCTACTTCTGACAAGGTACTTCTGTCTGATCGCCAAAGTTATTTCAGCATGTTTATAACAGATAGCGACCTCAACATTGTTTTTAGTACAATCCAGAGTAAAAAAAATCTCACTGATGGCAGGGCATTCAGAAAAAGCAATAAAGATAAGTTTAAAGATCCGCTGGATGTAAAGAGAAGCTCTTCCTGGAGCCTTGTTCCGATGGGAGGGCAGAGACTTGCAAGTGGACGTAAAAACTGGCTTATTATTGATCTGGGCAGTAGTCTGTTTGGCGTTGCCGAAAGTGATAGCGAGGATAGTGGTAATAATTCAATCCAAACAGGCAGTAACATAAGCGCTATTGAGAAAAAAGTAAGAACTGACAAGAACTTCATCGAAGAAAAGAAGAAATATCAAGGTGTACGGGAAAAATTAATGGAATTAAGAGGCCTGAGAGATGATGAGTTAATTTCAGAAAAAGATTATGAAGCAAAGAAGAAAGAGCTTTTGAACAAATTTTAATATTTATGGATGAAAGCAATTAAAATGTGGCATAAGAAAATAAGCGTCTTCTTGTTATCTATTATTTTGTCTGTAGCTTTTGGTTGTCAAGGCCTGGATCTATTAAATAACATGGGACAAGCACGACCTCAAGGACTGAATAGTAATATATTTAATGAAGGCAAGACATATATAAGACTTGAAGAAGCAAAGAGTACAAAAGGCGCCCCAAAGGCAATTCTTGATCATCCAAAATATTTAAGTAAGGATATTTTATCCGGTGTGCTTTCTTCTATCTATTATAAAGAAAAAGGTATAATAGGATGGGGGAAGGGGCAGAATATTTTCCAGGAAAATGAATTATTAAATTTGACACCACACATAGTAGACGCTTTTACGAAAGCATCTCCATCACAATATATATTGGTAAATTCGAGTTATGGAATAGGAAAAGGGTTTTTTAAATCAGAGGCATATACCATATTCGGATTATTTATTTCTAACAACAAATTAAATGTTGTTTTTTCAAGGATTCAATATGAAGACACGACAGAAAAAGATAGGATTAAAGATATATTTATAGAGACAGAAGATCCAGTATTTGTTGATCCATTTAGCATCACCATGAACCCATTCTGGAAGATAAGCCTTCGTTCCGGTCAACGATTGAAGACAGGACATAGTAATTGGTTAGTAATAGATTTAGAAGAAGGGACGGTTGTAAGTAAAGAGGACTACGAAAAGAAGGAGAAACCAAACGAGAAGCAATCTCTTACTACACAAACCGTCTCTGGTGTCCAGCCTGTCATTGTACAGCAAATGAGTATTACAGACCAGCTCCTGGAACTCAAGGAACTGGAAACTACCGGCCTTATTACCAAAGAAGATTACGAGCTTAGAAAGACATTAATTTTAGGCAGCAAACAAGAAAAGAGTATAAAAGACAAATTTAATGAACTTCGCAAACTAAAAGAGGACGGATTCATCAGTGATATTGATTACGATCATAAGAAAAGAGACCTTCTGGAAGAAAATGATCAAAGTGAAAATGGAAAAAATATTAAAGAGATTCTGGCTGTATATTTAGAATTGAGAGATGAAGGTTTCATAACTGACGAGGACTATGATTACAAAAAGAAGAAATTACTTAAAGAATTTTAATGCCAATAACTCTTTCCTGCCATTGCTTTAATTTCAACATTTTACCAACAGCAATTCTGCCAGCTTTAAATCTTCAGGTGTTGTGATCTTAATATTATCATAGCTCCCTGAAACTATTTCTACAGTGTGTCCCGCTTTTTCAACTACCTCCGAATCGTCAGTAAGTTCTGCATCTGTATCCTTAATTTCTTCATACGCTTTAAATATTAAATCTCTCTTAAAGCCTTGAGGTGTTTGCGCCATCCACAGGTCATGTCTGGGAACCGTCTCAATTATTTCAAGATTTGAGTTAACTTTCTTAACAGTTAATTTCATTGGACTTGCAAGAATAGCAGCCCCTTTTTGATCTGTTCTTCGAATCACTTCCTCAATTTCCCTGCTCTTTACTAACGGCCTCACGGCATCATGTATCAGAACTATTTTGGTGTCAGAGTCCAACTGAGCAAGACCCTTATAGACACTATCCTGCCTGCGTTCTCCCCCGGCAATTATCTTAGTTACTTTGTAAGCCTTAAGCTCATCTGACCATTTTTCAATAACAGTAGATAGATCTTCCTTATTTACTACAAAAATAATCTCTTTTACTCTTTTCAGTTTATAAAATTTTTCCAGTGTATAAAAAAAAACAGGTTTTTCGCCTACCATTATAAATGGCTTTCTTACATTAGCCCCCATACGAAGGCTAAGACCTGCAGCCGGCATTATTACAGAAACATCTGCTTTCATCATACCCTTTCATAAGGATAAAATAGTTTTAAATACTCATCCTGAGCAAATCTATCAGTCATTCCTGCGATATAATCACAAACACCCTGATAAAGCCCCGCCTCCTCAATCCATTTCTGGTATTCAGGTGGAAGCTGCATAGGGTTTTCAACAAATGTTTCAAACAACTCCTCGACAAATCGCTTTGCCTTGTCAGCCATTCGCACAACCCTGTAATGACTATATGCATTTTCCTGAAGGAATTCCTGCAATTCAAGTTTCTTTTTAGATATCTCAGGTGAAAAGGATACCAGGCTCTCTTTACTCTCCTGTACGTCATCAGTTGTTTTTATCTTCATCTTATTAATCATTAATTGTATGTGTTCAATAAGATCTGTAACTTCCATATCAATTAAATATTTTATAGTATGTGTATTTTCCATGTCTCTACTAAGATTGCTTTGTTGTTCTCTGGCTTTCTCTTTTGCGTATCGCCACAGTTCAACTTCTTCCAGGCCGCATTCTGTAATCAGCCCTGCTTTTAAACTATCATCTATATCATGATTGTCATAAGCAATCGAATCAGCAATGTCAACAATCTTCGCTTCAAGAAGCGGTTGTCTGCTTAAATCAAACTGCTTAACATTTGGATCATCAGAAAGCATATTATGCTTTGCTATCGACTCTCGAACCTCCCATGAAAGATTTAAACCTGAAAACTGTGAATACCGCTTTTCCAGTACATCAACAACGCGCAACCCCTGAATATTATGTTCAAAGCCGCCATGGGCCTTCATCAATATTCTGAGCGCATCTTCCCCCGAATGGCCAAACGGAGTATGTCCCACGTCATGTGCCAGGGCAATTGCCTCTGAAAGGTCTTCATTTAGGCATAATGCCCTTGATATACATCTGGCAATTTGAGCAACCTCTATTGTATGGGTAAGCCGTGTACGATAGTGGTCTCCCTCATGATTTACAAAAACCTGTGTCTTATATTCCAATCTCCGGAAAGCGGTAGAGTGGATAATTCTGTCTTTGTCCCTCTGATAAACACTTCGGTATGGATGCTCCTCCTCCGGGTACACTCTACCACGAGTATGCATACTTTTCATCGCATAAGAAGCCAGGTTACTGTCTTCCCTCTCTTCCAGACCTTTTCTTGTCAGCATTTTATATAAAACCTTTAATTACATTAGGTTGGGTTTTAAAAGACAAAAACCCAACGACTTTTTGTCGTTGCGTAGGGGCGTACCCGCCTGGACCTATTCGGGCCGGTAATTATACGCCCCTACATTTTGTTACAACATTGAAATTTCTATGCATTAAATTATATAGAGATTTCCATTCTAAGTTTTTGTGATTTTTGTAGTTATGACTTTAGCCTTTTACTGCTGATCGCCTCAAACCTACCCGTCCGAACGGCCTGGCCGGGCGGGAAGGAATGAGTTACATTCTCTTAATGTAATCAGTGAAATCTGTGGTTCCTGTTTTTAATTAAAAATTATCTTTCAGCTCGATATACAAATCATCGAGTGATTGGGGTATGACCTTAGTATCAGAAACAACGGGCATAAAGTTTGTATCACCTTTCCATCTTGGCACAATATGCAGATGTATATGGCCTTCAACTCCAGCCCCGGCAACCTTACCAAGATTAATTCCCAGGTTGAATCCATCCGGATTCATCATTTTACTCAGGATATCCTTCATGTCTCTTGTCAATGTCATAAATTCCAGCATCTCCGAGCTGCTCAGCTTTGACAGGTCGTCTTTGTGCAGGTTTGGCGCCACCATTAAATGGCCGTTATTATATGGATATTTGTTTAGAATACAGAAACACTCCTTGCCTCTGCACAAAATCAGATTCTTGCGGTCCTGATTTTCTTTCACTGCCTCACAGAAAAAACAATTCTCCTCTTTCTTACTCAAGATAAATTCCTTGCGCCAGGGCGCCCATATATTTTTCATAAATAAGTGTGGGCATCGCCCACCAAAAATGTTCTGTTATTGTAACTATCATTCGCTACATAAACATAATCGTCCTCTCTTTCGAGAGGAGTCCAGAATTGGAATCCTCTCGAAAGAGAGGACGGCCTCCTAATCTTTAATACTAATAAGGGAAAGCCTGCCCTGGCCTGCCCAAGCGAAGACTTGGTCTTGGCCGGGGGTGCGATCCGCCCTGCGGTCTGGGCCAGGGTTTGAAAACCGCCTGTCTGCCGTGACCGGCACAGGCAGACAGGCTTTCATTTAACAACCTGACCGAGCCATAGCAGAACAGAAATTTATCCCTTTTTGATTCTGGCTCGGCCAGATCAGGCATTTTACTGTAGAAGATATGTCGGGTTTACGGGCACTCCATGTAGAAATATTTTAAAATGGAGTTTGTCCTGTGCTGCTCTCCCTGTACTCCCGGCCTTCACAATCGTCTGCCCCTGGGTGACACTATCTCCTTTTTTAACAAGAATCTTGGAATTATATGCGTACCATGTGTAAGAGCCGTCATTATGCTGAAGCACAACAACCTTGCCCCACCCATCAGGCCTGTCAGAGGTTAGTGCAACCACCCCGCTTTTCGACGCCTTCACCTCCTGCCCGTTATAAGCCTGAATATCGATTCCCTTATTTTGATAACCATTTACCCATTTATCAAAACCGTATAATATCTTACCACGCAAAGGCCATATAAATGACCCGTCTGATTGCTGCCCTGATGGTAATGATACCTGCGAAGTTGGTTTCCTCGTTCCTGTAATACCGCTTGCAGGTATCACTAACTGCTGTCCCTCTTTTATATTCGTAACATCCCTGATATTGTTAATTTTTATAATGTCGTCTGGTGAGACGCCGTGATTGAAAGCTATTCGCCATATAGTATCACCCTGTTTAATCGTATATCTTGAAGATCTTGCAGGCTCTGTAGGCCTTGAGGTGGTTGTATTAGGTTCTAAGGAGTCTAATTCTTTTTTTAATCTTGGAGGAGGGTCCATGCTTGTTCTGTGAGTTGTGACACATCCTGTAAGCATATTCATGATTAAGAGAATAATTACAAAACAGCCAAAACCCTTTGATGCGGAGAACCTCATTAATTTATTCCTGAAATTGTTATTTGTATGGAGCGGGCGATGGGATTCGAACCCACGACACCCAGCTTGGGAAGCTGATATTCTACCACTGAATTACGCCCGCTTATAGTTTGTTTGATAGCCTCTTGACAAAAATATTGTGGCCAAATAGTCAGAATTCAGGAATTCCTTAATCCCTCAATTCCTCAAAATTATAATTTTGACTCTTCGGATTAGAATTATATCTATCTAAACTTTATCATGCAAGCATTATTGCATCTGTATGTTTTCTGTGCATCTGGTGTAGGGGCGAACGGCCGTTTGCCCTTACGTTCACGGCAAGTCAGGATTTAGTGCACATTTTGCACCCTGGTATGAATTGCGATGTTTTAGTTCGTTGGTAATTGCAGCAAAGACCTCACCCTTGGTTGCATTCCAGACGGGTGAAATCAGGAAATCTCCATGCGTATCGCCTACTAATCTCTGTATAACTATATCAGGAGAAATCCTTTCTAAAAAGTCACAGGCAAGCGAAACATACTCTTCCATCTTCATTGTCTTTATCTTGCCCTTAAAGTAGTCATCTGCCATTGCGGTATTCTTTGCAATGTAAAGGTGGTGGAGTTTTATTCCGTCAATACCAATAGAAGAAACCGTTCGGGCGGTCTCCATTATATCGTTCCAATCTTCTCCGGGAAGGCCAAGGATTACATGTGCGCAAATCTTTATATCTCTCCTATCCTTTGTCCGCAATACAGCATCTTCGAATGACTTGTAATCATGTCCACGATTTACTAATTGTAGTGTACGGTCGTGAATTGACTGTAAGCCATATTCAACCCATACATGGTATTTTCTGGTATAGCTGTGAATAAGATCCAATATTTCATCGGTGATACAGTCTGGTCTTGTACCGATAGAGAGGCCGACTACATCCTCATTTAACAAGGCCTCATCGTATCGTGCCTTCAGTGTATCAACATCTGCATACGTATTCGTAAATGCCTGAAAGTAAGCGATGAACTTTTCAGCGCCGTATCTTTTTTTCAAAAATTTCATTCCTTTTTCAACCTGTTCTTTTATGGGTGCAATTGTTTCCCGGACATTTGGACTGAAGCTTTCATTAGCACAGTAAGTACATCCACCAACACCTACCAATCCATCCCTGTTAGGGCATGTGAAACCGGCATGAATCGAAATTTTGTGAACCTTAACCGGAAAATTTTCCCTTAAAAAGTAACTAAAGGGATAATACCCGTGCGTCTTTAACCATGTTTTTTGAGTTACGATTGTAGTCATTCTATATAATCTATAAGGTAGAAATCTGGTGTCAAAGAAAAAATGGCATTAACTCTATTCAGGAATTTCTCCCTGCCGGCCGGTAGGCAAGCCCGCCAGCTAGACTGTCAGGCGGGAATTCTTAAATTTCAAATATAACACATATTCCCTGCCGGGTCAATTTTGCAGATGGAACTAAAAATATGTTGTTTGGAATATACCTTGAAAGGAATGTGGAATTAATAACCAGCTAATTGGCGGGTATTTATGATGCAAACTTCTATATAATCGTAATACAGGCTTAAAACAATTGATATGATTTGCAGTTCTTTGCAGATGTTAAGCTTTTTTTCGGAATCGATGATAATTTGTAAATTTCAGGAGCTAAACAATATTGGCATCCGGATTCTGAGCCTTTTTTATATTTTTAATTCTCCTGCTCGCCTCACGACGACGTTTATCGGAAGGCTTCTCAAAATAAGCATAACGCTTTGATTGATTTATTATGCCTTCCTTGTCACACATCTTTTTAAATCTTCTAATAGCCTCACGCAAGCTTTCATTCTCAGAAATCTGAACTTTTGCCATAGAAAAACCAACTCCAATCCTGCTTAAAGTTAAAAAAACTGTTTAAACGGGCTATATTATATATAAACTCACAGACCGTCAAGGAAAAAGTTAACATTATGATAAATATAGTACTTGTGAAAATCTGGAAATAACTATATGTTGTAATAGCTTCACAAAACAGCCCTATATGTAGCAATTTGTGGGCCAACCGTACAGTTTGGAAAAATAACACTCAAGCTATTTTCTATGTCCTTTTAAACTGCTTCTCAAGTTCAGACATCTTAAATTCAAGGGTTGTAGGACGGCCATGCGGACAAAAATCAGTAACAATTTCATCCTTCCTTCGTTCCAAAAGTGATTGGATTTCTTGTGGAGACAACCGTTGGCCGGCCTTTACGGCACCTTTACAAGCCATTATTTTAGCGATTTTCCTTAAGATACCATCGGTTTCACCTTTAATATCATCACTCTCGATCTCTTCCAGGACACTTTGAATAAGCCCGTGAAAATCTAAATTCTTCAAGATTTGAGGATGTGTTCGAATAACTATCGTACTCTTGCCAAACTCTTCTATCTCCAGTCCCAGGGTACAAAACTCGTTTTCGTGATTCATAATAGTAACAAAATCACGAGGCGTTAATTCTATTAACTCCGGTATCAACAGTTTTTGTATTGCAAGCTTTGACGATTTAATATGCTTCCATATCTCGTGGAAAAGAATAATCTCGTGCAGGGCGTGCTGGTCAATTATGTTTAAACCGTCGGCTGTCTCTTCAACAATATACGAGTTGTGTACCTGAATGCAAGAAGCAAGCCTGCTTTCCCGTTTGAATAAACCGTCATCTTCTGAAGATGGCAAATGTGTCTGTTTCTGTTCATCTTTACGGCAGGAACTTTCTCCGTCCAGAGACCTTGAAAAAAAATCTGACATTGATTTCATCACAGTTTCTTTCTTCTCATTCAATGATACGCCCTCACCCTGCCCGTGTGAGACCCCGGCGATGCTCTCAGGCGCGCTTCTTCCGGCGGCAGTCCCAGGTGAGGTTTCTGCCCTGGCTTGATTATGCCTGCCCGCAACCTGTAGTGGAGAATGAAACTCCGTCTGCGTAAGGGCTGAGTGTATTGAGGAATATAACTGGTCGTGAATAAGCCCCGTATTCTTAAACCTGACTTCAATCTTTGTCGGATGCACATTAACATCCACATCCCTGCTGTCAATCTGAAGATTCAAAAAAACAATCGGAGACCTTCTTGACATCAAAAGGTTTTGATAGGCAGAATTTATCGCATGAAAGATTATATTGTCCCTGATATACCTTCCGTTAAGAAAGATAAACTGCATCTTTGTATTTGGACGATTATGTGTAGGCGGCAGAATATAACCATATATAGAAATGTCAGGTTCTTTCAGATTTATGGCAATAAGATTTTTGCCTATTTCGTTTCCATAAATAGTGGTTATTCTTTCCTTCAAGTCTTTGGCCGTTGGGAAAGTCAGGGTCTTTTTACCATTGTGGGTTATATTGAAATGTATGTTTGGGCATGCCAATGCAAACCTTGTAACCATTTCTGATATATGAGCCATTTCAGTTTGTGTGCTTTTAAGAAATTTGCGTCTAACGGGAGTATTATAAAATAAGTTATGCACATCAATCTGCGTACCCTCAGGCGCTCCTTTTTCTTTAACATTACCAAGGTTTCCTCCCTCAATCTTGATTTCTGAACCGATTAATGAACCCCTCGTGCGAGATATAATCCTAGTCTGTGAAATAGCCCCTATGCTCGGAAGGGCTTCGCCCCTGAAACCCAACGTATTAATAGAAAAAAGATCTTCATCGCTTCTCAATTTACTCGTGGCATGGCTTAAAAAAGCTATTTCTACATCATCCCTGTCCATTCCGATACCATTATCAGAAATCTTTATAAGTTTTTTACCGCCATCCTCCAGTTGAACCTCTATATGCGTCGCACCAGCATCAATAGAATTCTCAATCAGCTCTTTCAAAACTGAAGCAGGACGCTCTATGACCTCGCCCGCAGCTATTTTGGTTACAACAGTTTGTGGTAAAACCTTTATGTTAGACACTTGACACTTCCCTTTAACTCTTCCATAAAGTTCCTGTACCTTTCTCCTTTATAAGACACATGGATATCTCTGGACGTTTGACCCACTGTTTTAATGGTAATTTTAATGAAATCATCGGGCAGGCACTCCATTACTTTGTCTGCCCATTCAATAATTGATAATCCTTCGCCCCAGAAAAATCCAACACAGTCGATGTCGTACATTTCATCAGGTGATTTCAACCTGTACGCATCGAAATGATAAATCGGCATTCTTCCTGTATATTGCTTTACTAACACATAACTCGGGCTTGTCACCTCATTTCTATCCTTTACTCCCTGTCCTTTCGCAATTCCCTTTGTCATATACGTCTTGCCCGCACCCAATTTACCTATAAGTGCTACTACGTCGCCAGCCTTAAGAAGAGAACCAATCAAATTTCCAAGTTCGATTGTCTGTTCAACCTCTCCGGTTTCAATGCGGACAGAATCATCAGTAACGGAAAATTTTATTTTACTTAAAATGTTCATACCCTACAGGTTTAATTTTTTTCAGCTTGCCGCTTGAACCCTGCATGCTTATTCCACTTGATCTTTTGATATGACCGATTTTTGACAAACGCACAGGAAAAGAACTTGATGCCAGAAGTTTTTTGGACTCTTTTTCTGAAAGAGTAAAAAGTAATTCGTAATCCTCGCCATCGTGAAGCGCATGATGAAGAGCGGAAAAGCCGGTTTTACGTGCCAGTTTCTTTGCATCTGCAGATACCGGCACTTCATCTTGATATAAAACGGCGCCAACCCCACTCTCCTCAAGAATGTGATTTAAATCTGCAACCAGTCCATCACTTATATCTATCATAGAATTTATATTGAATTTCTTATTCAGTAACCGGCCCTCTTTCAGACGCGGTTTGAACGCAAAATGTTTTTTTAATATTGAACCTCCCAGGGCGCCGGTTACCATTATTACATCATCCACCATTGCGCCGGAGCGGGTTACAGGATTCAACCCTTTGTTTTCACCATACATCGTCACATTGACAACCAGCATTTTTTTACCGCTAACAACATCTCCGCCTATTATTTTAATATTATAAGCATCGGCCTCTGTTTTCATCCCCAGGAACAATTCTTTGGCAAATTTTGTTCTGGTCTCTTGAGGAAAACAGATAGAAACCACAGCATATTCAGCCGAACATCCCATAGCGGCTATATCACTGATACTGCATGCAATTGATTTTTTCCCAATTTCTCCGGGCGTATTCTTTTTCAGGTCAAAGTGTGTACCCTCTACCAGCATATCTGTGGTAACCAGGCACTGCTTATTACCATTAATGTTTATAGAGGCACAATCATCACCGATACCAATGACAACGTTTTTATCCTTTTTTTGATTACCTCTTATCCATTTTATAAACGAAAATTCATCCATCTTCAGCTATAAATGTATTTATTGCCCATTATCGTATAAGTTCCAAAAATTATAAATCGTACCAGAATTCTTGAACTTCAGCTTGATTTCCATAATACAATCTATTACCATTAAAACACTGAAAATTCAACAGCTAATCTTCCGTATTATAATATTCTAAAATGTCAGCACGGGAACTCCCCGCATGTGTCAATATTGACCGCACATTGAGTCTTTTCTGCCTATTTTAATAATTGGTCTTCTAAGGGTAAATGGACATAGACAACATATTAAAAACTGCCTGGATCAGGCAGTTGAAGGCAGACTGGAAAACTGCCAATTACCATTACTTTAAAGACTCCATGCGACTCCCAACCCTTGAGCTTTCTGCTGCAGAGGGAATTTTAGGCAAGTGGAAGGGCGGCTATCACAGACGCCTTTCTATCAGCATTAACTTAATATCCAACTATACGTGGGAATATGTTCAGGAGGTTCTCTATCATGAAATGGCCCACCAGTATGTAGAAGAAGTTTTAGACATCCGTGAGGAGTTGCCACATGGAGAGGCATTCAAGCGGATTTGTCTGAAAAACAGCATAGATCCTACCGCCACAGGCAGCATTAAATCCTGGGTGGAACAACGGAAAAACAACTCCACCATAAGTTCGGAAAACCACAAGACACTGGACAAGGTTCACAAACTTTTGGCATTGGCCCAAAGCGCCAACGAGCATGAGGCTCAGAATGCCATGGCCAAGGCCCATGAGTTTTTATTAAAACACAACCTGTCGTTACTGGATGTGCAAACCAAATGGAACTACATCCACAAGCAAATCGGAGAAGTGGGAAGGCGTAATCCCATCAAGACTATAATCAGCGCCATAATTACCAGATTTTTTTTCGTGGAGGCCATCTGGACATTCGGGTATGACCAGCATAAAGACCGGGGCGGTCAGGTTCTGGAAATTTACGGGACACCTGAAAACATTGAGATGGCGGAGTATGTGTATGATTACCTTCAAAACATCTCGGAGATTCTATGGATAGAGCATAAGGAACGAAAAAAAATCAACGGGAACAGACATCGAAGGTCCTTTATTTACGGCCTTCTGGACGGGTTTTATAATAAGCTGGATGGGCGGGTTATTGAGCACACGTCCAGAAAGCTGGTCTGGAAGGGGGACCCCCGACTCAAGGAATTTTACCGGCGAAGAAATCCTAAACTCGTACGCTCATCCTCCAGATATACCAGCAGCAGTGCGGACGCGTACAATTCAGGAACAACCCGCGGTAAAAATCTCGTCATCCATAAAGGCATTCACAGAGAAGGTAAAGGGAAGGCTAAGTTATTGAATTGAATAAAAAAACCCTGAGAGGAGCTTTGCCTCCCAGGGGATTTTCAGGTTTGGATGTGATAGCGAGAAGTCTTAAATCCAGTCTTCAGATAAAATTTCTCCGCCTGCTACGTCCACAACTACCTGCTTGATCGGTATCTTGCGGGTAGCCTTGTCAACACCGGATTTCGCAATTTGAGACAAACCCATACAGCAGGGTACCTTCATAATCATAACCGTTAAGGTATTGATTTTTGAATCATCAATCAAAGCTGCTATCTTATCAACATAAATTTCCTGCTCTGAATCCAGCTTTGGACAGGCGATGGCGAGACTTTTTCCTTTAAGATAATCCTTATGGAAATCTGCAAAAGCAAAAGGCACGCAGTCTGCTGCAAGTAATATGTCTTTCTCCTGGAAATACGGCGCTTCCGGAGAAACCAGGTGCAACTGAATCGGCCATTGCTTAAGTTGAGACTGGCGCGCGCCTGTCTCTTCAACTTGTTCGTTCTCTTCATTAAAATCCATCGTTTGTGATCCTGGACAACAGTCACCCATTACGAATCCTCCTTATTCAAATTTGTTTCGTATAGACTAATATGAACCATATAATATAGCCGATTATCATATATTATGTCAAGAATTGATTAATTTAGATTTTATAGACCAAAAAACTCTAAAAACGTGCAGCCAAGGGGGGAAAGTAAGCAGGAAAGGAAGGAAAACTATATTGACTTTATATTAATATTGTAATAATCTCTTAATTATGAGCAGAATTTTAGTAGCGGATGATGAAATCAAGTCATGTGAACTTCTTGAGGATTTTTTCAAAATGAAGGGACATGATGTAATTATGGCATATAGCGGTATGCAAGCATTTGAAATGGTAATGAGTAAAAAACCGGACATAGTCCTTCTTGAGATAGGGATGCTGGGAAAGGATGGTATGGAGATTTTGAAACGCATGAGGAAATCTGTTAAGAATATAGGCATCATAATGTTAACTGCTCTAAAAGATAAAGAAGTTGCTAAAGAGGCTCTCAAGGCGGGCGCGGATGACTATATAACCAAACCCATTAACTATGCTTTGCTGGAGGCGAAAATCCTCTCCCGTTTTATGAAAAAAAGGGGGTAATATTCTCACTAGAGCCAGAAAGGGATTATCCATTAGAATGTACCTCTCAAGCATAAAAAACTTCCTTGTACAAAAACATCAACTTGTTTTATATTATCAGTCTTTATAATGTAATATTGAGATATGGAAACTCCGAATAGAGAAGAAGCCCATGATAAATGGGTAGCAATTAAAGAAGAAGTTCAGGAATGGATCAAGGAGTTAGCTGATATGCTTTCTGAAAAAGGCATTCCGTCCCGCTTAACACTTGCTCCGGGATGCACCGCGGGAACATGCGGGTGCAGGTTTATCCTCCTGGTTACCGAAAAGGATGCAGAGACAGCATATAAGAATATTGATGAATACTACATGACCGTACACCCGGAGCTCAGGGAATCACAGGAATGGGTAGATCAGGACAGATGCCCTGCCTGCGGTCACCATGTGGGTAAGGATGCAAAGGAATGTTCTGACTGCGGGTTATTGCTTATTATCGATGAAGCATAGCAGGCTATACATTAAAGTAGTAAATACACCCCTCAAGATGGAATATCAAATATCAACGCTGTAGCGTTCCTCCAAGTGTTGTACCTGTTTTGTCTGTAGCAATTTTCTCGGTAGAATTACCCGCTGGTTTGCTGTCGGCTTTTGGCTCTTCTAAAAGATGGGGGTATTTTTCGCTTACCTGCTTCATAAGCAAAGGATCTAATTTTGCTTTATATAAGATTTTTGCCTCGGAAAGCTGTTCAATGGTTAAGTTAAATACTCCCTCAAGATTGGTGTTCTGGAGGTCGACATTCGTAAGGCTGGAATTATAAAGTTTGGCATTCTTAAGATTGGCTCCCAAGAGGATTGCGCCCCCAAGGTTAGCACTCTGAAGGTTAGCACTCTCAAGGTTGGCGTTCTGAAGAAAGGTATTCTGAAGGTTGGCGCTCTCAAAGTTGGTACCTGAAAGGTTGGCTCCGCTAAGGTTGGCGTCTTTAATATCTGATCCCACAAGGTTGGCTCCTACAAGATTGGCTCCTACAAGATTGGCGCCCACAAGGTTGGCTTTCGTAAGGTTGGCTTTCTCAAGGTCGACTCCCTCAAGGTTAGCTCCCACCAGGTATGCGCCCACAAGGTTGGCTCCATTAAGGTTGGCTCCGTTAAGGTTGGCTTCTTGAAGGTTAGCTCCCTGAAGGATAGCCCTCTCAAGGTTGGCTCCCTGAAGATCGGCTTTACCAAGGTTGGCTTCCTCAAGCTTAGCTCTCCCAAGGTTAGCTCCATTAAGATTGGCTTTCCAAAGTTTGGCCGACAATAGATTAGTTTGCTGAAGGTTAGCTCCCTGAAGTATTGCTCCCTCAATTTTGGCTCCCTGTAGTACAGATCCCACAAGGTTGGCTCCCTGAAGGTTAGCACTTTCAAGATTAGCGTTCAAAAAGTTGGCTTTTTCAAGGATGGCTCCCTGAAGATCGGCTTTGCCGAGGTTGGCTTCCTTAAGGTTGGCCTCCTGAAGATTGGCCTTCTGCAGGTTGGCCTCCTGAAGATTGGAATTTGCAAAGCTGGCGCCTATAAGACTGGCGCCTTTAAGACTGGCGTTCTCGAGATTGGCTCTATCGAGGACGGTTCCAGAAAGACTGGCGGCCCGAAGATTAGCTTTGGCAAGATTGGCACCAACAAGGTAGGCACCATCAAGATTGGCTCCCTCCAGTATGGATTTCTGAAGATTAGCTTCCTCAAGGATAGCTTCTTTGAGGTTGGCTTCCTTAAGGTTGGCTCCCTCAAGATTGATTCTCTCAAGGATGGCTCCAACAAGGCTGGCTTTCACAAGGCTGGCTCCCCCAAGATTGGCTCCCTGGAGGTCTGCTGCCTCAAGATTGGCTGCCTCAAGATTGGCTTTTGTAAGGTTAGTCTGCCAGAGTCTGGCTTTTGAAAGATCGGCTCCCTCAAGGTTGGCCCCCTCAAGGTTGGCTTTTGTAAGGTCGGCTCCCTCAAGATTAGCTTCCAAAAGCCTGGCTCCGGAAAGTATGGTTTCTACAAGGATGGCCTTCTCAAGGTTGGCTTTCTGAAGACTTGCGTTCTCAAGGTTAGCCCTTTCAAGGTTGGCTTCCCTGAGCCTAGCACCATCAAGGTTCGCTTCCTTAAGCCCTGCTCCCTCAAGATTGACTCTTTCGAGTTTGGCCATCCCAAGGTTGGCTCCAATCAGGCTGGCGCCCAAAAGACTGGCTCCATCAAGGTTGGCTTTCTGAAGACTGGCTCCCTCAAAGTTGGCACCCTCAAGGTTGGTTCCCTCAAGGTTAGCGCCCTCCAGGTTTGCTTTCCCAAGGTTGGCGCCAAGCAGATTGGCGCCCTGCAGCCTGGCTGCCAAAAGAACAGCTTCCTGAAGGCTGGCCCCCTCAAGATTGGCATCCAGAAGGTTCACTTTCGTAAGGTCAGCTTTCGCAAGGTTGGATTTCCAGAGATTAGCCCCCTCAAGGTTAGCCTTCTGAAGGTTAGCTCCCTCGATGTTGGTTTTTGTAAGTTCCGCTCCCACCAGATTAGCGCCTGCCAGATTAGCTTCCATAAAGCTGGCTTCAGCGAGATTGGCCTTTTCAAGACTGGCACCCTGAAGATTGGCATTTGTAAGGTTGGCTTTCCAAAGATTTGCCTTATGAAAGTTTGCCCTCACAAGATTAGCGCCCTTAAGGTTGGCTTCCTGAAGATTGGCTTTCCTGAGATTGGCTTCCTGAAGATTGGCGCCCTCAAGATTATATCCTCTTAGATTGTTTTTCGGAACCAACGTATTATGTGTTGCCGGCAGTCCAAGGCTGCTGAGGATGTTTTCACTATAGTACGCTAATACCCAGTTGCTTGCACTTTTCAGGCTATCCATGTCAAAAGAAGCTCCCTGAAGGTTGGCTCCCTCGATATTAGACTCCTCAAGGTTGGCTCCCTGAAGGTTCGCTTCCTCGAGGTTGGCTTTCCAAAAGTCAGCTTTATGAAGGTTGGCAGCTTTAAGATTGGCTCCCTCAAGGTTGGCTCTCTCAAGGTTAGTTTCCTCAAGGTTGGCCCCCTCGAGGTTAGCTTTCCAAAGGTTGGCCCCTTCAAAATCATACCCTTTTAAATTGTTTTCCTTGATTAATTTATTGTGCATTGCAGGCAATCCCAGTTTGCTGAGTAGTTCTTCGCTGTAGTATGCCAGTACCCAGTTTCTAGCACTTTTAAGACTATCGACGTCAAATGCGGCACCCATGAGATTGGCTCCCTGTAGATTGGCTTCCTCAAAGTCTGCTCCCTGAAGATTGGCGCCCTCAAGGTTCGCTCTCTCAAGGTCAGCTTTGTGAAAATTGGCATCCAGAAGGTTGGCTCCGTGAAATTTAGCTTCCTCAAGGTTTGCTCCTTCAAAATTAGCATCCTCAAGGATAGACTCCTTAAGGTCTGCTCCCTGAAGATTGGCGCCCTCAAGGTTCGCTCTCTCAAGATTGGCCCCCAGAAGGTTGGCTTTAGCAAGACTTGCTTCCTGAAGAACGGCTTCCTGAAGATTGGCCCTCCTGAGATTGGCAAGCTCTAAGTTGGCTTTCGTAAGGTTAGCCTTCCAGAGATTGGCTCCCTGGAAGTTAGCTCCTTTAAGGCTACTCCCTTCAAGATTAGCCTTCCCAAGGTTTGACTCTTCAAGACGGACATCCAAAAGGCTGGCCCGCAAAAGAGTTGCATCCTGAAGGTTAGCTCTATCAAGATTGGCATTCTGCAGGTCGGCTCCTTCAAGGTTTGCCCCCTGGATGTTAGCTCCCTCGAGGTTGGCGCCCTCAAGCATGGCCTCCTGAAGGCGGGCTTTCCCAAGGTTCGCTCCCTGAAGATTAGCTTTTTGAAGGTTCGCTCCCTGAAGGTTCGTTTTCCAAAGGTTGGCTTCCTGGAGACTTGCCCCTTCAAGGTCATATCCCGTTAGATTATTCTCCCGGATTAATTTGTTGTGCATCGCAGGCAGCCCAAGCTTACTGAGATGCTCGACACTATAGTACGCCAGTACCCAGTTGTTTGCACTTTTAATACTATCTATTTCAAAAGTAGCTCCCTGAAGGTTGGCTCCCTCAAGATCCGTTCTCTCAAGATTGGCTCCCTCAAGATTGGCAATCTCCAGGTTGGCCTTTGAAAGATTAGTTTCCCAGAGGTTGGCCTTCCTGAGGTTTGCTCCAACAAGGTCATATCCTTTCAGGTTCCTTTTCTGGATTAGCTCATTGTGCGTTGCCGGCAACCCGAGGCTGCGGAGAGGTTCAGCGCTATAGTACGCCAGTGCCCAGTTATTGGCGCTTCGCAGGCTATCTATGTCAAAAATGGCCCCCTTAAGGTTAGCTCCCTGCAGGTTCGCCCTATCAAGGTTGGCTCCTTCAAGGTTGGCTCCTTCAAGGTTAGCTTCCTGAAGATCAGCTTTCTGAAGATTGGATCCTTCGAGGTTGGCTCTCTTTAAGACGGAGGCAACAAGATCTGCGCCTTCCAGATGAACATTTTTCAGGTTTACCCAGTGAAGGCCCTTATAATCATCTGCAGGTTTGATGATTAATTTCTGATTGCTTAAATCTACGCTTAAACCTTCACCTTTATTTGATAAAGGCACTAAAAAATAAAGGAGAAACACGCTATATAACATCACACAAAAAGATAAAAATATCTTACCACTGTTCCCTCTTAAATATCTCAACAGGCGATTATTTATACCTTTATACTTTTCATGGGTATCACTATAAACGCTCCAGAAATAATAGACTATTACGACACCCAGAATCGGCATTACTCCTACAATGTAAGACAATATAGGATCATGTTTTTTGACAAACCAGAGAGAATTAAGGATAATAATAAAAGGCAACAGCCACCAGAGGGAGAAACTAACAAATATTTTTTGCACTGCTCCTACAATACCCGGTTCAGATTCAGACTCTTTAGTTATATTCAACATCTTAGGGTAAAGACGTCTATGTTCTATTAAATCATAATGACGTCTATGTTCTATTAAATCAAAATTTGTACGCAGTTCCGTAATTAAACCTTTTAACCTTTGCAAATACAATTGAAGATAAGCAAAAGCAAATATTGCTATTAGTGGGCTTGAGATAAAAAACCCATCGAGGGGGACATCAAGTTTTATAATTGGCAGGACGACTTTATTATCAAGGATAATTTGCCTGTCAGAAGTGCTGACTACTGTCAGTGCCCAGTAAGCCAGAAGTCCAATATAAATATAATATATTTGACGTACGTTTTTAGATGCTTCAGTAATACTATTTATAAGCCAATCAGGTACCTTTGATTTCTCTTTTTTTTCCGATTGATTGTTCGTCATTTCCATAACACCTTTTTTTTAAATGCTTTGTAAGTGCTGTCTATTGATAGTAATTATAAAAGAGTGTCTCTGTTTTGCAATATAAATTGTGGGGCAGATACCAAATGTGAGGGGAGAAACGCTTGGAGAGGGGCAATGCTTTTTTGTAAAACCAGAATAGCCGTACTCTGTAATATTACCAGATACACCCCGTAAATATGAGGCTTGGCCACCCTGGAACATTACTATAAGCCATTGTCCTGACAAAACTTATCAAGCTCTTCTACTAATAAACCCGTTTGTTCTAAAATGTGGTTGCCGGCCTTTTCGCTTCCGTCGAGGTATTTGAAATAGTTGTGGCAGACATCATCTGGATCAAGGGAGTTATCAATGTCAAACGATTACACCGCCTCTTCATCAGGGAGCAAACGGATAAACCGTAAACCTTGAAAAACCGCAGATTTCAGAACCTGATGTTTGTGTATTTCATCAGCGGCCTCTATTCATTAAGTTCTTAATATCATTATCTGTAGATCGTAATATCTGCATACCAACAAAGATCAGGACAGAAAATTGCCAGCAATCCTCCGGGCCTATGACAAGGCCGGAGGTGACATTCTCTTCTTTCTGCAGTTCATGAGTGGATTTCTCAATCGCTTTACTGAGCCTGCCTTCAAAAATATCAAGCGAGTATGTTTTATTATTATATTTCAGAGATGGAAACCCGATACCACGAACAAGAAAAAAATTAATGATCATATCCTGCTGCTGACCGGAAACATCCTTAAAATCAAACCCTTCTAGCCGAGGTGAATCCGGAGGAAGGATGATTGACGGCTTTTCCACCAGAACCTCTCCCTTCCTGACCACGCAATCCCCCTCATTGACTGAAGATTCAGCCAGAAATACGTAAGGCAGATGGGTAGTCTTAAAAGTATCAAGAGGCTTTACCCGTGGCCTTATTATTTCAGTATATTTGAGAGCTTTTTCCCAGGTTTTTTCAATATCCATAACTCACTTACACAAAGATAGAAGAATATAAAGATTCAGTCCTTCACTATAATCCATTGTCCTGACAAAATCCATCAAGTTCCTCTACCAGTTCACTCGTTTGTTCTAAAATATGGGTGCTGACCTTTTCACTTCTGTAGAGGTATTTGTAATAGTTGTGGCAGACATCTTCTGAATCAAGGGCATCATCAACATTAAACTCCGGTACGACTTCATTATCAGGGAGAAAACTGGCAAGCTGCAAGAATGCCAACTTAAGGGTACTGATCATTTTTTCCTCTCGCGACTCTGCCGTACCGGCATATATAAGTTCAGCCTTTATTGCCTCCTTTATTGTGTCCTTATCGTATGGCAGTAGTGACATAAGGCGACCCTGAACATTTTTAATCGGTTGTTCTTTCAGAATTCTACCATACTCTTTTACTATCTTAATTGCTTTCTCAATGTCCATATCTTCTCCATACTGTTATGTTATAGAAATCCTTACACAGAGAGCCGTGTCTTAATTATTAAATATTATAGCATAAACAGTGACAGAAATTCATCTCTTTGTCAAATGATTCAAGCTATTTATGTCACAAACTCTACACACATTTCTTTTCCCTTGACTTCAATAATATATAGTTTTAACATTCAATCTCATTCAATTCAATAAATACTAAAACTATACCACATAGTGTTATGTGGACAAGTTATCTTAAATAAATGTTTATGATTACATGGACGTAAAGTCATGAACTTTTCTTACCAGGTAAGCTCACGCTTTTCTAAGTTGAAGAAATAATATAACCATCATTAATAGATAATATAAACAATTTCTTTAAAACAGCATCAAGGGAAGATTTGATTCTTTTTCCAATTAAGTGGCTTCCTATTGACGTAAGAGAATATTTTATATATATTTCATGTAGTTTATGGTCTAATATCCTTATGACTCTTCCAAGTTACAAAAATCCGCCTATTGTCGAAGTTTGTTGTGGGATGAAATTTCATGCGTCTGATAAGCTCCGAATTCCCCATATAGGTTCTCTTTGGGAGAAATTTCGTGCAGATTATCCGATTATTCAACATGCCGTACCCTTAGCATCAGTTATGGGTGATATTCCGTTAGACGAAACAACAGGAGTACCCCTACCGAGAGTATGGTTTATAAATAAAGAAGATGATCAGTTGGTACAGTTCCAAGTTGATCGATTTTATTTCAATTGGAGACGTAGAGAAAATAAGTATCCTAGATATAAAAACATTATCGAAAATTTCGAGAAAGTGCGAGACAATCTCAATGATTTTTTTGTAGAGTTTGAGCTTGGCGAGCTTAAGCCAATCGAATATGAACTTACCTATATCAATCATATCCCAGAAGGGGAAGGATGGGATACTATAGATGACATTCCAAAAATATTTTCTGATTTTGCTTGGAACCAAACAAGTGGGGAACGTTTTTTACCGAATCCTAAAGGAATTACCTGGCAAACAGTGTTTCCCTTGCCAGAGGAGAAAGGGCATCTGGCAGTTAGTTTAAAACAAGGTAGACAAGTTGAAAATAAAGTTCCTGTGCTTGTTTTCGAATTGAAGGCACGAGGAATTAACGAATCAGAGAGTAAAGGAACTATTCGTGAATGGTTTGATTTAGCACATGAATGGATAGTCGAAGGTTTTACTGATCTAACAACTCCTGAAATTCAAGGAATTTGGGAAAGAGAATAAAATGGTTGAGCTTTATTTGGAAAAACTTGGTGCGGAACAAGAGGCTAGTATTACATCTGGAGACAGATTAGTTAAACACGATCCTCTAGCCAATGAGGCAGACGCTGGCGTGTGGAATTTTAAAACATTGATGTTTCCTAGGCCTAAACAACACCCAGTAGTTTACTACGAAATTACGCCAGCTGTTGGTCGGGAGGTACAGGACAATCTCAGAAGTGAATGGGTTAGGAGCAAAGATCCAGTAACAACGGATTTGGTTGATAGCAAAGAAGAACAGGTGCAAGAGCTAATTTTTCGCTTTAAGAAATTTCGCTCTATTCCCTATCACAAAAAATTGGCAGATAGACTTTTAACTTTGTTTACGTATGCAAAGGAAGAAGATCCTAACAGCCTTGGCATAGCAGCTGGTTCGCTTCGTGATTTTTACGATTTTCTTTATTTACATGATAATCTAAAGTATCCATCTATTACTTTATCGCCTGATAATAATATCCTTGCCTCATGGAGAGGCGAGCAGAATCAAGTGTTCAGTTTGCATTTCTTGTCAAATAAGGATGTTCGCTTTGTGATATTCAAGCCAATTAAAAAATATCCTGATCGTAAATTTAGGTTTTCTGGAGCAGCAACAATTGATACTCTTATGGATGAGATACCCAAAGACATGTTGGATTGGATTACATAATGAAAGGTGATATAGTACCTGACGAAGATCACATTGCTCGATACTGTAAACCTAGCACAATAAGTGAAGATGGGCAAATTGAATTCGGCGCTTTTATGTTGAGAAAAGTCGATGAAGGGCTATCGGTGGATTGGTTGGAATCTCTCAAATGCTCAAGTAGAGATAATGAAATCATTGCAATGAGAAAGATTTACCCTTCAAGATTATCCGTTGGAGCGAAAGCAAAAATAGCTATCCTTAAAGTTGGTGAAGTTCGAAAAAAAGTACAAACTGAAAGTCTAGATAAACGGATTCTTAAAATAATCCATGAGCCCCCAGCAGATATCCCCTCAGACCCCCATAGTGAAATATATAACTTGAAACAGGATGACGAACTGATTGCTGAGTTAATTCGTGAAACAATTTGTGAGACTTACCCCGCCTGTAAATAGTATAAAAATCATTAAGAGACGCTACTTGCCGCTCTTCGTTTATCCGATTTGCCTATTATCAAAACACTATATCACCTACCTATCTTTTCGCAAACCATTACCTCAACAACAAGAAACTCCTTCCTCTGAGGGGCTGCAACTGTATGATGCGGCATTCTCATCATCAGCATTAAGTATAGTAAACTGTCCTGCATATGGGAGGTTGCTTAACTTTGCTGCCGTATCTGTGCAGACCTCAACCGGTTCGTTTCTGGGGAACAGGTGGCCTTCTTCGTCCGTTATCGCCTTGTATGGGCCATGATAGATTGCCTTCTGCCCGATGTAAACACAACTCTCTTTCTTTTCAAACTTATATCCACGCAATGTCAAGGAATAGAATGAGTATCCCTCCACCTCTTTCCAGAATACCTTCGATAATGCTTGAAGTCCATAAAAACCGGCCTGTTCAAGGTAGGCCATAAATTCATCTTCGGTTAATGCACCGCTGATACACTCACCCCATAGTTGCTTGTTAAGTTTAAGATAGGGAGGTGTTTCCTCCTCAGAAATGATATCAGAAATTACAATCCTTCCGTGGTCCTTAAGTATTCGCCACATCTCATTAAAAACAGCTTTTTTGTCAGGTGATAGATTGATGACACAATTCGACGTAATCAGGTCAACCGTACCGTCCTTAACCGGAATGTCTTCCAGGAATCCTTTTCTGAACTCCACAATATCGTAGCCGAGATTCTTTGCCACCAGATGTCTGTTTTCGTTGGCAACCCTCAGCATCTCATCCGTCATATCAATTCCGTAAATTTTCCCCGTTGGACCAACTTTTTTAGCAGCAATGAAGCAATCAATTCCGGCGCCCGCTCCCAGATCGACCATGGTCTCTCCCTCTGAAACCTTAGCAATAATTGTCGGGCTTCCACACCCATAAAACCTGTCCAGTACTTCCTGTGGAATATGACTTGTATCTTCCTGAGTATTCTTTGTCGGACAGCACAATTCCTCCTGAGGTTCTTCTGCCGCCTTGCCGTAAAATTCACGTACAATACTCCTGGGTTTATCAACATCAAAAGAGAGCACGCAGTTAGAGTGGAGAGTGTGGACAGAGTTTGAAGTTTGGAGTTCGGAGTTCGGAGTTGAGATTTGGGAATTCAGAATTTGTTCATCAGCGCCGCAAACAGCGGCGCCCTCACCCATCGATCTTAAGACGGTAGGAGCGCTGAATCCCGTCTTTCTATCCATCATTTTCTTTCGTGCTTCGGCAAGCTCAAATATGACGTTTTTTGTTATTTCCTTATGCAGATCACAATAAGGGTCCAGGGCATGTATGCCGATGTCGGAAGGAAATTTATCAGTCTCCAGCTTGAACCCGTTCTCTGAATAAAAAAACGAATGTTCGATGTCACCGCCTCCGCATATAAACTTTATATGACACTCCCTGCACTTTTCCTTATTCTGAAGTGTTGCATTTCTGAATGCCTTGCTCATATTACTGCTATCCCAGATTTCCCTGAGCGGACTATCAAGAATACTTCCGCATTTCAACCCTTCATAACCGGCAAATGAAGCGGACGGATAAACGTCTCCGTTTGAATATACGCACAAGCTGTCATAACATGCATTCCCCAGATCATACCGTGTACCCCTGTTGCTGTTTGCCCTGAATTTGTATGAGTCATAGTTATCAACTGAAATACCTGATTCGCCGGCAACTACCTTTACTTTTCTTGTTACCTCAATCACCTTATCAATCGAAGGAATGGAATTATTACCATTATCGGCTATCCGGCCTCTCTTGTGGGCCCATAAAAGATGGTGGGTTTTTACTCCTAACAGTGCAAGCAACTTTGTAATTTCCTGTATGTCTTCAATATTACTGTTTGTAACTACCGTCGTTACCGTTGGGGAATATCCCGCTTCAACAATTTCCTTTATCCCTTCAACGATCAGGTCAAAACTGCCTTTACCCCTTAAAGGATCATTGATCTCCGGCCTTGAGCCATCAAGGCTTATCTGGATCTTTAAGAGTTCTTTATTACATCTTTGCAGCCTTTCTATTGTTTCTCCTTTCAGGAGGGTTCCATTCGTGAGTATTATCAGCTCAGACTCTTTATGATTGCAGACATAATCAATAAGTTCAAAAATGTCTTTTCTCATGAATGGTTCTCCACCGGTGAAGTAAAAACGGTTTGTTCCCAATATCACTGCTTCATCAATTACCCTTTTAATGGCTTCTGTTGAAAGGCCATTATCCTCGTTTGGAGCTGAATTTACCAGGCAATGTGAACACGTCAGATTGCACGAATTGTTTGTGTGTATCCACAACTCATTGAGTTTGTATGCATGAATAAAGTCTGCACGTCCGGTGTAATCAACCTTCTTTACAGGTTCTGATGTCAGGAATTTAGACCTTATCAAATCCTTTAAAAACGTATGAACCTCCAGCCATGCCTTAGTATAGTCAATATCAAAATTGTTTGCATAGTTGTGCATCAGGCCCTTAACACTTTTGCAATTCTTAATATCATCCATAATCTGACTGCCCCTTTTATCCGTAATAATCCAGTTCGGCATTTCAGGGTCTAAAAACAGGTGAAGGGAGTCTTGTTCTATATGATAATAATCAGGTGCGTAAAAAACAGATTTTTCGTTTATTTCCATTTTAACTTCTACCTCCAATAAGATTTCTATTCAACCATAGAGATCGTAAAGCAAAGTTTTTCTTTGCCAGCCACCCATAAATTAACAGGCCATAAAAAGGAAGATATTCCGGCAGCTTTAACCAGTGTACTTCCTTCCACACCCATTCGTTATTATACAATATCATTTTGGAAAACAGTTCATGATTCATGAAATAATAGAAGACGATCGTACCGGTCAGAACAAGCCATGCCCGGTTTTTATTAAAACAAAGAAAAGGGACTATCCACGTAAGATACCAGGGATGTAATGTTGGAGCTAGAATTAAAAAAGCACCGATAGATAAAAAGGCATACCTTATAATAGAATCGTTTCTATTAATGCCCTGGTCAACAAGATGTGTATTTAAATGTTTTTTATATAAATATAAAAGCACCGAGCCAAAAATTATAACCGTTATCATCTTAGATGCCAGGGAAGAACCAAGGCATAAACAAAAAATCAGGAAGTGGGCAGAATCATTAAAATGGTACTGAGTCCCAAAGTGGAAGAGGGTATAAAACAGGCCTTTCCCGGCGCCAACATACGGTAAATACAAAAAAATAATAACTGAAAACATTGCTAGAACATATTTAAGCCTTTTGCCGGACATCAGTCCCGAAATCAGAAAGGGGGCGATAATAATAAATACAAATTTAGACATTGTTGCCAGGCCAATAGAAATGATAGACCTCAAATTCTTTCTAATTGCACAGAGATACAATGCAAGTATGGCAAGGAATATCTGCAAGGAATCACCATGGCCACTTGCCGCAAAACTTATAAGGATTAACGGGCTCCATGCATATATCAACACATTAACAGAATCTTTTCCCATTACGCTTAAAAACCTCAATAATAAAAATATCGAAAGTACGTCAAAAAGCAGGAAGAGAAACTTCATTGATATAAATGAATGCGAAACGTAATCTGCTACTGCAAACGCCATCAACATAAGTGGTGGATAGATTGTCGAGAGATGTTTATGATTAATACCGGAAAAGAACTTGTCCCTGAGATGTTCCAGGCCGGAAGATTCCGGTGGATGGGAGTAAGGATTAATCCCGTTTAATTGTAATTTTCCTTCCCATAAATAACGATACATATCATCTGTCGGAGTCATTGGTAACAGCGTAAAGCGAAATATCAACGAAAAAATTATAATAGCCCAGAGAATCTCCCTTGAACTATTACCATCCTGTTCAGAAATCTCTCCATTCCTTGAAACATAAAACACTGCAAAGATATACGCAATAAAGGAGGCTGTATATAAAAAAGCAAAACAGGGAATATCCTTTTCTATATCTCCTAAGAAAGCAATTGCAATGCATAGAATTTCGATAATAATTCCTGTGATTATTATGGTAATCAGTCTTCTATTCATGGTATCTACTCTGTATCATATGAAATTTCATTGGAACTGACCACCCCTCTTTCCCCTCCTTGCAAAGGAGGGGATGAAAGTCCTCGGCGCATTTTATCCGGGGAAGGGAAGGGTCCTCATTTGATATAGAGTGAATACCATTTACGGATGAAATATTTCGGTTTCAGGATGGTAATCTGCCCAGACAAACCAGTAAACAACCAGAAACCTGACAGGCCGTAGTGTTTTACCCTTCATGTTCCCTTTTATGCCAATCCCGTTTTCCAGATCCCACGTAGTGTTTGTTGTGTTGTCTGTCGCATAATCCATATTCTTCTCAAAATCAATTATATGATCATCAATATTCCTGTCATATACCATAATACTGCCGGTTTCGTTATTTCTATAAATAAGAAGGTTCATGCCCTGAAATACATCTGTAACTATTTTCGTATTGTTAAACAAGCTGAAAGGGTAAGCCTTGTGTTTATCATTTACTTCTATTCCAATAACGTTTGTCTTAATACTTAACCTTTCATCGATATTTTTGGCAGGATAAATGCCGGTTTCATCTTTTCTGTGATAGTCTGCGTAAGCATCGTAACCAATCGTTCTGGAACCACCATGAGATAGCACAAGTGTATCAGGATGCAGTTTTTTCCACGCGCCCCATGATGTCTTCTGGCTCCCCGGGATATTATTCAGCTTCCTTCCTGTTAATTCTCCATCTATCGCCTCGCCATAAACAATTGGCCAGAGGGATTCAGTTTCATAATCAAACATCACAAGTGTATTTTTAAGCAATTTCCCGGAAACTCCGAATGTATATTCTTCACCATCAATTTCCCTGTTATACACAACCGCAAGATTAGCGAGCGGGCACCATGTAACGGCAAAAATATTATCTCCTATCTTATCATTTACTATTTCATGATGATTCAAAAGATATACAGAATAAGCACGGCTCTCACCATTAATAGTTACGCCTACAACAGGCTCATTGTCATCAAGCCCAGCTTCATCTGCAGGAACAAATTCAGGATTCTTTATAGCGGGAATAACATCACGGGGAAGCACATATTTTATTTCGTCCTTTTTTTGTAAAATAGCAGTACTTGCCCAACACAAATTGACATTAGGGACTAATGTACACAATATCAGAAAAAGGGGACACATCCCATTTATTTCTGCATAAAGTAAATGTTTAATAATATTTTTTTTGCATAAAAAATGGAATAGCATTTTAAAAATAAGTGGATAGTAGATAAATGGGATGTGTCCCCTTTTTTTGATCAGCATTTTATTTTCTCACTAAACTTCTGAAAAAGAGAAAGTGTGCCTACATAAAAAAACCCGACTGCATACATCAATAGAAAAGGTCCAAAGACAAATTTTTTATTGCTCGTATACTGCATAAATCCTATAAAACAATAAACACTTAAGAGTATTTCACTGACAAAGAATGCCTGCAATGGCAATGAATAGTTTTTTACCAGTATGTTCCTGCCTCGTTTGATCACGCCGTACTTGGGCGTCCTGATAAAATCACTCTTGATATTCAGCAATGCTTCAAGTACGGCTTTTGTGTTATTAATGGCAATGCCACACCCTATAACCATAAGCACCGGTATAAACAGGCATCTTTTCCGCCAATCCTTATAGCCTTGTTTCTGCGAAACTATATAAAGAAATGTAGGTGCAAATGCCCCCATAAATATTAGACATATAAAGATTATCATTGTTAAAGAAACTGATATATTGGTTATCTGCACCTTTAACAAAAGGATGAGAGGAAAGGATAACAGGGCGAGTATAATCATCATTGGGTGAACCACATACTGGTTCAGGTGAATAAATGCCTCTGCCTTTTTTATCAGGCCGTCATTCGTCCTGAATACTTGAGGCAAAAGCTTTTTGGCGGTCTGAATCGAACCCTTTGCCCATCTATGCTGTTGAGATTTATAGGCGTTTATGTCTACCGGCAGTTCCGATGGAACTACAACATCAAACAGGAATTTAGTATTCCACCCCTTTAATTGCGCGCGGTATGACAGATCCAGATCTTCAGTCAAGGTATCAAAATGCCATCCTCCCGCATCAATAATTGCCTCCCTTCTCCATATTCCGGCAGTTCCATTAAAATTCATATATAATCCATTCCACGCCCTGGCGCCCTGCTCGATAATAAAGTGCCCGTCCATTCCAATGCTCTGTGCTATTGTCAGAAGGGAGTAATTTCGATTTATGTGCCCCCATCGTGTTTGAACAAGGGCGACCTTTGGTCTTTCATAAAAGAATGGAATAGTTTTATAAAGAAAATCCCTGTCCGGCACAAAATCGGCATCAAAGATTGCCAGAAACTCACCTTCGGCTTTTTCCAAGCCCAGATTCAGCGCTCCGGCCTTAAATCCATTTCTATCTTTTCTGACAACATGTTTTATATTGAATCCTGCCTCCCTGTATTTATTGACCAGATCAGAAACCATGCTCTTTGTTTCATCATTAGAATCATCCAGCACCTGAATTTCATGGAGGTCCTTCGGGTAATCAATATTTACGATTGCCTTAATTAAACGCTCTACCACATGCCTTTCGTTGTAAATCGGTAATTGTGTAGTAATCTTTGGCAGCTTATCTTTGTTATGAGTTGACCAAAACCGTTTAAGAAATTCCGTATTTTGAGATGTTTCTTTTTTGATTTTCCTCAGAAAAAGATAAATCATGTAATAGTTGTTCATGCCATAAAGGAACAGCCATAAGGCCGCCGGGCAATAGAAAACAAGGATTATTATTAAAAATGCTGTATCCATAATTGTTGCTTACCTTTCGAACGTGTATATTGTAGGGGCGTATGGCAATACGCCCTTACAACGTAAGCCGTAGTATTAAATATCCTTCCTGGATTAATGCACGAACCTGACCAGCATCCAATAAGCGCCGCCGCTGAAAATAGCGGCGACCGGCAGGGTTATGAACCACGATAATATTATTTCCAGCATAATGCCGGTGTTTATGCGTTTTGAGGCCAGGCCTATGCCAAAAATAGAACCTACTGATACGTGTGTCGTAGAAACAGGCACTCCAAATCTGCTGGCAAATATAACAAGGAACCCGGTCACAAGGTTTGCCGTAAAACCCTGACCATGATTTAGTTTTGTGATTTTGTTACTCATTGTTTCCGCTACTCTTCTTGCATTCAGAAGCCCTCCTGCCGCCATGCCTACGGCCACAGCCGTCATGCCCCAATGTATGGACAATCCCTTAATCAAGAGTAAGAGCGCTACAATCTTTGGAGTATCATTCAAACCACGGGCAAAACTTACAACTCCTGCAGAACAAAAATGAAAATAATCCAACAATTTTTGACAATTCATACCCCAAAAATGCCCCTTATACATTTCTATGCAATTTTCACTTTTGTCAATAGTTGCATCAATGGAACTGCTGCACATTGTTGCAAGTGTGACAGCCGACTGCATAGATGGCACCAGTCTTTTCTGATCACCGACACAAAGGCACCATTCCTTGGTTATGCCGGAACGAATGCGCATATTTCTGAATATAATGTACAGGATGCTGCCAAAAGCTACTGCAATAACAGGGGCAATCAAAAGCGGAAGGAAAAAGGAATTGCCTAAAACGGCAAAGTTAACCTGGGTGCCTACGGCTATAAAACCGGCTCCCACCAGGGCGCCTGTCAAACTGTGTGTTGTTGATATGGGAAAACCCGTAATCGTTGCGATAATGACCGTAATAGCAGAACCGATCGCCACTGCAGTAAGAAATTCCGGGGCGATTGAAACCGCATCCGGTACCAGGCCTTTCCCGGAAAAGGTTTTTACAAGTGTCTGTGCAAAAAAAATAGAGCTTACTGAGCCTGCAAATGTTGTAATAGTTGCCAGCCAGAGTGCACCTTTATAATTGGTGGTCTTACTGCCAAAGAGTGTAGCGACTCCTTTGAAGTTGTCATTCGCACCGTTTGAATACGCAAGAAAACACGTAGCCAGAAAAAGAATTACTAAAATTATCATCAGAAACCAACTTCCACATTCAGGGAATCCAGGAATTTATTAAATGCCGTAAAGAGTTCCATCACGCCAAGGGCTTCGACTATTTCCGGTTCGGTAGCCCCTGTTTTCTTTAATACTTCAAATTCTTCATCCGTTATTCTGTTTGGATCGTCATTTGCCTTTCTGGCAAAAGTAATAAGCCTCTGCTCCTTCTCAGTAAAATCAGATTTTTCAATATCATTTTCTATTATTTCGATTTCTTTTCCTGTAACACCAATCGACTTGAGTGCGGCGGTATGAGCGGCTACACAATACGAGCAACTATTGTCTCTTGAAACCAGAACGGCAATAGCCTCTTTGGTCTTCCTGCTCAAATTTCCCTGCATCATCAACGCCTTAACCTTGTCCCAGTTGGCCTTCAATAACGGAGGGAAATAGGAATACGTTTTAAACAGATTTGGAACCTTTCCAAAAACACTTTCAATCTCTGTAAAAATCTCTTGAACGTCTTCAGATACCTCATTTTTTTCTACAACCGAAATCCTTGGCATTAATCAATCCCTATTAAAAAAGCTATCAAATATTATTTAATTTTCACTCATATACACTTACTACTCAGGCCGTTCCGTACATGGTTTTTCTCCGGGTCCCGGCAATATAGCCTTATCCCCTCCAACCATTTCGCAACTGATCAGGGTTTTTATGCCTGAATACGGATAAATTGTTTGTGCATTATTCTGCTGCAAACCACCGGTATCAGCGGTTGGGCCATATGTGCTGTAAATATCGCGTTCCAGCATTCGTAATAACATAGTCTGCTGTCCCCGGTGATGTGCTGTATGTGCGATTCTCCTGGTAACTATCCATGCCCGTGATTTATTAAATTCGAAGAACTTGACCTCTTCCGCCCACCAGTCATTGTCCTTCTCGTTTAAGGCTTCGGTACGCTTTTCTGAATCCTCAGCATAGCGCTTAATAAACTCCAGACGAGTTTCTTTTGCCGGCAGGGGAGGAGCGCCGACATCAATTCCCAGCATGGCTGTAAACCATTTATTTTCACCCATACATTGATGAACCATATGTTCAAGCGCATTTCTCCCGCGTTTATCGGTGGGATGAGGGCGCACAGAAAGGTCTTCATCTTTGAATGTACACCATGTGCTTAAGACCTTAATCCTCTCAGTATCATATGTATCTATCAAGAACTGATAATCCATAAAAACCTCCCTCCTCAATTAATCAGCACAGTAAGCACCGGCTAAGCCGGGCAATTAAAGAAAATTTTTACTCGTACAAAAAGTATTCATACTTTTACTCTTTCCGTCTGTCTGGATGAATCTATGCTTGTCGACATTCCTCTCTTTCGAGAGGATTCCAATACTGGAATCCTCTCGAAAGAGAGGAATGTATCCTTGTCTTCAATAGCCTGAACCACACCTGAACAGGCAAGGGAACCAAAAAGCCGAATCCGCCTTTATTCTCTACTCTTCCTACAAAAGAGTATTGATGAGTTTTTCTACAACATCGGGATTAAAACTTCCGAAATGTTGAAAGCGAATTCTTCCCTTCTTATCAATAATCGCCATCTCAGGAGTTCCACGGGTACGATAGCGAAGCATTGTCTCCGGCAATCTCTGACCTGAAACCTGAGCATCAACCCCTACCGGGTAGGTTATGTTCTTTTCTTTAACATATTGCCGTAGTATTTTTGGGGTTTGTTGAGAGTGACCTTCAAAAACTGTGTGAATACCAACCAGTTGAATATCTTTACGGTCGCCATATTTTTGTTTCCATTTTTTCATAAGTGGCCCTGAAAATTTATTACATCCGGGACACCACAACTGAAAGAAATCTATTATGACTACCTTCCCACGCATATTGTAAAGCGTAAACCCTTCGCTGTTTATCCACTCGGAGATCACCCACTCAGGGGCCTGATTTTCGGAAGTATCAGCTTCAGCTTTTACTGACAAAAGAACAAGCCCGCACAAAATAATTCCTGTAACTAAAGGGTTTTTTAACCAAAAACCATTTCTCATGAGATGACCTTTTATTTTAATGTAGAAGAACTTCAACGTTTTTGGCAGGAGTCCGCCCTGGCGGACGGTCGTCAGCGCTCAACGGTAAGAATCCGGTCGTCAACAGGAGTTGGCTCCTACCTATGCATTTATGTTGTTGTAGCGCTTTAGGCTTAAATCTATCCATTATATTTTTTCCAACCGATCCCGCAACCTTTCTCCAAGTGACTTTGCCTTATTTATAACCTCCGGTTGCTTGTCCAGACAGGGAATGATTTCAGATGAAATTTTTGCATCCTGGCCGAAGAATTTTTTTACGCCGCTTACACTGCAAACCTCACCATAACCACATGAAAAACATGCAACGGCGCCTTGCGCCGCTACGCTACCCACACATTCAATTCCGTTATAATCAAAGAATCCCTTGATATCATCACCTGCTATTTCATACATTTTTAAATCTCTTCCAGGCATTTTCCACTCTCCACCGCCGCCCACTGAGGCAATAGCCCCTATTTTACCAGAAAGCTTCATGCCGCCGTGCCCATCTTTATCGTGCCTGAAGCAGTAAAATCTTTCAAGAAATGCGTGCGTGAGGGCATTAAGTCGCCCGAAATAATTAGGAGCGCCAACTACGATAGCGTCTGCTTCCAATACCTTGTGCATCAAGGGAATATAATCATCCCTGACCTTACAGACATTATCCTCAACACAACCCAGACAGCAGATGCAACCGTTAATTACCATGTCATGCAGGGATATTAACTCTGTTTCCAGACCGGTTGCGTCCAGGATAGTTTTAACCAGGCCTTCTGTCGTGTGGCTTTCCCTCGGACTTCCGCTGATTCCAAGTACTTTCATTCTAATCATTCTCCTATAATTTATATCAAAAACTTCCGATATTTCTTACTATTTATTTTTTCTTAAGCTTTAATCCGGGGAATTTTGCGCCAAGTTCCTTCATCATTTTCAGTACGTTTTGTTCTGTATTCAGATTCCAGTCATACTCTATCTTCTTCTCGATTTGGAGGGCATTCCTTAACCTTTCCGGTGCAAACCTGTTGACAAAGTCCGCAACTCCTTCATATCCTCCGGATTCAAAATCCTTGCTGAACCATTTAAAGAGTTGTGTTGTGTTCACTTTGTCTTTAGAAACCCGCCTAAGGTACAGGGGGGTTTTCAATGCGTTTGTTACCGCATTGTCTAGTTGTCTGTCAATACGGTCACCATCGAAAATCGTTGAGCTCAGGCGGGGACATCCAACTGCGGCACAGTTTATGGCAAAATGTATACGCGGATCGGCGAGTGGGCGAATGTTATTGTGCTCAATATCATTCAAACTATAATGTCTACCTCCAATCTCGTGGTGCTTGTTTTTCCAGCCTATTTCCTTCATACTGGCAATAGGATAATTATTGACAATGTCTGTTATTGTAAAAAAATTGTACGCGTTGATCCAGAATGCAAGTTTATGTTTTTTCGCTTCAGGCGCCACAGCCTTCTTTAATCTTTCAAGTTGGCGTTTAATCTTTTGCTGTAGTTCAGGACTATTTTTAATCTTTTCATAGTCTACGGAAGCATGATCGAACTTTCCGTCTATCGAAACAAATGGGTGTGTTGTAACGGTGCCTCTTAATATATCCTGGTAGCATTTCCAGAAATTACTTCCCTCATCAGCCAATAATACCTGCTGCATAAAGAGGAAGAATATTATGTAGGATAAAGTAATTATTTTTTTCATAAATAATAGATAATCCTGTTGCCTTTATCCATATTAAGAATTATGCATAGAGCAAAATGTAACAATAGATATGCTCAAGAATAAACTGGGAGGGAAATAAACACATACATTCAAAATATACTACTATTGTTTACTGTAAATATCAAAGTAACTTAATTACACGGAAGATTTCTATCTGATCATTACCTTTTACATCGATTAATCCAAGGGGTTCACAATGACATATTTCTGATATCTCTTTTAACGCTGTTTTACTCACATTGACGGCACCGGCAAGCCCATAGCTTTCAACACGTTGAGCAGTATTGACTGTCTCGCCCCATAGATCAAACAAATATTTTATCTTGCCAATTACACCGGCAATAACAGCACCTGTATGAATGCCAACGCGTATATTCCAATCTGGAATTAAACGCCTGCTCGTTGATAACATCTCAATACCACATTTAACACAATTAAGTACCGGTTGATCTATCGGCTTCAATAATCCACCGGTTATCATGAATGCATCGCCTACGGTTTTGATCTTCTCAAGTTCATACTTTATAGAAAGCCCCTCAAAAGCCTCAACTAATATCTGCAACCTGCTTACTACTTCTTCTGGTGATACCTGCTTACAGTAAGCAGTAAAGCCAACAATGTCACAAAAGAGTACCGCAACATTTTCGTAGCGTCTGGGCATTACTTTGTTTGTTGTATTCAACTCGTAAACAATACTTTCCGGAAGAATAACTTTTAAGAGGCTTTCATATCGATGGCTTTCTTTCTCAAGTTGCTGCCGATGAATAATTTCCTGGTCTCTTAGTCTCTTTTTTTCTAAGCAGTTTTTAATCCTTGCACGGAGCACTTCTTTATTAAATGGTTTTGGCAGATAGTCATCTGCTCCCAATTGAATGCACTTAACAACACTATCTATTTCATCAACTGCGGAGAGTACAATTATCGGGATGTAACGCAATTTTTCATCTGCTTTCATGATTTTCAGAACCTGGTAACCATCCATTACCGGCATCATGATATCGAGAAGCACAATGTCGAAATCCTTTTCTCTGAGCATACTTAAAGCTTCTTTGCCATTTTGTGCCTGTTCAATATTGTGGCCTTGACGTTCCAAGCTTCGCGAGAGCACATCTCGATTCATTTCAATGTCATCCACTACCAGTATTTGTCCACCATTCATTATTTATGTCGATGTATCTTTACCTAGAAGCTTATAAATTTTATTAAGCAACCGGGGAATCTCTACGGGTTTCGTGTCATAATCATTACAGCCAACTTCCAAAGCTTTCGTACTATCACCAGTCAAGGCGTGGGCAGATAGGCCGATAATCGGTATATTACAGGTTTCCTGAGACTGCCTGAGCCTCTTGGTTGCCTCCCAACCGTCTAAAACAGGCAACTCCATATCCATTAATATTAAATCAGGTGTTTCATTATGAGCCATTTCCACAGCTTTTTCACCATCGATAGCTAACAAGATATGGAAACCGCGCTTTTTCAGTCGCCGCGATAACATATCTCTGTTCATTTCATTATCTTCAACTAATAGAATTTTATGCATTTGTATACTCGCTTCCTTTCTCACTCCGAATGTGCATATGTATCAGGTGCTGAATTTCACACTCAAGTTCCTTAGAGGTATAGGCCTTTTTTTGGAGGACTTTTTCTATGTAACCATTAAGACGCAAGTGATCCTCTGAGGTAAGATCCTTCGCCGTCAGAACGACAACTGGAATGGAATGACACTCTTTAGTTTTATGTAATTCAAGAATAAACTCAAACCCATCCATTACCGGCATCATAAGATCAAGTATGATCAAATGTGGTTGTTTTACTGCCACGCATTCGAGCCCGATCTGTCCATTCACAGCTTCTGATACTATACATCCCTCTTTTTCCAGTAACCGCTTGATCATTATACGACAATCCTCATCATCTTCAACAACCAGGACCCTAAATGGTATTTGTTTGTTACGGTGTTTGCTACGGTGTTTATTAAGAATAGCTAAAAGCCGGTTTCGCTCAATTGGTTTTGTCGCATAATCTGACGCATTTAAGGCATAGCCTTTTTTTCTGTCATCCACAATAGACAACATAATGACAGGAATGGAGTCTAATGCTGGGTCATTTTTCAATGTAGACAGGACTGTCCATCCATCTATATCAGGCATCAGCACGTCAAGTGTGATAATATCTGGTTGTAGTTTTCTGGCGAGCTTCAGACCCTCTTCACCGCACCATGCTGTTGCCGTACGATAACCTTCTTTACCAAGAAATCTGGTTAGTAAATCGCGCACTGTTGGATCGTCGTCAATAATAAGCACCAGAGGCGGTTCTTTATTATAGTCGGAGAGTACAGATACCCGTTTTTGTTCAGTCTCAGTTACTTTTTTAATTTCTTCTTTTATCCGGAATGGTAAATGTACAGTAAAAGTAGATCCTTTGCCTGGCTCGCTTTGGACTGAAATATCCCCTCCCATTAATTGGCATAATTGTTTGGTAATTGCCAGGCCGAGTCCTGAGCCGCCGTAATCACGCGTGGTTGATGTATCAGCCTGACTGAATTCCTGAAAAATCTTGCTCATTTGCTCTGACGTCATTCCTATGCCCGTATCGGATACACTGAGAACAATCCGTTCCTCTTGTTTTCCAGTTTCAAGGTTTACGTTAAAGGTAATCACCCCTTCCTTTGTAAACTTACAGGCATTGCTGATTAGATTGAGCACAATCTGCCGAACCCTGGTAATATCCGCCAACATGACGCCGATATCTTTTGGGCATATAACCTCCAAGGTATTTGCGTTCTTCTTTACAATTGTCTGAGTAGTATTTACAATATCATGAATCATGGAGGTTATATCTATGTTTTCAGGATGTAATTCCATTTTACCGGCCTCTATTTTAGAAATATCCAGAATATCGTTAATCAGCGCAAGTAAATGCTTACCGGACATCAGGATCTTTTCCAGGTCGGGAATAGAATCTTTTTGGCTAACATCTTCCGCTTCTTCGATAAGCATTTCACTGTAGCCAATAATGGCATTTAGTGGTGTTCGTAACTCATGGCTCATACTGGCAAGAAATCTACTTTTAGTTTGATTGGCCTCTTCTGCTGCCTTTTTCGCCTCGTGCAGTTTTTCTTCATACTCCTTCCTTCGGGTAAGGTCATGCGCCACGCATATAAAACATTCAGTCCCATCAACCCCTTTAAGGGCTGAACTGGAAAGGGAAACAGGTATTTTCCTGCCGTCTTTTGACAGGTAAGTTTTCTCGACCTCTTTTATTGGCCCTCTGGCAATTAAATCGTGAAGACTTGTACTTTGGAGTGTATCCGGTTCTAAAACAAATTTGGAACTCGATTTTCCAACAAGCTCATCGAGTGAATACCCGAGTAGGGCACATGTTGCATGGTTAGCTAATTGTATAGTATCGTTCGGTTCAATAATGATAAGGGACTCTCGCATATTTTGAATAATATTGTTCACAAACTCTTTTGAGACCAGAGTTTTAGACAGGTCCTCAGTCATAGCATTAAATGAATCTGCCAGATGACCTAATTCGTCCTTACTCACAATCTCAATCCGATGTCCCAAGTTGCCAGAGGATATCTTTTCGGTTCCTGTAATTAATACACGAATTCGTTTGATAATCGGAAGTGTTAGAAAGAAAAAGGAAAGGCCGCCTAACAAGAGCGAGACACCTGCTGTTCCAGAAATGGTTATAAGTGAATTCTTGAGAGCTTGTTTGTAAAAATGTACATCGCGGTCTATGGAAAGTACCGCAATAACAATCCCTTCATCATCCTTTATAGGCGCAAGCCCGGAAAGCCATGTGCCTTCTCTGTCGGTATATAAAGCGGTGGCTACCGGTTTACCTGTTTGATAGACTTTTTCCACATAAGGTGTCATCTTGATTCGATTGCCCGTGTATACCTCGCCGTCTGCGTCAAGGTCTGTCATTACAACAAATTCCATCTCATGGGATTCTTCAAAGTCAAATGCTTTACGAAATGTGTAGACAGGCTTTGTCAGATTATTGTGATTCTTAATGTCGAGGAGGATTTTCTTGATCCGATCAAAAGAGTTTTTCCCTTCTATTACACCTTGCTCGATCGCAAAGACATTTTCATGCTCATCAGGATCAATCAATAAGGATCCCGTAACGGTAGTTCCAATAAGCTCCCGACTGATGCTTTGTTCTAAATCTGAACGCTCTTTTTGATATAGGGCCCCTGACACTACCGAAAGACTGAGCCCAATTACAACAATTCCCAAAAGTGGAAATTTAAAGGAGATACTGTTCCACCTATGTCTCGCCATTCTCCTGTTTCCTTTTAAATTCTTTTATTGGTTATACTCCCAATAAAAAATGCAATGTTTATAACAAGTTATTTAAAGAGTAGAAATCTGCCAAAATCATTTTTTCTTTAATGATTTTGTTTTCTATTTGAGATTCTTAATAGTTTTACTGGGCAGACGATAACGGGAAATTAAATAAGCTCCTATTTGAATCATTTGAGGCTCTCCGATTTCAATGGATTGTCCTTCTGAACGTGTTGGGTCTGTGAGACATATATTAATGAGGCTCCCCATCTGTTCCGCCTTCTTTTTGAGTGATGAACGTTTTAATGGAACCTGTTGCCCACTTTCATGGCATGCACTACAGGTTTCCCCTTTTGGACCAATAAGCTGGCCACCTTTAAACAGTTCTTTACCTTGTTTAATATCCTCCTGGCTAAATCCGTAAGTTATCCACAAAGGTGGTTGTGGAGGGCGATAGACCCCTGATGCGTAGCTGTCTGCTAGTAAAGATACTAAAGTCAATCCAAATAATGTAATCCAGAATAATATTGAATAATTATTAGTTTTATTTTGCATCCTGATAACCTCTTTAAAAAAGTTTTAATCAATAATTGTTGCGTTAAGCAGTTACATTACCAAAACTTATATCCAATGGAAACGCCAATATGTGTATCTCTCGAAGTATTGTCATAGTATACGGTTGTGCTCCAGAATGCCCCTATATCTATATGGTCGGTAGGAAAGAACGAAACCCCAAAACCTGCTTTTATAAAATCTTCGCCAACACGCGGAAATGGAGGTTTTCCCTGTCCCATCATAAGACTCATAAATCTGGGAGATTCGAGGCCTAAGCCTCCTTGAGCATTGACACCATCGACAAATACCCGCCCGGAAAATTTGCTTCCAAAAAGCATTCCTGCCTCCGCATACCCGAACAATTCATCTTTCGTTGAACCTGTGCGGACGCGATAACCACCCTCAACATCAATGTAACTGGATATATCAAAGATATCAAAGTAGCGGCCGAGAAGCAACCGTAATTCGTAATCATCCTGCCGGTCTCCCGGGGAATCTAATCTGTTTTCTGGATAATGGGAAAGTGGTTTCTTCCATTCCCCACGCAAGGCCAATGAAAGCGGATGTCCACGCTCCTCCGCCAGAAAACGATATTTAAGGCCGAACTTGGCATCCCCTAACTTGGTTATTGAACCTCTGGTGTCACCCGAAGCCCTGGTGTCATCTCTTCTCTGGGAGACTTCATATGGAATCATTGCGTGAATGTTAAGATTATCTGATATTCCGTAATAGAATGATGCTGCATTGCTGATAAATTGAGAACCTCCAACGCTCTTTGTATTATCATTGTAAAGTCTTACTGTATTAAAGGTTGTCAAAATAGTGCTGTAATTTAAATAGAGACCTCCTTTCGGAATTGTCCAGGGGCCTGCAAAAGAAAATCTGCTACCCAGGCACACCAGGAACAACAGACAAACACTGTAAATACTAATCTTTACTACTACTCTTCGTCTTAGACAAAACATTATCTTCACTAAAACCTCCTCTCTCTTTACAAAGTTAACGTTCTATAGGTTTGATAAATCTAAATATTTTAAAATATTTAGATCTCTCAAGGGGCAACATGCTTCCGATAAGAAATATATAAAATGGTGCGTATTCAACGGTTCTGATCCACCAGAAATCCCTGTTCTGCCAGTAGTAACAATACGCCATGACAGAGCTACCACTTAACACCAGCCATCCCATATTTGGGAAGAAACAGATAAATGGAATGATCCAGATAATATACCAGGGGTCTACGGTTGGACTAAAAATCAGGAGAGCTCCAATAATTAAAAAAAATGCTTTCAACCTGGAAAGATCATCCTGCGCAGAAGCGCGCGATTGCCACAGGCCAAATACCAGCAACCCCACAATAATGCCACCCTTGGCAATCGCATGGTAGTAGCCTGTGAAGGGCCTCAGAATGCTACTGATCAGAATATAACCACTATCATTAAATTCCCAGAATCTGGCGTAGGTAAACAACCCCTCAAATATAAGCTCTTCCGCCTCCCGGAAGGGTAGATATCCCAGGAATATGACTGCCCCAATTATGGCAAGATGTCTGATCTTTAAATATCTAATAAGTACCGGAAGCAGGACAAGCGGATAGAGCTTTGTCAGGACTGCCAGGCCCAGGGCAATCGCCGAAAGTGACCGCAATCCCTTAAGGGAGAGGAGACAAAATAGCATGACAAAAAAAATGGCCACAACATCTATATGTCCTGAGTTGGCGAACTCCTTGATTACGAGGGGGTTCCATGCGTAGAGGACGAGCATAGACCTGGGCATCTTTAGAAGGCCAAGGATAACGGCAACAAATAATAAAACGCCCAGATCGAATAAAATAAAGATGCCTTTGAGGAATATAGCGTTGCCCGGTGCGAGTTCCCAGGAAGCGCGGAATAACATCTGTGCAAGAGGCGGGTAGATTGTCGGTACGTGTTTATAATTAACCCCCTCCCAATTATCATCCCTGAGAGACTCCAGCTGATAGTCAGAGGGAGGATAAAAGTAGGGATTTATACCGTTAGACCATACCTTTCCATCCCAGAGATAGCGATGCATATCATCGTCGAACAAGGGCTCGCCTGAAAGGACAATGAGGCGAAAAGATACTGCGAAAACAGCAATAGTGATGAGAGTCGAATTCTTTTCACAAAGGGGGTTTTTACATACGATATAGGCAGATAACAAAAACAGAAAAAAAATGACAGTGTAAAGTATAATAAAGCGAAGCAATGACGGAGAAGTGAGGCGAGATTCGTAAGTCAATAATCCATAAACCACCACACTAACGAATCCAGCACTTATGAATACTAATGATTTTCTGTCATTTACCATCTTTAGCAATGTTTATATATAGTGGATTTCCAAACTGAGAAAGAAGGATAATTTTTTATATTAATCATGTCAACAGAAAAATAGGTTGTAATGTTGCCTAAATTAAGGGATTTACCTGATAGATGAAATCAATCTTTTTGCGGAAATCTTTTTTTAAAAAAATTCACCTAAATATCATATCAAACGAATTATCTGGGCAGATGGTTACTATAAGGATATGGATACATTGTGAATTTGTTAAAGGTCTTATACAGGGTGTCCGTATACTCCCATTTAAATTTCATTCTAAGATAATCCCAAGTTCTTGTTTTTGTTCGAACATAGATATCCCTGTTTGCTGTATTAGGCAGACGAAAACTCATTGATGTTGAGTAACCAAAGTAACCAGCAGATGTTTCCGGTTGGATCTCCGTGCCTCCGGGAGAATATCCAATAGATACGTAAGTATAACCCAATGGTTGTCCATCATCATTCCAGCTCAAAGTATAATTTGAGAAGTTGTACAGTGTGGAGCCTGGGGTGGGACTTACCATATAACGGCGCCGTCCGGGTTTGTAAAGGTATGAAACATTACGTCTAGCGTAAGAAATGGTTGCAACAAGGTATTGGTTTGCACTAAAACCATGTGTCGGCAGGCCATCTGCTATAAGTGAATTGGTCGCCGAGGACCCGTATTTTGCACCGCTATGATAATAACGAGACCCAAAGGTTTTAGAACCAGATAGAGGGTCCAACTGGTAGCGATCTACTGTAAGCGCCCATCTATCAACTTGTACTCCGTTAGGTTTCCAGCAGAATTGTACCTTAGATCCCAGTTCGGTAGAACCAACATCTTCCGAGCCTGGTAAAATGATCTGTGGAGTTTGTATAGTGTTATAGGTATAATACTTTTCATTCCATGAATCTAATTGTGGATATGGCCTATTTGGATTCTCTCGGTATGGATCAGCTGGGTGTATGCCGTAATAAGAAAATTTAACATAGATTGGTTGACCCGTAAGGGGGATGCCAGTAACCAGGGTGTAGACTGAACCATCAGACAACTTGTCTTCGGTTTCTCGCGGAACACCAACATGCGCAATATCCCAACTACCTCTTTCTGTTCCAATATCCAAAACATAACAATTTACATAGGTGTCATCTGTTGGATAAATCTTGAAATAGGTCCATGCATTTCCTAATGTTGAATTGTTACTGGGGCTTATAATACCATCGTTAGAACTTGCCGTAAATGATTGGCCGGCAAGGCACAGCAATATGACCAGTGACAATAATAACCTCTTTACCATTAATAAACCCTCTCTAAGAAAATATTTAAAAAAAGAGTCCTAAATCTTCAGATTTCTATTTGATATCTTTTTTCTTAAAAAATGCTCCGTATTTCAGGTCAGATTTAAAAATATGGTTTACACACCAATGCTTTAAATATTTACGGATTTCCATTGGTACGGTCGTCTTGTTCTGCATGGCATTCAGACAAAGGTCTGCTGCTTTTCGTTTAAATTCCCTGTGTTCTCTTTTGTGCGACTGATATCCTGGAAAATCATATTCAAGCATATACTGCTCCTCCTTACTAAAATGATACTGGGCGTAATTGGTCATTTCGGTCAAGGCATCTGATATTGCTTCTGAACCGACGGAAACTTCAGAAAGCCCGATTAACGCATTTATCATCTTGATAAGCTTTTGATGTTGTTCATCGAGTGCCCTGACATGAACACTGTATCTTTCATCCCATACTACATTTTCCATGTTCCATTCCTTTTCTACGGGTTACTGATTTTATTGTGTGTGATTTGTTGTTATTAAAACACTGTTGAGATTTTTTATAAACACTTTTTTATTCATAATGACAGGCACAGAATGCCCCTGAATCAGCCACCATTGACGGGCAACCGCATGGTGAACGTAGATCCCTTCCCTAACTCGCTCTTGACAGTGATATCTCCCCCCATCATCTGGCAGAAACGCTTACTGATTGCCAGCCCCAGACCGGCACCTTCTAATTTACGTGTAGATGAAGAATCTGCCTGTGTGAACGGCTGGAATAGTTCTTCCTTTTCTTCAGGTCCTATGCCGATGCCGGTGTCACTCACACTGAAAATAAGCCAGTTATCACCATTTACTGCCTCACGAGTAACATTCAATGTGATGGTGCCTTGCTCGGTGAACTTGCAGGCGTTATTGAGAAGATTGGAGATGGCCAGTCGTGCCTTGTCCGGATCGGCGCGCATGGTGTCAAGGTTGGAGGCGTAATGGACCTCCAGGGTATTAGTATTCTTCTCTGCCAGCGGCCGTATGGTACCTACCACCTCATCGATGAGAGGCCTGACATCAAAGGTTTCAAGATGGAGTTTTATCCTGCCGACTTCGATCTTGGAGATATCAAGGATATCGTTGATGAGTGAAAGCAGGTGTTTGCCAGATGTCTCAATCTTTTGTAGATCGGAGGCAAAATTCTTTAGTTTCAGATCATCGGCATCCTCTATCAAAATCTCGCTGTAACCGATAATGGCATTCAGCGGGGTGCGCAACTCGTGGCCCATATTTGCCAGAAAGGTGCTCTTTGCCTTGTTAGCGGCTTCAGCGGAGTCCTTGGCCAACTGTAGTCTTGCTTCCGTCTGCTTGCGTTCGCTCATCTCCTTCTGCAACCGCTCATAGGCAACGGTGAGTTCAGAGGTGCGATCCTTCACAAGTTCCTCAAGGTTGTCCCGATGTTTTCTCAGATCTTGTTCCGCCTGTTTGCGGTTTATCTGTGCGTTGGCGAGAAACCATGCACCGGCACACGTGAGGACAAGGAGAACTGCATATAACAGGAGAAGTTTGTTTCGTAATTTATGGGTTTGAGCATTTAGAATCTCCGGTGAGACGTAAGAGACAATTTTCCAATAATATTCACTTGTTTCAAGAGGATACACCGTGACAAATGTGAATAAACCGTTTACATCATGAAGTTGTCCAGATTCTGCGCCGGATATACGCGGCCACGCGTTTGGGAAGGCAATTCCAAATGCCCCAGGGCTTACACTCAGATCCTCGCTATCTTCATACATAATTCTCCATTCGTCTCCCGGCTTATTCCCTATGAGCCAAAACCCTTCGCTGTAAACGGATGTCCCTTTGAAATTCTGGATCAATTGTTCTCCTAGGTAATTTAGAACCACAATCCCCCTTTTCTGCCCGTTACCGTCAAAAACCGGAGTGCCAAAACGAATCATCGGTTTAAAGGGTTGCTCGATTATTCCTTGTTCAATATTAAGATCGAACGGAGAAACAAACACCTCTCCTCGGTCAAGGGCCAGAGTATCTTTAAAATAATACCGCTTTGCCTTGGATTGAAGTTCTTCTTCCGACACGTCAAAGGGATGACCACTGTTGAAATTTACCCTCACAATTTCCACGCCTGTTTCATCGAGGAAACGTATCTGGTCATAGAGGCCTTTCTTTTCACAGAACCTGAGATATTCTCTGGCTAACGCTTGCCGATGCCCAGGCTTCTTGTTTATAAGCATTCTTTGCAAATCGTTTTGCCCGGCAAGAAAATTTAAATCAGATACAATTGATCTGAAATCGGCCATGATCATTCTCTCCTGTAGCTCAACACCGTGAAGCTCAATCTTTTCTATGGCACCCCTATCCGTCCTGAATTCGTTATAGTAGAATAGTATCAGGAGAGAGCCCGTTAGCACCGATAAAAGAAAAAAAATAACTGAAAAGCGTTTGATCATTTTTACACGTTTACTGGTAATGTTGTCTTTATTTTTAATCATTGTTAGAAATTTTGTAACTCACATTGGCAAGAAAGATATTTTTCGCCTGGTCAGCAGTTTTGGCAGTTTGTTCCATCCTCTTGTGCCAACTATTTTAGCTGAAGTAGATTATTCGTAGCAGATGTTGAAAAAATTAGTTTTTGTTAGAGTGTCCAGTGTGGTTATTAAAACAAAGACCTGTGAAAAATCAATAATTATTCAAGTTTTATTCAATATTATTTTTTAAGATATTACCGAGGCCATAAATAAGACTACCATTATATTTTAATTATGATATAATGGCGCAAATGAAAACAGATGGCCGTAAGTTATCGATACAAGAAAAAGCTTTTATTAGACGCACATCAGTAAAGCGAGTGTTGGATGGTGAGAAACCTTGCAATGTTACAGCAAGTTATGGTCTAAGCCCAAAGAGTATATTTCGTTGGCTCAAGAAAGCAAGGGAAGAAGGCATTGACAGCCTTGCACCTAAACCGAAACCTGGTCGAAGACGTAAATTAACGATACAAGAAGAACAAGAAGTCAAACGTTGGATAGTTGATAAGGATCCTCGCCAATACAATTTTGACTTTGGACTTTGGACACGAGAAATAATTTCTGATTTGATTTGGGATCGCATTGGTATTAAATTGAGTGCCAACTCAGTAGGAAGGCTTTTACGTCGTCAGGGGTTAACACCTCAAAAGCCTTTACGCCGGGCATACGAACGTGATCCTAAAGCAATTAATAAATGGCTTAAAAGAGATTATATTTGTATTAGAAAGCGTGCAAAGCAAAGGAAAGCTGAAATATTCTGGTTGGATGAAGCATCGATACGGTCAGATGATCCACTGCAACGAACATGGGGATTAAAAGGGAAAACACCAATTGTTCAAACAAGTGGACAAAGGCAATCAATTAATGCGATATCGGCATTATCCAATAAAGGAGGCTTCTGGTATATGGTTTATAATGGTCGTTTTAATGCAACCAAATTTATTGAATGCCTTAAAAACTTCATGCGTTATAGACGTAAGCGTATTTTTATAATCATGGATGGCCATCCGGTGCATAAAGCCAAAGTTATTAAAGAATATATAAAGGGTCTCAACGGGAAATTGGAAATGTATTTGCTCACCTTATGCACCAGATCTTAATCCTGACGAACTTGTTTGGAATCAAATGCGAAACATAGGCACTTCTAAAAAGCCGCTTAAAAAGGGAGAATCATTAAAAAAGAGGGCTATACTTGATCTTGAATCTATTAAAAGAGAAAAGAAACTTATCCTGTCGTTTTTCAAAAACGATAAAGTATCCTATGCTGTGGCTTAGGTAGTATATATGAAGATAACTCATTTAAAGCAAATTCAAGAAACTCTGGATCGTCAATTTCATCACTTAATATTTCCTGTATTATAAGGCAAGTATCATAATCCATCTCGTCTGTATCAATCCCTTCCACTTTATTACTAAAATCAATCAATTCAGGACATAATCTTCAAAAAACACTTGAATTTTATTAATTATTTTACTACTCTTACTAAACCTTTAGAAAGCAATTTCCTATCGTCTCATCTGGCATGTACTTGCTCTCGGTAAATATTAGCAGTTACATGCATTTCATACTTCAGGAGGAGTGATAATGTAAAAAACCGCTTTTGCCATTACTGTTTCACATTTCTTCTCCCATATATCAGCTTTCAACTTAGAAGCTAAATCATCAATTCAATCACTTACATCACGTTTCTGTATTCGCGAAACATTTTCCATACAATCATACTTTGGAGGGAGGTCAAAATTATGATAAGGAACCTTTTTTACATTATTAGCATGGTATCCGTCATGGCTTTGTTTAGTTCATGCGCAGATAAGAGTCTGAAATACATATGGATCCACGAAGATGGAAGTCCGTATAGTGCGATGGAAGGCAGGTTGTCGCTCAAGAAGGACGCTTGGGATGACGGAAGGGTAAAAGAAAATGAAGTCCAACGCTGGTCTCTCCAGGCGGTAACATCGCTAGGTCAAGATAGTGGATTTCATAATGCGGGCTCCCATAATTCGTCCAGCGGCCTCCATTGCTTCGACCTCTTCAAGAACAACTTTGATTTTCTGGGCGGATACGAAGTCCACTTCCCATTACCAGATCCGCCTATGAATTACATGCATTGGATACGGATGGATCACAAAATAATAGGTTATAATTTTGATACAGACCAACTATGGTTCGATTATACTTACGGAATAACTAATCCATTGCCACAACCTTCTTGGCAAGGTTCAGGTTATTTTCAACGCATTCTGACATACACGTGGGTGAATGATGACCCCTCATATGAGTACAACATAGAAGCAACCCTAACCGTTAATGGCGATGCTTGGGAAGATGGCTACTTGCGCGAGGATGAAGTTATAAGCTGGAGTGTTACATCAAGTGTACCAAGAGACTATTATAATCCTTCTTCATCTGCTTTAGGTTTTTATGATGCCGGTTCCTCTTTCCCGGGCAGTTCTTTTCTTGGACTTCCACACCAGATTCATGGGCTTCCACACTTGCCGGACAGCTCTATCCGAGCTCCATTCAGGACTGATGGTTTAGGCAGCTTCGAAGTGCACTTCCCGAGAGTCACAGCCGAAGAGTTAATACCACCGGACACCCCAGCCAATCACGATTTTGATCACTGGATGAGATTTGAACAATACGATTTGACACTGTTTAATGTAGACTATATACCCATGACCTTAAGGTATGGGGTTTCCAATCCAGACCCTGAAACCACGGTAGGTCGTCCGGGACGCTTTGTCCGCTCAGGGAGAGGAGGGAACCCTCCACCCGTTCATCAGTTACCAATTATTATTCCGCCAATTAAATAGAGTAATCATGCAGCATACGCAATTTTCGGATGTTTAAAATATTTCTTCAGCCTCTAAGGAAGTTTTTGAGATTTTCTCAGATGAAATATCGCTTTACTTTTGAGTTGTTCTTTTGTTTCTCGCAGACCTGTCCGAACTGACTAGTTGGCGGGAGCGCCAGGAATGCAGAGGCAAAAAAGAGTATTACTTTATCCCGGCGCGCCAGTTATCTTTTCCATAATAAGGAATTTGTTCTCTGCTCAAGTTGTGAATGTCTGCATTTTTTAACTTTGCGAAGGAAAGGACATCCATAGGACACTCTGTTACGCAGGCCGAACATCGTACACACTGTACATCGTTCATGGGGGTACCCTTGTTTGCAAAATTCATAACATCTATTCCCATATGACATACTCTTGTACAGATTTCACAGGAGATGCAGTCTTTTTTTTCTGATAAAATCCGGTATCTGGAAAATCTTGTGTATATGTTCATGAGTGCGGCAAGTGGGCATCCATATCTGCACCAAATTCTCCCACCAAGAAAAAAGTAGACGCCAAGACCGAGTATGCCTGCAAAAACAACATCTATTGAAAATTTGTATATACCTGTCATCGTATAACTCAAAAGAGGAAACGAACGCCACATACCTGATTTATTCAAATAGATAATCAGGGTAAAAATGATGGCAGCAAAAAGGACGATCTGGCCAATGTTTTCAAGCCTTTTTGCCCCTGGGCCATGTGGCGTCTTACGCCTGTATTCATCTCCCAGCGTTTCTGCCATACCTCCACAACTGCAAATCCAACCACAATATACACCTTTCCCGTAATGCCTGATTAAAAAGAATAGAATCAAACCCGTCTGTACAAAAGGAAACCATGTCCAGAAAGAGCTGCTTCCAAATTCCCACATATTCAGCGGCCAGAACAAGATGAAAGCAAAACTACTCCATTTGCCGCTCGGGAATAGTTCTGATACTATCCAGTGCTGTGCGCCAAGGTTGTCGAGAATAAACGGCTCGTACAGGTGAAATGGAAGCAGGAAAAGAAAAAAGATTTGAATCGACACAAGGGCTGTCATCTGCAGATAGACATAGCGTGTTTTTCTGACATATGAACGACGCAAACCAAAGATGAGCATTGTTACGCAATAGAAAAGTGAATACCAATATGTGGGTGATTCGATCCATTCTGCCGTTCCGGCAGTGTTATGCAACAATTTAGAAAAATACAATATCGTAAAAAATGCGCATACTCCCATGAAATATGTATACTTAAACGCACGCCATGGAGTCCGAAAATAAACGTTACCGTATCTTGCTAAAAATCCCAGTGAGCATATTCCGGAAATCAGGAAAATTATTGAACCCGTCCACCCCAGGATGAAGTTTAATGATGGATACCATTTGTAACCCGAAAGGCTCCAATTAAGCGGAGCTTGAAAGGGTGCGCTTAAATACGCAATTATCTTTGCCGATATAGTATCAGACCCTGCAAACACATCAAAAGCGATCCCGACCTTACCAAAATAGAGCATGGAAAAAAAACTTATCGATGCTACCATAAACCACCACCATAATAATCCCTTCTCTCCCTCCATGCGTATGCCGCTTCGCTTGAAGAATTGTGTGGGCAGTTCACGCCCAATGAGGGTAAAGACAACGTCATTAGGTATGGTTTTAACATCATCTTTTGTTTTCAGGATAATCTCTTTTTCCCGTATTTCTGTAACCGTTGATTCAAAAACTGGTGTAATCTTGCCCTGCTCCACCAGATCATGAAATTTGTTCATGTTTTCTTCTTTTGGCCTCGAGAACTCTTCCTTACGATATGAGTGGATTATTCTATTTCCTGATTTTGCAAGTGCAATAGAACACTCCAACGAGCTGTCACCACCACCAACAACCAGAATATTTTTATCTGCAAATTCTCCGGGATCGTACAATTTATTGAATACTTTTGGTAATAATTCACCGGGCACCTTGAGCTGTCTGCTGTTACCGGCTTTTCCTATGGCCAACACAACCTTTTCCGCCATATAAGTATCTTTGTTTGTTTCAATATGGATTATGTTATCTTTGCGGCTGAGTTTTTGAACAAAGGCCCCAACTTCGAAATTCAGGCCTTGCCTTTCTATTTGTGACTTAAGTTCATCAAGGAGAGTCTCCTTGAATCCATCGTTCATTTCCAATGGTAATTCCAGTTGTACTCCATCCGGCTTCAAGGTAATGGGTTTTTCCTTCGGAAAATTTTCTATCGTGTTTAAGATGCGGTTTGATTCTAAAACGAGGTAATTAATGCCTTTTTTTTTACATTCTATTGCTGTGGAAATACCTGCCGGTCCGGCGCCGACAATGACTAAATCGTAAACTTCGGCATCCTTCTTTTTTCCCAAGGCAGTTTTTTGGTCAGAGAAAAGTTGTTTTACTATTTTAGCCCCGCCATCTGCTGCGAGTTTAAGTAAGGGAATACCGGTCAAATCACCCACAATATAGACACCCGGGACAGAAGTTTCTTTTTGTTCGTCTATTTCGGGATAACTCTCGACAATGTTTTTGGGATTGTCCCTTTGCAGCCAATTAAAATAGTTAGATACAAAATTCATAATATCTTTTTTATGAAATATTATCTTATTCCTTAAGGATAGGTATTTCATGTCTGCATGAAGGACGCCATGTAGCGCCAAGTACCAGCAATGTAACCTTGTCTTTAGCAAAAGATTCCAACTCTAATTCCTTGCCGTCAAAGGTCGACAGCTTAAATGGAGACGCCTTCTGTCCTATATTAACGCCTGTTTCAATTTCAGCAAAAACTATATTATCATTTGTACTGAATGTTCCGGAGAACATTACAAAAACACTTAATATCTAAGTTGAGCGATTTTATTTTACATGCCATTGTAGTCGCTGACTTCCTGCCCGAATAGGTACAGGCGGGTAGCCTGCGTTTTACATCACCTGATGGATTTGCGTAAGTTATGCAACCTCACAGAGCTAAGCTCAGCTTTGAGGTTGCGGCTACGAAATCGCTCAATTTAGATAATAATAAGATTAAAACCATCCTCACAACCCGTATGCTTTTTTTATTAACAAATTTGACAGGATAAGTATTGCTGGTTAATTGAACTTTTCAGTTCCTGAACTTTTTCCAGCCAATCGTCGCAAAATAGCAGAAGTACTTATTCGTGCTGAAAAAGAAGTGTGGCCGAAGCATGATAGGGATATTAGTAGTTTTATTATAGTTCGTTTACCTGGTCATTTTGTTCTTTATGGAAGTGGTGGTTCATTAAATCCTAAGTATAAATTTATCCCTTCCGGAGTATCAAGTCATGTTGAATTATATGGGTGTGAGTAGTAAAATAAATTCGGGGACACGACTACTTAATTATTTGACAAATAATTCTATCCACTCCTAATATAAATTAATCCTTGTTTTATCCTGTTAATCTTGTCTAAAACTTAAGTTTAAGAGTAGGGTGATTGCCATCAATTATCTGTTTGCCTAAATTTATTGAATGATCATTTGCCTCCTCTTCGGTTTCAAAACCCTCTTCACAATAAAATGGTTGTGTTTGATAGCCATCGGAACTAAGCTTATTGATATGAATAGAAGTCATCCAGACATCACTGCCACCTGATTTTGATGTTGAAGTATCTAAATCGTAATCTTTATAACGTGTAGTCATGAATATCTCCTTTAATAAATTTGATAATAGCGTAACAAGTACATTCCATCCTACCCTATATAATATCCCTGTCAATTAAAACATTGTCTATTGACAAATTATTCCATTCTTCTAATGCAAATCAATCCTTGTTTATCCTGTTAATCTTGCCTGAACATATATGAAGCTAATAATAATTGATTCCTGAGTGAGGTTCGCAGGATGCCGTAATTTTTCCACGTTCTTACGGAAGAAAAAATTCTATCATTAAGCATAGTGATCCTTCCGCATTTTTTAAGGCGGCATATAAAGTCGAGGTCCTCACAAACCGGCATTTCTCTGAAACCACCCAATTTCTCAAATATAGACCTCTTCACAAATATTCCCTGATCTCCATAAGGTAATTTAAATATCTTCGAGCGAAGGTTTATACCCATTTCTATCAATCTGTAAGTGCGTTTATCAGACAATAATTTGATCTTAAAGGCGCCACCCACAAATATGCCGCTATCAAAAATCTGTCGAATCTTCAAAACATCCTCCCTTGATAGCACGCAGTCTGCATGAAGAAAGAGGAGGATTTCGCCTCTGGCGCATGTTGCCCCATTATTCATCTGAATGCTCCGCCCGGTTAGAGAAGAAACTACTTTAACATCGCTGTGCTGTCCGGCAATCTCTACTGTCCTGTCCGTACTGCCGCCATCAGAAACTATTACCTCAATACCGGGAATATTCACCACGGTTTCAAGACATTGGTTGATAACCTTTTCCTCATTAAGAGTAGGTATTATTATTGAGATTTCTTTAAGTGGCATCATATATTTACCGAAAAAAAATTGTTTTTCTTTGCGTCCTTCTTGTCCTCGGCGTTTTCCAGTCCGGGGAGCGACTGCGTGAGTGATTACGTTACTTGGAAAAACCATACTTGAAGATGGTATAAATAATTTTTACACCCGCACGCACTGTCCCTGAAAAAGTGCCGGTGATCTTCGATTTTCCAATACGGCGGCGATACCTTACAGGAACTTCCGTAATCCTAAGCCCTTTCTTCAATGCCTTAATCTGCATCTCAACAGTCCATCCGAAATTTTTGTCGACCATATTCAAGGCAAGCAATGCTTCATATCTGATTGCCCTGAACGGGCCCAGGTCCGTATACCTGAACCCCCAGAATAACCGGATTAAAAAAACGGCCAGCTTATTTCCAAAAAAAGCCTGTGGAAGTAACGCACCTTTTTCTCTCGTGCCCAACATTCGAGAACCTATAACCATTTCTGCCCTGCCGGTTAATATTGGTTTCAGAATTGTATGCATATCCTGGGGATAGTCGCTATAATCGGCATCAAGAAAAACGACAATATCAGTATCTTTTTTAAGTACGGATATACCCCTGAGGCAGGCAGAACCATAACCTTTTAATGGCTCCAACATTACCGTTGAGCCAAGACCCTTTGCCACATTAGCGGTATTGTCATGACTGCCATTATCTACAACAATAATCTCTCTTGCTATATCTTTGGGAATGTCATTTAGAACCAGGCCAATGGATTCTTCTTCATTTATTGCAGGGATTATAATAGAAATGTTCGGATCGTGATACATGGATAGGTATTTATGTTGATAGCAACAGAAGTTATGAACTTCGAATAGGAAAGGACACGCTCCTCTCTTTCGAGAGGATTCCAGTCTTGGAATCCTCTCGAAAGAGAGGCCTGCCGTCAATTTTGCAGATTGAACTGAACATTTTAATTACTCAACTATTACTCCGGCATATCCGACTACATGGTCGTAATCACCAGTAACATCTCCACTGGTTGCATACATAATTAATTCAGCCTTCGTAGCTGCCCTCTGCTTTGAACAAACCATCATTGAGATTGCGGGGCTGACCCCGCACATGCTAACATCCAATTCCTGAACAACCCGGTGAAGCCCCTCTACCCGCAAGGCAACTATCTCTGCTATTGCAGATTTATCTTTCTTATTCACAGATTGTTGAGACTCATAGTGGGTCATATCAGACGAGGCGACAACAAGGGCACCGGGCCTTATTGTTTTAAGAACATCCCCAATAGATTTACCAACCGTGCTCAAATCTTCAAAATTGTTCGATCTGATTACGATAACAGCAATCTTAACCTGCGGATTGCTATATTGCAGAAATGGTAGTATAACTTCAGCAGCGTGTTCGTTTGTATGAGCAGACTCATTTTTCTCAATCAATTCACATGAATTCAGTATCTCATTGACAAGTTCTTCGTCTGTGGATGTTTCTCCGAGTGGTGTTATCCAGCGTCCTTCCGGCCAGATTGAATAAGGCGCTCCGCTTCCCGTATGATTTGGCGCTAATATCACAACAGTATCAGGGACGTCTATCCTCGAAAAAACACTTCCCATCACGCTGCCTGAATATATATAACCGGCATGTGGAGAGATTGCGCCCAGGGCTTGCCGTTTTTCCAGGCTATCGTCCATAAGCGTCTTAAGTATGCCTGCCAATTCTTCTTTGTTTCCAGGATAAAAACTTCCTGAAGCTATTGGCTGTCTATCCATTTTTCCAGATCCCCCCTGGACTCCCTGCGAAAGCAGGGTTCTTTCACCTCCCTTTCGGAAGGATTCCATCTCTTTTTCTCTATGAATTGGGCGTGATAAGATTGTAAGTCGAGTCTATCACTGATTTATATTTGTGTCAAAACCTTTTATTTGCTAAAATGACTCTTTCCTATAATACAATTATTTTGTGTAAGATAACCAAAACTGTAATTATATGTTTTTTGTTAAATCAGCATGGTTTCTTGCGTTAACTTTTTTTAAAACAAACAATTAGACATGACAACAGCACTTGCATTATTATCCGGAGGATTGGACAGCACTCTGGCCATTCACGTAATCAAAAAACAGGGAATTGATGTTATTGCCCTGACCTTTACCACGATTTTCTGTCTTTGTACATCTAAGGGTAATTGTAAACTGGAAGCAGTAAAAGTTTCTGAAAAACTCGGGATACCGGTTAAGGTTATAAATACAACCCGCAGTTTTATGGAAATCGTAAAGAAGCCAAAACACGGTTACGGCAAAAATATGAATCCCTGTATTGATTGCCGAATAAATATTTTCAGGGCGGCAGGGGAATATATGAGGGAAATCGGGGCGGACTTTATAATAACAGGAGAGGTCCTTGGTCAGCGTCCAATGTCACAGAGAAAAGACGCGATGAAGACAATTGACAAAGAGGCCGGCTTAACAGGGCTTGTATTAAGACCCCTCTGCGCAAAACACCTTGAACCGACAATTCCGGAAAAAACAGGCCTTGTCAACAGGGATGAATTGCTGGAAATTAAGGGACGTTCACGAAAGGATCAGATACAACTCGCTGATATTTTTCAGATGACGGATTATCCGTGCGCATCCGGAGGCTGCCTCCTCACCGATCCTGAATTTGCCAACCGGATTAAGGACTCATTTAATCACGGAGATTCCGACCTGAACAATGTTAAATTATTAAAGGTAGGAAGACATTTTCGTCTTGATGACAAGACCAAGGTCATTGTCAGCCGGAGGGAAGAGGAAAATCTTTCTGTAGAAAAGCTGGCTACAGACAGTGATTTTCTGCTGGAATTAAAGGATATCCCCGGGCCGCTGGCAATTATCAGGGGTGAAATTAATGATGAAAAATTGAAAATAGCCGCACAGTTAACGGTAAGAAGCAGTAAAGCGAAATCTGATCCAACCGCTGACGTAATAATATCAAAAGCCCAACCGGGTTCTATGCAAAGAGTCCTGAGCGTCCCTCCAATCGACCCGGAAAAGGCGAGTGGGTTAATGATAAAGAAAAACAAGCCAAAAGAAGCGGTACGTTAAAAGACACCACATTACATTCAAGTTTTTTATCAGGAAGGAATGTTGTTTGAAATTTACCAAAATGCAGGGAATTGGAAACGACTACGTATACGTTAACTGTTTTGAAGAGAGCGTAACAGATCCGTCAAAACTGGCAATTGCAATAAGTGACAGACATTTTGGTGTTGGGAGTGACGGCTTAATACTCATCATGCCCTCACAGGTTGCTGACGCCAGGATGCGTATTTTTAACGCAGATGGCAGCGAAGCACAGATGTGCGGTAACGGTATAAGGTGCGTGGCTAAATATTTATATGAATCCGGATTAAAGAGAAGCGATAGAATGACGATTGAAACATCTGCAGGGTTGAAGACAATAGAGTTAACCGTCTCAAACAACAATGTTTCTCAGGTGAAGGTGGAAATGGGAACTCCCAGGCTGCTTAGAAATGAAATACCAATGACAGGCGAGAACATGCAGGTAATAAATGAACCGCTTCGGGTAGATGGGAAAACAGTGAACATCACATGTGTCTCTATGGGTAACCCCCACTGCATAACCTTTGTTGAAGATGTTGCCTCCGTACAGTTAAACGTTGTTGGCAAAGCAATTGAAAATCACGAGCTTTTTCCTGAAAGAATAAATGCCCATTTTGTACAGCAAGTGTCCAGAAACAAAATTAAAATGCGCACCTGGGAAAGGGGTTCAGGAGAAACATTAGCCTGCGGAACCGGAGCGGTTGCTGCCGGCGTTGCATGTGTTTTGAACAAATTAACTGAAAGAGTGATATATGCTCAACTTCCCGGCGGAGAGCTAAAGGTTGAATGGACAGATGATAATAAAACCTACATGACCGGTCCTGCAGAGTTTGTCTTTACCGGGCAGTGGGATGAAAAAAATAACACTGTTTCTTAAACAAAAAACTCACCATATATTACACATCCAGATTTTTGACATCCAGCGCATGGGCTTCTATATATTCGCGTCTTCGTTTTACATCTTTGCCGGATAATATAGTGAATGTATCATCGGCTTTTATGGCGTCTTCAATTTTTACCCTTAACATCGTTCTTGATTCAGGATTCATGGTCGTTACCGCCAATTCCTCTGCGTTCATCTCTCCAAGGCCCTTATACCTCTGGATATCAAGGCCTTTCTTCCCGGCTTCCTTTATTTTTGGTAAAAGCTCGCTTAATGAGTATATGTCCAGCGTTGTATCTTCGTATGTTAGTTTTGCCTTGGGGAGGTTACTGTTTTCCGTTCCTTTAAAAAAATCATCCGCATTAAATCCCTCTTTTTCTATCATTCTTACTGTATTTTCTATTTCCCTGCTTTCTGAAAACTCCAGCCTCTCAATTGAATCCTTGCCGACCTCACCTTTCGAGACATCCACATCCTCAACCTCAACATCTTTTCCTTTTGCCTTCTGCTGCTGTTTTATTAAACTGTTCAGTTCCTCGTCGGAATATAAGTATTTTTCCTGTCCATCACAAATTGCTTTAAACATGGGATAATTCCCATTTTGTTTTTTCCCCAGATATTCTTGAAATGATATACCTGTTTTACTCTGCTGCTTTCTCTTTACAAAATGCCACTCATATTCTTCCATTTTTTCCAGTAAATCCAAAAAATTCCTTAATTTTTCTCCTGATAGTTTTACAGGCTCTTTTTTGCATGTCTCGACTACCGCTTCATCTGTACCCATGCTGATCAGAGATTCCTGTAGTTCTTTATCGTCAAATAGATACTCCTGTTTTTTCTTCTTCTTAATTTTATAAAGTGGTGGCTGCGCTATAAAAATATTCCCCCTGTCAATCAATTCCGGCATTTGTCTGAAGAAAAACGTCAACAGAAGGGTTCTGATGTGCGCACCATCAACATCTGCATCGGTCATTATAACTACCTTACCATATCTTAGTTTCTCCGGATCAAATTCTTCTATCCCTATGCCTGTGCCAATGGCGCTTATAAGTGTTCTAATCTCCTCGTTGTTAAGCATTTTTTCTACTCTTGCTTTTTCTACATTCAGTATTACGCCTTTCAGTGGTAAAATCGCCTGATTTCTTCTGTCTCTGCCTTGCTTAGCCGTTCCACCTGCAGATATTCCTTCTACTATAAATAATTCCGTAGTCTCTACATCATCACTGGAACAATCTGCAAGTTTTCCCGGTAAATCTCCTCCTGTTAAGGCACCTTTCCTTCTTGTCAGTTCTCTTGCTTTCCTGGCCGCCTCCCGCGCCCTGGAGGCTTCTAACGCTTTGTTTACTATTGCCCTGGCAGACTTAGGGTTTTCCTCACAATATGTGTTCAAATGCGCATTGGCCAATGCCTCCACCAGGCCCTGAACTTCTCTATTTCCCAGCTTTGTCTTGGTTTGTCCTTCGAATTGTGGTTCCGGTATCTTTACACTGATAATTGCTGTAAGCCCCTCCCTGTAGTCATCTCCTGTGGGCGCTTTATCGTCTTTAAACAGCTTGGCGTTCTTCGCATATGCATTCCATGTTCTCGTAAGCGCCGTCTTGAAACCTATCAGATGCGTTCCTCCTTCTATTGTATTTATATTATTAGCAAAGGAAAAAACTTTTTCATTATAACCGTCGTTATACTGCATTGCACACTCCACCGATACTCCTTTATCTGTGCCTTCAAAGTGTATAACATCTTTGTGTACCGGCTCTTTTCCCTTATTTAATTCCTCCACAAATATCTTTAATCCCCCATCATACTTAAACTGTTCTTCGACATCGGTCCTTTCATCGATAATAGTAATACAAAGGCCCTTATTGAGAAACGCAAGCTCTCTAATCCTTTTTTTCACAATATCAAAAGAAATCTCTACGTCCTCGAATATAGAGCGGTCCGGTTTAAAAATAATCTTAGTCCCCCTCTTCTTCGTTGCACCCCTTTCTTCAAGTCCTGTTTTTGGCAGACCACATTCGTAACGTTGTACATACATACGGCCGTCTCTTTTTACCTCTACCTCCAGCCACTCACTGAGTGCATTTACTACAGAAACTCCCACTCCATGTAAACCACCTGAAACCTTGTAGCTTTTACTCTCAAACTTACCACCGGCATGCAGCGTAGTCATCACCACTTCCAATGCGGGTTTCTTCATCTCTGCGTGTTCGTCCACTGGAATGCCTCTTCCATCATCCAGTACCATAATGCTTCCATCAATATTTAATTTAACTGTAATGTTTTCGCAAAATCCACCCATTGCCTCGTCTACGCTATTCCCTACTATCTCTTCTATTAAGTGGTGTAAGCCCTTCTGCGATGTATCTCCAATGTACATAGCCGGCCTTTTCCTGACCGCCTCTATACCACCTAAGACTTTTATAGACGTTGCATCATATTTTTCTGTTTCGCTCATTATATTAAAACTCCATTTGTTTTTTCTAAAATACACCTACCTGAAACTTTATCTCAGAGATGTATCCTCTCTTAAATTCATTCTGCATGGATACCAGTAATTCTTCTTTTTTGAAGGTAGCAACATGGTGTAACCACATTGCTGAATCCACCTCCACATAAAGAACCCCGCCTTTAACCATTCTCGCTTCTGTGTGGCTTGATATGACCTCTCCTGCAGCTTTTTTCCATTTTTCTCTCAAGCTTCTATTTCTACCTCTTACCCTTTTAACAGAGACCACGGTGTCTCTCAGCATATCACTTAGTTTTTTTATCTCTGTTTTATTCCTTATGAACTGTCCTTTCACGTTGTGCTCTCTTCTCCTAAATTCATTGGCATTACCACGTATGTACTCCCTCCCCCAGCCTTAAATACACCTGCAGTTCCAGAATCCTTCATGTCTAGCTTGATATCTTCGGTATTAACATTTTTAAGAAAATCCAACACAAATTCGGGGTTTAACCCTATTTCCAACTCATCTCCAGAATATTCTACCGGTATAACAGTCTTCGCTTCACCCACATCCGGCGATGTACATCTTATCTCAAGTGTTTCACTGGTAAACTTAAACTTCAGCAGTTTATACTCTTCTGTTGTCATAATAGATCCCCTGCGAATTGCAGTAGTAAATTCTTGTCTATTAAGACTGGCATGCTTGTCAAGATTAGATGGTATCACTTCCTCATACTTTGGATATTGCCCCTCCAACAATTGTGAACACAGCGTCGCATTTCCTGTTTTTACAAGTATACGCTTTTCTTCTACCCGTAGCTTCACAGTGTCTTCCTCTTCACTTATTATTCTGAGCATCTGTGAGACCCCTTTTATGGGAATTATACAATTTCTCGTAATACCATTCGGATTATCTATCTTTTTCTTCACCTCCGCTAATCTTCGTCCATCATTTGCAACCATTTTTATAAGATTCTCGCTTATGTCTAAAAATACACCGTTAGTACCAAATCTTGTCTTGTCACCCAATATAATAAAGGATGTTTTCTTTATCATTTCTATTAATATATCTTTATCTATTTCTATGTATTCTTCATTTACAAACTGAGGAATCGTGGGAAACTCTTCTGGATCTGAACATAGAATTTTAAAATAGCTGTTTTTCCCGGCGATTATACATTTCTTGCCTTTTTCTTCTATTTCTATGTTATCTTCCGACCACTCCTTTACTATTGAAGCAATTTTATTTTCCGGCCCTACCATCTCGCCTGGTTTAATAACGTCAACAGAGTCTATTAGATAACTTACACTAACTTCCAGATCGGTAGTAGAAAGCTCCAATGTTTTGTCTTTTGCTACAATTTTAACATTTTGAAGCATTGGGTTTATATTTGAACCTGATATTACGCTTTCTACGGCATGAAACCCTTTTTTAATTGCTTCTTTATTTCCTTTGATCTTCATTTTATTAAATTAAAAGTTATTTAATGTAAACGGCATTTTAATATATATATGTTATTGTTTAATTAAAGAAACTATTATACCTATTAGTATTATATAGTCATGTTAAAAGACAAAATACAATATTATATATTTTAACATATTGTTAAACAAGGACTTAAGGTTTTTTGTTGATTGCTATTTAAAAGAAGGTTTAGTGTCAGTTTCTAGTAAAAAAGCTCTTCGTATATACTATAAAATTGTAAATTTTTATGTCTTTGTCATAATGGTTCGTAATAGCCGGAAATGAATCTACAATATATGAACAGGTAATCAGCCCTTGTGTTGTTTTGTGATTAGGGTTTCCAGTTTTCTTAATGTTGCAGACATGCTTCGATCCTGTTTTTTGAGATTTTTTATTTTTTCATCTGCATGCATAACCGTTGTATGATCACGGCCACCCATATAACCCCCTATTTCCTCTAATGATAGGTTGGTAAGCTTTCGAGTCAAATGCATTGCGACTTGTCTGGGCAATGTAATCGACTTGAGCTTTCTTTTGGAATGTAGCTGCGAGAGTTGAACTCCAAAATGTTTTGTAACGGTATTTAGTATTTCTTCAATACCTATATAGCTTTTATGCTTTGTGGGTCGACCAATAATCTGCTTTACAAAGTTCAGGTCTATTTTGTTCTCACTAATTATTGCATATCTATTAATATTTGTAAGTGTACCCTCAATTTCTCTTATACTGGAAGTAGCATGTTCTGCTAAATAACGGGCCACATCGTAGGAAATTTCCATATTCATGAGAGCTGTTTTTTTCTCGATTATAGCAACGCTGGTTTCAAAACCGGGGGGGTCTATTCTGGTTATCAGGCCCCACCTGAATCGCGAGATGAGGCGTTCTTCTATTGCCGGTATCTCTTCAGGAGGGCAGTCACTTGATAAAACAATTTGCTTCTGACAAGTATAAAGAGCATTGAAGGTATGAAAAAACTCTTCCCTCGTGCTTTGAGAGTTTGCCAGGAAATGTACATCATCTATTAAAAGTGTGTCGATTTGCCTGTATTGGTTTCTAAAACTGTCCCAGTCACCAGTCTTTATAGTAGATATATAATGGTTAACAAAGCTTTCGCATGGCATGTATAAGACCTTTTGCCCGCTGGAACGTTTTTGTACTTCCAGGAATATGGCCTGGAGTAGATGTGTTTTACCCAGGCCAACAGGTCCGTGGATGAATAATGGATTGTAGGCCGTGCCGGGAGACGCAGACACTGCAAGCGCAGCCGCGTGTGCCAGACGGTTACAGGGCCCAACCAGGAAATTATCGAAGCTATAATTCTTGTTTATGTAGGTGTTATTTTTCTCCTTTAGCGAAAGCTTGTTACTTTGAATAGAAGGTTTGTCTTTTTTGGCTTCTTTACTGTCAGTGACCAGTTTTACTTTATATCCGGTTTTTGTTACTTCTCTTAATGTTGAGGAAAGAACATCCATATAGTTGTTTTCTATCCATTCCCTGCAAAAGGAATTTGGGGCAAGAATATAAGTGTTGTCTGCATGGAATTTGATTAACTTTAGACTTTCAAACCACGTTGTAAATTGTTGTGAAGAGACCTTCTCTTTAATTTTCTTCTGGACAAATTTCCATATTTGTTTTTCGTTATCAGGCAAATGGTGGTTCATAAGATACTGTGAATGGTTTTAGTGTGTTTCAATGGGTTTTTTCTGTTAACTATCTGTTGTTCTTAAGATGTCTTTTTCAAAAAACCAGGCCAAAGATTCTGTATATTAACCGAGAAGCTTATAAAAGTTGAGAATGTTGTATTTTCCTCAACAGTTACGGGGAGGCGAAACCTACTTATTTTTTCCGCCCTAAACCGGCCATGAAAAACATGGCATAAATTGCCATCAAGGCCAATGGTAAGATATTTTTCACAATTGAAAACGTTGGGTGATTATACTGTTATGTATCTAAAATATCAAGCAGGAACTGGGCATATAAATCATTAATTTTAGTCGCCAGAACGGTAATTAAAACTACCGTTATAGTGAATTAACATATTAACAATAATACAGGGCACAAGCAGCAACACTCTAAATATATGTATATGAATTTCAAGGTTTTGGTAGGAGCCAACTCCCGTTGGCGATCGCCCGCCATGGCGGGCTCCTACCGTGTAAATAGTTGCCGAAGGCCTAATTTAATGCATAGGACAATGTTGATAACACTTCGACTCCGCTCAGTGTGACGTCATTCCGAGCGGAGTCGAGGAATTTTGTCGTGATAGCGACCTAACTTGACTCAACTACAGACATAGAATATTGACATCTCAGGGGAAGGCACAATGCCATTCGGCAGCTTAGATTTAATTGTGGTAACCAAATATTTACAAAAAAACAGAGAAGAACCTCAGAGCAGAAAACCCTTGACACTTGACAGCGCCTTTGTTTTAATTTTTAACCTTTGATAACGGTTATCAAAACCGTTTTATTTTTACAGATGCGAATTTTCATTGTTTAAACAAAGCAATGTAACTATATGGTAAAAAACCTTGTAATCGTAGAGTCACCGGCAAAAGCAAAAACCATCGAAGGTTATCTTGGCAAGGATTTTATCGTAAAATCATGTTTCGGTCATGTCAGGGACCTCCCGAAGGCTAATGACGCCATTGACATTAAAAATGGTTTTCAGCCTACATATGAAATTCCTAAAGAAAAAAAAGACGTTATAAGGGAACTAAAAAAATCAGCAAAAAGCGCAGAAGTTGTATGGCTGGCCACGGATGAGGACCGTGAGGGAGAGGCGATATCGTGGCATTTGAGCGAAGCTCTTAAGTTGAATGATAAAAATACGCGTAGAATCGTTTTCAGTGAAATTACAAAACAGGCAATACTTAACGCCATCGAATCGCCAAGAAGCATTGATACTGATCTTGTCAATGCGCAACAGGCCAGACGGGTTCTGGACAGACTTGTAGGATTTGAGCTCTCCCCGATTTTATGGAAAAAAATCCGCTTCGGCCTTTCTGCGGGAAGGGTTCAATCTGTAGCGGTAAGAATGGTGGTAGAAAGAGAACGGGAAATTGAGCAATTTGACTGTCAATCATTCTTCAAAGTCAGTGCAGAGTTCCTGGTTGGCGATAATAAAATATTAAAGGCGGAATTGCCTGAAAGGTTTTCCTCAGAGAAGGAAGCTCAGGACTTTCTGGCCAAATGTATTGGTGCTACGTTCTCAATAAATGATCTAGTGAAGAAGCCGGGGCAGAAAAAACCGTCTGCTCCGTTTACTACTTCTACGTTACAACAGGAAGCCAGTCTTAAGCTCGGGTTCTCGGTAGCGCAGACCATGACCCTGGCACAACGGTTATACGAATCAGGTAAGATTACATATATGAGAACTGACTCTGTAAGCCTCTCAACACTGGCGATGGATATCGCTGCAAAAGAAGTAACATCTGCATACGGCGCCGAATATTCAGAAACAAGACAATACACAACCAAGTCCGGTTCTGCCCAGGAAGCTCACGAAGCCATCAGGCCCACAGATTTTTCGGAAAAAAGTACAGGTAGCGACAGAAACCAGAAACGCCTCTATGAATTGATATGGAAACGGGCAATTGCTTCACAAATGGCCAACGCCAGGATAGAAAGAACCACGGCAACCATCGGCATATCCACCGTTCCTCAAACCATGAAAGCCACAGGTGAGGTCATTACGTTTGATGGATTCCTTAAGGTCTACCTTGAAACAACTGATGAAGAAAAGGAAGATGAGGAAAGCAAAGAAATGTTACCACCCCTGAGCGTTGGACAAGAACTCTGCCTTGACAAAATGAAGGCTGTTGAGCGGTTTACAAGGCCACCAGCGAGGTATACAGAAGCAAGCCTTGTTAAGAAACTTGAGGAGATGGGTATTGGCAGGCCGTCTACCTATGCACCCACCATTTCTACCATACAAAAAAGAGGATATGTACTCAAGGAACACAGAGATGGCAGGGAGAGGCAATATCAGGAACTGATCCTGGCAAACAACGAAGTTAACGCAAACACAAGAAAGGAAATTACGGGTGCAGAAAAAGCGAAGCTTTTTCCAACAGATGTAGCAGTGGTAGTCAACGATTTCCTCGTTGAAAATTTTCCAAGAGAATTAGATTATTCATTTACAGCGTCAATAGAAGAAGAATTCGATGATATTGCCACCGGTAAGCTGGCATGGGACAAAATGATCAGCAAATTTTATGGAAGTTTTCACGAAAAAGTAAAAATTACAGAGGCAATAGACAGATCAGAAGTAGACACCTCAAGAGAACTTGGTAAGGATCCCAAAACAGGCCGAACTTTATTAGTCAGATTAGGGCGATTCGGCCCTGTGGCACAAATCGGCACGACTGAAGAGCTTGGAGAAGAAAAGCCTAAATATGCCAGCCTGCTAAAGGAACAGCGGCTGGATGCCATCACATATGAAGAGGCTATAGATTTATTTAAACTTCCAAGAGAAGTTGGAACCTATGAAGACAAAGTAATAGTTGCTGCAATTGGCAGGTTCGGGCCATATATCCGGCACGACGGTAAGTTTGTTTCCTTAACAGGTGATGATCCATATACCGTAGTCCAGGAGAGAGCCATTGAATTAATAGAAGCCAAGCGCAAAGCGGATGCTGAAAAACTCATTAAGTCATTTGATGAAAATCCGGACATACAAATTCTAAACGGACGGTACGGGCCTTATATAAAAGCGGGGAAAAAGAATGTCAAGATACCTAAGGACAAAGAGCCTAAAGACTTGACACTTAAGGAATGCCTTGATCTTGCCGAAAAGGCTCCTGAGAAGAAAAAAAGAGGAGGAAAAAGCAAGCCGAAAACTGTCACTAAAAAAAAGAAGTAAATACCGCAGGCGGAAAGAAGAGCTAATACTTCAAGGTAACATAGCCCTTTGATTTGATAAATACAGACACCGGCACACCCTTTTCAACAAACCCCTGCAGTACTGACTGGAATTCATTAAGTGAGTTAACTTCGCTGGAACCGACTTTTATTATTATGTCACCGGGTAATATACCTGCCCTTTCTGCCGGACTACCACTTACAACATGCCTTACTATTACTCCATGCCTTTCTTTATCTTCCTGTGGCAGATTTTCAATCGCCAGGCCCATACCCAGGCTTGCCTGTCCGACAAGCGCCTTTATTGTTACGTATTTCCTCCCTGACATGCTTTCAGGCTGTTGATCCATTTTGATTGTCAGCAACTTTTCTTTTTTATTGCGAATGATTTTTATCGTCACTTTACTGTCAACTGTCGAAACCCTTATGGCTTTCTGCAGATCATCTGCATCTAAAATCTCATGGCTGCCAAACTCAACGATGACATCTCCGGGAAGAATCTCTCCTCTTGATGCAGGAGTATCCTGCCACACTTCAGAAATGAAGGCTCCTTTGTCAGATTCAAGCTGAAACTCCCTCAACACATCTCCTTTGCTTTCTAAATTCAGATATGTGGCAAGGTTATCACTTATATTCTGAAGCCCTACACCCAGGTAGCCTCTTACGACCCGGCCTTTTTCAATGAGACCAGATATAACTTCATTTGCAATCTCCATAGATATTGCAAATCCTACTCCCTGAAATCCTCCAGTGCGTGTTGCGATAGCGGAATTAACGCCAATGATTTCGCCTCGCAGATTCACCAATGGACCGCCACTATTACCCGGATTAATTGCTGCGTCAGTCTGAATAAAATCCTCGTATGCAAAAGGCTTTGCAAATGGTGTAACATGTGTTCTCCCTATTGCACTTACTATACCGGAAGAAACTGTCTGGCTATATCCAAAGGGATTGCCAATAGCAATTACCCACTCTCCCACCTTCACACTTTTCGGGTCTCCAAGAATTGCTTCCCTGAGATTGTCACACGCAATCTTCAAAATTGCCAGGTCAGTGTTTGTGTCCTTGCCAATAACGGAAGCATCATGCTTGTCCCCATTATATAATGTGACAGTTATCCTGCCGTTTTCAAAACCTTCTATGACATGACAGTTAGTAAGGATATACCCGTTTTTTTTTATTATGATTCCAGAGCCAAAACTTGGCTTATTAGAATTCTGGGGGTTTTTATTCTTTTCTCCGGGATGGACAAAAGGTGAAGATCCCTCTTCATGGGGACTTGTAAAAGTACCATAAGCGCCTTCTGCCACTATGCTCACAACAGAAGGCGCCACCAAACTTGATACCTTTTGGAAGATCCGCACAAACGGATTTGCAATCTTTTCAAGTTCTAAAATATCTTTCCTTAGTTCTTCAACTTCACCTTCCGCACATACCTTTTGGCTGAGGAAAAGCAGAGAAATAAAGCAAATTATTATTTTGAAACTCAGTAAACTTAAAAATTTTATATACATATTACGTAAAATTGTATCAAATATATCCCCTTTTACAACAAATCATTTGATTTTTGTATATGCCTTGTTACTATTTGTCCTTGTGCTGTAGCGCCATAATTCTATATCAGTAAACCAGGAGATTTGACTATGACTTTATCCAAGAAATTGACTTCCCACACGTCATTATCACCTGATCAGAATGCGGATATAAAGAAAGGTAAGCTTATAGTCGTTGAAGGAACAGATGGGAGCGGGAAAACCGTACAAACCAGTCTACTCGTGGAGAGGCTGTCAAAAGAGGGCTACCAGGTACAAATGACAGATTTTCCGCAATACGGTAAATCCTTTTTTGCAAACATGATAGAAAAATATTTGAAAGGAGGATTCGGCTGGCCACAAGAATTAAAAAACCATCTTAAAATGCATCCATTTTCTACAGAAAAAAATTCAATCTCTGACAATTACAAAACAGAATATGTTGAGTCAAGACCTGATGAGGTCAATCCATATCTTACTTCCCTGCTTTATGCAGGTGACAGATGGGAGACAAAAGACCAGATGAACAAATGGCTTCTTGAAGGAAACATAATAATATCCAATCGATATGTCTGCTCGAATATGGCACATCAGGGAGCAAAGATTAGAGATATTAAGGAACGAAAAAAGTTTTTTGAATGGATCAGGGAACTTGAATATAAAACCTACGCTATCCCCAGGGCCAACCTTACAATTTACCTGCACGTTCCAATAGAGATTTCACAGGAATTAATCAGAACCAGGACAAAAGAATCAGAAGGCTTTAAATCAGATGCGGATCTACACGAAGTCGATACAGGATACTTAAAGAGGGTTCAAGATGTATACTTAGATCTTGCTAACGGCGATAGTAACTGGCATACGATTGAGTGCACGAAAAACAATCAAATAAAACCCAGAGAAGAGATAGCAGAAAAGGTCTGGAATGCCGTAAGTAAAATATTAAATTAGCTCCCTTCGGTTGATTTGCCCATCAGCCGCAAAACATGTTCTAAATTACGGTGTGCCTTCGCATAGTCGGGTTTGATACTTATTGCTTTTGAATAATGTTTAATGGCCTCCTCAAGCTTTCCCTGTTTAGTGAGAAAAACCCCCAGATTGTAGTGTGCCTTCGCATAGTCGGGTTTAATACTTATCGCTTTGTAATAATGATCAATAGCCTCTTCAAGCTTCCCCTGTTGAGCCAGAATAAGCCCCAGATTGTAATGTGATTTTGCATAGTCAGGTTTGAATTTTATCGCTTTGTAATAATGGTCAATGGCCTCTTCAAGTCTCCCCTGTTGAGCCAGAAGAAGTCCCAGGTTATAATGTGCCATTGACCGCCTGGGTTTGAGTCTTATCGCTTTATAATAATGATCAATGGCTTCTTCACGCTTTCCCTGCTCGGCGAGAATAACTCCCAGATTGTAGTGTGTCTTTTCGTAGTTGGGTTTAATACTAAGCGACCTGTAATAATGGTCAAAAGCTTCCTCGGCCTTCCCCTGCTCAGAGCGAATAACCCCCATTATATTATGTGCTTTATAGTTGTTGACAGTTACATCGAGCGAATGGTTGAAGAGCGTAGCGCTATCCTTCCAATATTGTACCTGAAACCATGTGAGCGTTATGAGGCATAAAAGCAGAATGCCGGTAGATATGGCAAGCACGATTCGTTGATAGCGCCATGCCTTCAAAAGGTCCGGTACGCCCCAGGCAATAATGATAAAAAGGCCGATAAGCGGCAAATAAGTATATCGGTCAAACATGTTTGTAGGCCCATAACCCACTATACCAACCACCGGCATAAGAGTTATAAGGTACCACAACCACCCTACAAGCAGATAAGGATACTGCCGCCTTTTCCAAAAAACTAAAAAGGTTATGAAAATAAGGAGTAACCCGTACCCGACTGACTGCCAGGCTGAAGTCGCAGAATGGTCTGGATAAGGAACCGCCAGGTTAAGGGGCCAGAACGTCTTGCAAATGTAGCTTATATAGGAAGCGTTTGCTATAAGATGCTCCGTACGTAATAATCTTGATGTATGTACGTTTAGCACCGTTTGCTGTTGCATGGCCGAAAGAGTTACAACTGAAGCGGCTCCAACAAAAATGAACAAAAGGGCCTTCTCCCAAATCAGGCGAAATTCAAATAATTTTTGATACATGAAATTCAAAAATTTACGGTTTCCTGTGTTTCTCTCTCCTTTAGATTGTCCTGGCCGGGAACGCTTGAGAGGCCAATAGTCCATCAAAAGGAGTACAAAAGGCAGGGTTACGACCATCGATTTAGCCATCAGGCCCAGGATAAACGCTAAAAGCACCGGCACATATCTACAGAATCCCGGAGATTTAGAATAGCGGACATAGGCTAACATCGCCAGCATCCAGAAAAAAGTGCAGAGAAGGTCCTTGCGGACAGATATCCAGGCAACCGGCTCCACATGAAGCGGATGTAATGCAAATAAAGCCGCAACAAAAGCGCTCCTCCAAAGCGTACCTGTCATCAGTTTAAATACGAAAAAAAGCAACACAGTATTTGCCAGGTGGAGAAACAAGCTGCTCAGATGATGCCCGGCCGGGTTCAGCCCAAATAGCTGACAATCCGTCATGTGGGAGAGCCATGTCAAAGGATGCCAGTGACGATGAAATTTGGTCGTGAAGGCCCAGACAGCCCCTTCCACCGTCCATCCGGCACGGACATGGAGGTTTTCGGTTACATAATCTGTGTCATCACAGATGATAAAATCAAAATTTAGCGTCTGCCAATAGACTGCAAGGGTTGTTATGATTAAAAAGAGGCATACTATAATTTCTGATCGATAACGGCTCATATTAAAATCATCTCGTTGGTAGAGATAAGTTATTACCGGCAATTATTTCAAATTGTTCACAAATGGCACAAGGTAACTTGCACACTTTCTGTGCCCATGTTCATTCCAGTGACCATCTCCGATATAATAATCATGCATGGTAAAGCCCTTTTCTCTTAGATCTAATACCGGTATTGATTTTGCCCTTAACCAAGTTTTGAAAGGAAAATCAAATATTGTAGTACCCTCTCTAGATGGTATCATTACCACACCTAACCTGATACCATTATTTTTACAGTACTCATTGAGTAGTTTTAGCGCTTTGAATGTAGGCTGCATGACCTTTTCAGCTTTATTTGTAGTTACTTTTTCGAACTCATTATTCCTGCTACCCCTAAGCAACTTACTCTTTTTTTCTGCAACATACATCCACAGGTACGAATGCGTGCGTATGAAATCAAAAATTGATCCAGGTAGAATCCGCCCTTTGTATAGGCGATAGCCGTACTTTACTTCAACGTTTTCATATCCTTGGTAGTAGTCGTCTTTAATATCATTGGATAAGAAAGCACACAGGACAATTATCTGTGATTTAATTTTTTGATCCAGTTGTATTCCCCATTTAACCTCTTGAGTAATACAGAATCCTCCTTGTCCTCCGTTTATAACACCAATCCCGACATGGTTCAATGACTTTTGAATGAGTGAGGCAAATGTTGACTCTTCTCTAACGCCAAGACCAAAAGTGAATGAGTCACCTAATACCAGAACCTTTTTAGAATAACGTAGCTGTAATTCAACATTTTTTTGTCTAAGTCCGATTTTAGAAATCTCAACGGGGATATCAAATACTCCTCGGCGATATGCACGGCCTTTAAACCCTGGAGTGTGTCGAGATCCTGTCAGTTCCGAGAACTTGAAAGCCCCGCGCTCCCAATAATCTCCGTAGATCCTTTCTTCAGGGTATGTAAGCCGGAGAATAATCTCAGTACTGAGTAGGCTAAAAACAAAAAACAACAAAACCAGAATATTCCAGAAAAGGATTTTCCTTCTCCACGCAAGTGGATATTTATCAGAACTCATTTTAAAATCCTAATATGGGATCGTATTCAATAGTTTTAAAAACTTTTCTGCTTATGTCATAAGCTGAATTTTTATTTAGCATCTTTGAGCGAGGATTTATCATATAGTCAATGGTACATTGTGTAAACACGCACGGCAACAAATTTGATCCCAGAGGTTAACCTAATTCTAAATGTGTTCGAAGAATGGCGTGTCTACAGATACCTTCTTCAACTAAGACTCGTTGGTGGGTCATTGAATTCTGCAGGGATAATGCATATTCCATAGACCGATTCATTTGGTTCGCCATCTAATGGGCAGGTTGATAACACCTGGGAAGTGTTTAAATCTACCTCATATACAGCAGCAGGTTTCTGGTTACCGACAAAAAAGGTATGTTTATCCAGTTGGGCTAGTCCACGGACAAAGCCGGGTTTCCCCGGGATTTTAACCTTGCGATCATAGCCTCTCCGGTTCAGTTCGGTAACTACCACATTACTATTGTTGGAGTCATTATAAATGAGCGAATTTTCGACCTTGATCACGTTGTGATTAGGAATGCTGATATCTTTTATTCGCTTAAGAATTTCGGTGCGGTTGTCTTCTCGCAGTAGAACGATTGCAGACGATGAACCCTCAATCTTGCAGTCGGGTATAGAGGCTTTGATCCTCTGCTTGGTGCCGACATTTCTACGTCTTTTTATCCCGAGGGATTTGGCGATTTTGCCGAGAATACGCCCAGTTTTTGCCTTTCTATATTCGATGCGTGAGAGAATGCGGCCAAAAGAGAGAAGAATACCTTCTGGGTCACGGTTTACGGAATTGAGATGTACGGTGTTAAACAAGCCATCCCGATGAGTTTCAGGATTCCGGTAGTCCAGATCTCGATTGATCCCAGGTAGATTCCGCAATCCAAATTCAGCTATTAGATTATTGTCATACCGCCACTCCCAGTCGGCAATAATCTTTCCTGTCCAATCAACCTTTAGCAAAAGGTCGTTCATGGTACAGGTAACCCAGATGCCGTCCTCTTCAGCCAATATATCGTGGATGCCGCTCATCAAGGGATGAGTAATCTCTTCAGTCAGCATCCATTTTGAATCGTAAATTAATAATCGTTCTGTGTTAGCGATGACAAGACGATCTTCATGAACAGAAACGCCTCTTACCCCACGCAGACCACCACGTGGATTCAGATCTTTAGAGCGAAAAACACACTCAGGAACGGAAGACTTCATTAGAACCCGCTTGTTTTCAATATCAAGTAATCGCACAAAACCGCTGGCATGTTCCTGTCCTGCATAACGAATAATAGAAGTAACAATTAAGCGGGGTTTGCCTATCATAGTTGGGGACCATTTTTTTTATTTTTACTATTCTTTATCTCAAAATCACCGGTTTCTATGTCTATCACGTAGCCGGTTTCCAGCGCCGTGGCGGCAATTTTCGGCAGCAATTCGGTTATCTCCTGCTTGTTCTCTCGCCGCCATTTGTTTAAACCGGGAGCTGACAGGGCATTAACCGGTTCAGCCAGGAGATATGAAAGTTTTTTACGCATGGAAGTCTCATTCTGTATTCCAATTCCTTCACAAATGCGGGATAGTGTTTCCGCCGGACTGGCAAGTAAATCTTCAAAATAGATATCAAGCCAATTTGAAGGCGCAACTATTTCGCGAGCGATTTCGATCGCCTTTGTACATTGCAGCCACTGTGCAAATGCAATATGATGAATTGGAGAATCCACGTAATTGCGCCATCCTTCAATGAGAGCAAAGCACCACATCCTGCGATGAGGATGTCCGGGAATTCTTAGTTCTTCCGGTACATAATATGCCCGAAACCTTCCTTTCGGGTGTCGCCATCCATTAGTAATTGAGTTTATGACATCACATGGGTTACGCTTCACCACAACAAAATAAGCATCTGGGAAAAGCTCAAGAAGATAAGGGATACGCAATGAATTTTCAGGCGTCTTCTCAATAAAACGTTTTAAACCGAAATGGCAGTAAAAGTAAGCATTAATAAACCTCCGCTCACTGAATCTGACTTCTCCATCATTCACGATATCAGACCGCCAGCCGCCATATCGTGGATGATGGTACATTCGCCAGATGTCATGGCCTTCTCGTTGAAGAGATCCTAATTGACTACTTTCACGAAGGAGATGAAAAACCATGGTCGTGCCAGATCGTGGCGCCCCAATCACGAAGATCGGGCGTTCATAGTGAATTGATCTCACATATCCTTTCAAGAATTGAACTGTTTTTCGTGGTTTGAACCGTTTGATGAGATTAACAACTCGCCAGGTGATACCAAACGGATCATCAACACATTCCAGGAACGACGGTATTTGTTCAGTGGTTTTTCTCAATAACTACTTACCTTTCTTCTTGCGAAACAATTGAATTATATTTTTATGTGATTAGGCATTCGCTACTTTCCAGAGTAAATCCATTGTTATATCGGCAGTCTTTTTCCAGGTTATAGACTTTGCTCGCTCTAATCCTTTTTCTTTTAGCTCATTTCGCATAATAGGATTAAAAATCATTTCTCGTAAACCCAATTTAAGTTGTTCAACTGAACTATTTTTGACCAGATGTGATGCGCCTGGTGCAAATTCAGACAGACTACCCTGGTTTACAGTTAAGACAGGTGTTCCGCATGCCATAGCCTCAATAACCGGTAATCCAAAACCTTCAGCTTCCGATGCCGGGAATACAAAAAATTCTGCGGCATTGTATAATGCTGGAAGATTCAAATGGCTTACATAAGGTATATGAACGACCGATTTCTCTACATTTAGATTTTTTGCAAGTTTTGGAATATTTAAATTAAGATAGTCAGGGCCTACAATAAGAAGTTTATGAGGAAAAGTATTTTCCTGATAAAGTTCAGCAAAAGCCTGAAGTAAGTTCGGAATATAATGACGTCTTGCTAATTTTCCGACAAATAATATATATGAATGATTTCCATTCAGATATCTATTCCTGGTTTCTTCGATAAGCCGCTTATCTGAAATAGGCTGAAGGGCATTGCTGGAGGCAAGATACGTTACTTTAATCTTGTTTGGTGAAACACCATAAACATTTATTAGACGTTTGCTAACAGAATAAGAGTTGGCTAATACTTTGTTTGCTCTATGGGCGCTGTATCTATATAACCTTTCATAAGCCTTTGATCTCCACCATTGAAAAGACAACGTTGTATTTTCTGCAGGCCCATGATTGAAAACCACACATTTTCCCTGATAACCTATTGGTATGGTATAAGAAGGACAGAATAGCACATCTATTTTATCTTTATCTGCCTTTTTCCTCAAAGCCATCCATTCCCATAAAGGATCAGGAAGTTTTGACCCAAAGATTTCGCACTGGTAACGGTCAAGGGGAAATACCACCCGATCCTGATTTAATGGAGTATGGGTGTAGAGTATGATTTTCTCAAAAGGGATATCCATTTGGCTCCATTCCTTCAACACACACTCAATATACCGTCCAACTCCGGTAAATGGCCTTGTAAGCCGTATTACGTTTACTCCCAGGATCATTCTTTATTAACGTTAATTAGTATTATTTTCGTATTGCACATATCATAAAAACAGCCCCACAATAGTACAATCTGCCTCCGCGGGATAATGCTGTGTCTGCTAAATTTTTAAATTCTAAATAAAGGGAATTCGTTGTATCCGGATCGGCATTTATAAGTCGTTTCCTAACTTCTGTAACAATTGCTGTTTGAGAGTTCCAAAATTCTTCTGTCGATTGAATAGGAATCATATTATGCCTCCAGGACACACCCTTTATGTCAAAACCTGCAACCTTGATAAGCGTGAATATATTTTTTCCAGGATTCGCACCGCCCCAACTTGAATGTGGAGGGGCGGGGAGATGCCCCAAATGTCTATGCATGAAATTTAAAATGAAATTTGGGGCATAAATATGAGGCTGAAAATATTGTTTAACTTTCCTGTTAATTCCAACACAATATGCCTTAAGGCGGCCGCCGCCCCACGGAGGTATTCTGCAGCCTATTGCAACCACAAGATGGCCTCCCGGTTTTAAACATCGATATATTTCTTTTAATGCTTGTGCCGCATCAGGAAAATGGTCAATAGCATTCATAGAAAAAACTGAATCGAATGATTCTGCAGGTAAGGCAAGGTTCTCTGTATCCATGCGGAGGAACTGTACATTGGTAAGCTCTTCTTTCTTTGCAGTACTAGCACATATCTTAAGCATTCCTTCCGACAAATCAATCCCAACTACCGAGCCGGAATTGTCAAGTAATTTTGCAGCATAGTTAGCTACAATCCCTGTGCCTGTGCCCACGTCAAGAACTCTCTGCCCCTGTTTCAAATGAGCAAGTGTTACCATCTGCCTGACAAATGGTTCACATAGTCTACCCACACAACGATGATAATCCTCAGCATAAGAATCATAACTGCGGGAATCATCAAGCTTAAATTGCGCAGTATCTTTGATTATTGGCGATTTATCCAATTAAAAGACTTCCTACATTTAAAAACACTTCTATCATCCTTGTGATGGGAGAAAGAAATATGTCGTATTGCTACTGGCGTGTATATTAGTTTGATTAACACCAGCGACGGCTTAGAATCCATTCTTCAGAATACTTTATCAAGTCCCACACTCTGCAACAACTTGTCACGAACTATGGCCACAGCGAGTATGTCTTCACGTGAAATCGGGCATTTGCTATGTGTTAGTACGGACCTGTAAAAAGAATTAATCATTTTATAAAGGCCTGGGGAGGCTAACTCGCGTTGAACAATACGACGACTAAGGTTTCCGGTAGCTGAAAAAAACTTGCTGGCAGAAAATAAAAATGGATGTAAGATTTTATGCGTACGCGAAATCTTTCCTGATTCTAAAAATGAATATCCATGAAACATGTCTATATGGATTGTTCCCTCTGTTCCCACAATCTTCAGGGAACATTCTGTGGGACGTGCATTCATGCTTATAAAAATAGATAAGCTAATTTGCGATGTCTTTGCAAAAGCTCGAAATTCTCCACAGTCAACTCGTTCCATCATCCAACCTTTTTCAGAAACACCTCCTGACACAAAAAACTGCATTAATGAAAGTGGATGAGGCAGGATATCTGCCGCAATCAAATCACGCTGTCTTCCAGCAAAACCGCTGGCTCCTGCTGAACAAATAGTACTCTCTATATGAATCACTCTACCGATTTGGGATAATAATCTCGTAGCCTTTTGTACTCCTTCCTGAAAGAGGAATTGATGGACTGCGCATATAATTACACCATTATTTGCTGCTTGCTTTAAAATTCGTTCAGTTTCAGCAGCCGTTGGCGTAATCGGTTTTTCAATAACCACATTAATCCCTGCATCGAGTGCAAGTTCTGCAATATCAACATGAGTATCCAGAGGAGTACAGATGTGAAGCACGTCTATTTTAGTCTGATTCAACATTCGTTCGACTGAAGAAAAACTTTTTGCATAAGAGTATTTACCGGCCAGACGGCTTGAAGTTTCAATATTTGAATCCACTATTGCATTTATACGTCCCCCCGCACGCCTTGCTGCTTTTGCATGCCAGCGCCCCATTAGGCCGGCTCCAACAATACCAATTTTTAAACGTCTTGTTTCCATTGAATGGTATGAGGTATTATTAGATTCAATTTTTGCAGAACTATTTGTCATATTAACGTATTGCTAAAATTGATTGTTATCAGTCAGTTACAATTACTAAGCACAACCGGCAATCCGGAAGTAGCAGATTCATAAGCAGCAAGAATTAGGGCTAATGTGTCTCGGCTATCTTTGGCATTGCACGGAGGTACAATTTTATTTTCAATAGCATCTATAAATCTGGAAAACAGCACACTTGTTGCTGCTTTAAAAGGATTAAGAGGATCCTTGGCTATGACTCTCGATCTGTTACCAACCTGCAGCTCAGCCTTTCCACCTTTAACGAGACTAAAATCAAGAAACGGCTTTCGTTCTCTCGTATGCATACCAATCTGACACCTGAGTTCTCCACCAATAAAAGTATGTATAGAGGCATAATCACCATCCAGACGAACGTCTAAGTAACGTTCCGGCCCTTTACAAAGTCGATCTAAAATAAAGGAAGCACCGCGTCCGTCATCAAATTCGACAGATACAACGTTTATCAAATCAGTCTTAATGCCTGGTACCGGCTTGGGCATATGTGCGAATATTTTTGTGGGTGTTTTCCCAAAGAAAAACCGTATAAGATCAAAGACGTGATTGCCAAATTCAAAGCAAACCCTCTTTTCCAATTGACTCCTCCAACCAGCTTCTGTATGGTCAGTTGGGATGAAGGTTTGCCATGCGTGAAGGTATTGCAACTCTCCAAATTCTGGTTTTCCTATTAGTTCTTTAGCCTTGGAATGGATTTGCATATATCTGAACTCGTTATTAACGACGGCATGGCGTTTGGCATGATCTTCCATTTCAATAATTTTGTCTACCTGTTCCAGATTTTCCATAAACGGCTTTTCACAGAAAACATGACATCCTTGCTTAAGAGCTATCTGGCAATGCTCAAAATGTTGTGCAGGAGGCGTAATGATAGAAACAATATCAGGCCTTGTCTTGTCTATCATTTCATCTGCGTTATCGTAAACTGCCTGTATATTCCATTCCTTACCGGCTCTATCCCTTGCCTTCTCGTTGATATCACAACCGCCAACCACAGTAGCTTTATCCCCGATCATTGCATAAGCAGGCAAGTGTATGTTATGTGCCGCTGCTCCTAAGCCAATAATAGCAATTTTAGTTCTCAATGTGTAAAGTTAGAGTTTCTTCCAAACTGAAATTTGCCCATCTCCAATAGTTCCCGGAAACGTTTTGATCACAGTCCAATCTTTTTTAATTCGCTCCTCAAGGTCAGGGTGGTTAATATTAAGAGCTCGTGGAAAAGTGGTTACCAAAAAACAACCTATTTTTCCGTGAGAACAAAATACTTCATTAAAGGATTCTATTGTACGGACAAAGAAATAGTCCTTACCTTCATTAAGATTAATTCCGAGACGTTCTCCATAATAACGATAACCTGCTTCTGCGATATGGATTACAATAACAATCTCGCCTGGTTTGCGCTTTGCTTCCAGGTACTTAATAGAAGATCGATAGGCCTGCTTGGGGGTTGAGTAATAATATTTAAGTGATGCTAGAGATATAATGCATACAATTAATAACAACGCTATACCAACCCTTGCTGTAAATATTTTTTCGTTTTTCCTCAAGGGCTTTGCAACAAACTTGGCGACGATAAAAATACCATTTACTGCTGAAATGATGACAAGTGGAAGAATAATCAGAAAGTGTCGTGGAGAAAAAGTCAGGCTCTTTACAATCAGATAAAGAGCCATAAATATTCCGGGCATAGTTAGCGACATGATTAAAACCCACTGTCTTTTAAATAGGGCAACAAAACCAACGATACTAACTATGAGAAAAGGCAAAACTCCGAAGAGTATACCTGACCCAAAGCCGGCAGATATGCCGCGAATAATTTCCTTTAATAACTCCCATGAAAACATCCGATAGCCAGTAGCCAAATTGGTATAGACCATATGTATAACCTCATATGCCTGAGGCAGAATCAAAGAGTACAATTGAAAACCCAGCAAGCCCGTTACCAGGAATACTCCTGTGAGACGTCTTAAAAGAAGCATCGGGAACGCTCCCCGTTGACTCAAAATGAGTAGAAAGACACCACTGGTGAAAATATGGGAGATAAACACGAACACGCTGTTAAGAAGCGAGGCAAAGTTAAAAAACATTGTTATGATGTAAAATATCCAAATTCTAACCAAATCCATCTGTAAGCCTTTCACAAGCAGTCCTGACGAAAGCAATGAAAAAAACAGATACGCCGAATATCCTTTAGCATTTTGAGAGAAGAAGATGTGATGATAGGACACCGCCAACAAAAGTGCGATACTTAAACTTACCAGCCGTGTCATTACTATTCGAGCGACCCAATATATCGCAGGAATTGTGGCTGTGCCAAAGATTACAGCCGGAAGACGAATGGACCATTCTTTTTCCCCGAAAACAGCAATGGTAATCTTAAGTAGTAGCGTGTTAAACAGATGATTATTGGAGCTGAGGTAGCTCCCTACAACCTGTAACGCCGAAAAGTGACGATAGCGCATAATTGGGGTAATTTCATCAAGCCAAAGGTCTAAGTTCAAATTTACTAGACGTAATATGAATGCCAATAGCGTTATGGCCGCCAGAAGCCAGAGAGCTATTTGTTTACTAATAAGTTCATCATCTTCAGACACTGCAGTGATAGATAACCTGTTTGCTTCAGAGGTACGTGTTAAAGTCCAGCGCTTTAGAGAAATCCAAATAAATAATAAGCCCTCAATAACTATAGAATACTGAAACAGGGTAACACCTTTAATTGAAGGAGCCGGTAAGTCCTCTTGTTTCGGTAAGGTGTCGTACCAATCTCGTGGAAAGAATATCCCAATCAAGACGAGTAAGATTCCAAGAATCAAACTCCCTCCGCACCATCTCATAGATCGTAATCTTTCTATAACACTCTGTAATCTAAACATCTTACAAATGGTTTATTCGTTCTTTGTGAATAAGATTTATAATCAAACACCAGACGAATCTAGGCCATTCCTTCCAAATATTGATATGGCTCCGGCCAAACTTGCGTGCATATTCATGGGTAGGAACATTTATTACACGGTAACCATGACTAAGCATTTTCATCACTATCTCCTGTTCAATGGTATGAATGTCTTCCCTGAGACCTATCGACAACGCAGCTTGACGTTTGATTGCCCTTAGCCCGTTTAGGGTGTCCGTAAGATTAACGTGCCATCTTTTATTTATGGCAATGTTCATTGAAAGATTCCCAAAGGTACGGATCAATTGACCAACATTGACGGAAAGCTCATCGCTGCCACCAGAGAAGCGACTTCCCACACAAAGATCTGTTTTGTTTCTCACAACAGGCAACACTAACTTGGGAATATCGTTGGGATCGTGGGAGCCATCAGCGTCCATGAATACTATAATATCTGCGGTAGTTAATTTAAGGCTCATTCGCATCGCAGATCCTTTTCCCTTGCCATCGTCAGTGTATACCATAGCACCAGCACTTCTTGCACAGTTAGCAGTTTCATCTCTTGAATGGCCATCCATGACAATTACCTCATGGACAAATCTCGCAGTATCATTAATGATTTTACCTATAGTCTTCTCTTCGTTCTTTGCCAGAATCACAACTGCAACACGGCTCTTTCCATATTCAGTCTGGCTGAAGGTTTTCATCATACTTCTTGTTACCGCCTTAAAAGTATTAACAGGTTCTCCGCCGGCTACGACTTTCGTCCTTTAACGAGGCGAAACCAAAGAATAGTTTTTCGCAGAAAACATGACATCCTTTTTTAAGAGATGTCCGGCGGTGATCGAAATGCTGTGCCGGAGGCGAAATAATAGAAATAATACCAGGCCGTGTCTTCTCTATCATTTCTTCTGTGTTATCGTAATTCTATAAAATTATTTTGAAATTTACTCTCCCCAGCCTGTTTCGCTAATTACCCGACCTGTTAATGTGCCCATGAACTCTCCTGCCGTCCATCCAATATAAAACCATAGAATGATTGGAGATGCCTTAATAAACTCCTTCAAATATCTCTGTTTTCTAAGAATACGGCTACTAATCCTGAATGTAAGTATGGCAGGAATAAAAACTGTTGAAATAACCCAGAGTAATTTTTGCAAATTAGAGTGGCTCAAACCTGTGACGGCATGATTGCATCCATGTATAAAAGATAGATGCCAGAATCTCATTATATGGAAAGGCCTGTTATGATATACAATCATATCCGGAGTCGAGTATAAAAGAACTTCATTTTTCATCAGTCTCTTGTGCCAGAAAAATTCCCACAGATTTTGATCCAATAGATCTTCAAAATATTTCATAGCTGAACGACGGTAGCTGACATTGTTTCCAGGCAGGGATGTAGTTGTGCCTTCAGATATAGGATTCATAAAGGCGCTGTATTCAAAAAAGTATACTGCCCAGTCAATTGAGCGTTCCACAAGGCTATTTTCTACCGCACCACCAACAACCTGGTATCCCTTTTGATGATTAGACAAAATTGTCTGTATCCAATCGTTTGCAGGAAAACAATGATCCTCCAAAAGGGCTATAATATCTCCTTTCGAAGCCTTAATGCCAATAGATCTTAAAGCAGGTACAGATAAAGGGGTTGCCACCTGCAATATTTTAACTTCAGGATATTTCTTGCTGATACTCTTTTTTCGTGCATCATGTAAATACCCTACAACTATAATTTCATATTTATTAACAGGTTCATCCGGAAAAAACTGATTCTTCAGGGCCGCCAAACACGAATTTAATTCCGTTTTTCCGTTGTGAGCCGCAATAATTATAGAAAGAACGGGCCATATTTCATTTTCCATTATTTTCTTTAATGTTTTATATCACTATCTTGAATCGGTTTCTGCCCAAGGACATAATACATAGGTCCAAAAAAAAGCAGAAAGAGCCCAAAGATACTTAAAAGTCGTATTTTCCGATAAACCTTTACCTGAAATCTTTCCCATGCCCCAAGTTGATTCAGAGACGCATCATCAATATCAGGAAAAGAAAATTTTACATTCTTAAACTTCAGAAACATTTTTTTCAATTCAAAATATGACATTAAGCGCTTATTTTCATATTCCATACCTTTAATTAATCGAACGTATAAACCCATCCATTTCCTGGGTAAAAATCCTACACCCCGCAAATATACGTGTGGTTCTGCGGATAAGCTAAACCTGTTTGGAGTACTGACAAACATAACACCGTTTTGCTTCAAAACACGGTAAGATTCGCTGAAAACAGATTTCTGTGAGCGAGTATGTTCTATAGTTGCAGAAGCCACAACCTGATCAAAATAATTTTTAGGAAATGGAAGAAACTCAGCACAACAACAAATTAAGGGAATTTTAATATTCATTCCTTCCACCCGCTTCCGACAAATCATAAGCCAACGAAGCGCTATATCTATTGCGACGATGTACTTGTAACGTTTAGCTGCAGTGACAATAAATCCCCCTGTTCCACAGCCAATTTCTAAAATTGTTTTATGTTTATCTGCCTCCGATTGTGGGAACGATTTTAGTATTTCCTTTGCCTTATTCTCTCCCAGCAATGCGGTACGAACAAATTTTTCTCTCAAACTGTCTGGTGTCTCAGGGGAATTGCTCCAATAAAATTTGAGTAAACCGGCAAAATCTAAGCGATTCATATTTTCTACAATCAGTTGTGTTCTCGCATAATCATCCTCAAAGCCCAGATAAGGGTCGCCAAACAATCTGAAGTCAGGAATTCCGTACATAATAGGAAAATCTTTTTTGCATGCGATACAGCTATACGATTTTGCAGACCTTTGTAATTGAGCTTTACATCCTGGGCAGCAAAGATTTAAAGTGTCAAGAAGTAACAAGTTTTCATTGAAATCATTCATAATTGTATATTGCCATGTAAGCATTCATAGCTTCGTACTCAAATTAATCTCTATTTAATACGCAATAAACTATTTCCTGTTCCGAATAGATAACCCCAAGATTCACCTATTGCCCAGACTATGGTAAAGACAAAGAGAAACGGTATTGATAATGTAAATTCTTTCAGTAACCTGTCTTTTGAAAATACTCTAAAACATAAACGCAACATCAACAGAAATGGCAAGAATAAACAAAACGCACTATATACAATCCGTTTAGTGATTGAAGATTCCATATTCCTCGTTCCCGCAAAAGATTGAGAATAGTAAAATCGTTGTGTCATAAATTCAAAAAAATTAAAGGCCTTTTTGTGATAAACAACCAGCGAAGGTGTTGAAAAAAGTTCATAGCCATGTTCCATAAGTTTTTGGTGCAAAACCCCCTCCCGTACTTCCTTGTCAATCGATTCACCTAACGTACTTATGATATCTTTCCTTTTGTAAGAAACATTGTTTCCCGGCAAATCACGAACAATCCCAAATGGCACTGGTTGTATGAAGGCATTATACTCGCAAAAGAAGGTTGCCCAATCTAATATCCTGTCACAACAGGCATTTTCTACAGCACCACCAATTGCTAAGTAATCAGATTCATGTGCCTTCAGTATTTCAGTAAACCAGTTTTCAGATACTATACAATGATCTTCAATCATAGCAAGAATATCGCACTTTGCCTCTTTTATACCAATCGCTTTAAGCTCAGGAATTGTTTTTTCCCTTTGCGGATGAATTAAGATGACTTCCTTAAAGGTTTCACTAATAACCTTTCGTGTCTGCTCGTTGCTGCAATCAACGACTATAACCTCTGCTATATCACTGTTACTTTGTCTGTAGATTGATTCAAGACATTCTTTTATAATTGGAAGACCGTTAACAGATGGTATAATGACCGATATCTTCTTTTTATTGTTCAGGGTTGTCATCCCTTATTGACACTGTGATTATCGTTGGCAATATTTGATTTAATATACTCACGGTTCCTGTCCCAAAGATGCACCCACACAGGATAAAGGTAAATCTGATGATGCCGAATCTTTCCGGACCAAGTGTGCGGGCAATGCAAGTCAACCCGATAAAAGCCACGAATTGAGAGATTATCTCGCTGCTTCCTAAAGCCGCAATGTTGCTGATAGCTTTGGCCGATTGAGAAGATTTTATCGTTGCCATATTAACTTTCCTGTAATTTTTTCTTGAGCGTTGTTCCAATCATGGCCCTGATTAGTTGAAGAGGTTGAAAAACAATACTAGGCCACATGGAAATTTCATGTGTACAGAAACACTTTTTGGCCCTGATTGCATTTCGAAGTATTCGGGCTTCCGGTGACTTCCATATTTCAAAAAAACTCCTGTTCCGCAGATTTCCGAGAGGTTTATGAATCTCGCAAACTCCGACATCTCCGTTGTCGTACACTACAGCACTCAAAACGCCTGCGAGGCAGGGGATGACTTGCTGTCCCTCCCTGATCGTTTCCAATTTGGCATATTGCAACAAAGGTTCTACCAGGGAGCCGGCACGTTTCTTTTTGCGTATTTTCCATAACGTTTCAATATGGAGGCAAAGCTTCCGGTACTTTTCTGCCGCCGGCTTTTGTAAGGACTGTTCTTTCCAATTATCTCGAATTAAAGCGATACCATGATGTTCAATCGAAGAACAGTGATCAAAAAGAAAATGAGACAGTTGTCGAACCTCTTCAATATTCTCTGATGTTACCGTTGAGTTAGCGTGAATCTGTAATCTCCTGTCCCTTTTTCCTAACTCTGACAGCATATTGTAAGTATCAAGCGCTTTTTGAAAAGACTCCCCGTTCCCTCTCAATTTATTGTGATAATCGGCCATACCATCCAATGATATTTCAATGACCAGTAAGTCCAGAGATGTCTCTTTCAAAACTTTTTTAACCTGAGAGTATGTTCGATCTGTAAAAAATCCGTTCGTGGATACGTAGATTTTCTTTACCGAATTGTTGTTTATGAACAGGCGGCATATTTCACTGAAATCCTCTCTGGTAAATGGTTCTCCCCCCGTAATGTTAAGATTTTCTATACTGCCCAACTCCTCAGAGAGTTTTTTGATCTCATTAGTCGTCAGGTCATCCTTTTGATTGAGTTTTTTCCAGTAAAAACAGTGTCCACAAGACAGATTGCAGGCGGATGTGATAAACAAAACCAGGAAGGGAGGGGTTGAAGCCTTATTACATAGTAACCCCTTCAAGGCCACTTTTCCATATCGGATACTACTATTTATCAGGTTCATTTTTCAAAAAATGCTTTCATATCACGAAAAAACTGCTTTCCCTGCTCTATAATGCCCAAGGCCTCAGATAAAGAAAGCGTTTGGAATTCTTCTTCCTTCAAAAATTCGACCTGCTTCCAGAATAATGAAGGTGCTGTTGAGATGACTGAGCCGCTGTCGTCGATAGAGTGGTAAATATTGGCAGAGTTTTGTGAGTAATCACTTTCCTGCAACAAGGGTTATTGTGGTACCAATGAGTGTTTTATTTTTAAGTGAGCCTAACGCGCCTTTATCCTTTTTATTAAATCAGAGCCAACACTTGAGAATTGCTTAGCGAATGATAATAATATATTTGGACTTCCCAAACATCTCTTACATAATTCTGTTGGAGGATGATATCTATCAAAATTTCTTCTGATTGATCTTACTTGATCTGTTTCCAAAATATCAATCAGCTTTTGACTTCTTACGTTTCCGACAATGTTCTCACCATTATAATCTAAACAACAAGTTGTTACTTTGCCATCTGCCAGTATTCCAAAATGCCTACGGAGTGCGTCACATCCGCCAAATACTGCATTTGAATAAGATCTATTAGTATAGTTCTCTGATAAAAAAAAGGAAAACATTTTATTATATGATATATATATTTTTGCATATTTCTACCATAATGGAATCTGGTTTAATTCTGACTTTTTTATACCTTGTCACGTCTTTACCCACTTGTTCTGACTTATCAAGGCAATAGTTTTGTAATTCTTTCATCAGAGTCATATTATCTACTTGATCAGTAATATGATATGTATTTACAGGACATAATAAAGCAAATAAAAGTCTCTTTTTAAAAAAATTTATACAGATTTCCGTCTGGCCGCCGAATTCGATTTTACAAGACAGCAAATCCTTTATCTTGTCCTTAATACGTTTCAAAGGTGGGCATCTTAGAGTTTATTCTCTTTTTAAACGCATAACCATTTGGTGTTCTAAAGCTTACATCCAACTTGCTTAAGCCTGCCGCAAAAAGTCTGTTATTCATTTGCTGGTTTAGAAGAGCGCCATTAGTAAACAACGATACGGCTACACCTGAGTCCTCCGCGAACCGGCACAGTTCCACAACATCAGGATGCAAAAGAGGTTCGCCCATAATGTGGAACGTAACACATTTAGTTAAATTATTTTCAGATATTTCACGAATAATATTTTTTGCCAGGGATGTTTCCATAAAGACCTTTTCTCTTTTTTGATTTTTACTCGGGCAAAAATCACATGTAAAATCACACACATTTGTAATTTCCAGGTGTATAGACTTAAATCTTGTCAAAGAAAGGTGTTTATCCATGATTTACTGAATTAAGCGGGCAAAAACAATTTAAAATATAAGCTGTATTATATTGGGTTTATTTGGGAAAAAGACTTTTTCAGGAATTAATTAAGTTCGAAAAATATTCCTATAGATTAACTCCGAGACTTTTCTAATATAGCAGTTTTTTGTCAACATTTGAATGTACTTATCTGACACCCGGTTTTGAAGAAAAAGGTAAGCCAGCATGAGTTTTACACGAAAGGGGTTCACATTGTACTTTGGCTTGCGAACCACGCAGAGATGATTAGCTGCTTGCCTGTGCTCTTCTAACACCTCTCGATATATGTTTATCAGTTCCCGCACGGATTTTTCCAATCCACAATTAAGCCTTATCAGTTCCTGAACTTTGGCTGATTCATACGGATTGTAGAGTTCAATTTGTGTCAATATGTTATCCGGCAAGAGGGGAAACGCAAGAGACTGGTAGCCAAAGTTCAAATCACGCAAGCTATAAAAATTCTTTGAGGTAACCAACGGACCAACGCCTCCGAAATCGCACAAAATCACTGCAGAACCAACAGCCATAGCTTCGATGGCCGCTTTGGCTTTTGCAAAAACCAGATCATATTTTCCAAGAAGGTTTTCTGGGTGGTTTGTCTGTCGACTGACTCCGAAGCCGACAACATCCAGCTCTAAACCGGCTTTTTTGCAGGCTTTTTCAACTGCAGGTAGGTGAGTTTTTGCGCTAGCGTAATTGCTGAAAACCAAGGCCCGGACCGGCTTATCAGGAAGGGGGGGGCGCTGTTGGAATTTCTGGAGATCTACAAAATTGTGGAAGATATAAGTTTTGTCCGTGGGTGCCTGTTGCTGCTTTAATCTTTCGACGCATAGTTTGCTTACCCCAAAATATCGATAAACATGCGGATGTATGGGGGGGCAATCATGCCAGCCAGTGTGATCATGACAGAAAAAGATAGCCGGAGTATTTGGGAAAAAAGAGAGAGCCTGTCCGGTTTCTATCATGTGATGACCATGGATAATATCCGGATTATTTGTGAGTTCGTCAAGACTGGAAATTGTCGATATCCCTGATTCAATCAGTTTTTGTGAGACGAGTCCATGATGCGGGGAATAAACGATCGGTTGTTGTCCCTGCCGGAGAAGTTCCAGAGCCAAGTCTCTAACAAAAATAGTAGTCCCGCTTGGACCATTCATGTAGAAACTTGTTATTAAAATGCGCATAAACAACCCCCATTAACAATCGGTCATTTAAGATTATAGAGTTTAAGACGATAATTTCTTGATCTTCTGCGGAAGTAGCCGGTAAGCTTCCTATCTCCCAAACCAGACGGAACATACGTTCCGCCATCACGAACATGTCTAACGCAGTATATATTTATTCCAAGGAGACTGGCAAACAGGGTGTGTTTTCTTTGGTATGAACACAACCGGTAATCGCTGCATTAATAATTAGGTTATCCAAAATATTCATAAGCGCTGCTCCAGTGGTACCCAACCGATGACTTTGGCAGGATTCCCAGCTACAATTGCCCCTTCTGGCACATCACTTACAACTACACTGCCTGCACCTACCAACGAATTTTCACCCACCGTTACTTCAGGCAGCAATATACTGCCTCCGCCAATACGGGCTCCCCGTAAGATGCGTGGAGCGGTCCGTACAAAGGTCAAAGTTGGTCTTCGATAAGTTATTCGCTTATCATTCATGGTAATCACACGCGGTCCGCAAAAAACCTCATCTTCAACAATTACTCCCCGTGTCAAATAACAAGAACTCTGCAAAGATACATGATCGCCAATTCTCACTTCACCCTCAATATCCACGTAGGATCCAATAGTGCAATTGATGCCGATAATAGTATCGCTGCGTATGAGAACAAAATTACCCAGACGCGTCCCTGGGCCTATACTTACCTCAGGGAAAATAACACAATGCTCACCTTTTATTATTTCCATATTCCACTCCTATTCATTTGTAAGTATCAACAAGAAAAATCAAATATTAACCGCCTGCTTCCCTGAAATATGTCCTAAAATCGTTGGCACTATTTTCAGCCGTCTCCAAACCCGCCAGACTAAAAAAACTTTCCAGACCAGTAAACTTACAGCTGTAGCAATAGCCGCCCCATTTACTCCATGTGCAGGTATGAGCCATAAACTTATGAGACAGTGGAGCGATGCTCCAATACCTAAACCGATAACAGTTTCTTTCTCATAACCGGTCAATATAAGTATATAAGCTACTGAACCTATAGCTGTATTCAACAATTCACTTAAGCTTAAAATAACCAGAGCGTAATAGCCTTCACAAAATTCTTTACCGAAAAGTGATAACAAAACAGGTCCAAACCATATCATCGCTACGGTTATAGGAAAAGAGACTGAAAATGCCAGCCTTGCTCCTTTGGTGATTAACTTCTGAAGGCGGATTACATCTCCGGAGGCCCAAAAACGGGCGATGGTTGGCGCCATTACTGTATTGACTGTATGTAAAGCAAATGAGATGAATGTTGCCCCGTGTGTTGCTATTGAAAAGATTCCAACTGCTTCTTTGTCGGAAATGGCTCCAAGCAACATTAAATCAATATTACGATTTATATATTCAAGCCCTTGAATTAAACATAAGGGAGCAGCGGAAAATAGCCACATCTTATGGTCAAACTCAGGTATTGTGTTTTTTGCTTCATCAGGAATGGATTGTTTGATGAAACATTTACTGATCACAAGAGCACAGCATAAAGCTATAACCCTCGAAGCTAGAACTTCATTAATCGATAGAACAGGTCCTGTAAAGATGCGTATTGATAACACCAAAATAACTACTACAGCTGGTATAACCAGCGTTGCGGATAGCTGCCCAGCAATGACACGACTAAAGCCCAGAAGGGTAGAAGATTGTAACTGAACTGAAACATTTAACAGTATCAGCAGCCAAATAATCGGCAGGATTATATTTATATCCTTTAGGGCAATTGACTGAGTTCGGATTAGAATGGTAATAGCCAGCATGGCCAGTAGTGAAGCCAAGACAGGAAATATATTAGCCCATTTGATTATTCCGGATAACCATGACCATTCCTTTCTGGTCTTGTAAACTGCCACTTGACGAAGCAACAGAGTATCCATCCCAAGAACACTGAACAGGCTGAACATCCCAACCCAGGAGACAATATAAACATATAGGCCATAACCCGAAGCAGATAGATAATGGGTCAGTATAAGACCATTTAAAAACATCAGGAAAAAATGACCGATGTTCAGGGCAAATATCCCTGCTGTTTTCTTATAAATCCAATGGAGCCTCTCATTTGCCAAAATAGTATTCCTTCAGGAACAAAAACGAAAGTGGCGGCACACCCTTTTCTTCATCCACGATCAAAATGATCAAAGTTTTTACGAAAAAGTCTATCAAATCCTCAATACCAACACGGTTGGGAGTTCGGGAGAAGATTTTTGAACATAATGTCGCTTGGCCCATTCTGCAATGTTTAAACGTGGGGTTTTCAGGAAACCCACAATCGAAACAGTTTCCTGAACTGTTCGGCAACGTGTGACCATCGGGATTTCCCAGACATGGCAATGGCAGCATCTCCAAGCATCTCTGGCAACGGACTCTTACGCGTTGCTATATGAGTAAGTACCATGTTCTAACAACATCCCATCTAAATCTGTTAAGACAATTATCATTCTATTATTCAGATATAAGTAGGGATTCTAATTCTTTTTCCTTTAGATGAATGTTTCAATATTAAAAGGAATAGGAGTTTTATTCTAGGGTGTTATTATTTTACAATTCCCAGGTTACTTTAGGTAATTATTTGGAATAATTTTCATTTCGTAATACAGAGTTAGTAAAACGGCGATTGATTTATCCTGCTATATTCAGTAGCATTAACGGGAATATAAATCTGCTAAAATAACTTAGGCTTACGCCAGCTTTTGACACGACTGGAATCCTCTCGAAAGAGAGGAATAAATCCTTGCTTTCGCAAGGAATCCAGAAGGACGTGGATTAAGCGATAGCGAATCCACCTTTAATCTTACGAGAAATACTCAAATATTTTTAATATGCCAAATAACAAGGCAAAGAAAATTACAGAAAAATCTCAAGGCAAGTTTCTTATTGTTCAGTGTGCGCGAATGATAGGGCCAGGGCATGGAGTCAGCTCTCCTGCTTTTTATCTTGAACGTGCTTTTAAACAACTCGGCTACGATTGTGAGCAGTTTACCCTCCGGAGTATCGGCATAAGTGAAGCGGCTCCCGACGTTGGGAGCCGGATGGCCAGGACTTTTCGATTCTGGTGGAATATAGTTGTCTTCTCTATCCTGGGTACCATTGTAATATGGTGGCGTTACCGCCGGCATAGGAGAGATGATGTGATCATCCTTTGTCATGTGGACGCATTAATCGGAGACTTGTTCGTAATCCGTTCGCTCCACAAGTCCTTTATTATTGAAAACCCACAGCGATGGCGCCTACTTATCCGAAACCCACTTCACCTTTTTGTTCTTGCCCGTGATGCTATTCGCTTCCGCTGGAGAGTTCATAGCCGTTTTATCGCTCTTTCTCAGGCGTCAGCCAAGGAAGTTACCAGGTTGTATGGAACCGACCCCGATCAGATCATGATCATTCCAAATGGGGTTGATCTCGAACGGTTTCAGCCCTCCGATCGGTTGCGTCGGGAAGTACGAGCCGAGCTAAAGTGGGGCAAAGAGGTCTTCGTTCTGATCTTTGTAGCAAATGAATTCAAGAGAAAAGGACTGGATATTGTTCTTGATGCACTCTCTCGACTTTCCATGAATGGGTTAGATTGCCGGCTTATCATAGCTGGAAGCGATTCAGATGAACCCTTTAGAACTAAACTCAACAGGCTTGGCGATGATGTTTGCTTACTGGGCCATCGTTTTGACATCGAGCGCTACTACGCAGCATCCGATCTCCTTGTGCTTCCCACAGCCTTCGACATCTCGCCTCTGGTTGGTTACGAGGCGCTTGCCTGTGGATTGCCCGTGCTTATAACCCGTGTTGGAGGAATCCCTTATTTCCTGCACGAAGGGAAAAATGGGTTGTTTATTAAGAGAGATCCGGCAGACGTTGCCAAAAAAATCCGGTATCTGATTGCGAACAAGGAAACATTGAATCATATGGCTACTCAAGCCCGTATGTCGGTGAAGGATTCCGACTGGTTAATGATTGCCCGCAGCTATTTGAAGGTTATGCAGGATGTATTGGCGGAACGCCGAGAGGAGAAACAAAGGGTTGATAATTTGGTATAGGAATCTATTGCTCCTGCATCTTTGTTCTGCTTTAATAATTTGTCCACCAACAATCATATTTTATGTCTGCCAGGGATGTCTCCTGTTGTAAGCATGGAGTGTACGTAATCTTCGATGGTCATTTCTGGTCGCCCCAGCTTTTCCCATGCTTCCTGACTTTGAAACGGTTCGTGATTACGGTTGGCAAATTTCATAGACTTGAAGGCATCCGGGCGCGCCAGCCGAAGGAGTACTGCAATCCTGAGAGACCATAGCGGGATTGAGACGACCTTGATGCGAGGGTCGAATGCATTGGCAAAACGCAGAGCGGCTTCTCTAAAGGTCAGGGCTTCGCAACCCTGTACGTTAAATGTTTTATTCCAATACGCAGGGTTTTTAAATAAATCCACCAGTTGTCGTGCGTAATCAGCGCCTGCAATCCAGTATCGGTCAAAGGGTTGTTGTCCGGCGTAGAACAGGAATCTGCCTCGCAGAAATAGAGGCAGGGTTTCCATGAACACTGTTGGCCGCATGATCAGGAACGGATGTCCGGAATCCCTGATAGCTTCTTCAGCTTGAAATTTCTGAAATGCGTCAGGCCACTCTTTATTTAATGTTATCCCAAAACCGCTGATCTTTGCGACAAGAATCTCTTTCCTGTCTTCAGCCGCCTTCAAGACATTAAGTGTTCCGTCCAGTTCTGTTCTAAAATGAGCGTTATGTGCATATGTTGCCAGATTGAGATAGATAATTCCTGTGTCATGAGCTGCTGCACGTAAACTCACTGCATCCCTCAAATCTCCCTGGACTACCTCAACTTCCCCGGGAAGGAGGGCAGAGGCTTTATCTATATTACGCGACATGACCCTGACCTGAAAGCCCTCTTTTACAAGCCTCCTGACAACGGGACGGCCGAGAACCCCATGAGCGCCGATGACGAGAATTCGTTTATTCAATCTTTTTTAAAAAACACTTTACCCTTTTTTACATTCTATCTATTTGTTGGCTCAGCAATCCCTGAAATATAACCACAAAATTCACCGGTAGTCCAGTACATGATAAAAACGAAAAGTACAGGTAGTGAAAGTGCTAATTTTATTTTATACCGGCCACGCTGCAGCACTCTTTGTAAGATTCTGCTAAAGTGAACGAAAGGAATCAGAGGGGAAGCCAATATATAGACAAACCTTTTAATAATCATTTGATCCGGGAAACGTTCTTTACCATAATGGTAACCGTGCGAAAATCTCTGTATTGAAAAAGAAATAAGCCCAAATGACTTTTTATGAACCGCCACGATATCTGGGGTTAACAATATTTTACGCCCATCTTTTATCATTGCGGCATTAACCTTGGTTTCCCAGAATCCTTTTTCAAAAATACCTTTATAAGGTTCCAATGCATCCCGTATATATGCGGCATTATCTCCTGCCATGTCGTTTACTTCTCTTTTAGCAAAAGGTAGCATATAATTACTGTAACGACAAAAATATAACGCCCAATCGCAAAGAGAAGCTGTATCTGAATTTTCTATAGCCCCACCGACAGCGCTATACGGGGGTTGGAGCGATTTGATTATCGAGGAAATCCAATTGCAGGCAGGTACAAATTGGGCAATGGTAATAGCTATAATCTGTCCTGAAGATACTGCAATGCCTGCACTCCAGAGCTCCGGAATTAACGCAGGTCTTGAAAGTTTAATCAATCTGACATCAGGGAATCTATTTTCAACGAATTGTGATGTGCCGTCAATTGATTGATCTACTACGATAATTTCTATAGAACGGTCTTTTTGTTTTTCAATCGATAATAGACAATCTTCAACCGTTTGACGCCCGTTTTTTGAAGCAACAATAATCGAGATTTTTGGGGATTTGTCGTCCGTCACAGTTGAATGTAAATACGATTAATATATGAATAAGACATTCATTCCTGGCTTAAGATAAAACTTGAAGGGAACTGAAAGGGATCTGAAAAGTGGAACGAATTTCTGTTTATAATTACTGTTGTTTTTCAAAAAAATCTTCTTAGATCCCTTAACAACCTTCTGGATTTTAAATAACATGAAACATAAGGAGTAAAAAGCCTTTTAAAGATCATTCCATACTTAATATAAAAAATATCAACACGCTCCAAAATAAATGGATTGCTTTTAGAATCTGCAATTGCTAATTCTGTTGAGCAGGCTCCGCCAAAGGATTGATTCACAACATTGACTATATCTGTATTAAAATCTCCATAAGGATAGGCAAAAAATTTTACTTCCTCCTGAAGTTGATCTTCTATAATCTTTTTTGATGATAAAATCTCATTTTCAGCATCCTTGAGAGGGATTCTGGTCAAATATGGATGATTCATCGTATGCGCTCCAAACTGCATTCCGGTTTGACTCATCTCCTTGATTTCGGCCCAGGAAAGCAACGGCTGTGCTTTTATAGAGTCTGGCTGGCCAGGCCAATTATTCAATCTTTCACAATAATTTGTTGTTAAAAAAACAGTTGCATTAAATCCGTATTCTTTTAACACTGGGAAAGCATCCGAAAATATATTTTTGAAACCATCGTCAAAAGTAATTGCAATAGACTTTTCCGCAAAAGGTTGCTTTTTGCGTATATGCATGACAACCTCGTTTAGCGATATTACGTTAAATAAATAATCTTTAAGAAAACGCATTTGGTCTTTAAAGCTTGTCGTATCAATTGAAATAACAGAATCACTATTGTCAATAGAGTGATATGTTAGAATAGGAATCTTATAATTTTCATTCATTTTAAAAATGTGTAAGCTCAACTAATAAATGTAGAATATCAAGCAAATGATTTCTCTGGTTTCACATTTGTTGTTTTATAGTTTTTTTCTGTACAGAGATTCTTGAAATTAAATCAAAATATTTTTTCAAATAACTTTCTTCTGTCCAGTATTTTCTATAGGCGTTGTAACCTTTCTCGCCTGACTCTTCCCTTATTTCAGGGCGAGTACGTAAAATATCCATTGCTTCAGTTAATTCGGCTTTGTTCTTATATACAAATCCACCTCCGCTTTCTTCTACAATGTTTGGAAGTGACCCTAGATTATTGACTATAACCGGAGTCTTCATCGAGAAGGATTCAATTACGATCATGCCGAACACTTCATAACAAACGGAAGGGATAATAACCGCTATTGCCTTTCTATATAACTTTTGCAATTCCTGAAAACTAACGTGACCCAGAAACTTGACATTACTGCACCCTTTTGCCATCTTTCGCAGAACATTACCGTATTTACCGTCTCCGGCAACTAATAGTTCCGCATTATGATAATCTTTAAAAATTGGCAGAAGGTCTTGCAGCCCCTTAATTTTCTCCAAACGTCCAACAAAGAGAAAATATGGCTTTGTCTGTGCTTCAATTTCTGCCGTTTCATCTTCAACAATACCTTCTTCTGATGCCGGTAAAAAATGTGGAATATGTTTGATGGGTATCTGTAATCCCATTTCATGATGTTTTTCCATGGTAAATTTGCTGGGAGAAATAAAACAATCAACATTTTTAATTGCTTTCTCCAGCATACCTGAATATCTCCACAATTGTGGAAGCCTTTTCCAGGCCAGACTACACCAGAAACAATTCCGTTGCGTACATAATTCCCTGTTATACTTCCATAAAACGTGCATCGGGCAAACCAGCCAATATTCATGCATGGTATAGAGCGTGACTTCTTTTCTGGGTTTTAATAATTTTGGGCCACCCACAAGCGATATATTATGATAATGGATAACGTCAAAACGTTTACTTCTCAGGACAGCCTCAATCTCCTTCCTTTTTAATAAAGGATAACCGGTTTGTTGGGTTAAAAGTGGAGAAATTAAGCCAAGTCTGCTTTTTAAACCATGTATGTTTATGTTCGGATGATTTGGAAAATTACCTTTAGGGCCTTTGTGCTGAAGCATCAGATACGCATCTTTGCAATAAATGATATCCACATTATGACCGCGTTTTGCCAACTCATTAGATAGCCGGTAAACAAATATTCCATCTCCGCCGAAATTATAAGGCGGATAAAATGTTGTTATCATACAAAAATTAAGAGATTGGCCCATTTACTCCCGGATCGTTAAAAACATTTAATGTCTGAACTGCTGATTTCTGCCATGAAAAAGTAGCGGCTCTCTGAATAGAACGCTGTGCAAGTTTTTTTCTTAACGCACCATCCTCTACGATAGTGGTCAGGTGCTCCAATAGCTCGTCCGGTTTGTCTGGATCAAAAAAAAGTCCCGCGTCTCCCACGACTTCAGGCAGCGCAGAGGTCTTACTCCCAATTACCGGTGTGCCGCAAGCCATTGCCTCTACCGCAGGCAGCCCAAATCCCTCCATAAAAGAGGGCAGGACAAAAACCATTGCAGCATTATAAAAACAGACTAACTCTTTATCAGAAATAAAACCCGTAAAAATAACCTTGTCTTTTAATTGAAGGTGTTTAAGCAGGTCTTGAAGATTGTTATCGATAAGAAAAGCATCCCTCTCGTAATCTCCAACGAGAACCAGTTTGACATCCTTGTGGTTGGTATCATTTATTAATCTGGAATAGGCGTTTATGAGGGTAGAAAGATTTTTATGCGGTGCAATTCCTCCAACGTAAAGGATATATCTTGTCGAAATATCCAGGCCAAAAGGGGCAAGTGTATCAGACAAAAAATCCGTTTCATGAATAGGCCGAAAGTCTTTAACCGATGCTTCGGAAACGACTCTAATATTTTCTCCTGATATACCAAAATGTTCTATTATTCCCTGCCTGGAAAATTCGGATACTGTCATAATCAAATCGGCCTGTTTTATGGCGAGCCACACTTTCAGATTCCAAAGAGTGCGATTTGTTCTGTTTGAAAAAATAAGTTCAGGATATTTTTCCGCAGTTACATCATGTATTGTCACAATCTTTTTTACGCGGCCAAAGATTGGAAAGTATGTATAGACAGAGGGATAAAAAAAAAGGTCCAGTCTTTCTTTGGAAACCCTCCTTCCCATCCTCAGTATATCAGGTATAGAACGCCTGCCAGATGCGGAAGCTGCTTGAGTAGGAGGCTGAGAGAGGTTTATTATAATACATTCCACATTGGGTGGAAAGTTGCCAGGTCCGGCTGTAACCGAATCCATAAAGAAGACATATTCATTTTCCTTATCTTGTTTAACAAGGGCAGTTAACATTTCCCTTGTAAAACGTCCATATCCCCTTTTATTGGCCCAACAGGAGGCGTCGATTCCGATCCGCATCAGATTAGATTTTTATATTTAGAGAGGATTTTCAACTCTTGAAATCCACAATCTTATTATATATCCAGGCGATTAACGAGCCGCTTAAGGTGCCCAGGGCAAAACCATAAGCGAAGCCAATAAAACTTCCCGTGAAAGTAACCTTATACCCGATGAAGAACTGGCGCAGGAGACTTAAATGAGGGCCGATGACAGTTATACCATCGTGTGTGGTATGTCCCCCCATGATAACAAGCCAGTTAGTTGCAATAAAGACAACCAGGCCCATCAACAGGCCGAGAACCAATCCCAGAATTTTAGCGTTAAACCTGATAATACCACTAAACAGCTTTTCCTCTTTTTTCTTTATTCCATTCACTTTAATACACCCCTCACTAATGTATTAATTAAAAATGATCCAGAAAATCCCTGAAGGTAAGCATTTCCACTTTTCTCTTTACGCGATAGATGAAGAAGCCAAGGAAAAGATTTCTGAGATATGCAAATAACCATCCGAACAAAAACCCCCAGAGAAAACTATAACCCATTCCGATAAAAGCTCCTTTTATAGTTACTGAATACCCTATAAAGTATTGGTTGAGAAGCTGCAGATTAGGGCCTACAACTTCGCCTCCCTTTATGACGAGGAAGATGGTGGCCAGAAAAATGAACAAACCGGAAACGGTTCCGATAGCCGCAGCAAACCCGAACTTATCCATTCTGTTGAATGACTTTATAATAATTTCATCGGGTACAAGCTCTCCGGCAGACTTCCCGGCTCTCTCCTCATGATATTCCGGTTCTTCATTAATCTCCCATAGATTATGATTAGCTCCATTAATATTCTCTGCGGCATATATGGCAGTGAGCATGGAGTGATCCATATTATTATACCGATGCATTCCATTCCGTCCGATAAGCTGAAGGTTATCAATTCCGTCCAGAAATTTACGTACTGTATTGAGCGAACCGCGATATCCGGAATCATAAACCGGGTATGCCTTGAGCATTCGCACAACAGTACCGTCTTCAACATCATGCTTTTGCACTAAACCCAAAGCGGCCATTTCTCTCTTGCCAAGTTCAATCAATTCTTCATCCGGCATACTCCACAATTCATCTCCCTCAAAGCAAAAATATTCCAGCCCCAGACAGGTTTTATTTTGATCCGGCACCATATAAGGGCTCCAATTCTTGTAGTTTTGGACCCTTGCCAGTTTCACATCCGGCTCGTGAATATATATCCAATTGTCAGGGAATACATCCTGTTTATTAACAATCAGGGTGACCGTAAGGAAATCTCTATAATTAAGATGATTAGATGCTTTAAGTACTCCTTCAGGCACTGTGGGTTTAAACTTCTGTATAAGCTCTCTTATTGGCATGCTGCTGATAAAATCGGTTCCGTGAAAAAGTTTCCTTTGTCCGTTTACATTTATTTCTACCGAGTCTATGCTTTTATTATTTCTGTTCCATAGAATTGCTTCAACCTCTGATTCCAGGCAGACCTGAGAGCCATTACCCTGAATGATTTCTGCCATGGATTGCCACATCATGCCCGGTCCTAATTTAGGATAATCAAAGCTGTCAATTAATGTCTTAATCACCTCTTTCTTATTGGAATTCTTAGGTTTTATTAACGCATTTTTGACTGCCTTGACAAGGGAGAGTCCCTTTATTCGCTGGGCGGCCCATTCCGCCCTGATTTCACTACAGGATATTCCCCATACCTTTTCGGTGTAGGTTTTAAAAAAAGTCTTGTAAAGGCGTTTTCCAAACCGGTTTGAGACCCATTGTTCAAGGGTTTCTTCCTGCCCGGCGGGGAATAAATGTGCATAAGAGTAACTGATTAGAATAAGAAACGCATTCCACAACCCCAGCCCTCTGAGAGTATTTAGAGGGCGAATGGGATAATTAAAAAACTTCTTATTATAATAAATTCGTGAGAGCCGTTTTTTGTGTAAGAAATTATCATCAAGCACCTCCTTCCATATGTTTTCAACTGCCTCTATCTTTGTAAAAAAACGATGGCCTCCTAAATCAAAGTAGTAGTTTTTGTAATTGACAGTCTTTGAGATTCCGCCTACCATCTGATCCTTTTCAAGTACAATAGATTCCACGCCTGTTTTAGAAAGCTCATAAGCGGCAGCCAGTCCGGCCGGCCCGCCGCCAATGATAACTGTTTTTTTATTATCAAGTTTTCTGGCGTGTTCCTGCATTATACTTTTCTGTCATATGATAAGGTGGTCTATGGAGGAATAATTTGTAAGAAACCCAACATGCGACAAATGATATGCCGCTATAGAGATAATAGAGGAAATGGAGAGGGATAACCTGCGCCATAAACCTCAATCCTTTTTTCCGTGCATAGAAACCATACAGTTCCCGATTAAGAATAAGGAAATTAACAAAAAGAATTGATAAGAAAAAACCGGCGGCGGGGACTACAGGAATATTAAAAAATTTTGTACGACCAAAAAATAAGAATGGGACCACTGAAATCATCAGGGCAACAGAGACTGAACTGGCCTTATGAGAGGGTTGCAGATTGAGTTCCTTTGGCATAAATCCTGTTTCCAGGATTAAACGAGACCACGGAATTGCCCGCTTAAATATGTCCGCACGTAACATGGATAGAAATTTCCATTGCTTGAGATGTTTAACCTGCAGACCCTTGTCCAGAAAGATTCGGTATCCTTTCTCGCGGAGTCTATAGCCTAATTCGATGTCTTCCATAAAAGAGTCTCTAAACTCCCCTATCTCCTCAAAAACGTTTTTTCGTATTGCCCCGCACCCTGTCCAGAAGGTAGAGGCTTCCGTGTCTGAATTCTGGTGATTGAAGTGGTGAAATAAATTTCTATACTGAGACATAAAGTTTTCTTCTTGGGGGTTGTCGTCATAAGAACCGAAAATTGCCGCAATATCGGTATGTTGCTGAAAGCCATCTGCAACCAGCTTAATGGTTTCCCGTTTCACAAGTATATCAGAATCTATAAAAAGAAGGATATTCCCTCTTGCGTGTTGCGCCCCGAAGTTTCTCGCTACAGAGGCGCCTGATCTTCCTGAAAGCTGGAGGATTGTAATTCTCTTTTGTTGAGCGATAGTAACAGTATCATCTGTTGAACAATCATCTACAACAATAATCTCAAAAGATGACCAGGATGACTCAATTAAGGCATCTAAACACCTTTCGAGATATTGACCACCATTGTGTACAGGGATAATAATTGAGATGAAGGGTATATTCGGCATTGAGAAAATAGTACCTGTCAAAAAAGATTTATTTTAAATAGACATAGCTCCGCCTTCTCAGTTACATTTGAGCAGACTATCTGAAGAAAGAGAATCTCAAATAAAGTACCAATAATACAAGGTTTATGTATGTGATATCAACAAATATTTCTACTCCTGGACAGTCTATCAATATGTGATAATCGCATAGAAGACTCTTCTATACGATATTTTAGAATCATTAAATAAAATGATTTTAATTGTAGATAATTTGTTTATAAAATATGACGTATAAGATAGAATGTGCAAAGTAAAAAACTAATGGGCTTTTCTTCCCGAATATTTTCATAAATGTAATTAAAATTCCGCTAGAATAATAAGTCTCGCTTATCCTATAAAGATGTTGGACTTAGATTCTACATAGAAACAATTATAGTTTCGATGGATCACTTTAACAATATGTTGACTACCTGATATTCTTTCGCATAGGAGAACAAGATATTTGAATTGGATGCTCAAACAGTTCATAAAAGCATTAGGTGTAGCAAGGCTTTATTCAGCATCTTTCTATGGGGGTTTTAAGAATAGAAAACTTTTTGAAGATATTGAGACATATTGTATGTTCATAGGTTATCCAAGAAGCGGGCACAGCTTAATCGGATCCTTACTTGATGCTCATCCTAACATGATAATTGCTCATGAGCTGGACGTACTTATGTATATTCGTGCAGGATTCAGTAAGAGACAAATTTACCATCTTTTACTGGAAAGATCTCGAGTATTTGCACAAGGAAGGCGAACACGGGGTAACTATTTTTATGACGTTCCCAATCAATGGCAGGGCAGATACAAGAAGCTACAAATAATCGGGGATAAAAATGGTAATGGAGATATATGGCGATTGAATGTTGTCCAGGGGCTTTTAGAACGTTTACGAGATACTATGAACATCAATATAAAATTTATTCATGTTATTAGAAATCCGTATGATAATATAAGTACCATATGCAGGAAAACAAAAATACATGGACGCCACCTGGACTTAATGGATAGCATTGGGTTCTATTTTTCTCTCTGTGAAAAGGTGCAGGATATTAAACAACAAATAAAATGCACTGATCTCTTTGAGCTGAGGTACGAGTCATTTATTGAAAGTCCGAAAAAGTATTTAAAGGAACTCTGCCATTTCCTGGGGGCAGATGCACCAGATGATTACTTAAATGATTGTGCAGGTATCGTCTTTCAATCCCCGCATAAGAGCCGCTATGATACAAAATGGAATCAAGAATTAATCGATCTTGTTAAGAATAGGATGAAGAAATTTCCTTTTCTGGAAGGATATTCCTTTGAGGATTAAAAAGTATCATTTGCTGGTTATCATAGTTTCCTTTTGAAAAGATATGTTTCCTCCTCTTATCTTCTTGAAAACATACGTAGAAAAAAGGACTAAAGTACTCACCCTCAAAATCAATGTCAATACTGCAGGAGCAAGGACCCCTATAAAAGGTATAAGAAAATAGCAACCGAGAATCATCACTGCCAACTTAAGCCAATCCCACATAGCAATTATGTGAGGCTTATTTATGGAGAGTAATGTTACGCGGAGGGTACTATTGATCACGAGGACAGTAAAGCCTATCAATAACCAATTAAAGACAGGAATGGAATCGAGGTATTGTAAGCCAAATAAGAATGGGATAATTTTATAAGAAAGAAACAGGAAAGGAATAACTGCAATTCCTATGCAGAAAGAAATTTTGAAGGAGCCTTTTATATATTTTTCAAATTGCTTCATCTCTCTGAATCTTGAGACCTCCGGCAGTAAAACTGTCCATAAAGAACTGGCAAGTATCGGGAAGATAAGGGCAAGGTTTAGCGCCAGTCCATAGATACCGGCTGCTTCGCTGCCCAGCATCTTTGCAAGCATAAAAATACCGACATAAGAAAGTATCAGACCACAGACATTGCCTGCAAATGTCCATTTGGAGTAAGAGAAGAGCTGCTTAAATAGACTTTTGATGGGGTTTATCGCTGGAAATAGTTTGTGATAAAACTGTCCAAACCCGAATAAGACGCCTGATAACGGGGCAAAAGCAAAAACTGCAACAGCAGAAAACAGACCTATTCCCACGGAAGACACCAGAACTATAATGCCGAAAAACTTGCCAAAATCAACCAAAAGCTGTAGGATAACGGACATCCGGAACAATTGATAAGTATTAAATGCAGATCTGAAATAATTTGATATGGAAGCTGCCAACATACCAAAAGCGGCTAATTTAAGCGGAGGGGTTAAACGTGGATAATGAAACAACTCTGTAGACAACAACCCGGCCGTTGTGAATATTATTACTGCAAGAATAAAGCCGATAATACACCTTACAATAAGAGACATTCTCAGTACTTGAGTGGCTTCGGCTGTTTTTCCCATGACCAGGTAGAATGAAGCAAACTTTATCATTGCCGTATTCATACCAAAATCTGATAAGTTTGCAGCTATACGCATGAATGAAATCACAATAATAAATAATCCAAAATCGCTTACGGTAAGGTTTCTGGCAACTATCAGCACCGCCAGGAACCCCAAACCTGCGGCAGAAATATTTCCGGTAAAAACCAGTGTAATATGCCTGGCTAATTGGGATGTGACAAGATTCATTATGTAAGAGACATTCATAAAGTAAATAAATTGTTAGGCCGCAGATTTTCTCAGATATACGCAGATAAGATATTATTATTTTAATCCTAAAAATCTACGGTCATCTGTGTTCCAAATGGGAATTAGCTATACTATGAATTTAAATCTTTTTTATGTCAACTGATTCTTTTGTTAAAAAAAAAGTCTTGATACCCTGCGTGGAATCAAAAATAAATACTCATGAGAAATAAATTCATTTTAAATTTTACCCCAACAGGATTGATCCCGACAAAAGAGATGACTTCGCATGTTCCTCTGCTTCCTGAAGAGATAATTAAGCAGGCACTTGAAATGGCAGAGTTAGGAGCCAATATAGTTCATCTTCATGCCCGTGAAATCGACACGGAACTTCCAACATATAAAAAGGATATATATGCAGAAATTATCAGTGGAATCCGGGGAAAAAACAGGGATTTAGTGCTGAGTGTTTCGACCAGCGGAAGACACTTTCACGAATTTGAAAAACGTTCAGAGGTGCTTGAGTTGGATGGTGAATTGAAACCGGATTTTGGTAGTTTAACGCTCAGTTCTTTGAACTTTAATAAGCAGGTAAGCATCAATTCACCTCAGATGATAAAGGATCTGGCTCAAAAGATGTTGAGAGAAAAAATTAAACCGGAAATGGAAATATTCGACCTGGGCATGATCAACTACGCTAAATATCTAATTCGCAAAGCATTTATACACCCACCTTACTATTTTAATATTATTTTAGGAAATATCGCCTGCGCTCAGGCAGATATTCTAAGTCTGGGGTTTATGATAAGGGAATTACCTGAAGGTTCTATCTGGTCCGTTGGTGGTGTCGGAGATTCTCAACTCAGGATGAACGTGATGTCTTTATTAGCGGGTGGCGGAGTCAGAGTAGGACTGGAAGATAATATCTGGTACGACGAAGAGAGAACGCGGCTTGCTACAAATCGTGATCAGGTAGAAAGGATACTTGCTATTGCCAGGGCTCTGGGGCTTACACCTTATACCCATAAAGAAGCAAGAGAGGTTTTAGGGGTTCAATAATATGTCTGAAGATAAAATGTACTATTTGAAACATATCCGGGATAAGTTCAAATATAATCCTTTTATGCGGGTTGTCCAGGATGGCCTGACAAAAATGGGTATCAGGATATCCCCGTACTATCTTGTCTTGGAAGGATTATTTAATAAAAGTCTGCCGGATTTTGAAAAAGGATTTAATGAATATGAAATCGGCTTTTTAAGAGAGGAAGATATGAAGGAGATATCAGTGATTCCCGGTCCTGACCGAACATTCTCTGAAAAAGATCTGTTACTGAGACTAAAAGAAGGCAAAAAATGTCTTGGTATTAAATACAGGGGTAAGATAGTAGCTTTCACATGGTTTGGCCTGGTTGAGTTTGGTAGCAAGTTTCTTAGATTTGCATTGAAGGATGATGAGGCATATTTATTTGATGCCTATACCTTAATGTCTTTCAGGGGGAAGGGATTGGCCCCTTATATGCGCTACCAATGTTATAAAGAACTTGCCAGGTTGGGCAGGTATAAATTGTATAGCTTCACTACTAGAGTTAAGTTTATATATTAAATTGTTTAAAAAAAGGAGTTTTAATTCACGGTTAAAAAGGTATAGAGAGTAGGAATTGGGGGGGGGGGAGAATATAAATGCATACAGTTGCAATGCCTCAGAAAAAATCATCAAAAGTTTTAAACACAGAGGATTGAAGCGATTCTTTGAGGACGATAATCCTCAACGATTACCCCGCAACATGCTGGAACGGATCAGTTTAATTTTAGCACGTTTAAATTCAGCAAAATTAATTGAGACAATGAAAATTCATTCGTACAATTTGCACGAATTAAAAGGTGATCGAAGAGGGACATGGAGTGTCACCGTTCGGGCGAACTGGCGCATTGCCTTTCAGTTTGAAAATGGTAATGCTTTTGATGTGAATTTTGAAGATTATCATTAGGAAAGGAAACAACCATGAAGAGAACACGCATGAAAAACCCGCCACATCCAGGATTAGGGGTGCGGGTAGATTGTTTGGAACCCTATAATTTAAGCATTACGGACGGGGCCAAAATTCTAGGCGTAACCCGGCAAGCATTAAGCATGTTGGTTAATAAAAAGACTGATCTGTCGTGGAACATGGCTATTCGTCTGTCTAAAGCGTTTGGGGGTACACCTGACGGATGGATGGGATTGCAGTTCCAATATGATGCAGCGCAAGCCGAGGAACGCGCTAAACAGATTAAAGTAAAACCATATAACGGAACACTGGAACCAGTCTATAAATAGATTTTCAATATATACTCTTCTTTTTTTAATATGATATTTTGTGGAAGGGCAGGCACGCTAACCTTCTGAAATAGCGGAACCGGTTTTTCTCTTTATAAAACACTCCTCAAGGATACGCTTTGAAAATATCCTGACACTCCTTAAAAAGTCAAGGGGGTTATCGAGCAGGACAAAATGCATGTACCTCTCCAGCCACTTAGGCGGTTTGCCGTCCCTCAGCAAAAGCAGTTTTCGAGGTACAAGGGAGATTGATAATGGCCCCGGCCGGATCGCCTCTAAAAACTCCTGCGGAACAGGAGTTCCCAGCAGCTTTTGGCAGAAGTTGAGCGGAAAATAAAAAACTTTCCTGGATTTATTTTCTCTCGCAAAGTCCGCAAGCTTTCCCCAGTCAGTTTTATCTCCATATTTTCTTATGAGAAGATCTAAATCACAGAAGTTTATTAATCTGTCGAATATATGATTTGCCGCGCAATGAATAGAAAGAAAGATCAGGTTGGCCTCGACAGGCAGGCAGGGGATGAAGAAGTCATTATATTTTACCTTCAACAGAGAATCCCAAAAACCTTCCGGATCAAACCTTGAAACCTTTCCCCAGTGATTGGGATTAAAGTCTGTATGCAGATCTATGATTACTTTTATACTGCCCTCCTGTTTGACGTACTTTACTTCTCCAATGTAGGACATCTCGTGGTATTCATAATGGATATTCTGCAGTCTGCACCCGATTTCCATCAACAGGTTCTTTACCTGTAAATAATCATCCTTTTTAATAAAAATATCCAGATCTGTACCGCTTGATCTGAGCTGTGGTTCGGGATAAAGAAGGGTAGAGAGGCCTAACCCTTTATGAACGGCAAAAGTAAGCCCGTTGTGCTCGAAATGTTGAATAATCTCTTTCAGGGCTTTTTCAAACAAAAGGCCGGCCGCTATATTTCCAAAATACTCCTTTTCCAGCGCCTTCTTTACAGAGTGGGGAATTTTTATTTCTCTATTCTTTTGCAGGCAATCATGGAGGATGGATGATATGCCGTGATATCCCGCCATGGCTGCAACTCTTTTCCAGTCTAAATCCTCATTGGCAAGGTTTACAATGTTTCGGGAGTCTTCGTATCCAAAAGAAAACTTCAAAAAGGAGAGGATAAACTGCTGCTCTTTCGCTGGCCACATCATAATATTGAATCTATAAGTTTGTCAAGTTCCCTGAAGTCAGAACCTATATAAAGCCGGTAGCATTCGACTGACTCGATCAAATCCACCAGTATATCGAAGTGTTTCCTTGCCGTCTCTTTATCTAATACCATAAGTCCGTGGGGGAGCAGTAATTTGAATGCCTCGTTTCCGGAAAGACTTTCCAGGCGGCTCTTTTGCCCTGAATGAACCTCCGGGAAAAGGACAACTTTCGGAATTGTGGACATCTTTGTAGACCCCGGATAGACATCCTCCGTGTTAAAACTCCACTTTCTTCCATTGCCATTGTCCTTTAAAAGATTACTGTTTTTTAATTCCGGGAAGAAATTTATTGTCTTTTCTGTTACATTTACACGTTCCGGAAAGGCGAGCAGTTCGAGACTTCCCTTCATGTTGTATCGCAGCATGGGGCAGTCATCTCCGAGAGACCTGTATCCATTTCTGATAAGGGCAATGCAAGTGGTAGTCTTGCCGGAACCTGAGAATCCGGGTAACAAAACCCCTTTCCCGTTCCTGTCTACCGCTGAACAATGGAGCTGGAAATATCCCAGGGTCTTTATTATTTCCGAAAGAACAACCATGAGAATAGCGCCGGGAAGCCTGGTGGAATATAGTAAATCGCTGTTTTGTATATAGCCCTCCACTCTGCATCCGGTTAAATCGAAAGATATGAGTCCCGGATTCCCCATGTCCAGGTAATAAGTTGACTCACCGCCGGTTCCATAAAAATCCAGTTTTTCCAGTCCTGTATTGCCCATGGGTACCCCGGCAAATTCCTGCGGAGCGCATAACAGGCTCAGCCCCTCAGGGATGGAAAAGTCATGAGAAAGGTTCTGTCGATTATCGAATATTGTGAATGTTATGTCAGGTGAATAGCCCGGTTCTGTGGCGGAGAAACATCCAAGAAATTCTTTAAAAGAGGAGAGGATGGTTTGGCTGTTAGTATTAAACCTCAGTCCTATTCCATGGATTGAGAAATCTGCGGTTATCTTTTCTTCCTTATTTTTTGTATGTTCATGCATAGGAAATTCAATGTTGATAACGCTTCGACTCCGCTCAGTGTGACGTCATCCTGAGCGGAGTCGAAGGATAGTCTTTTGTCGAGATAGCGGCCTAACTTCTTGCAGGTTCAATCATGTTGATTGAACCTAAACGTTTTGGTTCAGGCTGCAAGCCTGAACCATCGGTGGGCGTATGGCCATACGCCCCTACGGCGTGTTAAAGAAAAGTGTCTAATAACAAAACAAACAAATTTATAATTCAGCTTTCATTCGTTGTATAAACAGCCTCTCTTTCGAGAGGATTCCAGAATTGGAGTCCTCTCGAAAGAGGGGTCTGCCTGCCGTGTTCGGCCAGGTTGGGGATATACATAGATAACATCGAACTCTCCTGAAGGGTCGGACTTTTCATTAAAAGGCTTTTTCCGGTGAATCAGCCAGGCATGCCCCTTAAAATCTTCCTCTCCCTCCTTGACCCCAAATGCGATCTGTAAATCCATACCGCTCTCCCTGAAAAATTTAAAAAGCAGGAGTGATCTGAGCAGGCAGGGATTTGCGCTGTGAAATATGTCGTATATGATAAAATTTGCAAATTTGGTTATCATCTCTATACCGTCCCTGTTATCACCCTTTCGTTTGGTTTTTCCATGTTCGAGGAGTCTAAGCAAAGTAGGCAGTTTTAATAACTTAACCAGAACCGGCAGGACTATAAGTAAAGAAAATACCTTTGCAAACAGAAGGAAATTTTGCGGTCTTTTTAGATATTTTAAATCATTCCGGTTTATCATGCACCTCAACCAGCCCTTCACTGATAAGCTTTTCGATCAATCCCTTTACATCCGGCCCTGCCTGTTCCATGGAAATATCGAATTTTCCGGTAACCTCGTCTACTATGTGGCTCACATCTCTTTTTCCATTGATGAGAGACCAGATAAATGTTCCTACCCTGTTCAGGGAGTAATATTCTCCGCTGTCAATATCTAAAAGGACGCTCTTCAAGTCAATTTCTCTATAGTGAACGTCCCTGCCTTTTGCCGGATATTTCCCTGCCATGTCCATAAAATCTGTGTATTATCAATAAATCTCAGCAGTGACCGGTTAGGTTTTTGTGTGTAACACGTAGGGCAATCCTTTAGGTTTGCTTTCGTACATTAAGCGCAAGGCTAAAGCCTCGCCCTACGTATCTTCCGACAGATCGGATATAAAAAGCCGTACATGCAAAAACCTAACCGGACACTGCTGGATAAATCTGCTTTCTCATTCATCTCCTGCATTACAAGAGATCATGAGTCGGAAACTCCATTCGCAGTAATATCCTTAAGGCTCCCTTTTTTTTCCAGTTCAGGTTTTTCGTATCTCTCTTTTTTCTTCTCTTTGTTCTCTTCTGTCTTCTGTTTACCTTCCATCTTCTGCACACCTCCTTTTTCTAGAATTGTAATTGCTGACAGGAAATTGCTTTTTTTATCGTAGAATTATTAAGGCAAGCGAGTATATTTCTTTGGCAGGATGGGTTGGCTATCTTTAACTCATTCCCACGCAGAGCATGGGAATGAGTTAAACTTATCGAACAAGTAAAACAAGCCTGCCTTATTTGCTGCGTTTTGAAAATGTCTTGCCCAGTCTTTTTGATTTTTTAGTTGCAGTCTCAACGGCATTTATCAGGGCATCCCTGATACCGCCCTTTTCAAGAGCATGAATCCCTTCTATAGTTGTACCGCCAGGAGAGGTGACAAAGTCTTTGAGTTCACCTATGTGTATGCCCGACTCCAACACCATTTTTGCAGCGCCAAATGCGGTCTGCGCCGCAAGCTTTGTTGATATGTCTCTTGGCAGGCCCATCTTAACCCCTCCGTCCGCCAGCGCCTCAATAACCATATAAATAAACGCAGGCCCGCTTCCACTCAATCCCGTAACGGCGTCAAGGTGTTTCTCCTCCAGTAAGAAAGATTGGCCTACCGCATTAAGGATTTGACCAACCAGTTCCCCGTCATTACGTGTAGCATTTTTCCCCAGGGCGTAACCTGCAGCAGTCTCACCCACCAGGCACGGTGTGTTGGGCATAACCCTGACAGCCCGGCAGCCCTTGTTTAGAAATGATTCTATAAAGCTCAGTGGGATCCCTGCCGCTATTGAAACAACCAGATGTTCTGGAGTAATATCGCTTTTTAATTCTTCAAGGATATCGCCCATTACGTTTGGTTTGATAGCAAGGATTATGACGTCAGAAGCGGAGACTGCTTTTTTGTTTTCCTGAGTAGTTTTTATCCCTGTCTCTTCTTCAAGTATTTGACAGCGTTTTTTATCCACATCACTGACGATAATTTTATTGGCAGAACTCAGTTTTGCCCTGAGGACTCCTTTGATCAGAGCTTCACCCATTTTGCCACCGCCAATAAATCCTATTTTCTCTTTAAGCATTTTTTCCTCGTCAAATAATAGTAAGTTAATATTTCCCTCTTACCCGGACAAAAAGCGCCGAGGACTTTAAATTCCCTATTTTACAAAAGGGTGCAACAGGGAGAGGTTTAGTCTTGATTTATTAAGGGTATGTAATAGAATAACCCTTTTCTCCAATTTTTGTAACAAGAATATATGGAATCTTCGTAAGTTCTCAATAAGTCGAGGAAGGTTTATAAGTTTTTTAACCACCCTATTTCCCCTCCTTCGCAAGGAGGGGAAATAGGGGAGGTTTTCCTCAGCTTATTGAGAACTTACAAGTCATTTAGTTATGCCTAAATTGAGCGATTTTATATTACATGCCATTGTAGCCGCAGGCTTCAGCCTGCGTTTTTCACCACTTGATGGGTTCGCGTAAGTTACGCAACCTTAAGGTTGCGGCTACAAAATCGCTCAATTTAGGTAATGGTAAGGTATCGATAGTACTACAGTCTTATATGTCTGTATGTCTGGAATTTTACTGTGGTGCAGGGTAGGTGTCAATTGTTTATTTCGAATATTAAGTTTGGCCTTGTGCGATGGATATCGATTGTCTATTTCAAGATTTTCCATCGGATTGAATTTCACGGCAGAGAAAACATCCCTGCCACCGGGCCTGTTATCATAGCGTCCAACCATATAAGTTACTACGATCCGGTGATCGTGAGTACCGGTGTATATAGAGATGTGAAATTTATGGCATGGGAAAAGCTTTTTACTATACCTGTCCTGAAAAGCATGATACGTTTTTTTGGCGCCTTCCCGGTAGAATTGACAAAAGTTGATAAGAGCGCCTATGTTGACGCACTTGAAATATTGTTAAAAAATAAGGCATTAATAATTTTTCCGGAGGGTGGGAGAAGTGATAATGGGAAGGTTAAAGATCTCAAGCTGGGGATTGCCAGATTAGCGCTTAAAACAAATGCCAGGATTGTTCCGGTCACACTCGTCGGCGTCTATGAGGCATGGCCAAAACACAGGCTACTGCCGCGGCCTGTAAAAATATCCGTCTACTACCATAAACCAATTTCAGTTGACAAACACGAATTTATGGATATTAAATCCAGGAATGAGTATTTCAATAAAATAACGGATCAGGTAACGAAGGTAATCAGTAGCAAATTGCGAGAAAGATAAATTCTAAATGACTGAATTAGAAAATGGATTAGGATGCAAATTCATAGTAGCTGCCGTCCAGTTTTGTGCAAACGAGGATAAAATCAGAAACTTAAAATTGGCCGGTAAGTATATTGATAATGCCGTTAAAGATGGCGCAGACGTTGTTGTTCTGCCTGAGATGTTTAACTGCTGTGGCCATACAAAGATTATGGTAGAAAATGCAGAAGAGATACCGGGCGATACCATTAATTTTTTATCGGATAAAGCACGAACGCACGGAATTTATATAGTGTGCGGAAGCATATTTGAAAAGATTGAAGAGAACAAGGTTTGCAACACATCTGTAATGGTTGGAAGAAGCGGAGAAATCCTGGCAAAGTATGCAAAGGTTCATCTTTTTGATGTTGATATACAGGGCAAGATAAGATATAAAGAATCAGAGAACGTAGCCGCAGGCCAGGGAATAGTTACCGTAAATATGGGAGGCGTCAAAGCCGGCCTGAGTATTTGCTACGACTTGCGATTCTGCGAACTTTTCAGGTCTCTGGCATTAAATGGAGCAAAGATTATTTTTATCCCCTCCGCATTTACGTCGACTACCGGAGAATATCACTGGGAGCCTCTGGTTATTGCCCGCGCCATTGAGAACCAGGTTTTTGTAGTTGCCGCAAATCAGATAGGTACAAGTCCGAATAATATAACCTGCTATGGGAAAAGCATGATAGTGGACCCGTGGGGAAGGGTTTTGGCAAAAGCGAAAGACAGCGAGAATGTGATTACGGCTGAGGTTGATTTAAGCTTACTGGAGGAGGTAAGAGCAGAGATACCTTTATTTGAGCATAGACGCACTGATTTATATTGAAATGGAGATTTTATAAATGAAGCTGGTTTACGTTGATAATAACGCTACAACGAGAGTTGATGATGAGGTTCTGGATGAGATGCTGCCGTATTTTAAGGAATACTACGGCAATCCGTCAAGTATACATGCTTTTGGAAGACAGGTTGCAAACAAGATGGACCTTGCCAGAGAAAGGGTAGCAAACATTCTTGGGGCAGATACATCTGAGATCGTATTTACAAGCTGTGGAACTGAGAGTAACAATAATGCCATACACTGCTCGTTGGAAGCGCACCCAGAAAGAAGACATGTTATTACAACCAAGGTAGAGCACCCGGCGGTTTTGAATGTGTGTAAATACTTTGGAAAGCAGGGCTATGAAGTAACAGAACTTGGCGTTGATAAGGATGGAATGCTTGACCTGGATGAGTTGCGGGATTCCATAAAAGATACTACGGCTATTGTTTCTATCATGCATGCAAATAATGAGACAGGCGTAATATTTCCCATCGAAGAGATCGGTAAGATAGTTAAAGAAAAAGGCGCTCTTTTTCATTGTGATGCAGTACAGGCAATCGGCAAGATCCCTGTAAATCTTAAAAACAGTCATATCGACCTTCTGTCAATGTCCGGGCACAAGCTTCACGCACCAAAAGGGGTGGGCGTGTTGTATATACGAAAAGGAGTAAGGATTAACCCCTTGATTATTGGCGGTCACCAGGAAGATAATAGAAGAAGCGGGACAGAAAACGTTCCCTATATTATCGGATTGGGCAAGGCTAGCGAATTAGCAGAAGGATTTGTAAAAGAAGAGCAGACAAAAGTCAGACGTCTCAGGGACAAACTGGAAAAAGGCATTAAAGACAAGATTTCCAATGTGATAATAATTGGAGAAAATAGTGACCGCCTGCCCAATACGTGTTGTGTAAGCTTTGAATATATTGAAGGAGAAGCGGTCCTGCTTCTGCTTGATATGGCCGGCATTGCTTCTTCCTCCGGTTCGGCATGTACAACAGGTTCCGCAGAGCCATCTCATGTCCTGCAGGCTATGGGAGTTCCTCCTGCTACAAGCAGGGGAACAATCCGGTTTAGTTTAAGCAAATACAACACTGATAATGAAATCGATTACATTCTTGAAAAACTGGCGCCAATAATTAAAAGGCTGCAAGACCTTTCGCCTCTTTTTGAAGATTCAGCAAAAAAATAAGCCCCGTTACCGTACTCTGGTAACGAGGCTATATTTTTTTGTAGTAACTACTGTCACATTAGAATAACCTGCTGTTTTACTTACTCTTAATTATCACAAAACGTGTATGCATGCCTCTTCTCAGTAATAATAGAGTATCTTTGCCTTCTTCAGTACTCTTCAAAACTTCTCTGAATTCTTTTATGTTATTAATCTTTTCGCGATTAACTTCTTTTATTAAATCTCCTTCTTTCACATCAGCTTGAGCAGCAGCACTACCCGGCTCTACAGCAGAAACTACTACACCATTCTCACCTTCAAAACCAAAACTTTTAGCCAATTCTTCCGTTAAATTCTGCACTGTCATACCCATGTCTGCTCCGGTAGACGACTTCCCTGAAGCAAACAGATCTGACGGCTGCTCGCCTATTTTCACTGTTAAAACCGTTTCATTACCCTTTCTCAATACTTTCACTTTGACTTCTTTGCCGACCTCGGTTTGAGCGACAACATGACGCAATTGATTAACGTCGCTCATTGCGTTATTATCATACTCAGTTAATATATCGCCTCTTTCGAAGCCTGCGTCTCTGGCCGGGGAATCATCCTGCACATCACTTATCAATACCCCTTCGGTAACCTCTACGCCAAATTGTTCTGCAAGTGATGCATTCATATCCTGGATAGCAACACCCAACCAGCCTCGTGTAACCTTTCCTGTATTAATCAGGTCTCTAAGTACCGCCTTTGCCATGTTTACCGGTATGGCAAATCCAATTCCCTGATAACCGCCAGAACGGGTGAAGATCGCCGTATTGACGCCTATAATCTCTCCATCAATGTTTAATAACGGGCCTCCGCTATTGCCCGGATTAATCGCTGCGTCGGTCTGAATGAAATTTTCATAATTTGCTATCCCTACTCCAGACCTGCCAATCGCGCTTACCACACCAACTGAGACGGTATGATTGAGGCCAAAAGGATTGCCTATAGCAATCGCCCACTGTCCCTGTTTCAAAATATCAGAATCCCCCATTTTTGCGGCTACCAGATTCTCTCCCTCAATCTTTATTACCGCCAAATCGGTCTGTTCGTCTGTTCCCACAATTTCCGCGTCAAATTCTCTCTTGTCACTGAGTTTAACCTTCAGCTCGTCCATGTCCGCAACAACATGATTGTTGGTCAGGATGTATCCTGTTCCATCATCGATCCTGACTATTACACCGGAACCAAGGCTTTGTGTCTTGTACTCTCCCTTTGGCGGAGCTTTTGGCATAAACTTGTCAAAAAAATCATCAAACGGATTTCCCTGCCCGCCGCGTCTATCACCACGACCGCGGCCATACTGATCTCCATGATATCCTCCGCCTCCAGTTGGAGGATGTTTGAATACCTTTACAGTAGTGATAGACACAACTGACAATTTGACTTCCTCGGAAACAAGCATTAGAGAATGTTCTAATTCTCTAGGGCCTGTCGCCGCTTTAGCACTACCCGCTGGACCCACGTATCCCGGGATTAATGATAAAGCAGATATCATAATCATCAGTGTCAAAAAATGCTTTCTAATACTCCTTCTATTTCTGTACACAAAGGCCTCCTTTTTGGTATAAGAACCCGATTAAATGTATAATAATTAGCTCTTTAAATTTTCTTAATAGTAATATAATCTGGTGTCAATATCAATATGATAATCGTTACTTATTCGTTTATAGAAAAGTGTCTCCCGGTATAAAATTACTTTTTTAGAATCTTACCATTTACAACGCCCTCATGCTTACCGTCTTTAATAGTTAGTTTTCCATTTACTAAAACGTGTTTGATTCCTTTAGAGTAATTATGCGGGTTTGTAAATGTTGCTTTTTCTGTAATTGTTTCCTTGTCAAAAACAGTTATATCAGCAGAAAACCCTTCTTTTAAGATCCCTCTATCCTTAAGACCCAGCTTTTGAGCAGGGAATCCGGTCATTTTATATATAGCCTTCTCTAGAGAAAAAAGGGGAGTTTCATTCACATACTTTCTTATTACTCTTGAAAATGTACCGTAACTCCTTGGATGCGGTTTTCCGTAGTTTAAAACTCCTTTTAGAGAGCGAAGCGAACTGTCAGAGCCTACCATTACAAAGTCCCAATTAAGTATTTTGGCAAGGTTTTCCTCTGACATACTAAAGAATATAACGCTTACCCTGCAATCTTCTTCATATAAAAGATCTAGAACAAATTTTAAAGGTTGTACTCTTAATGCCTCAGCAATTGCTGCGATCGTTTTTCCCTCATAGCTTCTATTCTCCTTATTAAACACAGATGAAATCATTATAGTTCCCCAAAACTCATGGTTTAGGCCTTCGAGCTCCATTTCTTTGATAATGCGTTCCCTGAGAAGAGGATCACTCAATCTTTTTTTCTCTTCTACCGTTCCCCCTTCGTATACCCAATCTGGCAAGATTACATCCAGGTCTGTTGCTGCTGCAATATAGGGATACCGATCACATGTGATGTCTATGCCATTAGACCTTGCATCGTCAAGCAGCTTTTTTATTTTATCTATTTTTCTCCAGTTTTTCTCCCCCCATGTCTTAATGTGGGAGACTTGAGTATTTACTCCACTCTCTTTAGAAATATTTATAGCTTCGTTTAAGGCGGCTTCTATTTCATCTCCTTCATCTCTAATGTGTGTTGTATATATACCATTGTACTCTTTGACTATTTTGCATAATTCTATTAATTCAACGGTCTTTGCATAGCATCCCGGAGGATAGATCAATCCGCTCGACATACCAAAAGCGCCTGACTCCATAGCATCCCGTAATTCTTTTTCCATTTCAGCAAGTTCATTCTTATCCGGCTCACGGTTTTCATATCCCAGCACACAGGCGCGAACGTTGCCATGTCCAACCAGGAATCCCCTGTTAATAGAACTTGTCACTTCACTCGCCCTTTTAAAGAAATCCTCAGCAGTAGCCCAGTTTATATCCAGTCCGAATTTGTGAAAGCCTTTTCGTTTATTTTCAAGTAACCGGCCCTTCAGCGGGAATGCAGATATGCCACAATTTCCACAAATTTCCGTGGTAACACCATCATGGATTTTGCTTTCACTCTTCGGGCTAATCATCCAGAAAAAGTCACTATGTGAATGGATATCGATAAATCCCGGTGTAACCACGCAGCCTGCTGCATCTATAATGTGGCAATCAGACAGGTTATCAATACTGCCGATATAAGTGATTTTGTCATCTTGAATGCCAACATCTGCAACCCTCCTGGCGCCACCTGTCCCATCAACTACGGTGCCGTTTTTGATTATTAGATTGAAATTGCGTGACATTGAATGATCTCCATGAAAATAACTGTGTTAAAGCTAAGCGGGCTTCATATTGTTAAGAGCCTTAATCGAGGATTTACCTTGGTTTGCGTATAATGTAGAAATATTTCAAAAATTGTGTGGAAGATGAAATTTTATTTTGAAAGGGTTCTGTTAATTTAGTGCATAGGAATTTCAATGTTGATAACACTTCGACTCCGCTCAGTGTGACGTCATCCTGAGCGGAGTCGAAGGATAGTCTTTTGTCGCGATAGCGACTTAACTTGGTGTATAGGAATTTCAAAGTCGGCGGGTAAGAAACCCGCCCTACAAAAACATTAAATTATTACGCGTAGGTCGGGTTTCTTACCCGACACTTGTAATCAGAAAGAATGAAGACATAAAAATTTCGCCGAAGACCTAACTTGATTGTATAGAATATATTCCCTCCCTTTCGGGAGGAATCCAGTTTTGAATTCCTCCCGAAAGGGAGGTTTTTCATTCGCTGAGCATTGATGGTTTTGTTGTGCCAAGAAAAGAATCAGTATCTTTGTGTAATAATTCCATATCTTTTTTTAATGCACGGTTATGTGAGGCGTTATGGCTTTTGTTAAATGTATAACATCCCGAAACACACACAACAAATACAAGTAACATAATATATCTTTTTATGATTTCAAATAATTTCAATGTTTCCCAGAGACACATAATTGATGAATTTTCAATCTTCTTCTTTTCTTTTTCTTGATGAATGAATTTTCATACTTCTTCGATATTTAGTTACCGTTCTTCGCGCTATATCGCTCCCCATTTCTCTTAATTTGGCAGCAATCTCCTCGTCACTTAACGGGTTTGATTTATCTTCTTCATTTACTATTTTAGCCAGTTTTTGTCTCGTCGCTTCCCATGTTTCCATGTTTCCATCCGCATTCATAAACCCTCCCGTAAAGAAAAACTTTATCTCGAAAACTCCTTTGGGAGACTGCATATACTTATGAGCGATAGCGCGGCTTACGGTTGAAACATGAATTCCTACCGCATCTGCAACATCCTGCATCTTTAATGTCCGAAGGGAAAGGAGTCCTTCTTCAAAAAAATCCTTCTGCATTTCTACTATCTTGGCTGCGACCTTGTACAACGTGCCTTTTCTTTGTTCAATAGCATCTATAAGCCATCTGGCAGATTCGATCTTTTTCCGAATATAACGTCTCGTATCCAAGTCATAGCCTTTTCCGTTAAGCACATCTTTATAAAACGGGCTTATGTAAATGCGCGGGAGATTGTGGTCTCCTATGAGAGTGACCTCATATTTTCCGTCTACACAATCCACTCTGACCTCTGGTGTTACATATGGTATCTGTTCACTGCTAAAAAGGGAGCCTGGTTTGGGATTCAGCGTTTTAATGAAATCTATTGTTTTTTTAACCAATTCCAGGTTGCCCCCCATCTTTTTGGCTATAAGCTTGTACTTCTTCATTTCAACTTCTTCAAGATGGTTTGAAATTAGTTCTTTCGCAATATTATAATCAGGGTCTCTTTTGTCTAACTGCAGAATAAGACATTCTTTCAAGTTCCTTGCTCCTACGCCAAGAGGCTCCATATTTTGTACAATTTCCAGGGCTTTGTCTGCCTCTTCCATGCTTACAGGGGTTTCCATGGATTCAACAACTTCTTCCAAAGGGTGAGCAAGGTATCCGTTATCATTAATGCTGTAAATTATATTTTCACATATCCCTGCAAGAGAATCTTCTACCTCCATAATCGATAACTGCCCAAGGAGATAGTCTTGAATTGATATTGATTTAGCAGCAGTGTTTTCCAGTGCTTCCTGCTTACGGTCTCTTTCATCTACAGCGTCACCCCTTTTTACAGACGTTTGAGAATAAAAGTCTCCCCAATCGTCCGCCATTTCCCCGAGCTTTTTAAATTCTTCATCTTCTTTTTGTTCTTCATTGTTCTTGCCTTCTGCAATCTCTTCGTCGAATGTTTTCTGTTCTTCTGTTTTCGGCTCATTTTTCTCATCTTCATCAGCAACTTCTTCCAATACGGGATTATCTATTAGCTCTTGCTGTACATGTTCAACTAAAGCCAACATGGGAAGCTGAAGTATCTCTATGGATTGGATCACCTGAGGCGCCAATTTCATTTGTTGTCGAAGTTGAGGTGATAGTATTGTGCCTACTCTCATAACTATAATTCCAAAAAAATTTAATCTTTCTGTATTGATTTTCTGCCGTGAATCGCATCAGCAATAACTGCAGAATTTGCGTATTCTAAATAACTTCCAGATGGCATACCTCGTGCCAATTGAGTAACTTTAACTCCTAAAGGTTCCAATTGCTCAAGAATGTACATAGCGGTAACATCGCCTTCCAAATTTGGATTAGTGGCAATTATTACTTCCTGAATACCGTTATTCCTGGCCCTGTCCACCAATTTATCTATATTAATATCCTCCGGATCAACGTTCTCCAAAGGATCTATATGTCCAGACAAAACATGATAAACCCCTTCGTAGAAACCTGCTTTTTCAATTGTAAAAAGATCTTTTGGTTGTTCAACAACGCATACCTTTTTATGGTCGCGCCTATGGTCTCCACAGATATGGCAGGGATCTGTCTCTCCTATATTACAACAGATAGAACAATAATTGACATTCTGTTTTACGTTTCGTATCGCTGTGGCTAATTGCATTGCCTCATCATGAGGCAACCTGAGAACATAATGCGCCAGCCTCTCTGCACTTTTCTGTCCGATTCCAGGCATTCTGCCCAGCTCGCTCATAAGGTTCAACATGGATTCAGGATATGATTTCATTCTTGTGTCTTATTGAAGTAAACCTGATAAACCCGGTATGTTCATGCCTCCGGTCAGCTTATTCATTTCCTCTTGATGCATTTCTTGAGATTTCTTCATTCCTTGAGATACTGCCGCTAGTATAAGATCTTCCAGCATCTGTACGTCATCAGGGTCAACAACTTCCCTATCAATTTTTACAGATAGAAGCTCCTGTTTTCCATTTACATGTACGGTTACCATCCCGCCGCCAGAGCTTGTTTCTATAACACGTTCTTTAAGGCTTTCCTGAACCTCTCCCATCTTCTTCTGCATGTCGACTGCCTGTTTTTGCATTTGCTTCATCATACTTCCCAGGTTACCCATTCCCTTCATCCTTTTCCTCCTCTTACATTAACAATTGAGCCATCAAAAAACTCTATAGTTTTCTTTACCATAGGTTCGTTTTTTACATCGTCTTCCAATCCCTTGTGTTTGCTTTCTTGTACAAGACCTTGCTTGCTGCCTTTAATATTAGTTATTTTATGGCCATTCTTCGATATTGTAAATTTTACCTGAATCTTCTTTCCGGTTACTTTTTCCAAGCAACCTTCAATTATCCGTTTTTCCTCGGGTTTTTCAAGCCTTTCTTTATGAATAAGGCAATTTCCCGGGAATTCTACAACCGCTTCATTATCATCAATATTTAAAACCCTGGCGCCGCTTAACAGGGCCCAGGTGGTCTTTTTTTCAGCTTGAACCTCAATCATTACCTTGTCCCAGGTATTAATAAAGTCCGCATCACCGCTTGCTTTTATATTTGTCTCTGCAAAGCCGCCGGTAGGTTTTTCTTTTATCTCTGTTTTTGCCGGCGCCGTAACACCTTCGTTATAAGCGGGTACTATTTTGCCCACATCCTCTACGTTACCCTCAAACATTTTTTTCATTCCTTCTATTTTGTCTAAAACTGTACTAAGCGGTTTCAATTCTTCCATAGTCGCAAGTTTTATAAACAAAACTTCCAGAAAAATCCTCTGTTGAAGTAAATCCCTTGTTTTGCTTTTAGCTTCGGAAATTATCTGAAACATGTACATTAATGTATCAGGGGAAAGTGATGAAGATTGTATCTGTAATAGATTAATGTCGCTTGATACGGTTTCTATTGTGCCCTGCTCCTTTTTGCATACTGAAACAAGGAGTAAATCACGGATATAAAGAAGTAGTTGATCAATAAAGCCCTCTATATCCCTTCCGCTTTCCATAATTTCATGAAATATTTCTACAGATAACTCAGGGTTTTTTTCAATAAAACTATTAATCAAACTTGAGATTTTCTCTTCACTGACAACCCCAAAAATATCGTAAACATCTTTTAACGTTATCTTCTCATGACAAAATGAAGCGAGCTGATCTAAGATAGATTCCGAATCTCTTAATCCTCCCCGGGCATATTTTGCGATGGATTGAAAGACTTCTTCCTCAGCTGAAATTTTCTCTGTTTTGCAAATCTGGGCAAGCCTGTCGCTTATGTCAGGCACAGAAATATTTTTAAAATCAAACCGCTGACAGCGCGACTGAACGGTGTCAGGAACACGGCTTGGCGAGGTTGTGGCAAAGATAAATTTTACATGTTCAGGCGGCTCTTCAAGTGTTTTTAGAATTGCATTGAACGCTTCCCTCGTTAACATATGCACCTCGTCAATAATGTAAATTTTATATCTTGAAACCGCCGGAGCATACCCCACATTCTGTCTGATATTCCTTACCTCATCTATGCCGCGGTTGGAAGCCCCGTCTATTTCCAGGACGTCAATATCATTCCCATTTGTAATACTGTTACATGTTGAGCATTTACCGCAAGGGTTGCCGGTCGTTCCCTTTTGACAATTAAGGGCCTTTGATAATATCCTTGCCATAGACGTCTTGCCAACTCCTCTTGGGCCGGCAAACAAATACGCATGAGCTACACGGTCAGACTGAAGGGCGTTTACCAATGTAGTAACTATATGCTTTTGCCCGACAATCTCGTTAAATGATTTTGGCCGATACCTTCTCGATAGAACAATATATGACATGTCTTACTTAAATTAGCAAAAAGTAGCCGTGCACTTTTTTTCGATTCTCTTTCCGTTGGACTTTCCAGGCAGTTAGCTCCGACCAGGCAGCCCCACGGCACATAAGCACCAATGCTTATGGCTGCTTGCTTCCGCATCTGACCAGATTCACATAGCCTTATTGCATGAGACCCAGCCTTCAACACCACTTACTTAGAAAGCGCCAAAAGTCAGAAAAACCTCCAAAAAGCGATCGACCCTGCGTAAGCGGTTTGCAGGTAACAAGGAACCGCTAGCTCCCCGTCTAGCACGGCCAAAATCCAGGTAAAGCTTTTTTGTACAAACATTCTTTATTTATGGCGGAGAGGGCGGGATTCGAACCCGCGAGGCAGTTACCCACCTACACGCTTTCCAAGCGTGCTCCTTCGGCCACTCGGACACCTCTCCAATCCGAGACTGAGAGAGGGAGGTTCAAGCCCCTGGCCCAACCTGGGTAGATATTGTTTTCCGGGTTTCTATATCAAAACGGAGGGAGCGAGATTCGAACTCGCGTGAAGATTTCTCCCCAACTGGTTTTCGAGACCAGCGCTTTCAACCGCTCAGCCATCCCTCCATACTTATATGGCCTGCTGTTTCCGCCGTTGGATCAATCGTCCCGACATTTTTCCAGAAAAAACTGTTTCAAGAGCAAACTGCATTCATTCTCTAAAACCCCAGTGACGACATTCAAACGGTGATTAAAACGGGGATCATTAACCAGGTTTACTGTAGATTCACAGGCGCCGTATTTTTCGTCCTTTGCTCCGTATACCAGATTTTTTGCCCTGGCCTGAACCAAGGCCCCTGCACACATAGCGCATGGCTCCAGGGTTACATAAACAGTGGTATTGCTTAACCTCCAATTTTGAAGGAATGCAGAAGCCTGTGTGATCGCGATCATTTCAGCATGAGCTGTGGGATCTGATAACATCTCCCTCTGATTATGCGCCTTTGCAATAATGCTGTTTTTGTAAACAATTATGGCCCCAACAGGGACTTCATCAATTTTGAAGGCTTTTTCTGCCTCAGCAATTGCCAGTCGCATATAATATTCATGCGAACGGAATTCAGTTATCATAGGCTTTGCAACTCAGAACTCAAAAGGATGGATACGCGCCCAGCACGATTCGAACGTGCAACCCCCGGTTTCGTAGACCGATACTCTATCCAATTGAGCTATGGGCGCATTATTCACACCAGACATTTGCTGTTTAAACCGGCGCTATAATCAATTAACAGGTTTTTACCAAAGCACACTAGCAAACGCGGTGGTCGCCTCAATAAACGATTTCATGAAACCACGATGTATAAAAAATCTAATATACTCATCTCAAAGTTGTTTTCGGAAAAATCCAGAAACAACTTTGCCCGAGTAAAGTCCTCGGCGCCTTTTGTCCGGGGAAAGTCCTCGGCGTTTTCCAGTCCGGGGAAAACTGCAACCAGGATTTGGTTTTTTGAAAAGCCAAAAACCAAACCGGTTTTAGTATAATGGCGAGGCCGACGGGACTCGAACCCGCAACATCCAGATCGACAGTCTGGTACTCTAACCAGTTGAGCTACGGCCCCACTACTTTCCTGAAAACAATCTTAAATCTTTTATTTCTTATATGATGGTGGGCGATATAGGACTCGAACCTATGACATCTTGCTTGTAAGGCAAGCGCTCTAGCCAACTGAGCTAATCGCCCTTATTTTCGAGCGAATCAAGTTTAGCATTAAGAATTATTATGTCAATAAATTTTTGAATCTACTTTCACCGAATCCAACTTATCCTTGACTTAACAAATAGTCATGCTTATATTATGTTTACAGAAAAGCACAAGGAAAGAATTGAACAAACACTTTCCAGGAACGTTTTAACGAGGTAAATTTTAAAAATGCATAAGAGAAAACATCTTTATAAACTCATAATCTTTCTTTTCGTACCCCTGATAGTTATCTTCTTCGCCATATCGCATGGCAGTTCACTTAACAAACATTTTAATGAAGAGATTAATCAGGAAAAGGAAGAACACAAGTTTCGTCTGGTTGGTATTGTTTGTTCGTATTTAAATAGATTTTACGTTGAACCTGACAGAATAAAGCCGAAAGAGATGCTGAAAGAATCACTTTCCTGGCTCGAAAGGATAATTCCTGAAGTGCAGGTTAACGTAAATGACGAATCAGAAGAAATAGAAATTCTGGTTGATAAAACTTCTAAAACAATCGACATTTCACGAATGCGGCAATTGGGTGAATTATACAATACCTTAAACGATGTTCTGCATTTTGTAAACGAAAACAAATATCACGAAATCAAAGCTGAAGATATTGAATACGCGGCAATTAACGGTATGCTTGCACAATTAGATCCACATTCCGTTGTCTTCCCGCCTAAAGATTTTACAGAGTTTAAAATAGGAACTACAGGCAAATTTGGCGGGCTCGGTATGGTAGTTGGTCTGAGAGATGGAATACTAACCGTGATTTCCCCTATTGAAGGAACCCCTGCATTCAGAGCGGGCCTTAAATCAGGAGATAAGATTATTGCAATTGACGAAGATTCAACCATAAACATGTCGTTACAAGAGGCTGTCAGCAAACTCAGAGGCGACCCTTCTACCTCTGTTATTCTGATAGTGGAAATCAAAAAATCACAAACCAACAAAACAGTCACACTGATAAGGGAAATTATTGCAATACCCACCGTGGACTCAAAATTAGTTGACGGTAACATAGGATACATAAAGATAAGAAATTTCCAGGAGGATACATCACAATCTTTAGAAGAAAGAATTGCGGAACTCACAGCAGAAAGCGGAACATTAAAAGGGATCATTTTAGATCTTCGAAATAACTCCGGAGGTTTGTTAGGTCAGGCAATAGGCGTTGCAGACAAGTTTCTTTCTTCAGGAATGATTGTAGTAACGGTAGAACCGATGGGTAAACAAAAAATCCAAAAGGCTAAAAAGTCTTCTAAAGATCTTGCAAAAAGCCCGCTAGTTGTAATTATTGATGCGGGAAGCGCCTCTGGTGCAGAAATAGTTGCAGGCGCCCTGAAAGATAATAATCGGGCTATTCTTATCGGTGATACCAGTTTCGGGAAGGGTTCTATACAGCAGCTGGTCGACCTGACGAATGGAGCGGCGCTAAAACTTACGGTAGGAAAGTACCTGACTCCAAACTTTACTGATATACAGTCTGTGGGTATTACTCCTGATATCTTACTTGCACAATCACAAGTATCAGCAGATGAAATTATCTTATTCAATGAAAGCAAGCACTTCAGAGAAAAAGATTTAAAAAAACACTTAGATGAACATTCAGAAGCAACATTACCTTATGAAGAGATTAAATATCTATCCTTTGCTGATACTGATAGCGAAAAAGAAGAACAAAAAGAAAAAGAAGAAAATTACTATAAAATACCGGACCTGGAGAAAGATACACATGTGCAATTCGCTAAAAAAATTATCCTTAATACCCCTTCTTACGATAATAACGACGATCTCCTGAGCCAGTTAAAACCAATATTCGAAGATTTCAAAAATGATGAAGAAGTGAAAATTTCAGATGCTTTAAATACTCTGGACATTGACTGGTCTACTGGGGAAACAATCGCTCTCCCATCGGTTACCACAAAACTTCATCTTGTTCCGTCTAATGGAAAACTTAAAGCATCGGAAGAGCTAAAAATAGAAATCAGCGTCACCAATAATAGCGAAGGCACTTTATACCAATTGAGAGGTATAACAGAATCCAAGAACCTTCTCCTGGACAGGCACGAGTTTGTTTTTGGCAGGATAGAACCCGGTATGACAAAAACATCTTCTAAAACAATCAAAATTCCGCAAAACTCTCTAAGCAGAAAAGACGAGCTTCTCGTTAAATTTTCTGAATTTAACGAACATGATCCTGAAGACATAAAAATTGCAATATCAATTGACGCTCAACCCAAGCCTGCTTTTTCATATTCATATCAGATAATTGATGAGGGTGAGGGGCTGACAGGAAACGGAGATGGAATAGTACAAAAAGGGGAAGTCGTAGACCTTGTACTCTTTGTTAAAAATATCGGCAAGGGCACATCAGAAAAAAATATTATTGCCCTGAGAGATTTGAACCATAAAGAAGTCTTTATAGAAAAAGGCAAAATGGAATTAGGAGAATTACTGCCTGGAGAATCAAAATCCTTTAAGTTAAAACTTTCGGTAAGAGATACTCTGGAAGCGGACAGTTTTTCTGTTGATATAACTATTGCAGATACCACTTTTGGCACCCGTATTTCCGGTAAATTGGAATTTAATGTAGACCAGAATAATAATGGCGGGAAAATACAATTAACAGACAAGGTTCTTAAAGTAACTGATAATTATGTTCCTATTTACAACGGAAAATCTCTCTCAACTCCCATTATAGCCTATGCAAGTAATGGAACTATTCTTATAGCTGATAAAGAAACGCAGACGTGGACGTGGTGTCGCGTGCGAATGCCGGAAGGCAGATTCGGATGGATACCTTCCGGCAATGTAGAAATCAGCACGCTTGCTGAATCTAGTCAACAAGCGGTGTTGGAACTCTTTTTACAAAACGTTCCTCCACAAATAGAACTTGACACACAAGACCCGCATGAAACATTCAGACAGGAGTATATATCTCTCTCCGGTACCGCCAGAGATGACAATAAAATAAAATATGTCTACATCCTTGTAAATGATGATAAGGTATTTTATCGGTCTAATAGAGAGGCGTCTGAAACAGATAAATCACACCTCTCTTTTGCCAGCGATATTCCACTGGAAGATGGTCCAAATATTATCTCCATAGTCACCAGAGACGATCAGGATTTGCTAACAACAGAATCATTTGTCGTCACAAAAATCCCTTCCCCGGAAGTTATAAAAACAGTTTCCTCGGAAAAAGACAAATCATAACAAGTGTATAATACAAAATGGAAGGAACGAAAGTGACTACAAAGGGAGCTTCAGACTCCAATGAATGGGCTACGGCTATCTGGAAATTCTTGAGGGCGATAACTATTACTGCTGTAGGAGTAACTTTAATTTACCTGATTTGCAGGTGGTTAATATACTAAAACCGGTTTGGTTTTTGGCTTTTCAAAAAACCAAATCTTGGTTGCAGTTATACTCATCTCAAAATTGTTTTTGGATTTTTACAAAAAACATTTTGAGATGAGTATAAGTTAAATATCTGCACTGTCTATTTTGTGATTTGCGTATTTATGTTCACCTGCGAATTGACAGGGGTAGAATGTTTTTTGTCCTCACTTTACTCTACTCCGTTTCCTGTAGTCGCAGGAATTATAAACTCCTCTTTAGTGCCGTTTTCGTTTCTGATTTCCCAGACGGTATACTGTTTTTTACACTGCGCCCTGAGAGAAACGTTACTTTTTAGTATTTGTGATGGCAATTTTAAATCTATCGCCTGAACCGGGCATGCCTTCACACATGCTCCGCATGTCCAGCAATCTGACTGGGACCTGATCTCAGCCTTGTGTTCCGCATTACGGAACAATAAATCACCTGGGCAGATCCTCTCACAAAGTGTTTCTTTCATCTGCCCACATCCATTACACACGTTTTTATCTATGAAGATACTCATTTTCTTTTTTCAATGCCCTTTTGATAATTCTCACTCTGTCTTCTACAGGATCATAAACGGAATTAACAAATCCCAGCCAGTTTGTATCGTCTTTTTCAGGATAATCTGTGCGAGTCTGAAAGACCGGCCAGCGCGTCTCCTTTCTATAGATAAGATGTTCTATCAAAACCTTTGCAACATCAAACCTGTCGATTAGCTCCATGCACGAAACAAATTCATGTTTATCCCCGGCGCTGAGGAGTTGCAACTCGTCCTTTAATTCTTTAAGTTTTTTCCTGGCAATAATCAGTTTAGATTCTGTCAATTCGTAATGTGACGTTGCCCCACCGGCATATTCGTCCATTATCTCCTGAAGATTCCTTTCCAGTTCTTCAGGAGATATTCCTTTCCTGCCATTCATGCAGCTCAGTATTCTTTCTTTCTCTTTATTTATTTTTTCACCATTAATATGCAGCAACTCAACTTCCTTAACTTCTTCAACAGCTGCCTTTGCCGCTATCTTTCCTTCAACCCAGGCGCCGCTTACATATTTCTTGGGAGCGCCGCCTGCTACATCACCGGCGGCAAACAGGCCGCTTATGGTTGTCCTCCTCTCGCCGTCAATCCAATAACCCGCCTGGCAATGTCCTCCGATTACGACCGGCTCCATACCTCCAATTTTCACAGGCCGTTTCCTCGGATTATATCCGTCATTTGCCCATAAAAGAACAATAGCAGGATTCATGTTTAAATAAACTTCCTTGAGTTTCTTTTCTTCCTCAATACTCAGGTCTTTGGTATCAAAGTAGCATGGGCCTCTGCCTTCTCTCTCTTCTTGTAAAGTTGCCAATAAGCGATGGAGTGATAAACATCTCTTTCCTCCAAGATGTTTATATCGTTCCTCCAGGTATTCTTCACCATGAGCATTCATTTGCCTTATATCTGAACCCTGGCCTATTGTGCCTGTTGGGGCATTTACTCCCTTAACCCTAAGAGGGATAAACCGGTTTTCAAAACTCGTCATCTCGGCGCCAATACGAATGCCCATTGCATAGCCCGTGCCAACATTCCATGGGCAATACCAGGTCGTGTTACGTGCGTCGCCTGTTTTTATTGGCTTATAAAGCCTCGTAGCGCCGCCAGTGGTTACTATTACCGCTTTGGCATGAATAACATAAAACTTGCCGTCCCTGTTACCAAATCCATATGCCCCTCTTACCCTCTCGCCATCAAAAATAAAATTTGTTGCGACAACCCTGTTTAAAACTTTTACGTCCGCACGATACACGGCCGCGGCAAGAATCGGCTTCAGCCTCTCACCATAAATCCTTATACTCCTCTTTCCCCTGCTCACATAACTACCATTTTGATCTTTTTCAATTGGAAGGCCCAGCGCCTCGACCTGTTTGACCGACTCATTAAGGCCTTTTGCAATTGAGTATACCAGGTCTTCTCTGATTACGCCGAAAAACTCATCTTTTACGTACTCAACATATGACTCAGGTGTCTGGTCAGCATTTAGATAGGCATTTATCGCATTGAGTCCCATTGCAAGACAACCACTTCTTTCAATGTGTGCTTTTTCCATAACTATACATTTAATACTTTGATCAAGTTTCTTCGTTTCAATTGCCGCCATACAACCGGCAGCGCCTCCCCCAATAATCAAAATATCAGTATCCAGTTTTACAGTAGAGATTTCTTTCATTATTCGTCTATAATCCTGACTTTACACGTTACCTTTTCTTTAAGTTCTGCCACTGCTGATCCGAAAAAGAATCTTGATAAACTAGACCTTTTCCGCCTTGTAACTATAATCAGGCTTACCTCTTCTTTTTCGACTACAGATAGCGCCACATCTAAAAACGTACCTCTTTTGACAATCGATTTGTAATCAATACCCATCTTCCTGGCCACCTCTTCGATCTCCAGAATCTTGTCTTTCCCCTGAACGGTGTATTCATCCAAAACTGCATTAAAAAAATTCTCGGTCGTTTTCCCCCCAATCCATCCCTCCTCAGTCAGACTGTCAAATATTTTCTGTGGTACTTCATAATCAACGACAAAAAGTATTATCAGCATGGCATTTTCTTTACTTGCAATGTCAACTGCCTCCTTGACGCATTTATCAGATTTCCTTGTAGTTGAAAGTATCAGTAGTATCTTGTCCATTATTCACAAATCTCACAAAAAGTTAAAAGTGTCTAATGTTTGAAGTGAGCTAAAGTTAATGTTTGTGCCTTTGGCACTATTAGTTTTAATAAAATAATACGCGCTGAAAGCGCTTCCGAAACTTTAGTTCACTTTAGGCACTTTTTACAAAGTTGCCGAAGGCCTAATTAAATAAATCACAATCCAAGACCCAGGATCGGCCAGTAAAAATAAGCAAAAATATTGAATAAAATCCATGCCGTAATATTAAGTATGATCCCTCCCTTAAACGCATCGCCCGGTTTAATGAAACCTGATGAGTACGCAATAGCGACTGCCGGAGTACTCATGGGCAGAATAAAGGCCAGACCTGATGGAACAGCTACGGCTAATGTAGTAATTACGGGATTTATCGAAAAATCTATTGCAAGTCCTATCGTTATTGGCATCAAGAGCGCAACAACTGCAGTATTGCTTACGGCCTCGGTCAAAAAAATCGCAATAAGCGATATCATCATGATTAAAATAAATGGTGATTGGATTGATCCTGAAATGGTTATATCTACCAACCAATGGGTTGCGCCTGTCTTTCCCATAGCAAAACCAAGGCATATTGCACCCCCGTACATAAGTATCAGGCCCCAGTTTACATCTTCCTCCACTTCCTTCCATCGCACCAGCTTGAAAACAAAGGCAATAACAACCGCTGCCAATGCAATATTAGCCAAACCAAATCTCTCTCCGAAGCAAATCCACGAAAATATCGTTAAAATCATCAGAATCCCTATAGACCATTCATCCCGTTTCATTCTCCCTATGCATGCAGTTCTATTAATTAAAAGTGTTCGTGCTCTTTTTACATCTTTTATTTCTGCAGGAAAGAGGAGAATTAACAACAAATACGTGACGGCCAGCATTGCTATAACCGTTGGCAAAGCTGCCAGGGCCCATTTAATGAAGTCAATAGATTCACCTGTAGCATCCTGAAGTATACCAACTGCCAAAGGTGCTCTTGCGCCGCCAAGGAACGTCGCCACTCCTCCTATAACACATCCCCACGCCATCCCTAAAAACAGTGCCTTACCATAATTGCTTTCTGTCGGTTTTAGCTCCAGGCTCGCAGAAATAGCTACAACAATTGGAAACATCATGGCGGCCACAGCATGTTCTGACATCCAGAATGAAAAAAATGCAGACAACGTAATAACACCCAGAAGCAATATCTTCGGCGATTGTCCAAACCATTTCAAGAATATCAATGCTATTCGATTACTTAAACCTGTCCTTGTAACCGAAGATGCTAAAATAAAAGCCCCCAGAATAAAGAACACAGCCTGATTGCCGAAAAGAGAGTAAGTTTTGCTTGCCGGTAATACTCCCATTAATGGGAAAAGTATGATGGCAAGAAGGCTTGTTATCATCAATGGTATCACTTGGCTAATCCAGAAAATAACACAGAGTATAAATATAGCCAAAGCCTTTTTCCCCTCATCAGTAAGCCCTTCTGGTGTAGGAATATAAACTATCAAGCCAAACAAAAATATGGCAATTAATAGAATGATATATCTATAGTTTTTTGTCAGATAGGATGAATCCAATTTTCTTCCCCACAATTTTAAATACACTACTTTGTTGCAAAGTTAGTCAAGAATAGATGAAAAATTTATATGTGGTACATTGTACCTTCTTTTTGAGACCTTTCCTGTGTTACAAGGTCCTTAATCATTATATTTTCTATACTTGCTAACATTGCATCGTACATTTTCTGCCATAAATCCTTTAACACGCATGAGGACTCAATTGAGCAGCATGCAGAGAGAGATGATATTCTCTCATTTACGCAGTCAATTGGCGCCAGGGACCCCTCAAATAACTCTATTATCTCCCTGACACTTATTTCGCCAGGGTCTCTGGCGAGACAATGTCCGCCATTTGCCCCTCTAACACTGACTATCACACCGCCGTTTTTCAGCGTTAACAGTATTCTCTCAACAAATGATTCAGGAATATCCCTGCTACTTGCTATCTCTCTACTTAAAACTAATCCTTTGTCATGTCTTTGTCCCAACTCTAAGAGCGCAAGTATTGCGTATTCTGTTTTACTGGACAGTTTCATTATAAGTTATACGGATATAATATGTTAATAACAATCAAGTAGGGTTTAAAATTTTAAACCCCTACCAATGCGTTATTTTATAAAAATACCTATTCTTGACTAACTTTGCAACAAGCTCAAGTTATATTGTTAAAAAAAAGATTTGTCAATTTATTTCTTTGTAATACTTATCTTTACCATGCCATTAGCTCTCCAACAATCTCTTCCACGAGATCTTTTATCGTTACTATCCCTATTGATTCATTATCTTTATTGATAACAATCGCTATTCGCTGTTTTGTCTTTTGCATTCTTACCAGTGCATCGTCTATAAGTGTTTCCGCGTTAAGGCATTCGGTATCTTTTAAGAAGTCGCTTACTGTTGACTTTTCCGTACCAACACTCAAAAAATCGAATAAGTTTATTACACCAATGATATTACTTTTCAAACCTTTAAAAACAGGAATCCTTGAAAACCTTACATTTTTTGCGATAACCCTTATTTGTTCGGCACTTGCATCGTGTGAGACCAGGGTTGTCTTTTTAAGCGGTATCATTATTTTCATTATCGGGATACTTCCAAGCTTCATAATATTTCTTGCCATCATATCCTGATAGCCGGAAATGATTCCTTCTTCAACCCCTTCCCTTATGAAAAATCCCAACCTGTACGGTGTAAAAATCGTTGTCCTTTTACTCACATTTTTTAGAAATAGTTGTGGAATTTTATTCGCACCTTTCAAAACGTACACTAAAGGAAGGAATAGTTGTGAAAAGAATTTGACACTTGACGATGCGGTGTAAAGAAATGTGTCTGCCCTTCTCTGGCAAATATTCTTCGGCATAACCTCTGCAAAAACCAGCATAATTGGAGCCATGACCAAGGTTGCGACCAGTTCCGGATTAGCTTGAGACATATTTTTTGACATGATATTTGTAAACGTTGCAGCGGCCAGGTAATTCATAATATTATTGCCGATTAATATTGTGCATATCAGAGATTGTGGATCTTCTAATAATCTCTTGATAATTTTTGCGCTTCTTATTTCCCTGTCTACCTTATACTGTAATCTGACACGGTTGATACAGTAAACAGCTATTTCAATCCCTGAAAAATAAGAAGAGAATAAAATAAATAGTACTAACAAATAATATTCAGTCATCTTTATCCTCGTCCGCCTCTTCTTTTGCTTTCATTTCCTGCAATATTGAAGTAATGCGCCTCTTCCTGACGCCCTCGATTGTAAAAACAAAATCCTCATATATCACAGAATCCCCTTTTTTGGGAATATGTTCGAGCAGAGTAATGACAAATCCGCCGACAGTATCAACTCCCATTGGTTCTATCTCTACGCCAAAAGTATCGGACCAATCGCGAATACTCAAGTTACCGGGAATCAAGTATTTATTTTCATCAATCTTTTCTGGTGTTTCTATGGGCTTTTCATGTTCATCCTGAATTTCACCAACAATTTCCTCTATAATATCCTCAAGTGTAATCAGTCCTGCGGTACCACCATACTCATCAACAACAATGGCTATCTGGCGACCTTCGCGCCTGAATTGCCGTAGCAATCCTTCAATACTCTTCGTTTCAGGAACAAATTGAATTGGTTTCAAGATACTCCTTAATTCTACATTCGGATCAAGAAAGACATCCTTTGCATGTATTATGCCTAAAATGGTATCTGTCGTTTCTTCATAAATGGGAAACTTGGTATGTTTTGTTTCACGTGCAAGTTCAATAAGCCCCTCTACCGGGTCGGCGATATCGTACAAATTCATATCCACCCTTGGAAGCATTATCTCCTTTACCTGTACTCTTTTAAAATCCAGAATACCATGTATCATCGAACGCTCCTCTCTATCGACGATACCCTGTTTTTCGCTAAACTCTACAAGCATCTTCAATTCATCAATAGTTACACACTTCTCCTCGTCTTCACTCTTTCCAAAGATTTTGCTTATTACATTAATAAATGAAGCAAGGGGTATACGAAATGGCAAAAAGATTCTATCGAAAATATAAATAGGCATTGCCGCCCACCTGGAATATTGATCTGGAATTTTTACCGCTATATTTTTTGGTATTACTTCTCCCATAATAATAATCGCAAGCAAACTGAAAACACACACCATCCCCGCCGTCCAGACACTTCCATTGGAACCGGCAACAGCTATTTTCCGGGCGATACCATAGGAGATACAAAAGAAACCGATGTTCGTCAGCATATTTCCAAGTAGAATGGTTGTTAATAAGTTCTTAGGTGTTTGCAGGAGTGTATATACCAATTTTTTTGATTTGCAGTCGCTTTTGCCAAACCGGCTAATCTCTTCTCTGGTTAATGAAAAAAAGGCGGTTTCTGTAGCTGAAAAAAAAGCGGAGAAACAGAGCAGGAACAGCATAAACAGAATTTGAGGCAGGTAAATTAACAGTGTATATAGATTATCTTCTTCCAAGAATATCACCCGGTATGGGAAATGGATGGCGTTATTTGTATATATTACAAAAAATTTAAGCGTAAATTTAAAATTATTTATCAACTAATAAACGCCAATAACCCGAATTATAACCGCCAACTCACAAAAATGTCAATTACAAAACATTATGTGGTTTGATATAATTTGGAAATGGAAGAGTTTGTTTTTCTTGATGATATAGCGACTGCCGACGTAGCGATAGAATCCCGTGGAGACACTCCTGAGGAACTGTTTTCCGCAGCTGCAAGGGCAACCTTTGAAGTTATGGTTGATACCGGTGGTGTACAACCTGAGATAAAGAAGATTATGCACCTGGAGAATTCTGAAATAGATGGATTGTTTTTTGACTGGCTTGCCGAAATAATATACCTGAAAGATTCAGAAGTAATGGTATTTTGTAAATTTGAAATAAAGATAAAGAAGGATAAGGATTATTGTCTTGATGCTGAAATCTACGGTGAAGAGATTAATCAATCCAGACACGAACTCAGATGTGATGTAAAGGCAATAACCTTTCACCTGTTCGAGGTGTATGAAAAGGACAGAAAATGGATAGCCAGATTTATTTTAGACATATGAGAGGAGGAATTGAAGAATTGAGGGATTCAGGAATTGAAGAATTCCTGAATTAACTAATAGCTGGACAATGAATGACGATAACACTTCGACTCCGTTCAGAAGTGTGACGTCATCCCCTGCCCGAACTGATTGGCAGGCGGGTGAGCGGAGTCGAAGGATAGTCTTTTGTCGCGATGCGACCTAACTTGATTATGGGTAATAAAATGAATACAGACATGAAGATAAATAAAGTTTCTGACTGGGTATGGGAGATCCCGAAATCTGAGAAGGAGGGTATGCGGGTACCGGCACGAATATATGCAAGCGGTGTGTTACTTGAAAATATGGACAAAGGTGTTTTTGAGCAGATTACAAATGTTGCATGCCTGCCCGGTATCCAGAAATATGCACTCTGTATGCCCGACGGTCATTGGGGGTACGGATTCCCTATTGGCGGTGTAGCCGCCTTCGATACTGAAAACGGTATCATCTCTCCCGGAGGAATCGGGTTTGACATAAACTGCGGCATGAGATTAATCGCTACAGATTTGAAGATAAATGAGGTCAAACCTCGGCTACCGGAACTCATTAATAAACTCTTTCGGGCCGTCCCGGCAGGGGTAGGTTCAAAAGGGGTCATTAAGGCTTCAGTATCACAACTTAATGATATAATGAGAAGAGGGGCTGAATGGTGCGTTGAGAATGGATATGGCTGGCCTCAAGACCTTCAAAGGATAGAGGAAGGTGGGCATATACCCGGCGCCGATCCATCAAAGGTGAGTGAAAAGGCCATATCGAGAGGCATAAATCAGTTAGGCACTCTCGGTTCCGGAAATCACTATTTAGAAATCCAATTGGTTACAACAGAAAATATTTTTGATGAGAAGATTGCAAAGGTTTTTGGTATTAAGGAGAAAGATCTGATAGTCATTATGGTGCATTGCGGCTCAAGAGGTTTTGGTCATCAAGTTGCTACGGATTACCTGAGGGTGTTCGATAAAGCAATGAAGAAATATGGCATGACTGTCAGGGACAGGGAGCTTGCCTGTGCACCCTTTAAATCACCGGAAGGTTCAGACTATTACAAGGCCATGCTTTGCGCCGCCAACAGCGCCTTTGCAAATCGGCAGATAATTACTCACAGGATCAGGGAGAGTTTCTCAAAGGTATTTGATACCAATGCTGAGAAACTCGGTATAGAGATAGTGTATGATGTGGCGCACAATATAGCGAGGGTAGAAAGATATAAGATAGACGGCAAAGAGAAAGAAGTCCTGGTTCATAGAAAAGGCTCGACGAGATCATTTGGTCCGGGCAGGAGGGAGCTTCCGGAAATTTACCGAGAGGTAGGGCAGCCTGTTATTGTTGGCGGTTCAATGCAAACAGGTTCCTTTCTGCTGGCAGGTACTGAAAAAGCAATGGAAGAAACATTTGGCTCTACAATGCATGGCGCAGGCAGAACCATGTCAAGAAGCGCCGCCAAAAAGATGGTAAGGGGCGATCAACTCATAAGGACTATGGCGAAAGATGGTATACTTGTTAAGGCCGCCTCAATGTCCGGCCTGGCAGAAGAAGCCGGCATTGCATATAAAGACATATCAGAAGTCGTTGAAATTATGGACACATTAGGCATATCAAAAAAGGTTGTAAAACTCAAACCTATCGGCAATATAAAGGGGTAATATTATCCCCCTTCAAAGGGGGAATCCATAAACACAATAGCCCAGGCCAAAACGGGGGAGGAATTGTTTTGACCCGGGCTTCTACACAAATTCTAATTTGCAGAGTTAAGCTCAGTTTTGCGCAGCATACAATCATATAACAAACCTAATCCCCCGGCAAATTTGCCGAGGGGTAACTACTTATTTACACATCAGAATATATATTCTGCACCTATGCCAAGGATAGTTTCGCTGTCCATAGTATTACCTTTGTCTCCATGGGCTATCGCACGACCTTCGCCCACATTGTACTTATTATGCCTGATTTCCGGTCTGATCAGGAGATGCTCTCTCACCTTCATGTTTTGTGTATAGGTAAACGTTGACATTGAATAGCCAAAGGCCTTTGCGCCATCAGTGTCATCAAAATACTCGTACCTGAAAGCTCCCTGCTGTGCATCGGTGAAGTCGTACATGACGTATCCTACCGCCGCCCACCAGTGAGCGCCGCTTGTACCGTTTATGAGACCGTCTCCAGTAGCATCATGTCCAACAAAATCTTCAACATAACCATGATCCCAGTTAAAACCTAAACTCAGTTTGTCTACCTGCGGTAATGAGTATGTGGCAACAATGTCATACATCATGGTGTTTCCACCGTTGTTAGTGCTTACATTACTTTGGCTGCCCATAGCCGCTCCTGAGCGGACATTCCAACCTTCATTACCAATTATGCCTCCCAGGGAGATGAAGAAATCATTATTCGGTTTATACTTAAGGTAAGCGCCATATGATTTTGCCTCGTTATTATCAATAAATGAATCCCATCCGTTAACATAGTAAAGGGTTAAACCAAATTTTTTACTTGGAAGGAATTCAGACACATCAGCGCTGACACCCATGTGAGTGAAGGGTATTGCATTGTTGTAAACCGTTCCGTGAGAATAGTTCGGATTGCCAATATTCTCTACCAGTTCATAGCCGATCCACGTATACATCTTACCCATTGTAATATTAACATGTTTCCCAAGTACTGGTGCATTCCAGGAAATATTTGCAGTTGCAATGGTAAATATATCATTTCTTGCTGTGTCATCTGTCCCATTTGTGGGCGCTCCAGTAGGATTTGTGAGGCCTCCTCCTTCACCAAGGAAAGTAATTCTCTTTGCTTTTTCACCCATATACGTGTGGAATTGCCAGCCTATGGGGTCTTCATCAGTAACTTTCTTGTCCAGAAAGAGTGCAAAGTTTTCAAGAACAAATGTATTATCATCATTTTCACCTATAAAGTTTACATTAGCAGTTGCGTTCTCATTGTTAGCAACACCTGCCCCTCCTGAGCCACTAGGAGAGCCTTCACCATGGTTTCTGAGGTTATACATAAAATTGGTATCAATAAAACCGCCTACCGTTACACCTTTAAACATACCACCAAGGATTGGAGTATCGCCTAAAACTTTTGCTATTTCAGACGAAATGTCTCCCCTGGTTTCTTCCATGATTTCGGCCCTTAATTCAGCTTTAAAATCAGACTTCATCACATCCTTCAAACCAAGTGTAGCTTCTTGTACATTAGCCTTTGTCTCACTTAATAGTTCCGCCTTCATCTCCTTTTTAATCTCGCTAAGCAACTCTTTTTTGAGTTCGGCCTTCAATTCCTCTCTGAGTTCAGCCTTAAGCGCATCTCTATCAAATTCTTGCGCAAAAGAGACGCTGCTGATTGCCAATACGGCAAACATCTGCAACCACAAACATAATTTCCATTTATTCATTTTCTTACCTCCACCCCAAAAAATTTTAAAATCTTATTTCCAAAGTTTAAATTAAAGATATTTCGCCTTTATGCTCCAAAAAAAACTCTCTCTACCTGCAATTTACACAAACAGATGGAACATGAAAATTGGATTCCGCGTCTGCCAGACAGCAACGACCGGGCGGACGAAAGTAAGGTTAGCTTCATTTCGGAAGAATTCCAAGAACTTTTTTAGATTAAAGAATAATAAAAATTCAGTTAAATTATCAATCCAAGGCATATCGGCATGTCCTTATCAGGCTCCTGGTGGGGAAAAATAGACTTTAGAATGATTTTCGATTACTACAAGGTCGTGACTAAAACGGAGTACTCAATGTACTTTCTATAGTCGTAGTCAAGACCAAAAACATATTTAAAGTCTTGCCGATCGCCTTGGATTGGAATTCTTTATCAAATTGCACAATACTTATAACCCAGTCTTAAGCATAGTCCCAATTGCGCAATATCAGGGCCAAAATATTTATGTATATTTAAAAAAAACAATAATTTAGTAAAAGTTAAGGCTAAAATTCAATATAAGAATCCATGGCTTATTCGTAATACTTATGATTATAAGGGCTTGTGCAAACAGTTCACGATTTTGTGTTTGCTATTATTTTAAAACAGGTAAATATAGTTTTTAGTTTTTCTCTAATTAAGAGATAAGGATCAGAAAAATAAATTGTCAAATATGCGCCAGCCAGGCATAGGCTTTCATTGCAGGACAGGCTTAAAACTTTTGATTGCCGCAGCATAAATTATAATTTGTAAGTATTTATAATTACACACTATATGGCTTAGTATAAATTGTTATCAAGTGGGTTTTGCAGTTATTAAGCGGCTGAATATTGACAAAATGCCTGATTGCGATAAGTAGCAAATATCAGCCTCTCTTTTATGTTCTTAATGACAAACATTTACTGCCTTCTTTCATGATTATATGCCTGGGTATAACTAACTATATTGCAGGACTTATGTAACTTTATCTTGTTCATACGGCTTCAATAAAGTATTGACAACTGCATTAGATTATGGGAAAAGTGATTCTAAAGTGTATGGGTAAGCTAGAGAGTTACCAAAGTTATAATTTTGACTGGAATAAATGAGGTAGATTTTGAAAATGGCCAGACCAAAGATAAAAATAACTGTAAAGGAAAGAAAAGGAGAGAAGAATTGTCATAGGGGACATAATATTGGAGATTCTTATGATTTTGATACGGAGCGAGGTAAGATATGTCCTATGGCAATGCACGTCCTGTTTCCGGTAGTTGATATTCTAAGATATGGAGGCTCTCTGCCGTGGGGTGAAGATAATAATAAAGGATTATTTGCCTGCCCGGACCCGGATGTATTACTGGTGTTTGAAGTTGAGAGAGTAGATTAACACCAAAGTCCATTGTTTTAGAATTCAGAAAAATTTTTCTCATTCCCTTTTTGTACAAAGGTTAGGAAGCAGACCTCTCTTTCGAGAGGATTCCAGAATTGGAATCCTCTCGAAAGAGAGGTCAATAGGGATATAAATGCGATTTATAAAAGCATACATAGATGGATACGGAAAGTTTCACAACCTGGACTTTGTTTTTGAACCAGGGTTTAATCTTTTCTTCGGTCCAAACGAAGCAGGTAAGACCACAATGATGTCCTTCCTCAGGACAATATTCTTTGGCTTTCCTGGAAAGAAGAATGCCTCTGACCGTTATGAACCTCTGGCAGGGGGACTCCATGGTGGAAGACTGGAACTGGAAACAACAGATAAAAAGAATCTTTCTGTATCCCTTAAACCAGGCCGAACACTGACGGGTGAGATAAATATCCTTAACGGAAGCGGATCTGAATTGTCCGGTGAAGGTGCGAGGAAAGCCCTGCAGAACCTTCTTCATGGTGTCAGTGAAAATATATACAAGACCGTATTCGCATTCAGCCTGACAGAACTGCAGCAGTTGGAGTTACTGGAAAACGACGAGATAAATGCACATATCTATTCAGCAGGCACTGGAGTTGGAGATGTTATTCTGCCGGATATATTGAAGACAGTTGAGGAGGAGAAAAATAAAATATATAAACATGGCGGGACAGCTCAAATTGTTCCCAGGATAACAAAAGAACTCGAAAGGGTCAGGTCTGAAATATCCGATATAAAAAAAGACCTGGAAAGATATAAATCAGCAATTGCAGAGATTGAAACCTTGAGACAGGAGCGGACAAGGCTGTCCCATGTCATTGATAATAAAAGGAGAGAAAAAGAGAAAGCGTCAAAGCTGAAAGCAGGCAGAGAGAATGTTAACGAACTGAACGAGATAGAAAAACAGACATCATCTTTGCCCTTTGTAATTAAAGAATTTCCTTCAGATGGTGCAGGAAGATTGAACACGCTTGAAGAAAAACTAACCGAGAGGAGAGAAGAACTGCAGGAATGTAAAAATCATATTAGCAACCTGAATACACAAAAAGACTCAATATGCATTGATAATAAAGTTTTAGAAGCTGAAGCAATAATTACATCTCTGGCTGAAGACCGCTCCGCAGAAGCAGAAAACATAAAGAGGAAAGATGAAATCAAATCGAACACAGCCTCACTCAAAACGGAGGTATCAAACGCAACTACTGATATCGGCAGCGATTGGAACGAAGACCGTGTAAAAACAGTTGATGTCGGGAAGGAGGCTTCAGAAAATATAAGGATTTTAACTGAGGACATTGCAAATACTAAGGTTAATGTTGAGAAGACGGAGAACACCCTTGAGCAGGAGAAAAAGAACAAAGAAGAGTCTTCAAGAGAATTTCAGGCATTCTCCCGTAATCTGGAAAGAACCAGACCGGTAAAACAATTAAAATTTTTACTGATCTTTGGAATACCAATAGCAATACTATTAGGAGCATTCTGCTGGATAACATATAAGCCGGTTTCAGGGATTTTGTTCACATCTATAGGGATTATGGCAATTGCCGCCCTCTATTACGTCTATTATAAATCAGCAAGCGATGCATTAGATGAATCAAAAAAGCAGCTGTCAGATATCATGGAAACAAGGAAACAGTCTATCGAAGAAGCAGAAAAAGCACACTCCGATGCAAAGGATGAATACCGGCAGGCATACAGGAAATGGCAAGGCTGGCTTCGGGATAACGGGTTTAGTACAGATCTCGACAGAAACGGAATTTTCGATCTGATTGAATCGGTTAGAAAAGTTAAGGAACTTATAAGAAAAAAAGAAGAGTCAGAAAAAAAACTGCAGCATGTTGAAAAAAGGGCGCGTTCATACCTTGACCGTGTAAATGACGCCTTAAGTCTATGTAACCTGGAAGCAACATCACTTGATAACATTTCTCAGTCAATCCATAGATTAGATAATACATTAAGAAAACAGAAAGAGTTTAAGGAAAAGAAAGAACACCTTGAAGAAAAAACAAAAGAACTCGAAACCAGAGAAAAAACTATTCAGGATATAATAAGCGATTTAGAAAACAGTATTCAAGCCCTGATAGTTGAAGGCGGGGCCGGGAACGCCGAGGAGTTCAGGAAGTATTCAAATGTAGTTCAAAAAAGAGATAGCCTGCTGGAGCGGAAAAATACCCTCGAAATACAACTGGCAAGGCTGATTGGCAGCGCACCGGAGATTGAAAAGTTTAAGGAAGAAGTAACCTCTGAATCTGACCCAATGACGACTGACGGTTCTATCGAGGAACTGGAGAGCGAGATTGCACAACTGGAGGGTCAACTATCCGGGATAACACAGAATATCGGGGCAAAGGAAAATCAAATATCAGAACTGGAGAAGAATGAAAGATTGGGGGGGTTAAGACTCGAAGAGGAAAACCTCAAAGCACGATTACAGGAAGCCCTTTCGGAGTGGTCTGTAAATGCCCTGTGTCATAAATTATTAAATAAAGCCATGACAGTATATGAGAGGGAGAGGCAGCCGTCTGTCCTTAAACATGCGGGACGATATTTTGATAAGATTACTAATGGACGATACATTCACGTAATCAAAAAAGCGGAAGGCAACAAACTTGTAGTCGAAACACCGGAGGGACAGCAGAAAAGCGTAAACGCACTCAGCAGGGGGACTGCCGAGCAACTCTATCTCTCAATGAGATTGGCCTTTATTAAGGAGTACGCCGGCAGGGTGGGTACACTGCCGCTTATAGTAGACGATATTCTGGTAAACTTTGACCCCCAGAGGGCAAAGACAACAATCAGATTACTCAATGAGATATCCGGGGAAAATCAGATCATAATGTTCACCTGTCATCCTAATACATTAGACCTGTGCAAAAAAGAGATAAAAGATTTTAAAGAACCGATTATGATAGATGTTTAGTTATTATGAAACTTTTTGTTGGAAAATATGTTATACTATTTACCATATTATTTTTTTGATAATTTAGAATGGAGATAAAAAATGGCAGGTAAGTTTAAGTCGATAGTTATGTTTGTTGCGGTAGTAAGTATTTTCTGTTTGGTGCTGAATATTGCGGGAACAACTTCACCTCTTTATGCATGTGACTCTTGTACATCCAAAACAAAACAGTGCGCCTCGGACAAAGGCAGTGATGCTTGTCCATCCAAATCAAAGCAATGCCCTCCGGGCAAAGGCAGTGATTCTTCATACTGCAAAGAGAAAAGTATATGTAATAAGGGTGGAAGCAACTGTATTTCTGAATTGTTGAAGCTTGCACGCTGTGCAAAAAAGGAATTGCTTAAAGAAAAGATTAAGGCGAATCTCGAGAAAAGATCAGGGGCAAAACTGGACAAAGTGGCCGATCTTCTGGTTGACGCCATGATTGAAGAGCATAAGGCGGCCGGGGAAGATAATGGACGAAGAGCCGCACTCGAAGCCAATATAAAAGAGGTATTCATGGGAAAAAGCGAAGAAACCAATAAAACCGAAAAGTGATGTTAGTTTGTGCCAATAGCAGGCCCGCCAGATATACTAAAACCGATTTGGTTTTCTCCGAAAACTATTTTGTGATGTGTATAAAATGGCGGGCATGGCTGTTTTTATAAATAAAGCAATCCACATATGGGAGATAGATTTTACCCTCCCCCAGAGTGCCAATATAAATGGAGGCACAACCATGACAGATAAGAAGGGACATATTCTCCGGGATATAGAGAAGATAAAACCCGGGGGTCTTACGGTTATTGGGATCATTGTTACGGCTGTTATTGCAGTCTTTATTGCGGCTATGTTAGAACAGAATAATACTGAAATAGATCCGCAGAAAAACGTATACCTCTTCCTTCACGGAAGGGCAGACTTGCGGGAAAAGGCCGAGAACTCCCTCGTAGCCTATGGGTTTCCGAAAGAGAAGATCGTCAAGGCATCCTCAGAAAATGTTGGAAGTGTGGGCGATTATATGGCAATGCTCTGGAGACCGCCAAGACCGGACCACATAAAGATACAACTGATAACTGAGGTTAAGGATGTAGAACCTGACAAAATGTTTGGACTCTGGAAAGGCGTTTCAAAAAAAGACATAGATACTATTTCTCTGGACACGGATTAGCACAGATTAACACGGGTAAAGACAGAATTCACCGCAGATCCCTGGACAAAAGATGCCGAGGACATGGCGCGGAGAACGCAGAGAAAAGAATATTTCGGACGGGATTACAGGATAATCAGGGATTTATATAGATATAAAGCTGAGAAGCAAGAAAAGAAGAGAAGGGGTTGTAGGATAAAATGAAGGAAAAAAAGTTTGGGATGAGTGCGTTCCATCAAATAGCTAAAAATCCGAAACACAGAGATAAGTTAAAAGATCAACTAGCCAGTGCCTATGAAAGAAGACTAGATGGAATTATTGACAGAATAGCTTCTCTTGATGACATATTTACCATAAGAGGAGAGTATGATAAATATTTTGACGAAGCCAGATGGAGTTTTTTCAATGGTTATCCTCTTGCAACCATATCTTTATCTTGTATATGTGCAGAACGGTTGTTAATTGACCTTATTATGGAAACAGAAATAAAAGCGAATAAGCATGAATTAACGGAAGAGGAAAAAGAAATAGTATTCAGTACAGAATCCCAACCAAAAAGAATAAAGCTAGCTCTTGGTTTTAAATTAATAAATGAAAAAACATCTAGACTTTTGAAAAAATTAAATGAATATAGGCATAAATATATACATCCGAATAAGCCAATTACGATAGATGTAGTAGAAGATGCAAAAGATGCTATTGTGAAACTACATAAAATAGTTACAAAATGCTTCCCATTCGAAATAGAACCAGCCGAAAAAGATGAATTAACAAAAGCTGTAATTAGTGATTTTTTTAAACAATCTGAAGGCATCAGTAGCGATCAAGAAGATAAAACATAATTATGCCTACAGCAAAATGCGATAACTGCAGCTAAAACCCTTCTTTTCTTTGCGTACTCTGCGCCTTCTTGTCCTCGGCGCTTTTTGTCCGGGGAGCGCTGAATCCTGTCTTTACTTCCCATCTAAAATATTTTTCTCATACTTCACCGAATATGCTAAAATAGTTTTTAATTTCACTGTTTACATTAAAGATAATTGATCAATGGAAGAGTTTTTCAACACATGCCCCAGGGACTGTTACGACACATGTGCTATGATCACAACGGTTGAGAACGGAAAGGCTATCAAACTCCGGGGCAATCCAAAGCATCCGATAACGCAGGGATTTCTCTGCTGGAAGATACAGAATGGATTAAAGTTTGTATATTCACCCGAACGGCTGAAACGCCCTCTGAAGAGGGTGGGAAAGAAAGGAACGGACAATTTCCGGGAGATTACGTGGGAAGAGGCTTATAAAGAGATTGCCCACCAGATGGAGGATGTACAGGCAAAACATGGAGCGGGCGCAATCCTGCCATTTCACTATTATGGGCACATGGGGCTTCTGAACAAGCACTTATCACAGCGAATATTCACTACCCTGGGAACCAGCAACTGCTTGCCCACAGTGTGTTCAAATGCCGGGCGAACCGCCCTGCAGTATGTATACGGGGGCTTCTGGGGGATTGATCCGGAAGAGATCCCTTCTGCCAAACTCATCATTTTCTGGGGACTGAACGGGCCATGGAGCAACCTGCACGGGTACAACATGGTTAAGGAAGCAGTACGTGACGGAGCAAAGTTCTACGTCATTGACCCATTGAAGACCGGTCGGCTTGGCAAGCACCTTGCCATAAAGCCAAACACCGACGGCGTCCTTGCGCTTGGTATTGCAAATTATCTGATAACAAATGATTTATACGATAAAGAACATGTAGAGAAACATACACACGGTTTTGAACAGTTCAGGGAGGTGGCAAAGGATTTTGACATTGAAAGGGTTTCAAGGATAACAAACTTATCCGTTGAAGATATCAGGGAATTGGCCGAAGACCTGTATCGAATAAGACCAAATTTCATACACCTGGGTTTTGGTATTCAGAAACATCTTTACGGCGGCGAGGCCGTCAGGACTATTGCCCTCCTTCCACCTCTGGTGGGCGGATTTAGGGTACATTACAGCAATACTGACAGAGAGATAGACCTTGGATTTCTTCAAGGCAAACATCTTGTAAATCAAGCTCCCACGGAAAATCAAAAGATACACAACATGGCACAGATCGGACGCATACTGGAAACCGGAGAGGTAAAATTCCTTTTCGTTTTCAATACCAACCCACTGGTCAATCTACCCAATCAGCAGCTTGTGAAAAAGGGTATGGAGAGTGAAGATCTTTTTACTGTTGTGCATGACCTCTTTTTAAATGATACCTGCAGTTACGCTGACATCGTTCTGCCTGCCCCGAGTTTCCTGGAATCATTTGATATCCATGTATGTTATTATCACAATCATATGTCTATAAACCAGAAGGCAATTGAGCCTCTCTACGAAGCAAAACCCAACTATCAGGTCTTCAGGGAATTATCTGAAGCCCTTGGCCTGAACTCCGGAGAATTGTTTCCTCCGGAGCGTGAAGTTGCCGAAGAATTTCTCAGCAGAAGCAAGGCAGTAGGCTTTACGCTGAAAGACCTGGAACAGGATGGTTTCTGTAAGATGAAACCCAGACCGCAGGATGAATACCTCACTCCTTCCGGTAAGATTGAAATGTATTCCAGTCTGGCTGAAAAAGCTAATATTCCACCACTACCCGGTTATTATGAAGAGGATAAAAGCGAATATCCTTTTCAGTTCTTAACGGTTAATCATAAACGAATTACACGTTCTCAGTTTCACAACGTATGGAAGGAAGAGATAGAACCAATCGTCCTGATTAACGAAGAAGACGCAAAAGAGAAAGATATAAAAGAAGGAGATTGGGTTAGATTAAAAAACGATCAGGATACATTAAACATGAAAGCTCATATCACTAAAGATATAAAGCAGGGAGTTATACTGGCATATGGAGGGCTCTGGCCGAAGCTATGTGATGGTAAGGGTGCAAATACCCTGATTCCGGATGTTGTTCAGGACTTTGGCGGAAACGCAACTTATAATTCCACATATATTGAAATTGAAAAGCTGTAGAAGGACATGGATTGATACAGATAGTTAAATGTTGCGAGTCACACGTTACGAAAACCGTTCCGCCCTCTCGTTGCCACGCAGAGCGTGGAAACGAGATATAATTCCACCTACGTTGAAATTGAGAAATGTCAGGAAGGACTGGTATGAGGCTCATCTGACAGGCCTGAAACTTTTCCTCTTTTTCCCCTGGCCATCTGTTCCAATTCATTAAAGTGCTCGGGTTCCCCTATCACCGCCAGCTTGTCTCCCACCCCTATTAAATTATCGTCGGGAGGGTTGAACAGTATCTTTCCATTCTTCTTTTTAAGGGCTACTATTAGAACCCCATTCCTCTCTATAATATCTGCGTCTTTGATGGTTTTATTCGCCAATGTTGAGCCTGATTCCACTATAACTTCCTCTATCTGGATTTCCATGTTGCCGGTTTTTGCCGTTAGCTCCAGGAAGTCTACAACGGTAGGTTTAAGAATGGTATGGGCTATCCTGAGACCTCCAATATGATATGGAGAGACTACTTTGTTCGCACCTGCTCTTTTCAGCTTATAATCTGCGCCTTCTTCGTTTGCCCTTGCTATTATAAAGAGATTCTGATTTAACCCCCTTGCGCTGAGTACAACGTAAAGATTCTGGGCGTCTGAATCAAGGACCGATATCAGACCTTTCGCTCTCTCTATGCCCACCTTCAAAAGGAGTTCATCTCTTGTAGCATCTCCGTATATAATTATGACATTGTCATCCACATCGAGTTCCTGAGATTCTTTTTCCACGACAACAAAAGGAATACCCTTTGCCTTTAATTCATTGCAGATGACCTTACCCATGCGGCCATAGCCACAGACAATATAATGATCTTCTAACGAATCTAATGCCTTTTTCAATTTTCTCCTCCCGAATACTTCCTGAATTTCACCTTCAAATATAGCCCTGACACCATTATTTACTGCATATGCAACTACGCCCAGGCCAAGAAATATTAGGCCAATCGTAAATGCCTTTCCCTTTTCTGAAAGCGGTACTATTTCTTGAAACCCTACAGTAGAAAGGGTGATAACCGTCATGTACAGAGAATCAAATAGGTTCCACCCCTCAATAAAAGTGTAGCCCGCAGTGCCTGACGCTAAGACAACAACGACAAGTATTAAAGGGAAAATAAACTTTTTTGATAAAAGTGTTTGCACTGTTTTGTATATAAAATAGTCGGTATCTATTTCCTCTCTTCCCCGGACAAAAGACGCCGAGGACTTTTCGAGAGGATTCCAGCACTGGATTCCTTGCGAAAGCAAGGTTTGTCACGTGCGCAAATCTCTGGCAATCTTATTTAAGGCGGAGCCCGCACGAAACCATTCTATCTGTTGTTCGGACATTGTGTGCATTGTTTCTATCTCATCTTCTGTGCCGTTATTGTGTTTGATAGTCACGTTAATATTTCTACCCGGAGCTAATTTGTCCAAACCAGTAATCGAAATCTTATCATCCTCGCAAAACTTTTCATAGTCAGATGGATTGGCGAATGTCATCGGAAGAATTCCCTGCTTCTTTAAATTAGTTTCGTGTATTCTGGCGAATGAACGGACGATAACGGTCACAGCTCCAAGGTATCTCGGAGACATGGCGGCATGTTCACGGGAAGATCCCTCTCCGTAGTTTTCATCACCCACAACTACCCATGAAACATTGCGTTTCTTATAATCACGGGCAATATCAGAGAACCTGACGCCGCTTTCACCGGTAAACAGGTTTTTTCCTGTACCTGCCGAACCATCAAATGCGTTTACAGCGCCAGAAAAAGTATTATCAGATATTCTGTCCAGATGTCCCCTGTACTTCAGCCAGTGACCAGCCGGGGAGATATGATCGGTTGTACATTTTCCTGAAGCTTTCAGCAACAAAGGAATGTCGACATAATCATTACCATCCCATGGAGCAAACGGAGTCAATGCCTGAAGGCGTTCTGATTCAGGATTGATAACAACTTCTACTCCCGACCTGTCTTCCGGGGGTGGTACATAGCCCTTGCTATGGCCGGCAAATCCGGCAGAGGGCAGTTCTTCAGCGTATGGTTCTGCCAGTGTTACATCCTGTCCGGACGGCGTTTTCAATTTGTCTTTCAATGGGTTGAAGGAGAGATGACCGGAAAAGGCAAGCGCCGTAACAATTTCAGGAGAGCCAATAAATGAAAGTGTCTCTGCGTTACCATCGTTACGGGCACGAAAATTTCTATTGTATGAGGTAATGATAGTATTTCTTTCACCCTTTTTTATATCGGTTCGTTTCCACTGGCCAATGCATGGCCCGCAGGCATTGGCCAGTACGGTTGCACCCGCATCAGTCAGGGCCTTCATCTGGCCGTCACGTTTGATGGTATCTTCTATCAGGTTTGATCCCGGAGTCACCAGTAATGGGATTGCCAGCTTCAAGCCTTTGGCAACAGCATCCTTTGCCACTGCGGCCGCCCTACCCATGTCTTCATAAGAAGAGTTCGTACAGGAACCGATGAGGGCAAATTTGATGTTATCAGGATAATCTTCCCTGTCGACCTCGTCATGGAAATCCGAAATAGAGCGTACCTTATCGGGAGTATGAGGGCCACAGACCAGTGGTTCAAGTTCTGATAAATTGATTTCTATAATCGTATCATAATATTTTTCAGGGTATGCATATACCTCATCATCTGCCCTGAGATATCCTGCGTATTCCTCTGCCAAAGCGGCTATGTCTGATCTGTCTGTTGTTCTCAGATAATCCGACATCCGGGAATCAAAAGGAAATGTTGAAGTTGTTGCTCCGTGTTCCGCACCCATATTACAAATGGTTGCTTTACCCGTGCATGAAATAGAATCCGCTCCATCTCCAAAATACTCAACGACAGAGCCTGTTCCCCCTTTAACCGTAAGCTCTTTCATTACCCTTAAGATGACGTCCTTGGAAGATGCCCAGCCGGATAATTTTCCGGTTAATTTTATACCGATAATACCCGGCCACTTCAGGCCGAACGGCAACCCCACCATAACGTCTACTGCATCGGCGCCGCCCACGCCAATTGCCAGCATACCCAGGCCTCCTCCATTGGGAGTGTGTGAGTCTGTGCCGATAAGCAGGCCGCCGGGAAAGGCGTAATTCTCTAAAACTACCTGATGTATAATCCCTGCTCCCGGATTCCAGAAACCCATACCGTACTTTTTTGCGGAGGATGATAAAAAGTCAAAAACTTCCTTGTTGGTTATCTTTGATATCGGTAAATCATCTTCCACGCCCTTATGCGCCAGTATCAGGTGGTCACAATGGACAGTAGTAGGTACCAGTACACTCTGAACACCTGAAGACATAAATTGCAGGATCGCCATTTGAGCGGTTGCATCCTGCATTGCAACCCTGTCCGGATAAAGGTCTACGTTGGATTCCCTGCGGGTATATGGTTTTATGTCCTCCGGTTTCATATGAGAATAAAGAGTCTTCTCCGTAAGGGTCAAACCCCTTCCTAATCCCTCTCTTGCTCTCCGGTGTTTTTCTTCTAAATCTTTATATAGTTTTTTGCATATCTCAGTCATAATATTTTCCTCCTTGTAATGCTTAATTCTACTCTATATATTATAGCAACAGCGATAGTATGATAGCATAGACACATTGACAATAACACCATTTTGTTATTGTCTGGAGAGGTTTTTGTGGAGCGGTTGAAAGGAACTGATTTATGCAGATCGGACAATATGAGCTACATTCGATTGAGACCGGGAGGTTTGCCCTTGATGGCGGCGCGATGTTTGGTATTGTGCCAAAACCATTATGGGCCAAGCTTAATCCTTCGGATGATAAAAACAGGATAGATATGGCTCTCAGGTCATTACTGATCATGGATGATAAACGCAAAATCCTTGTTGACACCGGCATCGGTACTAAATTTCCTGAAAAATATAAGGAAATCTATAAGATCGATCAGAGCAAATATAACATTGCTTCATCCCTGGAAAAATACAATCTGGAAACAAAGGACATAACTGACGTGGTCTTGACACACCTGCATCTGGATCATGTTGGAGGCGCCACTTATAAAGAAGGTAACAAGCATAAGCTTACGTTTCCAAATGCAGTACATTATGTCCAGAAAAAACATCACGAGTGGGCTCTGGAGCCGAGTAAAAAAGACAAAGGCAGTTTTATCAGGGAAGACTTTAAGTCTTTAGAAGATGAAGGAAAGCTTCGACTTGTGGATGGATACGCCAATATATTACCAAACATTGACGTTATCATCTCAGACGGCCATACTATAGGACTGCAACTCGTAAAAATATCAGATGGTATAGACACACTTGTTTACTGTAGTGATTTAATACCTTTTACGTCTCACATCAGGGTACCATATATACCGAGCTATGATATTGATCCATTAACTACAATAGAAGAAAAAGAGAAACTGCTGACAAGATCCTGTAATGGCGATTGGATCCTGTTCTTTGAACACGACCCGGTAACAGAAGCCGTTAAGGTAGAAAAGACAGAGAATGGGTATGCGGTGAAAGAAAAAGTATCTTTGTAGGTTTTTCATCAAAACCCAACCTCTCTTTCGAGAGGATTCCAATTCTGGAATCCTCTCGAAAGAGAGGTTGGGCATGTTTACGAAGAAAGTTTGCGAGAAGGACATTAAATTTACTTGTTATTAAGACCTATATTGAGCGATTTCGTAGCCGCAACCTTGAGGTTGCGTAACTTACGTAAACCCATCAAGTGGTGAAAAACTCAGGCTAAAGCCAGCGGCTACAACGGCATGTAATATAAATTCGCTCAATTTAGTCTTTCTGTGACAATCTTTTTTTTGACAGAAGTTAAATTTAATTTTTGAGAACTAATTAAATAGCTATTTTTTTAGCTAAAGCTCTCTTCGCAATTTGAGCTAAATGATAATTTTCATCATAAGTAGTACGAGTTACCCACAATTGATGGATAATCTTAATCCATTTATTTGCCAGAGACCTATGTGCGGAACGATGGGAGTTCCCTTTCTTTCTTAATTGATCATAGTAATTTTTAGCCCAAAGTGAACGTTGCAAACTGGCGAAGGCCATTTGGTCAACAACATTACGAAATATTTTATTGCAAGCAAAACGAAAAAAGACATGGCAGGAACGACCACTTTTCCTTGTAACCGGAGCAGTTCCTGCCATGCATTGGACATCATTAAAGTGAGCAAAGCGATCTCTACGGTCACCGAAGCAGGATAGTAAGCGTGGGCCGATGTCTTTTCCGACACCTGGGAGAGTGTTGAATATGTATTTGTCAGGGTGAAGATCGTAATGTTTTTTTATTTCACGATCATAGTCGTCAAGCTGTTGAATGACAACAAGGATTTGAGGAATTATGGCTTTGACAAAACGTTCTTTAGCCTGGACAAAAATTTCAGGAGCGATGGGATAATCTTGTTGTAAAACAGAGAATATTTCCTCCGCGCGTTGAGGTTTAGTGTATTTATATTTTTTAAGAAAAGATTGAAATCTCTTTAATGTCAGCTTGTTTGCTTTTTCAGGAGTTGGATATTGAGAAAGAAAGGCTAACGATATTTTATTAGTGATGTCAGAAAAGAGCTTTAGTGCAGCAGGGAAGTAGAGTTTAAGAGTATCGATTAATTGGAGTTCCATGCGGATTTTTTCTTTGAGAAGACGCTGGCGATCTTCGGTTAAGAGTTTTATGATTTGAGTAGATTCGGAGTTCACCTTATGCTCCCTAAGGCGATGTCTGTCTTTTCTGATGTAGTCAGCAAGAAGCCTGGCATCGAGTTTGTCATTTTTGTTTTTGGCTAAGTTATCTGTTTTGCGGTAGTCAACCAAAGCCCCGGGGTTGATAGGGAAAAGTCGATAATTAAATTGTAGTAGATGTTCAAATAAAAGGCCGTGGTTAGTTTCAATGCAAATAAGTATTTGTTCTTTTAAAAAAGGTTTAAGTTGTGCATCTAAATGGGCAAAACCATCAGAGTCATTGCTGATGCGAAATTCTTTAAAAGCAGAGCCATCATCGTGCATTATACAGATGTCATGATGTTGACTAGCCCAATCGATGCCGACGAATAGTGAGTTCATAAAAGCTCCTTTCTTTGATATTACAGGTTAAATTCTAAAGAGGTCTGGAGTATTATCGGCAATGTCCTCATATCGGTCCTCGCAGGACGGCTTTCTAATTGATTCTTCCGATAATCAATCCCAAGGGGGCTGACTAAATTAGGCACTCGTAGTGCGAGGTAAAACTAGCTTTACCCTTGGGATCGACTCCTTTAGACATCAGTTTGTTATTTTATTCAAAAATTAAATTTAACTTCTATCAAAAAAAGTCCTTATTTAAAAGCAAAGTACTGTTAATAAGTTAATATATTATCATATGAGGTAAGAATTAAATCAAAGTTCATTAGTGTAAATGTGTGCCTTTTACTCGCCCTCGGCGCTGTTTGTCCGGGGGGGAATTAGTGTCTATTTTTTTTTAAAAAAAGAGGTTATTACTTTGAAACTAAAAGGTAAAGTTGCAATCGTAACGGGAGCAAGCAGCGACAGAGGGAGTGCAATTGCTGAACTTCTGGCATCTGAAGGCGCATCGGTAACTGTTAACTATTTAAAAAGCAAGAAGAATGCCGAATCAGTTTTGAAGAGGATAGGAAACAGCGGCGGGAAGGCCATGGCATGGCAGGCTGATGTGACCTCAAAGGCAAGTGTGAATAAAATGGTTAAGGAAACTGTCAAGAAATTTGGCAGTATAGACATCCTGGTGAACAATGCACATAGTGCTATAAAGAGAAAATCCTTTGAAGAAACTAAATGGAATGAATACGAGGAAGACCTGAACGGAATAATAAAAGGGGCGTACAATTGCTCTCAAGCGGTTATTGGTGAGATGGAAAAGAATAAGTGGGGAAGGATCATAAACATAATGGATAATATAGTTAATGATCCGGTAAAAGGATATGGCAGTTACATAACGGCTCAGTCAGCATTGGTGGGGTTTACAAGGAGCCTTGCAATAGATATAGGTAGTTTTGGAATAACCGTAAACTTAATAAACGCGGGATTTACATTAGCAAAGAGAACGCCTCACGCTCCCCCTCGTGTGCAGAGGATGATAGCCGCAGAGACACCGCTTAAGCGTATCGCCCTGCCCATAGACATCGCTAAAGCCGTCCTCTTTTATGCCTCTGACTGGTCTGACTTTGTGACCGGCAACTGTTTGACAGTCGACGGCGGCAAGACAATGCATTGATACGACTGTCGGTATTAATTGGCGGAGCTAACAGGACGGACGAAGTTGGCTCTCAGGTTTCTGTTGAAGCCGTAAAGATACTTACTGCTCCAGGTAAAATTACCCTGGTCAAGGTCAACAAACCACCGGTCATCTTTTTTATAAATATCACCTGTCCAGAGATACTTCTGGGTACTGTCAAAGATTGGGTCTATGTACAGGATGCTACCCTCCTTGCCTGGTTTCAGCAAAGAAGCGGCTTCTTCCAGAGTCGGCAATCTCCAGTTGCGAAATCCGGCATATCCGTTCTTCTGACTTCTGCCTGGTAATCACAAAACCTGTAGAGCCGGACTGGTGCCACATCAGGCCGGTAAAATTATCTATCACTACTTTATCACCATCTATAGTTTCCGATTTATAATTGTGGTCTATTATCCTGCCGTCTTTCTGGTTGTTACCAAATTTTCCAATTAGCAAATTCTGTAAACCTTCATGGTCTGCCTTGTACAGGCTTTTATACGTAGTCCGCAGCCTTACTTCTCCATTTGCCGACTGAATAACCGCGGCTGGAAGAAACACAAATGACGTAATCAGGATATTTAACAACAAGAATTTTCTCGTATTTAAAACCTCAAATCTAAAAAGATTAAAATACCATATAAAACCTTCATGCCTAAGTGGCACCACGAGTGATGAAAATTAATAATATAGGTCAGGCATCCTGCCTGACCATTTGTAATTCCGAGGCAAGATGCCTCGACTATTTTCTGGCTATTTTTGTGTTAAAAATATATTAAGCTACCGATTATAAACTCAGAAAGAAATCAGGCAAGTATTTTTTTGATCAGACACCGAAACTGACGCTCTATTAAAAAAATATGGAATATGTGTTGTGTTTATATTACTATGTTGTATAATAAATACAACATTATGAAAGGAAATGGAGGTGATATATGTCCAATGCCAGTAGATTTGGTAATTTTTTTAAGGAACGCAGGATTGCTCTAAAGAAGACCTTGCGACAGTTTTGTTTTGAAAGCGAGTTGGATCCAGGTAATATTAGTAAGTTGGAACGGGGGATTTTACCACCTCCACAAAGCAGAGAAAAACTTGAAGAATATGCTAAACTTCTAAGAATTAAGAAGGGTTCTGACGAATGGTACACATTTTTTGATTTAGCAGCTGCGGAAACTGGAAGAATCCCTGATGATCTAATGTCAGGAAGGAAGATCGAGGACAAGTTGCCAATTCTTTTTCGAACTCTGCGTGGCCAAAAGGTTCCAAACGAAAAACTAGAAGAATTAATTAAGAAACTTCGGGGAGCTTAATTGTGGAAAACGGTATAGAAATCCCCATTATCTCCCACGAGGATATTAGGAACATTGCAGATAACTTCTTAAAGCAATATCATCCAAATAGAGAAATACCTGTTCCAATTGAAGAAATCATTGAATTTCAGATGGAAAAAGACATCATTCCATTACCCGGCTTACACCAGAGTTTTGAGGTGGACGGCTTTACTTCGAGCGATCTAACAAGTATCTATGTGGATGAATTCGTTTACACGAGCCGTCCGGGCCGATATAGATTTACTTTAGCCCACGAAGTTGGTCACATCATGCTTCACAAGGAAATCTATCAAAAAGCAAATTTCCAGAATCTAAAAGAATGGAAGAATTTCATAAACTCAATTTCTGAAAAAAACCATAGCTGGTTAGAATACCAGGCGTATGCGTTTGGAGGTCTAGTTCTAGTTCCCCATGAACATCTGGAGAAACTTACCTTATCTTATGTCAAATCTATTCGTGAGAAGGAAATCTCATTCAAAGAAAACTGGGATTTTGCCTGGGATCTAATAGCAGCAAAACTCGCGAAGAAATTTGAGGTTTCAACACAGGTTATTGAGAAGCGTTTAGATAAAGATAAAATACGGAAACAGTATACTTAGAAATTTAGATAGCTTAGTCTGCAGAAAAACCATAATTTGTTCTGTCCTCTTTAATAACCGGGACACAATACAGGATTATTTATTCATAGAAATAAGTAGAACGCCCCTCGAAATTAGCATATTGCCTTCTGTTAAATCAAGGATTTATATTAGGAGTGGATTGAATCATTTGTCAATAGGTTAGGCTTGGCCCTCATTTCTTCCCTTTGATTCAAGCTTAGCTAGACGGTTTCCTTCTTACCTCTTTATCGTTTTTCAAGCTTGCCAATCCTCGCCGTTCAATCGTTTTTCAGCCATCTTACAATACTCAGGTGCAGCATCAATACCGATATAGTGACGGTTTAGTTTCTTGGCGACAGTGGCGGTAGTACCGCTACCCATAAATGGGTCTAGAATAACCTCGGCTTTGGTACTACTAATAATTCTTTCAATTAACTCTTGTGGGAAGGGGGCGGGATGTGGGTTGTTCATATCCTGCGTGAACTCCCAAATATCTCCGTATGCATTAGCCTTTGGTGCAAGCTTGAATTTTGGCTTGGCGATGATATAGATAACCTCGTATGTGGGCAGGAAATAACCTGGATTAAAGTTAATTCCGCCTTTGCGTCTCCAAATGATGATTTGCCTAACCGGAAAACCTGAAATAATATCTTGCCTGTCTTGTAGCAATCCTCCTTGAACACGCCATTTGTGATTGTAGAAAATAGCACCGTCATTTTTTAGTACACGTAACATTTCAGTAAGGCATGCTCGCTGTGATTTAAGTTTTCATTCTGCAGCATTTGGAATCGGTAAATTATTTTCTTCAATATCCAATAAATCTTCTAACGTATTACCAATCCCTCTAACATTTCCAAGACGATTGTTTTTTATCCAGCCTAGTTTTATTTTCTGCTTTCAATTAATTTTATTGAACGGTTAAGCTGTAATAGTAATATTGCTTGTATCCCCTTTGGCGATATGTAAAATTGATTGTTTATTTTCACTAAATATTCCAATTCACAAGCATAATTAGAAAAGATATATGTTGCCGTTTCTCTCGCTCTCTCTGTTTTCCAAGTGGAGGTTTTCCCTACTGATTTCACAAAATAATCCTTAACCGCATCTTTTGGGACAGGATAGGTATTTTTAGATAAAACAAAGACTGTTTCAATTAATGAAAAGATGGTGAAGGTAATCGATGAATAAAATGGATTTTCTTTTATAAAATTTGCCAATAACTCCATTTGTGCCTGGCTTAATCTGTCATTAGTGTTTTCCCTCATCTCATTAAATTGATTTCCTAAGTCGGTCAAAAAATACTCATTTTTGAATTTAACTACAAGGTTTAATAATGAAGCTACGGAAATTCTATTTTTAATTGTTTTGGCAGATTTATTTTGTTTCTTGCTAATATCTTCAAGACATAAACCGTCTCCTAATAACTTCAAAGTAGTATTCAGTAACCCCAACCGCACCACACCATAATCGCCGGCCTGAATTGTCAAAAAATGAGATAATTCTTTAAAGTGTTCATAAAACTTTGAAAGGACATCTTCAGGATTAAAGGTAATAATTCTTATGTTTTCTCTTTCACAAATTTGAGAATAAATAGGTTTTGCTTTTGGTACCAGTACTATTTTCTTTATATCAGAGTGAATTAGTTTATTTTGCTTCTGTAATTCCTGCAAATCAAAATGATAACCGTTTATTTGATTTATTACTTCATCATAAAAGTCAACTACTTTTAGTTCAATTAGTAACAATTCATCATTGGATAAATAAAGTAAATCCAGTTTACCAGAGGGGACTGTTTTCTGACGCGCTATTAAACTAAGGTCAACAGAAGATGTACCTAAAATCTCTGCTAATATTGACTTGTCTGCGGTTAGAATATCTTCGATGGTTTTCTCAGAAATAGAGTTCATTTTACTGGTTGTCACTGTTTTTTGCATCGCAAATTCTACAGACAAAGTCGCCTAAAGGATATTTAAGTTCGTTATCGATCCTAGTAAAAAAATCATTGAAGTCCGGAACTCTATTAACAAAAAGACCTGAAGTAGACGCAACGTTTTTTCCACAATGATTACAGACTTCATACGCAGTTTCTTCTTTTTCGATATTTTTTTTCATAATTGAAAAGTTTTAAAGGATTTACGCCCAGAAATTAAGTAAGTACAACCAACTTTTAATTCAAACATATTTTAAGGAAATAACCCATAGTTATATAATTACTAGGCCATCCAAAAATATCGATTCTATTTACTATATTTGTTCTATCCCAAATAATTACATTCCTCAATTCGTATCCACGCTTTCGTAATTCATCAATCAACGAGACATGAAGTGTAATTCTTTGGTTTTCCCACCACATATCTGGGATATTTATTACACAATGAGCTTTTGGTTTCAGCAAAGGAAGTAGATCCTCATAAATATCACCCATGGCTTTAGAATATTCCTCTAGTGCCATTGTGCCTAAATCATTTGGGTCTTGAGAATATTGCTCTACTTTTCCGAGTTGATCATTTTTTCTGTCGCGCCTTGATTTGTTTGTTCTTTTTCTATTCAGCAAATTTGCATAAGGAGGGGAAGTCCATAAGAGTGAAATTGATTCCTTTTTGATATATTTTGAAATATTTCTTGAATTGTCTTCAACAGCAATTTGCTGAGAACTATTAAAAAGACTTCCTTGTTGAAGCCTTGATTTACATAGTTCAATATATGGCCTACAAAGATCAAAACCAATAGCATTGCGATCAAGATCGTTTGCAGTAACTAAAGTAGTTCCACTTCCAACAAAAGGGTCTACAACTAACTCACCTTTGTGGGTAAAAAGCTCCATCACTTTCTTTGACAGAGAAATTGGGAAAGTCGCAGGGTGAACTTTCTTATCTCTAACATCTCTCTTCTCATAAGTAAATTTCCAAACACCGAGTTGAGATTTCAACCATTCCTTAGCTGTTAAGCAATTTATATGTGTAGGCCCACAGTCACATGTTCTATTACAATCAATTTGTAACTTAGTTCTATACTCAGATGATTCTTCTTTAACAATCAGAATGTTCTTTTTTTCACCTTTTTTCTTACGTGGCGGCATTTATACCCCTATAAAAGAAACTTATTCTATGAAAACCTTACTCGTATAAACAAGCAAAACTATCTTTTTGAAGATATTTAAAATGTGGTAAAAGTGATAGATTTAACCACGAAAGACACGAAAAATCACGAAAAAAACAAATTCACCGCAAAGTCGCTGAGAGCGCAAAGGGAAACTGTGGTTAAAGGCAAAAGGCAAAAGAAATATTTAACTACGGAAAGACACGGAGAATTACTGAAGTTAAAAAAAAGAAATTTGGACGCAGAGGATAGAGGTAAGAATGGGGGAAACGGAGAAATGTGACAGGTGAGAATATAGATACAGATGGATAAATACATTATTTTAGGAATTGCAATAATTCGTCTTTCGATATACCAGCTTGTTCTAAAATCGAAAGTAACGTTCCTTTTGGTATCTGCTTTTTATAAGGAACGATTACAAGTTGTGTCTTGTTTTTCACTTTTTTGAATAATGCAGTGTGGCTTCCCTTTCCTCTTTTTGGTGCATACTCAAAACCAGCTTTCCGTAAAATCTTAATTATTTCTTTAGAGGAAAGAATTGGGAGTTTGGGTATTAAATGGCAACCTCTATATTGGTTGTAAATTTCAATTTAGCCGTAATACCTCCTTATATATCCTCTATAATTCCAAGTTCTTTAGCATTTTCAAGGTAGAGTTCCACTGCCTCCTTTAAATTACTGACGGCTCCTTCCACTGTTACTCCGCAACTTGCAACTCCTAACTCAGAACATTTAGACACGTAACCTTCCTCTTCTTTCCATACAACAGCAGTATACTCAAACTTTTTCATGATCTTATCTCCCTGGTCTTGTTGAAAATGTTTGTAAACTAAAACAAGCCGTTTGTATTTATGCTTCGACTTGGTTTTGAATAATTTCTATACTTTACCATACTGTAATTCAAGTGAATCTGTCCATTTGATAAAGTTTTGACAGTATCCAATATAATCTAACCTTTCATGGTAAATGCTAGAAATTGTTAGACTCAGTATAATATTGCTCACTGTACGTGTCAAAGTGTAAATATATCTTACGACGGCGAACGACAGATTCCACACAAAGCCACACCTGTCACATGAATCGTCTCCCGCCAGGATGAATTCGTCGGACGGGGGCAGGAAGCCACAGGCTGCAGAGAAGAACATAGGACAGTTATAAAGTGATAATTACTGAGCAGGGTTAGACTCGAAACCCCTTCCATTATATTCTTATACAACTAAATTGCCTGGGTTGGCAAAATTGAACTCATTTGTCTTAAATAACATTATACCTTATGGCATAAGCCCGCGCCTTGACAGTTCAAATTCCATTTCACTTATCCTGTCCTTTAGTCTTTGAATATCCTTTTCTGCCTTTTTTCTTTCAGCCCCAGCTCCAATATTGTCCAAAGCCGGTGCATTTGAATGATTATATACCGGTGCTAATTCGTATTTGGTAAAACCAGAACTCCTGATGTCAGATCTTTCGCCTGTTACCTTGTATCCTTTAATTGGTGGTTTATAAGAAGGGTCGAGAGAAAGATATGAAGAAATAAGATTTTCATATTCCTGCTCCTTTTCTGACAGCTCATACTGCATATCTAAATATTCCTGGTACAGGCTGTAATTATCCATTTGTGATACCGGCTTAAATGAATGGCAACCTGTTAATAGTAGTATGAGTATAATAATGATTTTCTTCACTATTGTCTCCCTTCACTATCAACTATACTTCACAACGTTGGTGAGTCAACACTTTTAATGACGCACTTTTAATGATTATTGAAGTCAAGGGAAAATGTTATTTAGTTCCCCGCTCGTTCAAGTTCACGTTCGTTGTACTACTCACCAGGTCCGAAAAAATAAAAAGTGTATTAGTCCTTTTCCTATGAGTACTGTTTCTTCGGCAAGAGTTTCAGAAAATTTGTCTGACCAGCCATTGCACACTCATACGCAACGCTTTCTATCTGAGGCATGATGCCGTTTCCGGTCCAGCTACTTTTGCGTGACATACAAATATAAAAATTTCTTTTTTTATTAACTATGTAAACAACCTGGGGTTATAATAATATCTAAGAGTTTCAAGTTAAAAGTGCCTAAAATGCCTAAAGTTAAAAAATAAAACATCTTTATAATATAGCTATCATTCGTTACATAAACATGACCAACCTCTCTTCCCCGGACAAAAGACGCCGAGGACTTTTCGAGAGGATTCCAATTCTGGAATTCTCTCGAAAGAGAGGTTGGTCTCCTAATTTTTGTACTAAAAAGCAAAACCTTCTCAGGTTGTTTATCTAAAGGAAGCATCGTGTGCATTTAGTCCAATTCCTGAAACAGTTTATTTTTCATACAACGAAGACGGGAGCAGTTGCGCCCAGTTCCAATGGTCTTGCGGATTTAATTACGGACAGCGCCGATTTACATAACGTATCTGCCGTAATAGAATTTGGAACGGGGACGGGTATTTTTACAGAGAAAATCCTTCAAAAGATATCTGATGAAACCAGGTTTTTTGCGTTAGAGATCAATCCTGATTTTGTTAAGGCTACCAGAAAAAGATGTCCGGAAGCTGTTGTTTACCATGATTCCGCATCAAATGCGAAAAAGTACCTTGACGAACTTGGCGTCAATGAGTGTGATTGTATAATATGCGGTCTTCCCTGGGCTGCATTTAGTGAGGAATTACAAAATGAGTTACTCGACACGATTATTGATGTTCTAAGGCCGGGAGGAAAGTTTCTGACCTTCGCCTATCTGCAGGGTTTACTTCTGCCAGCCGGTATGAGATTTAAGAAGAAACTGTCCACAAAATTCAAGAAAGTAACTAAAACACGCACCGTATGGCTGAACATTCCACCGGCATTCGTTTACTGTGCGGAGAAATAAAAAATAATTCAAATAATTAAACTTAATACGAAACCTAAATTATCTGGACTTTTCATTTCCCTGAACGCGGCGTACCGGACGGATATAGTTGCCGCCAAAGTTGCCATAGTTACCCCAGCTCACACTGCCGCTATCAAAGTCAACACGCCATGCGATCACAGGAGTGTACTGATCACCAGTCCATATAGAGCTTTGTTCTTTATCAAAAACCTCGTTTATGTACAAGTCATTCTGCTTTTCCGGCTCCAGCAATGATACGGCCTCTTCTAAAGTAGGCAAACGCCAGTCATGATATCCGGCGTAACCTTCTTTATTCAGTTCATCCAACAATTTCGTTGCTTCTTTATAATTTAAATTACTCCCAGAACCAGACTGGTGCCACATTAATTCCGTGGTATGATCGATAACCACCTTGCCGCCATTTATAGACTTCAGCTTATAGTCGTGAGGGATTGTACCAAAGCCATAAAACCCCCAGTCAGTTTTTTCATGTATTGCGATATGAGGCATTGCTTGTGCGTGACGCACAGACATTTTCCTGTATATTGAACGCAGGTTTATCTTTGGGTAATCCTTAAAACTCTCTATCTCTGTCATTTTCTTCTCTTCGGCCATCTTTTCCTGTTTCTCAGGTTTTTCGAGATGCTCAGATGCAAACTGCCGGCCTTTAACCTTTTCATCAACATCGCCATACTGCTTCAGGAAGAAGACCATCTCTCCTCCCTCCAGTTCCCCCATGCCTCTTAAAGGCCCAAAGATCGGAAGCTGCTCGGCATGTTCCACCACTGCGTCCTTTATACCGGGAAAAAAATCAGAGGGTATCAGGAATGGCTTACTATTTTCTTCCAGTGCCTTTACCAGAAAATGGGCAAAGATACTATTCTCACTACTAAGGCCCTTATCATGCACCGGTTCAAGGCCGCCGGATGTCATTGCCTGCCGCGATGCCATTTGAAATGCCAATTTAATAACCTTATCAGTAGCCTCCGGCAGTTCACCGCTAAGACCTTTGAAGAAATCACCTGAGAAGCATGCGTCTGATATGAGCAAGATATGTTTGGCTGCAATAGCATCTATCTTTAAATAACTTCTAATGTCATGGTTTGTAACCCATGCAGACGTATCTTCAATGCCGCCTTCAACGGGAATCCAGCAACTCTCCTTCGTAACAGAATCAAGGCTTCCATGTCCTGCATAAAAGATTACGATTGAATCATCAGGGCCAGCCTTTCTGGCCAGAAGTCTCAGTTTGCCAAGAATGTTCTTCCTGGTAGCTTTTTTGTCATAAAGCTCTATCAGATGGTGTTCATCAAAAAAATATCGTCTCAGGAGCACGTCTTTAAATGCTCTGGCGTCATTTACTGCTGTACTCAAGAGAGGCCACTCAGTGTATGCATTGATTCCAATTACGAAGAGCCATTGGTTACCCCTGGCTTCATGACCTGTTGGAGAAAGTGGTACGGATGCTTTTTTTTGCTGTTCTTTGGCGTGCAGGTTTGGAATTATTATTGGAAATATCAAAATAAACGTAAGTAAGAATACGAGCTTTTTAATTTCCATTCTTCTGAAAATACCCTTTTCTGAATACATTGAAAAATGATATTAGGAATTTTGGCAGGACTGTTTACTCAGATATATATTATAAATTCGAGAGTATATTATGCAAGTATTTTGTTTAAGTATAATGCGCCATGATTACTAACCTGATTGGTTAATAGGGTGCAGTATTCTCCCTCCAAAAAGAGAGCACAATATATTGTAATATTGATTTAAACAACAGTTGTGTGTAAAATATTTTAAAAGATATAAAATACAATTCGACAAGACTTGACGATGTGGAGATAGTAAATGCTGCAGAAATATATAAGATATTGTACAAAAAAGGTATTAGAAGCGATTAACATCGGGACTATGGAACTTGTAAATATGAAGCGTAATGTCTTTTCTTCAGAAATTATACTCCTTGGGCTATTAGTACAGGATGAATCTTCCGTTTTGACAATTATAGACCAGCTTAAGATGGATACGGAAGGGATTAAGGAACGTCTGTTGGATGGAATCTTTGCCTCCATAGACACTCAGGCATCTAACTTTCCATCAACAGGAGGTATGCAACTTGTAATATCGAGTGAGGTTGAGAAGGTCTTTGAGATAGCACTGCAGGAATCAAACAGGATTGGCGACAAGTTCATCAGTACAGAAATACTGTTTATTGTTCTATTCAATCCACAGGCGGGAAAGACTGCCGGGATTCTTACTGGCGCCGGGCTTGAATTAGAAAGAGTCAGAACTGCCGTTAAGGAAATAAGAGGTGAGAGTAAGGTTGTAAATCAGGATGACGAAAGCAAGCTGGATGTCTTAAAGGAATATACAGTAGATCTGTTAGAGCTTGCCAGGAAGGGAGAACTGGATCCTGTTATAGGAAGAGAAAAAGAGATAGAAAGGGTAATACAAATACTATCGCGACGTAAAAAGAATAACCCTGTTTTGATAGGTGAGGCCGGAGTAGGAAAGACCGAGATTGTGGAGGGCCTTGCACAACAAATTATTGCAGCAGATGTTCCACAATCATTACTGTCAAAAAAAATACTTTCGCTTGATATGGCAGCCCTTATTGCGGGGGCAGGTGTGAGGGGAGAGTTTGAGGGCAGACTTAAATCCATCAGGGATTCGATAATAGATGCTGGAGGTCGAATTATACTCTTTATAGATGAATTACATACTGTAGTTGGTGTTGGTGGCGGTGGCGGCGCAGGTGGTATGGGAGCGCCTGACATATTAAAGCCAGCGCTGGCAAGAGGTCAGCTGCAAATGATTGGCGCTACCACTTATGATGATTATCGCAAACATATAGAGCCGGATAGAGCACTTGCACGGCGATTTCAGACGGTATCAATAAGCGAACCGGGGATCGATGAGACAAAATGTATCCTTGAGGGACTCAAACCCTATTACGAAAAACACCATAATATAGATTATACTCCTGAATCATTAGATGCTGCGGCACGTCTTTCTGACCGTTACATCACTGACAGAGCTCAGCCTGATAAGGCGATAGACCTTCTGGATGAAGCAGGATCAAAAAAACATCTTGAAATGCATTATACACCTCCTGATATTAAAAGATTAGAAAATGAAAAGAGGGCACATACTGCGCTGAAGATGGAGGCTTTTGAAAGACAGGATTTTGAGGAAACAACGAAACATCATGCAGAATTACAGATAATAGAAGAACGCCTTGCCAGAGAAAAAGAAAAGTGGCAAAAAGAATTAAAGGAAAAAGACAACTCAGTAACACCTGAGGATATAGCCAGTATCGTATCGAATTGGACTGGTATACCGGCATCAAGGATGCTTGAGGCTGAGGCAGAGAAACTGGCACATATGGAAGAAAAGATACACGAGCGTATTGTGGCGCAGGAGGCCGCCGTAAAGGCAATGGCTGACGCTATCAGGAGAAACAGGGCCGGCCTGAGAGAATGCTCTAGACCAATAGGGGCATTTCTCTTCCTTGGCCCGACTGGTGTAGGGAAGACGGAACTGGCAAAGACTCTTGCGGAGTTTCTCTTTGATGACGAAACGCGTATTGTCAGACTGGATATGTCAGAATATATGGAACGCCATGAAGTTGCAAAGCTTATAGGGGCGCCTCCAGGTTATGTGGGTTATGGGGAAGGTGGACAGCTTACAGAAAAGATAAAACGTATGCCTTATGCTGTGGTACTACTTGATGAGATAGAGAAGGCACATCCGGATGTTTTTAACATGCTCCTACAGGTGCTTGACGAAGGAAGATTAACCGATGCACAGGGTCACGTTATAAACTTCAGAAATTCTATTATAATTGGGACATCAAATATAGGAAGTGAAAAGCTTGCAGAAAAACATGAGATAGGATTCAAATCGAGTCCCGGCATTATCAGCCATGAAGAAGCTAAGGAGATGGTTTTATCAGAGGTCAAGAAGTACTTTAAGCCTGAATTCCTAAATCGGCTGGATGACATGATCGTCTTTCATTCTCTAACGAAAGAGCATATTTCACGTATATTAGAGATACTTCTGAAGAGGCTGATAAAACGATTGGAGGAAGAGGGGTTAGTTCTTGAAATAGGAACTGAGGTCAGGGAGAAACTTGTTGCCGAAGGTTTTGACCCGAAGTATGGAGCCCGTCCGCTCAAGAGAGCAATCGAACGTGAAATAGAAAATAAGTTATCGTTAAGTATAGTAAACAGGCAGTTTCAATCGGGTGACAAAATCAAGGCGATCCTTAAAGATAATGAAATAACCTTTGAAAAGGTTTCTACGTGAAAGGTATTAAATGTTAAGATAGGTCAACATTTAATATTTCTTACGAATTCAGCTCCTCGTTCTATAGCCAATTTATTAACTTCGTAAAAGGGTTCTTTTCTTCCTTTTAAGACGTTTTTGAGGCATGAGAGAAAGAGTGGAATAGAAACGAGGTTTTTCACTTCATTGTATGCTCCCAGCATAACCATGTTTGATGCTACGACGTTTCCGATGTCATTTGCGATCTTTGTAGCAGGGATTCTAAAAACGTCTACGTTCATTTCGTTCTCTATTTTATCAATCATGGACGAGTTTAAAAAGAGCATGCTATCCGGTTTGAGAAAATCCTTAAACTTCATATAAGAGGGCAGGTTCATCATAATAAGTGCATCTGCTTCTTCTATTACAGGGGAGAAGATTTCTTCTTCTGAAACAGTTAAGTGATAATAAGCGGTGCCTCCCCGTACTTCTGTACCATAGGAGGGGAAGAAAGTTACATTTTTCCCCTCGATCATAAGGGCTTGTGCTATCAATCTGCCAAGAAGCATCATCCCCTGTCCACCCAAACCGGCTAAAATAACTTTTTCTGACATCCCAACGAACCTTTCTAATTCTGACTTTCCCAATCCTTGAAAATACCTAGAGGAAAGGTTTTGACCATTTTTTCATCTATGAATTTTAAAGATTCAACAGAACTCATACGCCAATACACCGGACATGGAGAAAGAATTTCTATCAAAGAAAATCCTTTCTCCTGTATTTGGGTCTTAAATCCCTTTTCTAATAGTTGTTTTGTTTTAATTATATTTTTTGGTGAAGTTATAGAGGTTCTGGCGATAAATCGGCTTCCTTCTATTACGGATAGGAGTTCGCAAACAGGCAGAGGATATCCATCGTTTTTTTCACTACGCCCGTGAGGTGTTGTTAATGTCTTTTGATTGATCAAAGTAGTTGGAGCCATCTGTCCGTTTGTCATACCGTAAACTGCATTATTTACAAATATTACAGTGATGTTTTCACCTCGATTGGCAGTATGAATTATTTCTGCCGTACCAATTGCAGCCAGATCTCCATCTCCCTGGTAAGAGAAAACAACTTTATCCGGATGAACCCGCTTAATACCTGTCGCAACCGAGGGTGGACGGCCATGAGCCGCTTCACACATATCTATATCAAGATAGTTATATGCCAGGACAGAACACCCTACAGGGGCTAACCCGATGGTCTTCCCCCTGATATCCATTTCATCTATTATCTCTGCAATTAATCTGTGGACAATACCATGCCCACATCCGGGGCAATAATGAGTTGGAGTATCAATTAATGTCTTTGGCGCCTTGTATGTTGCTTCCATATTGTATAGAATACTTCCAGTTTATAATTGGTTAAATTTATATATGGATGTTTTTTATTATGTTGTGCAGGTTACTTTTTCTTTAACAGAAACTATTTCTGAAATTTTCTTAAGGATTTCTTTGGGCGTCGGTATACCCCCACCGGTTCTTCCGTAAAAATGCACCGGACACCGGCCGGAAACACTTAATCTTACGTCTTCCACCATCTGGCCTGCACTCATTTCTACCGTAAGTATAGATTGTACTCTTTCTGAAACTTTTTGTATAATGCCGGAAGGAAATGGCCATAAGGTAATGGGCCTTATTAAGCCTACTTTTACATTTAAAGGTTGGTTTTTATTTAAAAATTCCTTACATATCCTGGCACTTGTACCGTAGGCAACCAGAATAATGTCTGCATCTTCAGTATTTGTTTCTTCGTAACGCACCTCTTCGTCCTTAATCTGAAGATACTTTTTTTGCAGTTTAGCGTTAAACTCCTCGAGTTCTCCCCGCACCGGATAAAAGGACTTTATTATGTTTCTTTTTCTCCCGTTTGTACCAGTAAGTGCCCAATCCTTTTTGAATGAATTTGATTCGCCTTTTTTGTTAAACACAACAGATTCCATCATCTGGCCTAATTGAGCA